>JAAXHJ010000054.1 GCA_012270965.1 Candidatus Palauibacter poriticola
GTGGTGTTCTGTAAAGACTTACGGCCCCGAAACTCCCCGGTTGCGTAGGTCGAAACGGGCGGGGCGGTGTCGGCGGGGTCCGGGAGGGGGGGCTAGCCGGGGGGGAAACCGCTCGGCGGGCCGTCCGTCCGGCAACCCGCGTTTCCGTCGCACGATGCGCGATGTCGGGCGTGCCTACGGCGGGCCGTACGATGCTCACGGCGGGCGGGCCCGTCCGGGGCTCCGTCATGGTCCGCGTTCCCGAAAAAACGGACACGGCGCGTGTGGGTAGGTTCTTTCAGTGTTCCCCCCCCCGGCCTACCGGGGAGCGGCGTAGGGGACGGCGAGCGTCGCGACGGCGGCGGCCTTGGCGGCCTCTCCCCGGCGGTCGTATATGCGCGTGGTGTCCGTCGAGGCGTGGCCCATGCAGTCGGCGACGGCGGCGAGGTCGTTTCCCCCCGCGAGTAGCTGGGTCGCGAACGAGCGGCGCAGGACGTGGGGGCCGATGCTCCCTGAGTCCGGCGCGGGCGGCCAGCGTTCGGACGCGGGCGGCGACGGCCTGCCCGCTCATTCCCCGGCCCGAAAGCGGCTCCCCCCCCTTGGTGACGGGCGCGAGGATCGGCCCCGGCTTTGCCCCCCGGACGGCGGTCCAGTCCGCGAGGGCGCGAACCGTCCCGCCGGCGAGGTGCGCCAACCGCTCGCGGCGACCCTTCCCCCGAACCCGCAGCGTCCCCGCCTCCGCGTCAAGGTCTTCCATCGTCGCGGCGGCGGCCTCCGCGCGGCGCAACCCGAGTCCGAACAGCATCGCCAGTAGGGCGGCGTCGCGGGCCGCGCTGGCCGGGTTGCGTCCGGCGGCGGCGGCCCGGAACAGCCTTCCGACCTGCGCGGGGGAGAGCGCCCGGCCGGGGGCGCTCGATCCGGGGACGCGGCGCAGTGCGGCGGTGGCCCGTTCGAGCGCGTCCCGCTCCATGTCCCCGGCCAGCCAAGCGGCCCGGACGGCTCCCCGGACGGCGGCGAGCGAGGCGTTCACGCTGGCGACCGCGAGGCGGTCCGGGTGGTCCGTTGGTAGGTCCGCCCGGTCGGCGAGGGCGGCCCGCATGGCGGCCAGCGTGTCGGGGGGACGGGTGTGCCATGGGACGCGCTCCCCGTCCGCGTCGTGTCCGGCGAGGGCTCGGGCGGCCCGGTTGAGGCTGGCCCGGACGCTGGCCCGCGACCCCTTGGCGGTTCCGGCGACGTGCCGGGCGGCGGGCGTGGCGGTCGGGATGGACGGCGTTTCGGACAATGTCGGGGCTCCCTGCGCGGGCGGTGGGTTGCGAAAACAAGGCGTTTGGGCCGAGAGCGGACCGGGACCGCCCGCAACGTAACCCGAGCCCGGCAGGCCCGCGGTCAGGCCACTCGCGGCCAGCAGGCTCCAGATCCGACAAACCGGCGCCGCGTTCATAGGCGCCAGACGACGAGGAACTGCACCACGCTCTCCGTCACCTCCGTCCCCAGCTTGTTTCGCCAGTACTGGTATTCGATGCCGCTCATGAGCCGGCCACCGCCACCGCCGAGCAATCGGCCGAGATCCAGCGTAAGCTGCGGCTGAGCGAGGATCCACCCGCGCACCTCGTCGCCGAATTCATCCGTCACGGCGCTGATGTACTCGGCATGGCCGGTAAAGGTGAAGGTTTGGCCCAGCATCTCCCACGCCGCCAGCCAGTTCACGTCGAACATCCAGCCGTTGCCCGTCGCCGGCGCGCCGCCGTTGTCGACCCCGCTCGAAGCGTCCACCATCCGGGCGAAGTCCGTGTTGAGGAAAGTGAATCCCGGGATGCCCCACGATGCCCGGAACCCGGGCGTGTACTTGAGCGCCTTCGCCTGTGCGCCGTAGTTCACGCCGCCCAGCAGGGCGAAGTCGCGGATCGCGCCGATGCTCACTCGGCTCCCGCTGATCTTCCCCAGACTCAGCGAGGGATACCACTCCCCGTACAGATCCTTCTCGTTGAAGCCGTCGCTCCCTCCGTCCGCCGTGTAGTCGAAGAACATGAAATGGTCGCCCCACGACCACTGCGCGGCGTTCTGGAAGGTGACGACGACGGTGCCGTGCCCCGTGTCCGCGAACGGATTCGCCAGCTTGCCGAGCTGTAGCTGGAACTCCGTCTGTCCGGCCGCGGCCGCTGGCACTGCCAGAAGGAGGACGACGGCGAGCCGTCCGGCGGAAAGCCGTTTTCTCAGCTTCATTCAGCCTCTCTAGGGGAGAAGGACGACGGCGCTCGCGCGTCGTGAGGTTACAGCCAAGTGAATTCCGCGGCGAACACCCGCGCCGTCCTGAACCGTCCACCGTTCAACGCGGACTCCGCCAGCGCAGGCAGGGTATCGGAGCCGAGTGGTTTCGGCACCCGTCAGTTGCTGCTCCAGATACACGGGCGACAGACTCTCGGCCTTCATGCCGCACCCCGCGCGAGCAGCCCAGTGCTCGACGGTTTCCCGCGCGCCGGGATGGCGGATGCCCGCCGGGGCCACACCGCCTTCGTACCGAACGAGGCTTGTCCGCGGTGCCGCATCAGATCCGCAAGGTCGTCCGGGCGCGCACCGATGTGTTCCGGGATCGGCTTCCGGGTCCACCGGTCCCGCTCGCCCCCCACCCGCTCTCGGTTCGGAGTCCGAGGCTTGCGAATCTCGGGTCGCCGATCACCACCGCCTGCAGGCGTTCCAGCTCATCGACATCAAGGTCGCGCTGACCTGCGTCGCCGATTGCCCGACCCCAGCGAAGTCTTCGATTCCGGGTCGGCCGCTCACCCTCGATCTGAAACGACGCCTGGCTGTCTTCGAGGAGCAAAAGGGCCGCGGCGCGACGACGATGTCCGGGTGCGTCCGTCCTCGCCTCCCGAGCTTGCTGCCCCAGGCGCATGTCCACATGGCGCTCGAGCTGGGGGGTCCGCTGGACCAGCGGGCAGAATCGCCTCGCACCGGGCAGTTAGATGTGGCGCAAGAACTCCGTAACTCTCAGCCAAGATCGCAGATAACCGTTCACAACTGACCGAAAGCGTCGACATATCTTCACGATCCTGCACATCTCTTCCCGGATGGGCGGGAGGCGCGAAGCATCTTCACCGGGTCAGGGGCGGGGCGGTTTCTCCGGCATGGGGACGACCGCGTTGGGGCCCGTGAAGTGCAGGCCCACGGCGACCGGGCCGGCCAAGCTCGAAGCCGCCGCTCGGTACACGTCGGCTTGGATCCGGTAGCCGCGGGCCACGCGCGGCGCCTGCGCGGCTGTGATGCCGTGCGTCTTGAAGTCGATGACCAAGGCGTCCATCTCCTCTCGCAGATCCATGGTGCCGGCCAGGTGGGAAGGCGCCGGGCCGGGGCCGGCGAGACGCCGGTACAGGTCGAACGCGCCGAACCGCCAGTCCCGCGCGCCCAAGAGGTGGGTAAAGGTGAGTTCCTTCCAGTAGTCGCGGCCGAGTTCGCCCGCCGTGTACCAGGCCCACTCCTCGCTCGCGGCCACGCGGCGGATCTCCTCTTCCAGTTGCCTGCGGTATTCGCTTCCCGGACGGAGCATGGCCTCGAGTTCGGGCTCTTCCAGCGAACCGATGGTCTCTTCCACGACGCGGGCGATCTCCGCTTCCGCCTCCAGCCGTTCGAGCGCACCGTGGATGATCTGCCCCCGAACCAGCGCCGGGAGTCCCACCTCCTCCGCCGAGCTCTCGGGCGCGAAGTGCCAGGGGGCGAGGACGCCGTACTGGTAACGGCGCTCCCATTCTTCCGGATCCGCTTCCAGGACCGTGAGTTCGGTCGCCGAGCGGGTCCAGCGCAGCGGCAACTCCGGGAGCGTGTGGATGAACGCCGGCGGCGTCGCCACCTCGTACCGGTCCAGCCAATCCAAGGTCGGCGGGCGGCTCGTGCGCGGGGCGGCCGGCGTGCCCACATGGCTCCGCGCCTTGGCCCCGCCGCGGGCGAGCCATTGGTCGTACCCTTTCTTTCCGTCCGGCCGGCCGACGATGATCAGGCGGTCGCGGGCCCGCGTCGCAGCCACGTACAGGAGACGCGCCTCCTCCGCCCTCGCCTCGAGTCCTTCGCGGAGCACAATCCGGTCGCCGCGCGCTCCCCGGTCGGCTGCCTTGAGGCAGAAGAGGGGTCCGAGTTCGGGATCGGACCAGTACTCGTTCGCACGCGGGCCCCAGAGCGGCCGGTCGACACCGACCAGGAAGACGACCGGCCACTCGAGTCCCTTCGCCTGGTGGATCGTCGAGAGGGTGACGACGTCGTCCTCCTTCGAATAGAGCGGCGCCTGTGGAAGACCAACGTCACGGCTCGTCGAGCGATCCCACACCTCGAAAAAGGTGGAGAGGTCGCGCGCGCGATGAGACTCCGCGAAGTGGATGAGACTCTGTAGGTTGGCGAGGACCTCCTCCGCACCCTCCATGAGGAGCACGTGCAGACGGTATCCGGTGCGTTCGAACAGCTCCTCGATGACTTCGTCGAGGGCGAGCCGCGGCGCGAGCTGGCGCAGGTCATCGAGGACCGAGAGCCCATCCTCAAGCGCGCGGCGCTCGATACCGGCCAGTCGCGGATGATCGGGGGCCGCCGGCCATTCCTCCTCGTCCAGGAACCCCTTCGCCTGGCGCAGGAGCGGCCCACCGCGCTGGAGCAGGCGGATGCGGGCGATCGTCTCATCCCGGAGACCCACGAAGGGCGACCGGAGGTAGCCGAAGGCCCGCAGGTCGTCGCGTTCGTTCGCGAGCACCCGAAGCGCGTTGAGGACATCCAAGACCTCCTGGCGTTCCCCAAGGTGCATCATGCCGGCGACGAAGTAGGGGATGCCGTGGCGCTTGAGCGCCGTCTCGAAATGCTCGAGCCCGGTGCGGGCGCGGTAGAGGAGGGCGATGTCGCGGAAGGCGAGCGGACGAAGCTCGCCCGTGTCGGGATCGCGGATGGCGTCGCGGCCCACCGAGGCGAGGATCCGGGAGGCGATGCGGGCGGCCGCGGATTCGCGGCGCTCGGCCGCCTTCTTCCCCCGCACTCGGATCCACTCGACGCCGGCCTCCTCATGATCGTCGACGCCCGCCACGAGGTCGGCGTAGTCGATTCGACTCGGCAACCCTTCCTCGGCGAGCGCGACTCCCGTCTCGTCCATGGAGACGCGTCCGACGATGTTCACGAAGTCGACGATTGGAGGGGCGCTGCGAAAGTTGCGCGGGAGGTCGAGGATGTCGCCCTTCTCGCCAAAGTCATCGGCGACGGCGTTCCACACCGAGATGTCGGCGCCGCGGAAGCGGTAGATGCTCTGCTTCGGATCGCCGACGAGAAAAAGTTGGGGACGATCCACGCCGCGTCCGATGGCGAAGGCGATGTCGCGCTGCGTGAAGTCGGTGTCCTGGAACTCGTCGATGATGAGGATCCGATAGCGATCCCGTATCGCCGCGAGCGCGGCGGGGCCCGCGGGGCCGAGCAGGAGATCGGCCGCCCCCAGGACGAGGCTGTCGAAGTCGCGCCGGTTCTCTTCCTCGAGCCAGGCGTTCCAGCGCACGCGGGCCTCGAGCGCCACTTCGACGAGTTCCGAACAGATCGCGAGGGCCTCATCGTCCTTCTCGTCGCTCTCCGGACACAGGCGTTTCACCGACGGCAGGTCGAGGCCGGCGCTTCGGGACGCAAACAGGTCGAGCGTGCCGTCGCTCGCCGGCGGCGCGGCGGTCCGGAGCCATTTCGCGTACCGCCGGTCGCGCCACCTCAGGTCGCGGAGGACCTCCCGGACGTGGTCGATCGCGCCCCGGACGTTCTGCCGGCCCGCGAGCTTCCACCGCCGCAGGATCGCCTGGGCCGCGGGATCCTGCGCTTCGAGCCTGTCGAGCAGGAGCGTCTTGATGAGTTCGTCCTGCTCGGCCCACGCCTCGTCCTCATCGAGGATCTCGAAGGTGGGGTCGATCCCCAGGCGCAGGGCGTGTTCGCGGAGCAGCTCGCCACAGAAGGAGTGGATGGTGCCGACCGAGGCGCGGTCGATCTCCCAACGCAGTTCGTCCGCGCGCCGCGAGGCTTCGATCCGCTTCCGGAGCTGCCGCTTGAGGTCGTAGGCGGCCTTCTCCGTGAACGTGATGGCGGCGATCTCGTCCAGTCGGCAGGAGACCGCGGGCGGTGCGAGCGGTTCCCCCGTCTCCTCGTTCACGCCGAAGGGGATCCCGAGCCGCCACATGATCTTGCCGACCACGGTGGTCGTCTTGCCCGTGCCGGCGTTGGCGACGAGCAGCGTGTCGTCCTCCGACCTAATCGCGCGCACCTGCTCCGTAGTCCACCGGATCTCAGCCACCGGCACCCTCCCCGTAGTCCCGGGGGTGGTCCCCAAAGCGGTCGCCGAAATCGGCGAAGCGGTGGCCCTCGGTGAGCCGGGCGTGGTTGCGGCGGATCGCGAGACCCGGATCCCACGGCTTCCAGTTTCCCTTCCGCGACGCGACGGCTTCGAAGCAGCCGCTCCGCACGCGCGCTGGGATCGTGAGCGCGAGCGACAGGGCCCGCTCGTACCTCTCCGAACCGAAGGCGACCGTGCCCCCATTCTGCGGATTACCCGGTTTCTTGATCGCCCGATAACGGCTCGAGCCCATCTCGTAGCCGCGGTCGGCCATCACCCGCGCGTAGAGAACGCCCTGCAGGGAGGTCGCGTCGTCGAAGCTCGGCGCGCCCGGGGTCCAGCTGCTCTTGTAATCCAGCACATGGTGAACGCCGGACCCCACCCCCACTCGATCCACCCGGTCGATGCTGCCGCGCAGGCTCACGCGCGACATCCGTCCCCATACGTCCTCGCCCTCTACGAACGTTCGCTCATCGTCCCAACCGAAGCGCAACTCGGTATGGACCGGGCGTTCGCCTTGTCCCGCCATGTATTCGAGTTCCCAGGCAACGTAGTCGCGCACTCCCGTCACGATCCCTTGGCGTGTCTGCTCCCAGAGAGCGGCGACCCCGAGCCACTCCCCCTTCTCCACGCGTTCGGCGCAGACCTCCTCGGAGATCTCCGCGAGGCGGATCTCGGCGGACCCCGTGAGGGAAAGGGGGAGACGGTCCATGAACTCGGCGTAGAACCGCTCGAGGATCTCGTGCGCCACGCTTCCGAACACGAGCGGCGTCGTCTCCTCCTCGGCCTCCTCCACGCCTTTCAGCCAGAGCACGCGCTCGATGAGGAAGGTGAAGGGGGCCCTCGCGTAGGCCTCCAGTTGGCCGGCGGACCACGGGTGGTCGTCGTCGAAGCGGCGCTCCAGCCGCCGCAGCACGCCGGGGTCGCGCAGGTAACCGTTCCACGGGTTCGGCCGAAGAGCGGGATGCACGACATTGACGTCGCTCGATGGAGGCGCGGGGACGAGGAATCCGGGGTAGCGGTCGAGTCCGGGGCCGCGATGGGTCTCGGCCGCGGCCGCCACGATCGCGCGGGCGATGCGGGCGGGGCGGGCGGGGGCGATGCGCGGTCGCGCCTCTGAGCCGGAGCGTCCGAGGGTCCGGTAAAGGGAGAAGGCGGCGCGCCGGTCCGCCTCGGCCGGCGTCACGGGCTCCACGTCAGCCGAGGGGCGGCGGACTCTGGGAAGCTCGGCGGCGTCCTCGTGCGGAGGGACCATGAGGGACGGTAGGAGCGGCCGACCCCCGGGATCGGTGGTACGGTAGCTGATCCACACCGGACCCGCCTGCTGCGTGACGGCACGCCACAGCGCCCGCTCGCGTCGGAGCGTCTCGTCCCGGTGCCCGACGGGGAGGCCCAGCGCGGCGAGGCGGAGGCGCTCCCCGTCGGTGAACACGCCCGTGGAGCCGGCCGTGCGCGGAAACTCGCCGTCGTTCGCATGCACGACGAACGTGTGGGCGAAGGGAAAGAGCGCGGCGTCGTGGGCCTCCAGGACCTGGACGCCCTTCTGCCCCGGCGTGGAGAGGATGAGTTCGTTCGCCTGCAGGAGTTTCCCGAGAAGCGCGTGCCACGCCGCCGGCAAGAGTGGGTCGTCGGCGTGGTCGAGGTTCCGCCACTCGCGCAGGAGTCGTTCGAGGTGGAGGATCCCTCGCTGGTCGGAGCGCACAACCTCCCACCGTTGCTCCACGGGCTCGCAGACCCGGCGCCTCAGCCGGAACACGCCGCGGTCTTTTCGGAGGAGCGCGAGCGTCGCGTCGATCCAGTCCGCTTCGGGGCGAGCCTCGCCCAGCGGTTCGAGTACGTCTCGGATCGCCGCGAAGGCCTCGATGTCCTTCTCGACGCGATCCGCGAAGAGCCCGCGGCCTCGGATCTCGCGCGCCTTGTCCTCCACGAGTGCGCGGAGTCGCTCGAGATTCTCGCTCCACGCATCGAGTCCCTGCACGCGGCGGAGCGCCGCGATGGCGTCGATGCCCCGAAGATCGACGCGCGTGTCGAAGTAGGGGTGCGCGAGCACGGCCCGCAGCGACCGGTAGTCCCAGTTCCGGCCCGCTCCCCGCAGGATGAGGAGGAGAGCCCTGAGGGCCGGAACCTCGTCCAGCGGCGTCCGGATCCGGGCCGTGGCGGAGACGCCCGCCCGCCGCAGCGACCGGTACGCGCGGTGCGTGTTGTCGTGGCCCGACTTCGCAACGACGGCGATCCGGTGCGGTTCCGCGCTACCCGCCGCGAGAATCTCCTTGACCTGCCGCGCCACCCAGGCCATCTCGCGCGCGGCGTCCGGCACGGGCTGCACGGTCGGCGGCACGGGCTGCACGGTCGGCGGCACCGGCTGCACGGTCGGCGGCCCAGCCTCCCCCTCGTCGCCACGGTCCGCGGCGCTCCCGATCACCTCCGTCCGTTCGGCCAGCGCATCGAAGAACGGATCCGGTTCGGATTCCAGCGGGAGGTAGAGGTGGACCTCCACCTCCTCCTGCCGCGAGAGAGCCTCGAGCATGCGCTGCCGCGTGCGAGGGCTCGTGATGCCGTACACGTGCAGCTCCCGCGCACCGCCGGTCGCCGCCGCCAGTCCTCCCGCTTCGATCCGCTCCGCGATGCGGGCGTTTACCGAGCGCCGGTCTAGCCATCTCCGCTTCTCGAGCGAATCGACGTACGCGCGGTAGACCGCCACCGCCCACGCATTGCGTCGGCGGGCGAAGTCGTCCCCCCCCAGCCGGGCCAGGGCTCTCTCCAACTCGTCCGGCGGGATGCCCTCCGGCAGCAGGTCGCCGAACAGCCGGTCGAGCATGTGTCCGCGGATGACACCGTCTCCGCGGCCGGGCTCCCGCTCCAAGATCCGCCGTCCCAGCCGCGCTGCGTGCCGGCTCACCAGCCGGCGGCGCGTGAGGAGGCCAACGGGTTTGTCGCGGATTCCGAAGCGGTCGGTCAGCTCCCCGAACAGCGTGACGGGAGGATCGAGCCACCCGGCGACGCCGCGTTCGTACGCCGCCTCGAACAGGAGATCCCGCAGGTTCCGGTGGTTGAGCCAGATCCACGCGGCCGCTCCCGCGCCCGCCTCGGCCGGTGAGGCGGCCTCCGCCAGAAACCGCTCGGCGCACGCCGCCCACAGCGCCGTCGCGGTGGGCGCTCGAACTACGTTCAGCGGCACGCGTCAGGCTCCAAACGGATCGATGGTCGCCCCCCAGCGCGGGATCCAAGTCCGGCAGGCTTCAGGGCCGGCACGTGTGAACAGCCCGACAGTCGGCGCAGAAGTGCCTGACGTCAACCGCGAGAGCGGCGACGGGCGCGCCGGGCCCGGGAGGCCTCGCCGCGCTTGTCCATCAGCGTCCGGCGATCCGTCGGTCGAAGAGTTCGCCCGGTTGACGCATCGAACCTGTCGACAGAGGTGGGGACCGGACCAGCCGTGGGCGAGGAGGTGTGGTAGAGGATCCTCACGTCCCGGACGGCGGCGATGTCGTATGGCTGGCTTTCGGCCCGCGAGCCGGCCACGAGCAGGCGGGGCGGCGTCCCGCGCTCGTCCTCAGCCCTCGCGCCTACAACCGGAAGGCCGACCTGGCTCTCGTTTGTCCGATTACGTCGAAGGAAAAAGGCTACCCCTTTGAAGTTGCGCTCCCCGCCACAGGTCGCGTAATGGGCGTGATCCTTGCGGATCTAATCAAGAGGCTTGACTGGCGGGTCCGGCGGGCGGCCTTCGCGGCTAGAACGTCGACTTCGGTGCTGGGCGAAGTGTTGGACAAGCTGGAGGTCCTGCTCGGGCGACGCCGACGTGTGTCTGGTGGCCTCTTGTGACGACGGGATACTATGGATCGTTGAACTCATGCGGGGGTGGAGGCCCCTGCCGCGATAACGCCCGACCCGGAATGTCCCATGAGCCAACCCCGCGACAACTGGAGTTCCAACCTCGGTCTCGTGCTCGCCGCGACCGGCAGCGCGATCGGCCTCGGCAATCTGTGGAAGTTCCCGTTCATCACCTGGGAGAACGAGGGGGGCGCCTTCGTTCTCGTCTACCTGGTGTGCATCCTCGCCGTCGGCCTGCCGATCATGATGGCGGAACTGCTCATCGGGCGCAGGAGCCAGAAGAGCGCGGTCGGAGCCCTCAAGGAGGCGGCCGGACCGTGGTGGGGGATCGTCGGCGGCTGGGGGGTGCTCGCCGGGTTCATCCTCCTCAGCTACTACACGGTCATCGCGGGCTGGTCGCTGTACTACTTCGCCCAGTCCATCGGCTGGACGTTCGGTGGCTATCCCGCCGGGATGGCGGCCGGTGACCTGTTCAACGAGCAGGTGGGGAACGCCGGTCTCCAGCTCGCGCTCTCGCTCGGCTTCAGCATCGGGACGATCGCGGTCGTCTACTTCGGCGTGAGCAGGGGGATCGAGCGCATCGCGCGCATCTTCCTTCCGATTTTGTTCGGCATCCTGCTGCTGCTGCTCGTGAGCGCGCTCGGGATGAGCGGATCGGGCGAGGCACTGAGCTTCATCTTCCGCGCCAACTTCGGGGAGCTGGAGATGAGCGGCGTCCTCGAGGCCCTGGGCCACTCCTTCTTCACCCTCTCCCTCGGGATGGGGGCGATGATCACCTACGGCTCCTACATCTCGCGCAAGCAGTCGATCGTGAAGGCGTCGGGGGCGATCGTGGCGCTCGACACGCTGATCGCGCTCGTGGCGACGGTGATCATGTTCTCCGTCATCTTTTCGGTGGCGGGGATGAGCGATCAGGTTAGCGGCTCGCCGGTGGGTATGCTCTTCATCTCGCTGCCGGAGCTGTTCTACACGGCGGTGCCGTTCGGCGTCGTGCTGGGGCCGCTCTTCTACGTGCTCGTCGCGCTCGCGGCGCTGACTTCGACGATCTCCCTCCTCGAGGTCGTATCGAGCTACGTCATCGATGAGCACGGCATCGGCCGGCACAAGGCGACCGTCCTTTGCGGGGGAGCGATCTTCGTGTTCACGATCTTCGCCGCGCTCTCCTTCACGGGCACGCCGTTCCTCTCCACACTGGAGATCTTCGCGGGCAAGGCCGGTTGGTTCTCCACCGCCGACCACTTCGTCTCCAACTGGATGCTGCCGATCGGCGGGTTTTCGATCACGCTTGCCGCGGGCTGGTTCATGACCCGGAACGCGACGGAGCGGGAACTCGTGGACGGCACGGAGCCGCGCTGGTTCCACTACGGGGCGTGGCGCTTCTTCATCCGCTGGGTGGCGCCCATCGCGGTGGGCGCGATCATCGTCGCCGTCATCCTGGGCCGCGACTTCAGCTGACGGGGACGGCGTTCGGACTTGTTGCGGCCAGCGCCTTGAGGCGGGTCGGCGTCGGAGCGGTTGGGCTGGCCGGATCAGTCGTCCTCGGCGGCTGCGGCGGCGGGCCCTCCCCATCGTCCGCAGGCGCGAGCGGCGGAGCCGGTGGACGTCCCGACATCGGCCGCGAGCAGGTCGTCGAGGCGCTGGCCCGGGGCTGGTTCCCGGGCCGCGTCGGCGACATTGCGGTGATCCCCGGCTCGCGGGCGATCATCACCTACCGGAGCGAGAGCAACCGTTATATGCACGGAGGCCCGTGGCCGCACGACAGCGACGTGCCGTTGCTGCTCCACGGCCCCGGCACCTTCCGGCCGGGCGTCTACGACGCGCCGGCTTCCCACCAAGACGTCGGCGCGACCGTGACCGAGCTACTCGGGCTTCCGCCCTGGTCCGGGGCGACGGGACGGCCGCTGCGGGAGGCGTTCGCGAACGGGGAGGACGCCGGACGACCGGGGCTCGTCGCCGTGCTCGTTCTGGACGCGCTGCGCTCCGATTACTTGGAACGGAAGGCCGATTATCTCCCCAACCTGAGCCGGCTCGCCGAGGAGAGCGCCCGCTTCGCCAATGCCAGGATCGACTACCTGCCCACCAACACCTCCGCCGCGCACTCGACGATTGCGACGGCCACGGACCCCGCGATTCACGGGATCGTCGGCAACGGGCTCTACGACCGCCGGACCGGTGAGTCGAAGCTGGCCTACGAGGGAGCCGCACCCCACAACCTCATGGCGCTCACCTTCGCGGACCGTTGGAGCGTCGCCACCCGGGGCCGCGCCGAGATCGTGGTGCAGGCGGGGACGGACTACCCGGCGGTGGCGCTCGCGGGCCACGGGGCGTGCATCGTGGGCGGCTATCCGCCGTGGATGGCGTACTACGACCCCGGAAGCGGTACGTGGCGCGCGAACGAGGACTGCTACCACCTCCCGCCCGCCGTCGCGGAACTCCGTTTCGGCCCCCGACTCGACGCCGCCGGCCGTCTTTGGCTGGGCCATGAACTCGACGGTTTCGGCGAGGCGAGGCGCTCCGCGCACTTCGCCGCCTTCGAGGGCGAGGCGGCGGTCGCTCTCATCGAGGGGAGCGCCTTCGGCGAGGACGACATCGCCGACCTCTTCCTCGCCAACCTGAAGAGCCCGGACTACGTGTCCCACAAGTACGGTCCCTTCTCGCCCGAGATGGATGCGACGCTGGCGGAACTTGATGGTGGGCTGGGCCGGATCGTTGCGGCGCTCGAGGCGAAGGCGGGGCCGGGCGGGCTGGCCCTGATCGCGACGGCGGACCACGGCATGCCGGATGCTCCGCCGTACGACGACCTGTGGCTCACGTACGACGACGTGACGGCATGGCTGAACGAGCGTGTGGATCCCGGCGGGCCGGGCGTGGTCGCGTATTACGAAGGGTCCGAGAACCAGATGTGGCTCGACCACGCGCGGCTGGAAGCACTCGGGCTGACCCCCGGCGACATCGCCCGGACGCTGGAGGAATCGCCAGCTGTGGGCTTCGCGATTACCGAGCGGGAGGTGCGGCGGGCGCGAGCTGCTACGCGGTGACGGACCGGAGGTGAGAACGCAATGCGAGACGGCAAGATCCATCCCCCGACGAACTTCGAGGCACCCGCCGGAACGCTGAGCCGGCGAACGTTTCTGAGGAGCGGAGCGCTCGCCGTCGGCGGAGCGGCGGCGTTGGGCGACCGTCTCCTGGCCGCCCCCTACGACCCCATCCCGGCTCACACCGGGATGGCGCGCCCTGTACGAATTCGAGGGATGGTCCGGACCCGGGGGAGGGGCGTGGGGCGCGTCGCGGTCTCCGATGGACTCCAAGTCGTCGATTCCGACGCGGATGGCCAGTTTGAACTCGTGACCTCGTCCGACCGGGGCTTCGTCTGGGTTCGGGTCCCGGCCGGATACGAGATCCCGAAGAACGCGCCCGGCACGGCGCGCTTCTACGAGCGGATCGACCCTGAGCGCAGCGAGATGTCCGTCGCCTTCGACCTCACGCTGCTGTCGGGGTCCGACGAGCGTCACGCCGTCCTACTCCTGGGCGACATCCAGACCGAGACCGCGGAGGAGATGGGCTGGTTCCACGAGCGCGCGGTGCCGGACCTTCGGGACACCGTGCGGGAACTCGGAGATGTACCCGTCGTCGGCGTCGCCGATGGCGACATCATGTTCGACAACCTCGAGTTGTATCCCGAGTACGAGCGGGGGGTGCGGCGTATCGGGGTCCCGTTCTTCCAAGTGGTCGGGAACCACGACCTCGACATGGAGAGCCGCACCGATGAGGGCTCGACGGACACCTTCTCCCGCCACTTCGGCCCCCGCTACTACTCGTTCGACCGCGGAGCCGTACACTACGTGGTCCTCGACGACGTGTTCTGGCACGGGAGCGGATACCTCGGCTATCTCGATGCCGATGCCCTGACTTGGCTGCGGGCGGATCTCGAACGCGTCGAACCCGGGGCGCCCGTCGTCGTGGCCACGCATATCCCCGTTCTCGGCAGCTATCACGCGCGGCAGGGACGGCGCTCACCGGATCCGCCCGCCGCGGTCATGAACCGGGAGGCACTGTACCGGCTGCTCGAACCCTTCCGCGCCCACATCCTCACCGGCCACACGCACGAGCTGGAGCACGTATTCGAGAGCGGGACGCACGAACATGTGGCCGGCGCGATCTGCGGCGCCTGGTGGAGCGGTCCCATCTGCCACGACGGGGCACCGAACGGATACTGCGTGTACGAGGCGGAGGGCGAGGAGATCTCGTGGCGCTACAAGTCCACGGGGTTCGACGCGGCCCACCAGATGCGGCTCTACGGGCCGGGGGCCGACCCCGCCGCACCGGACGAAGTCGTGGCGAACGTGTGGGACTGGGACCCCGAGTGGACCGTGCGCTGGTTCGCCGACGGCGACCCCCGCGGCGTCATGGCCCGCCGGCCGGGACGCGATCCCCTGAGCGTCGAGCTTCACTCCGGCGACGACCTTCCCGCGCACCGGCCGTGGGTCGAGCCCCGCATCACGAACCACATGTTCTACGCGCGCGTCGACCCGGGCGTGGCGGAGGTGCGCGTGGAGGCCACCGACCGCTTCGGCCGCGTCTACTCGGAGTCGCTGGCGATCGGGCCGGTTAGGGGCAGCCCTCGCCCTCCAAGCGCGCGGTGAACAGCGCGGCCTTCGAGACCAAGCCCTCGTCGCGGGCCGCGTAGAGGTACTCGCCGTCTCCGGTCCACCACAACCAATCATCCAACACGGACCGTGCCAACAACGCCCCCGTGGCGGGGTCGACCACCTCGACGACCGTGTCGCCGTATCGATTAGCATTGATCGGTACGAGCGGCACCGGGTTGGCAACGGCTTCCCGCCAGCCGTCGTCGGCCACCACCAGTGCCCCCACCCGCCGACCACGAATCCTCGGCCGGCGACGAGTGGAACAAAGTTGAGGGGGGTATTGCACCGCTCTGCGTCGTCTCCAGCGAGATCCATTCGGCGGCCAAGTGCGTGATTCGTCGCGTGCCGGGATCCAGAATGAGGGCACCGCCCCCGGTCGCGGGGCGGAGCCCGTCTTGTGCCATGCCGTGCGGTGCTCTATTCGGCCTCGCTGCGCCACGCACCAACTGATGCGCACCCTACCCCGCACCCCGCCGGCCTCGCAAGTTGGGTTGCGGGGGCGTGCCGGAGGCGGGGGGCCGAGCATACGTTTGCAGGCGCGTCCCACGCCG
Organism: Candidatus Palauibacter poriticola; assembly: GCA_012270965.1. Lineage (GTDB taxonomy): Bacteria > Gemmatimonadota > Gemmatimonadetes > Palauibacterales > Palauibacteraceae > Palauibacter > Palauibacter poriticola. The sequence goes on from JAAXHJ010000054.1 coordinate 15,333, forward strand.
CTCGGACGCGCGCACCCCCATGACTTTGGCCGGGAGATGCCGCCATGATCCATCCGTCCGCCCCCCTCGGCACCACCTGCCCCCCGCCTAGCTCCTCGGCTCGGGTCGCGGGGACCGCCGCCTGTCTGGTCGCCGCCTGCCAGCCGCCGGGGACCGCCACCGACCACTGCGCGGAGCCCGCCAACGAGATCGTGGCCGAGAACTGCCTCGAGGGGCACCCGTCCACGGAGTGGGACATCAACGGCTACGGAGACCCCAGCATCCAGGGCTTCGGCACGGACATCGCGATCGCCCAAGGGGAGATGATCGAGTTCAAGATCGACACGGACTCGGACGACTACCGGATCGACATCTACCGCATGGGCTACTACGGCGGCATGGGCGCGCGCCGCGTGGACTCGTTCGAGCCTTCCGCGACGCTGCCCCAGATCCAGCCGGAGTGCCTCCGGGGTCCGATTCCGGTGCTGGCAGAAGGAGGCGGCCTGGAGACATGGCCCGCGCCGCTCGTCGACTGCGGCAACTGGGCGGTGTCGGCTTCGTGGCAGGCGCCGGAGGACGCGACATCGGGCATCTACTTCGCCAGGCTCGTGCGCGAGGATCCGATCGAGGGCTGGGTGAAGAACGACCAGTTCGAGGCCACGCCGCTCCCGCCGACCGGGGAGGATTCGCTGTGGGAGGCGCCGGGCTTTCGGGCCGTGATGCGGAACGCGCTGCGTGAGGCACGCGCCAGCCACATCTACTTCGTCGTGCGGGACGATGACGGCGAGTCCGACATGCTCTTCCAGACCTCCGACCTCAACTGGCAGGCCTACAACCGCTATGGCGGCCACAGCGTGTACGGGCGCCTGAATCCGGAACGACTTCGGCTGCACGGCGGACCGCCTCGCGCGCCGAAGGTGAGCTACAACCGGCCCTTCGAGACGCGGCACTACCGCGCCGTGAACATGGTGTTCAACTCCGAGTACCCGATGGTCCGCTGGCTCGAGCGGAACGGCTACGACGTGAGTTATACGTCCGGGGTCGACACGGATCGGCGTGGCGACGAGCTGCTCGAACACAAGGTCTTCCTCTCCGTTGGACACGACGAGTACTGGACGGGCCAACAGCGGCGCAACGTGGAGGCGGCCCTCGCGGCCGGCGTACACCTCGGCTTCTTCGGCTCGAACGATATCTTCTGGAAGGTGCGCTGGGAGCCGAGCATCGACGGCTCGGAGCAGCCGTACCGGACCTTCGTCACGTACAAGGATACGCAGGACCACCGGCGGCTCGATCCCGTCGAATGGACGGGTCAGTTCCGGGACCACCGCCCGATCAACGAGGAGGGTCCGTGGCCGGAGAACGCGCTCACGGGGACGCTGTTCACGGTGAACGCGTGGCGGAACGACCCGCTCATCGTCGACGCCGAGTTCGCCGATCTGCGGTTCTGGCGCAACACGGAGGTCGCGCGGCTCCGGCCCGGTGAGCGCTACGTCTCGATCAAGGGGATCCTCGGCCACGAGTGGGACTCGGACATCGACAACGGGTTCCGCCCGCCGGGGCTGTTCCAACTCTCCGCGACGACGATCGACAACCTGCTGTACTGCGTCCACCCAGGTCGAGGCTGCGAGACGGGGTCGGCCACACACCACGCGGTCCAGTACCGGCACGAGAGCGGCGCACTCGTCTTCGACTCGGGGACGCTGCAGTGGCCGTGGGGCCTCGACGCCAACCATGACACCGAGACCGGCGTCCCCCCCGAGCGTCAGAACGGCGCGGACACGCGGGTCGGCGTCGATCCGAACGGTCCGGATCTGGTGTTGCAGCAGGCGACGCTCAACGTGTTTGCGGACATGGGCGTGCAGCCCGCCACGATTCAGTCGGAGCTGACTCCGGCCACGGCCTCAACGGATGACGTCCCGCCGACCTCTTCCTTCGCGGCACCCTCCGGGCCCGATGCGGAGAGTGGCCTGATGACGATCAGCGGGACGGCTTCGGACGCCGGGGGCGGCGTGGTCGCGGCGGTCGAAGTGTCGCTGGACGGCGGCATGACGTGGCGCCCGGCCCGTGGCCGCACGAGCTGGAGCTACGAGTACGATCCCGCCACGGCGGGCGAAGACGTCTCGATCCTAAGCCGCGCGGTGGACGACAGCGGCAATCTCGAGACGGCGAACGCGACCGGCGGGGGCGGCGGCTCGGGAGGCTGACCGACCGTCCTCCGCGCCACCCGCGGCGCGTTCCCGCGGGAACGTCGCAGCGGGCCACCGGCGTGCGGTCGGCTACCAGTACTCGATATCCAGTCCCTCGACCCGGTTGAAGCTCCGGCGGTCCCGCGTCGCCACCCGGTAACCGCCGCTGACCGCCGTGGCCGCGATGATGAGGTCGTGGGCGCCGATCGGCGTCCCTTTCCGGCCAAGCTGGTGGGTCAGGATCGCGTGGACGCGCGCGACGTCAAGATCGAACGGGATCACGGGGAGCACGGCAAGCCACGTCTTGAAGGCCCGCTCGGCTTCGATACGCCTGACTCCCCGAGCCGCTTCAACCCCCTGCAGGAGTTCCGAAGCCGTGATTGCGGCCATGGCCACCCGGTCGTCCAACGCCGCGGCGGCACCGATCACCGAACCGGCGTCCAACTGGCCTCGCTCGACGGCGACCAGAACGCTGGTGTCGATCAGCGTTCCCACGAACGCCCAGGCACTTCCTCACGATTCCAGATCGCGATGCCTTCCTCGATCGCGCGTAGGCACTCCTCATCCAAACGCGGCCCGGAACGCGCGGCGACGAGCCGGGCGAACTCGCCCAATGTGGGGCCCGGTTCGCGAGCCGGACCCACCTGCGCGACCGCCTTCCCGCGATGTTCCACGACGTACTCCGCGCCGCGTTCGCGCACCTCCGCGAGGATCGATCCAAGGTTCTTCGCGGCTTCGGTCGCGCTCACTCTCCGCGCGCCCGGCCGCAGATCTCGTGTGTCAGACATTGGAGAATGTTACGGAAGTTACGGAATCTCCGGAACCCTCAGCCGTGGCGAGACCCCCTCATCAGCGCCGAGACCCCCCGCGTCAGCGCCGAGAGAGGTGAGGCGCTCGGCGGGGGCTCCTCTGAGGAGAGGAGCGATGGGGCATATCGCCGACGGGCGCGGGGAGCGATACTCGAGGCCCGATGCCGAAATCCGCGTCCTCGCCGTAGCTGACCGTGGCGCCGACGCGGATGGCCTGCGCCGCAAGAGGGGCGGTGGAACCGAGTAGAAGGACCGCGAGAGCGAGACACGTGCCTGAGGGTCGGCGATTCCTACGACCTCCGTTCGAAGCTATCGGTTGGTGGGGAACTCCAGGTCGACGCGGCTGCCGGCGGAGTCGGGCCAGCGCGTCGTCATCACCTTCGGTTTCGTGTAGAAGTGGACACCCTCCGGGCCGTAGATCGCGTGCGCCCCGAACGCCGACGCCTTCCACCCGCCGAAGGAGTGATATCCGACCGGAACCGGAATCGGGACGTTGATGCCCACCATGCCGGCGTCGGCGTCCTCCTGAAACTGCCGCGCGGCGCCTCCGTCGCGCGTGAAGATCGCGGCCCCGTTCCCCCACGGATTGTCCCGTAACAGGTCGACCGCCTCCTGGTACGTCCCCACGCGCACGACGCAGAGCACCGGCCCGAAGATCTCGTCCCGGTAGACGGTCATGTCGGGCGTCACCTCGTCGAGGAGGGTCACGCCGAGGAAGAAGCCGTCGCCCGCGAAGCGCGCTTCGCGACCATCGACGACGATGCGCGCCCCGGCCTCGGCGCCCTGGCGCACGTAGTCCGCGACGCGGTCGCGGTGCTCGGCCGTGACGAGCGGGCCCATTTCGGAGGCGGGATCGTCGCCGGGGCCGATGCGCAGCTTCTCCATGCGCGCGCGGATGGCGTCCACCAGCGGATCGGCGCTGTCGCCGACCGCGACCGCGACGGAGATCGCCATGCACCGCTCGCCGGCCGATCCGTACGCGGCGGAGACGGCGGAGTCGGCAGCGAGGTCGATGTCCGCATCGGCCAGCACGACCATGTGGTTCTTGGCGCCGCCGAGCGCCTGCACACGCTTTCCTCGCGCGCTGGCGGTCTCGTACACGTGCCGGGCGACCGGCGTCGACCCCACGAAGCTGACGGCCCTAACGTCGGGGTGCTCGAGCAGCCGGTTCACGGCCACGTGGTCTCCGTGTACGACGTTCAGGACGCCCGCCGGGAAGCCGGCCTCGTGGAAAAGTTCCGCGATGAGGTTGGCCGCGCTGGGATCGCGCGGTGACGGTTTCAGTACGAACGCGTTCCCGCATGCCACCGCGTTCGGGAACATCCAGAGCGGCACCATGGCCGGGAAGTTGAACGGCGTGATCCCGGCCACGACGCCGAGGGGTCGCCGGACGGAATAGACGTCGACGCCTGAGGATGCCTGCTCGTTGTACGTCCCCTTGAGGTGTTCGGCGAGGCCGCAGGCGTATTCGATGTTCTCCAGCCCGCGGGCGACCTCGCCCATCGCGTCGGCCAGCACCTTTCCGTGCTCGGCCGTGAGCCGCCTCGCGATCGCCTCGGCGTTCGCCGCGACCAGATTGCGGTACGCGAACATGAGCTTCGTACGCCGCGCGACGCTCACCCGCCGCCACTCCTCGAACGCCGTCGCAGCCGTCGCGACGGCCTCGTCGACCTCCGCCGCCCCCGCCAGCGCCACTTCGCCCGTCCGGCGTCCCGTGGCTGGATTGAAGACCGGCGCCGTCCGGCCCGAAGCACCGGGCCGCGCCCGGCCACCCATCAAGTGCGGAATAGGCCCGTCCACCGCAGGCGCGGCGTTCTCCACCGCCTCGTCCACCGTCGGCGCGGCGTTCTCCACCGCCTCGTCCACCGCCGGCGCCGAGGTCGAGGACAGTATGGTGCTCACTTCGCCCCCTCGTGATAGCCCAGGATCGCCTTTACCTCGAGGAACTCCTCGAGTCCGTGGCGGCCCCACTCGCGTCCGTTGCCGGATTGCTTGTAGCCGCCGAATGGCGCCCGGAAGTCCGGACGGGCGCCGTTCAGGTTCACCTGACCCGACCGGATGCGGCGTGCGACGGCCCGTCCACGTTCGCGGTCGCCCGCCGACACGTAGCCGGCCAAACCGTAGAGCGTGTCGTTCGCGATGCGAACCGCGTCGTCATCGTCCTCGTATCCGATGAGCACGAGCACCGGGCCGAAGATCTCCTCGCGCGCAACGACCATCTCGTTGTTCACGTGCGAGAAGACCGTCGGGCGAACGTAGTACCCCCGCTCCAGCCCGTCCGGCCGCCCGGGCCCTCCCGTCGCGAGGCGCGCACCCTCCTCGATCCCCCGCTCGATCAGCTGCTGGATCTTGTCGAACTGCGCGCCGGACACCGCCGGGCCGATCGTCGTTCCTTCGGCGCCGGGATCGCCGACCACGACCTTCCCCACCGCCGCGGCGGCGATGTCCGCGGCCTCGTCCATGCGCGCATGCGGCACGAGCATACGCGTCGGCGCATTGCAGGACTGTCCCGTGTTGGTGCAGACGGCGAACACGCCCCGGGACACCGCGCGCCCGAACTCGGCGTCATCCAGGATGATGTTGGCCGACTTGCCGCCCAGTTCCTGCGCGACGCGCTTCACCGTCGCCGCCGCGTTTCGGGCCACCTCCACCCCCGCCCGCGTCGAGCCCGTGAAGGAGACCATGTCCACGCCGGGGTGCGACGACAGCGCCGCGCCCACCACCGGACCGGATCCGTTCACGAGGTTGAAGACCCCCGGCGGCACGCCGGCCTCATCCAGAATCTCCGCGAAGATCAGCGCGTTGAGCGGCGCCACCTCCGACGGTTTGAGCACCATCGTACAGCCCGCCGCGAGCGCCGGCGCCACCTTGCAGGCGATCTGGTTCAGCGGCCAGTTCCACGGCGTGATGAAGGCGCACACCCCCACCGGCTCGCGTACGAGAAGCGACGTCCCCAAGTCCGTCTCGAATTCGAAGTCCGCGAGGATCTTCAGCATGGTTCGGAAGTGCGCCATGCCGGAGGGGACCTGTGCCTGCGTGGCCAGGGCCATCGGCGCGCCCATCTCCGCGCTGACGGTCGCGGCCAACTCCGCCGAACGGGCCGCGTAGCCCTCGCAGATACGTTCGAGCAGCGCGACCCTTTCTTCCCGGCTGGTCCGCGAGAAGGCGTCGAAGGCGGCGGCCGCGGCCGCCACCGCGGCATCCACGTCGGCCCGCCCGCCCATCGCCACGGCCCCAATCACCTCCTCGGTGGCCGGGTTCACCACATCCAGCGTCTCGTCGACCGACGGTTCGACCCACGCGCCGCCGATATGGAGCTTGCGGAGGTTCTCCACGGATCCCCCTTCCCGCGCCGCGCGATGCGGCGTCATGATGTTCCGTACGAAAACACGACCCCGGCGGGGGCGGCCTTCGCCTCCCGCCGGGGTCGATCCCACCCTCCAGGGTCGGCCTCGACTACCGGCGACCCCGGATGCAGCCCGACTACGCTTCGGAACTCACCCCGTCAGCCACGACCACCGGTAGTTCACGCGAACGTAGTAGTATCCGCCGTTGAAGCCGAATGGCGAGCTCTCCGGATAAAGCAGACCCACGTCGTCGGCCGTGTCCGGAGCCTGGGCCGCCGGATACGTGTCGAACAGGTTGTTCGCGCCGATGGTCAGCTCGGCGTCCTCCGTGAGGTCCGTTGACAACTCGAAGTCGACGAGGAACCGGCCGGGGAAGTCCGCGCCCTCGACGCCGCCGATCACCACGCCGCCGACGTCCACCCATGAATCGTACCAGGTACCGCGCAGGAGGCCGCGTACTCCGCCGGTCGTGTGCAGCACGTTGAGCGAGCCCCGCCACGAAGGGATGGACCGCTCGAGCTGGTCCACCCGGTCCTGGTCGATGACATCCGGGTTGAAGTCGGTGACCGAGGTGCCGTTGTAGTTGAAGAGCGCGCTGAAGCTCGTCGCGCCGCCCCTCGACGGGGGCGTGTAGTTCGCCACGATGTCGAGCCCCTGCGTCTTCGTGCTGAAGTCGTTGGTGAAGAACCGGAACTCGGCGAGGTTCGCCGCGCTCGTGATCCCCTCGCCCAGCAGTCGCGCGACCTCGTCGTCTTCGAGCTTGAACGTCTGCGTCTGCGCGAAGCGGTCCGAGATCGCGATCCGGTAGTAGTCCACCGTCAACTTGAACGCATCCGCGTCGAACACGGTGCCGGCGGTGAGGCTGAACGCCTTCTCCGGTTCCAGCTGTCGCCCGCCTCGGAGGGCCGCCACGGCCGACGTCGAAGGGATCGTGCCGCGGTTGACGAGGTCGCCGATCGTCGCATCGAACACCGTCGACACGTTGAAGGCGTTCTGCTGCCCCGGCGTCGGCGCGCGGAAGCCGGTGCTCCCGCCGGCGCGCAGCGCGAGCCGGTCGCTGACCTGCAGGCGGCCCGAGACCTTCCCCGTCAACTGGCTTCCAAAGTCGGAGAAGTCCTCCCAGCGCAACGCGGCGCCGAGCGTCCACGGGTCTTCGCCGCCGCCCAGCTGGACATCTCCGTATACCGCCACGTTCTGGCGGTCCCAGTCTCCCGCGGCGATCGGGCTGAAGCCGGGGAAGCCGTTGGAGGACGAACTGAAGCCCTGCGCGGCGTAGGGCCCGATCTTCCACGACTCGTCCTGCCCCTGGCCGATGACGAAGCGCTCGTCCCGCCGCTCCAACCCGCCCGCGAGGTGTACCTGATCGCTGGCCTCGTACGCGACGTCGAAGTTGAGGTTGAATTCTTCCTGCGTGTAGAGACCCGGATCGAAGTGCGTCGGCGTCTCCGGTCCCAGCGCGGCATTCACCGTGTTGTAGATGAAGAAGTCGGCCGTGTGGCTGCCGAAGCTGGCGCTCGCATCCCACGAAAAGCCGCTGCCGTTGCTGCCCTTGACGCCGCTCACGACGGACCAGTCCGTGACGTTGCCGCCGAACTGGGGCGTGAAGCCGCCGGGGAACATCTCCTGGAACGAGAAGCAGTTCGGGTCGGCAAAGACCTGCTCCAGCGCCACCGGGTCCGGCACATGGTTCGTGATGCGGACCACCGGGCAGTTCGCCGATCCGTCGAGTACGCCGTCCTGCGCGTCGAGCACATCGCCGATGAGGAGCGTCTCGCCCCCGTCGCCGCTGAACACCGCGCCCCGCGTGTTCGGATTACGGAAGAAGAAACCTCCGTCCACTTCCTTCGTGGAGAGGTTTCCGAAGGCGTAGAACTGCTCGTCGTCGCTGAACGTGTAGCCGGTGTTGAGCCACACCTTGAGGTCGTCGTTGACCTCGGGCGACCCCCAGATCTGGGCCGTGGGCGTGCGCACGGCGGCGTTGCCGGCCGCGAGGAGTGCGATGGCGTCGGCGCGCTGGATGGCCCGGTCGGTCGGATCCTGGTTCCCGTATTCCACGCTGAGGTTGGCGAAGCCGGTGGCCCCCAAGGGGACGCCGACGTTGCCGGAGACGGTGAGCATGTCGCCGTCGCCCTCGTAGTAGCTGCCGCTCTTCACCTCGATCATGCCGCCGTCGCGGTCGTCCTTCAGGATGAAGTTCATCACGCCGGCGATGGCGTCGGACCCGTACTGCGCCGAGGCCCCGTCGCGAAGAACCTCCACCTGTCGCAGCGCGATGCCGGGAATGGAGCCGATGTCGACGCCCTGGGCCCCATCCGAGAGACCGGCTCCGAGCCACGTGATGATCGACCCGCGGTGCCGCCGCTTCCCGTTGATCAGCACCATCGTGTGATCGGACGCGAGCCCCCGCAGGTTCGCCGGGCGCGTGATCGTGGCCGCGTCGCTGATGGGCTCGACGCGGACGTTGTAGGAGGGCACCACAGTGCGGAGGAGGAAGTCGATGTTCGTCTCCGCCTGGCTGGTGATCTCGGACACCGGGATCACGTCCACCGGCACCATCGACTCGGTTACCGTTCGCGGCTGGGCGCGGCTTCCGACGACCACCAGCTCGCCAAGGTTGATCGCCTGGAGCTCCAAGACAAAGTCCTGGTTCGCCGTCTCGCCGCTTACGACCGAGACCGTCTGCGTCTGGATGGCGTAACCGATGAGCCGGACCTCGACCACATGGTCGCCCGCCGGGACGCCGGGAATCGAGTAGGCACCGCCAGCTCCCGAGCCCACCGAGATGTCGAGCGCGGGGATCGCGACCCTCGCACCGTTGAGACCGGCGCCGGACTGGCCGCTGGTCACCCTGCCCTCGACCGTCCCCTGGCCATGGGCCAGCGCGGGCGCCGCGAGAAAGGCGAGGGCCAAGGACGCTCGTTTCAGCATAGTTATCTCCTGAGGTTGGTTGTATGAAATCCTGAGTGGTCGTTTCAAACCGGGTCGGCTCGACACTCTGCGTCTCCGGGGGCCCGAGCCGGCGGCCCCCGGGACTTCCCCGCGATGCCCTAGAGCGGAGCCCAAGGCATCTCGAGGGACCTCCACATATGTGCGACCGGACTGTTGTCGTACCCGAGGCCCTCCTTCGGCTGCTTGAAGTGGCGCCCGATGATGTCGATGAATGGATCCAGCGAGACCTCCATGCCATCCTGGAAGGCATACGTGTCGTTCACGCAGATCATGCGGGCCGAAACGTACAACGGGTGACCCTTCGCGTACTCCGCCGCCTGCTTGATGTAGTCCGGCGGAACGTAGTCCTCGCCGAAGATCCGGTTGTACAGCTCGGGGTATTCGTACCCGTACTCCTCGTCCGGGTAGAAGCGCAGCGCGCCGTGATACCGGATGCCCCAACTCACGTACTCGGGCACATACGGCTCGTAGAGCTGCGCGCCCCACCAGCCATGATCCACCTTGATCAGGTTTTGCACGGTGTCGTGGAGCAGGCCGGCGAGGACGTTCTCCTCGGGCTGCCCGTCATTCAACGCGTGAGTCGCGCTCTGCAGGACATGCCGGGCGGGCCAGAACCTCAGGCGGAAGAAATCCTCCAGCGTGGGATTCGCGGGCAGGGGTGCGAGAACCTCGTCGGTGGGTCTGAACAGGTTGCCGGTTCCGCGGGGGGGACGGACCTCCTGCCCCGCGGCGTGATCGTCGTGGTGGTCCTCATCCGCGAATTCGGCTTCGGCCTCCGCGGCCTCCGCCAGCAACTCGTTCTCGTCGAGGAGCCGCGGGTCGAGGTCTTCGGTCCGCGGAACGGGGCCGTGGTGATGATGATGGTCGTGGACGTGACCCGGACCCTCGCCGTCGAGGAGATCGCACATGTAGTGCTCCAGAGCCTCCGCCTTGTCCTCCGGCGTCATGACCGCGAGGGCACCGGCACCAACGGATGCGAGGAACCTTCTTCGGTCGATCTCCATGATTCCCTCCCGGCGCTGGATGTTACGCGACGATCACACCTTCAAGCTGATCAAGCGGACACCGGACCGGCGGATCCGGCAATGGGGAGGGTCGCACGGAACCCCAAAGACACGGGGGCGTCCCGTCCCGGACGCCCCTCTCCCTTCGCTCTTCTTCCTACCCGACGCGCGATCTGCCGGCGGATCAATAGGCCTGCTTGACCACGTTCTCGGCTTTGGGACCCTTCGGTCCATCGACGACATCGAGTTCGACCTTCTCACCTTCCGCCAGACTCCGAAAACCATCCGCCTGGATCGCCGTGTGGTGAACGAAGACCTCCGCGGAACCATCGTCGAGCGCGATGAACCCGAAGCCCTTCTGATCGTTGAACCACTTGACCGTGCCACTTCTGCGCATGCCCGTGCTCCTGAAGGTGTGGGTGTCGCCGAGAGTACGGGCTTGCCGCACATGCCGACCACAATACCGGCGAACCTGATCCGGTTCGCATGTTCCGGAGCCCAGAATACATGGGGAATCCGCAGTTGTCCATGCGCCGGGCGGGACGCGGCTATTTTCCTACAGAGAGAAAATCGCGCAGGCGGAGCTTCGTCTGGTGGTCCCGCATCCGCACGCCGCGCATGTTCTGGCCGCGAATGTACGTCCGCTGCCAGCCCTCTTGAACCGCCTCCTCCTCGTGGGCGTGGAGGTCGTCGATGAACTGCGCCCGGGACTCGTTCCACGCCGTGTACTGCTTCGCGATGAGCTTGTCGTCCCACAGCTCTCGCGTGCGAGGGCGCACGTTCTCGAGATAGTGTCGCGGCGTGGGGACGATCCGGCAGATCGGCTCTCCCTCGTCGAAGCGGATCCAGTGCTTGGGCCGCGTGACCTTCCAATTCATGGTGAACGAGAAGGGGGCCCAGTCGGTCTCGATGATCCCGTCGAGCGGGACGATGCCGTCCTTCGGAAGGTTGGGGCAACCTCGCGCCCAGAGGTTGTGGCCCTTCGTGGTGCGGAACAGATAACCGGGCGTGAACGTCAGGACTCCGCTCCCGAAATGGCTGGCGATGGCGGGGTGTGGCTCGTCCTCCCAGCGAAAGCGGATGGACTCCAGCTTGGCCCCGCCGTCCCAGCGCAGCCAGAACCGCGTGGGGCAGAGCAGATCCCAGCCGGCCTGGTTCGCGAGGAGGAGCGGCAGGCAGCGGTAGGCGAAGCGGTCGGGCGTTTCGTCCATCCACTCGCGACGCTGGTCGCCCGTCGCGATCTCGAGGGCGGTGTCCGCGACCCGGAACGCCGTCAGTTCGATGCCGCGCGCGGTCTGCGGCCGCGCCTTCGCCTTCTTCGCCACCGAGGGGGGCCGCCGTATGCCCTACCGCGCCGAGACCCGGTTGGCCGGCCCACCTCCCCCGCCGCCCTCGGCAGGTTCGACAAGCGACTTGCCGAGATCCAGGGGCACGAGCTGGCCGCCGATCTCGGCGACGCCCCGTATGCGGACCCAGCGATCAAGAAGCGTGACTTGGAGCACCGTCTCGAACCCGTCGCTCGTCGCGGTGGGGTCGATTTTCATCGTGATTCGTCGCCGATCGACGTCGTACTCCCATGAACCGTAGCGCCGGGTGTCCAGGGTCGTACCGCCCGGCCCAAGCCCGGTCAACGTGATCCGCGAACTCAGGTTCTGGATCGATCCGAAGACGAGACGGACATCGGAACCGGGGGGGAGGGGTTCGAAGTCGTCGGGAAGGTGCGGCACCTCGCGCCGGAGGAGTTCGAGGGGCCTGTAGGCGCCGATGATGGTGTGATGGACGGTTCGGTACGCGGGCCCGTACGGGTTGTTGTCCCGCTCGCACCCCGTGACGGCGACCGACAGGGCGGCGACCGCCATCGCCCGCCCGATGCCTCGCGCCCGAATCCGGGCCGTGAAGAGTCCCATCTTACCTCCAACCTTCCTGGTGGCCGGTCGCCCGCGCGGACCGTCCGCGGCCATGCGCCTGCTGCCCGAGCGCACGCGCTCGTCCGCTGGATGAGCGTCTGCAGCTCGCCGGCTCGCCTCTCATGAAACCGCCGGGGGGAGAATACGGCAACCCCCGCGCGTGCGCGCCGGACGTTGCGCCGCACCGTCCGGCTCGGCAGGCTTGTCGCCGAGCCGTCCCTGGCTCCAACCGTCCCCCACCCCAAACACGAGTTCCTCGCCTCATGCTCACGATACGCCCTCTCCCGCGCGCGCTCGTCCCCGTCGACTCCACCGCCGCCCGCCGCGTCTCGGCGCCGAACTACGACGAATTCCAGGGGGACGCGGAGATCTGGGAGGCCATTCGGCGCGCACCCGACTCCGTCCTCAGCGTTACGATGGCGCACTGCGCGGTCGACAGCCCGGCCGAGATTCTGCCGGGAGACTCGGAGGCGTCGCTGGAAGTCGCGCGCCGCAACTTTAGGCGGCTGGGCGCCTCGCCCCTCACCCGCGAGGCGAAGCGGATCCTGTACCTGTACGAGATCGTCGACCCCCGGCGTCCCGGCGTGCGGCAGATCGGTCTGGGCGGGTTGGCCCGCACGGACGAGATCCGGACGGAGGACACGCCGGCCGGGCCGATCATCCGCAACGAGGGGGTGCGCCCGCCCAAGGCGAGGGGACGGGCCCGACTCATCGAGGCGACGGGCGCCATCATCGGGACCGTGAACAACGCGGTGCCGGACGAGTCGGGGGCGTTCGCGGCGGCGCTCGAGCGCCACGCGGACGGAACCGAACCCGACTTCGAGGCGGAGGGCGCGGGGGGTACGATCCACCGCATCTGGCTCGCCGCGGAACCGGGGGCCATCGCGCGCCTGCAACGATTGCTGGCCGCCGAGCCCGAGGCGTACGTGGCCGATGGCAACCACCGGAGCGCGGCCGCCGCAATGCTCGGGTACGAGTCCTTCCTCGCGGTGTTCTTTCCGGCGGACCGGATGGGGATCTCCCCCTACAACCGGCTGGTCCGGCTCCCCGGCGAACGCGACGCGACCGCGGTCGACGCGGCGCTGGCGCGCTCCTTCCAAGTTGCGCCCGCCGACGACGAACCCTTCCAGCCTCGCGAGACCCACGTGATCGGCGTCTATGCGCCGGGGCGCGGCTGGAGGCGGGCGACGCCGCGGAGCGGTGTGGTGGACGCGACCGATGCCGCCGCCTCCATCGACCACGACATCGTGCAGCGGACGCTCTTCGCCGACCTCGGGATAGCCGACGCGGCGGACGATCGGCTCACGTTCGTGGGCGCGAACAAGGATGCGGCGTGGCTCCAGGCCGAAGTGGACCGCGGGCGGGCGGACCTTGCCGTCACCCTGCCCGCCGTGACGATGCGTCAGTTCGGCGCGGTGTGCCGGCAGCGGCGGATGATGCCCCCCAAGTCGACCTGGTTCGAGCCCAAGATCCGGAGCGGACTCGTCATGGCGCCTCTCGACGGCCGGCGGCGCTAAGCGCTAGCCGAGCCAGCTAAGGTCTTCGGTCCGCGGAACGGGACCGTGGTGGTGCCGAGCTGAGCTACTAGGAGGACGCCGCCCGGTCTTGCCGCCGGGGTCGGTCGCGGAGCGCGGCGCGGTCGACCTTCCCCAGGTGCGTGCGGGGCAGCTCCGCCACGAGATGAACGGCGGCGGGCGTCTTGTAGGTGGGCAGCCGCGAAGCGACGAACTCCCTGAGTCCCTCCGCAAGCCCGCCGGCCCGCCCGGCGGCCCGCCCGGCGGACGGTTTCGTCGGGACGACCCAGGCGACCGGCTCCACGAGACCCTCGGGGGTCGGCACGCCGACGACGGCCGCCTCCGCCACGGCGGCGTGCCGCAGCAGACAGTCCTCCACTTCGCCGGGGGAAAGCCACTTCCCCCTGACCTTGAGCATGTCGTCGCCGCGGCCGCAGTAGCGGAACAAGCCGCGTTCGTCACGCACGATCATGTCGCCCGACACGTACCACTCGCCTCGGAAGGCGTCGGCCGTCGCCCGCGCCCGCTGCCAGTACCCCAGCGCCCGCGACCCTCCGCGGACCCAGAGCCAACCCACTTCGCCATCCGGAAGCTCTCGGCCCTCGTCGTCGCAAACCCGCACCTCGAAACCCGAAACGGCCCGCCCCAGCGTTCCCGGATACACCTCGTCCGGGCGGTTGCTGAGAAAGATGTGCCACATCTCCGCCGTCCCCAGGCCGTCGAGAAGCGTCACCCCCCAGCGGTCGCGCCAGCGCCGGTGAAGTTCCGGCGGAAGCGCCTCTCCCGCCGAGGTCGCGAGACGAAGGCACGAGAGATCGCTCGCGGCGGCGTCCGGGTGCGCCACCATGAGCCGGATCATGGTGGGGACGTTGACGAGCACGGTCGGGCGGAACCGTGCGATCCTCTCGAACAGGACGTCCGGAGTGCAGCGCTCGGGGAAGAGGGCGGCGGTCGCGCCGACCGAGAAGGGGAAGAAGAGATTGGATCCGGTGGCGTACCCGAAGAACAGCTTGGGGACGGAGAGCGTGATGTCGTCTTCCGTCAGGCCCAGCACCCGCTTGCCGTAACACTCGGTTGTGTTCGCGAACGAGGCGTGCGTTTGAACGACGCCCTTCGGGCGGCCGGTCGTCCCGCCGCTGAACAGCCAGAGCGCGGGGTCGTCCCGGTGGGTCGGCCAAGGTTTCAGCGTCGTCGGCTGGGCGCGCAGCCGCTCGACGAAGGCGGCGTCGTCCACGACGAGGGTCTCGCGCGGCGCGGAGGGTACCTCGCTCCAAGCGATCCCGGCTTCCCCAACCGTCTCGGCTGCCGGAGCCGCCGGCATCGCCTCGCGAAAGAAGGGCGCGCAGCCGGAATCCACGAGGAGGACGGCGCCGCGCGTGTAACGAAGGAAGTAGGAAATCTCGTCACGGCGGAGGTACGGGTTCAGCATGACGCCCACGGCGCCGATGCGCAGCGCGCCGAAGAGGGCGCCGACGAAGTCCGGTCCGTCCGGGAGCGCGATGAGGACCCGCTCCTCCGGCCGCACGCCGGCGCCGCGCAGGAGGTGGCCGTAGCGGTTCGCCAGCGCTTCGACTTCCGCGTAGCTCTTCTCGCCGCCGTCCGTGACGAGCGCGCGGCGGCCGCCCCGTCCCTCCCGAATGCGGTCGCCCAGGAAGTATTCGGCGATGTTGAAGCGCTCGGGCGGATCGAAGATCGGCTGCGGCGCGTCGTCTCGCATCGGGCTCCAGCGGCGGGGGTCCGTTCGGTCCGTCCGGGGTCGAACGGTATGCGCGGCCCGGCGGCTCTACAACCGGCCCAACGCGTCCGGACTTGCGCCTCTCCCCGGCACGGCGTAGCGAGACTCCATGACTCTGCACAGGCTTTCGGACCTCACCTGGGAGGAGGTCGGGGCGCTCGACCTCGATCGAACGGTGGCGATCCTGCCGGTGGGAGCGACCGAGGCGCACGGCCCGCACCTGCCCCTCGACACCGACGTCACCATCGCGGAGGCGATGGCGGAAGCCGGCGCGCGACGACTCTCGGCTCTGGGTGTGGAGATCGTGCTCCTCGACGGCCTCCGGTACACGCCTGCCGCCTTCTCCGCCAAGTTCCCCGGTACGATCGATATCGGGGCCGCGACGCTCACCGCCTTCCTCGCCGACATCGTCGCCAGCCTGCGCCGGACCGGGATCGCCACCCTGGCGATCGCGAACGCGCACTTCGACCCCGCCAACCTCGAGGCGCTTCACGCCGCGGCGGCGGTCGGCGGGCGTGGCTCCTTTCGCGTCGTGTTTCCGGATGTGACGCGCCGGCCGTGGGGAAGCCGGCTCACCGAGGAGTTCCGGAGCGGGGCCTGTCATGCCGGGCAGTACGAGGGTTCGATCCTCCTCGCCCGCGACCCCGGGCGCGTGCGCGAGGACATCATGCGCGAACTGGAGGACCATCCCGTCTCGCTCTCCGCCGCGATCCGGGCCGGGATGGGAGACTTCGCGGCGGCGGGAGGGACGCGCGCCTATTTCGGCTACCCCTCGCAGGCGACGGCGGAAGAGGGACGTGCTACGATTGAGACGCTCGGCGCCATCCTCGCGGAGGCGGTGATGGAAGCCCTGGGAGAAGCCTTGGGAGAAGCCATGGGAGAGGAGAAGCGATCGTGACGCGGTCGATCCCGGCAGCCCAAACGTGAGTCTCGCCGGACGTGGCGCTCTCGTCACGGGCGGGGGGCGCGGTATCGGGGCCGCGACGGCGCGGACGCTGTCGGGCCGCGGCGTCCGACTGGTCGTGGCCGCGCGGAGCACGCCGCAGATCGAGGCCGTCGCGGCTGAGGTGCGGGACGGTGGCGGCGAGGCCTGGGCGGTGACGTGCGACGTGTCGGACCCGGCGAATGTGGAGGCCCTGTGCCGCGAGGCCGCAAGTCGGCTCGGCGCCGTGGACATCCTCGTGAACAATGCGGGCGTAGCCAGTTCCGCCGCCGTCGTGCGACTCGCGCCGGAGGAGTGGGAGCGGTTGTGGCGCATCAACGCGACCGGCCCGCTCCTCGCCATGCAGGGCGTGCTGCCCGGCATGCTGGAACGCGGCTGGGGGCGGATCGTGAACGTGGCCTCGGTCGCCGGGCTGCGTGGAGCGCGCTACATCGCCGCCTACGCCGCGTCGAAGCACGCCTTGCTCGGCCTCACGCGTTCCGCCGCGGCTGAAGTGGCCGGAGGCAGGGTCACGGTGAACGCGGTCTGTCCCGGCTATGTCGACACGCCGATGACGGACGCCACGATCGAGAACATCGTGAAGCGAACGGACATGGGGGAGCCGGGGGCCCTCGACGCGATTCTGGCGACGACGCCGCAGCGGCGGCTCATCGCCCCCGAGGAGGTCGCGGCATCCATCGCGTACCTGTGTGGCGATGAGGCGCGGAGCATCAACGGCCAGACCGTCGTGCTGGACGGCGGCGCCACGGCGGCGCTTTAGCATGGCGTCGCCGAGATCCACGCGTCACGGCGAGCGCCGGGCCGCAGGCACCGCTCATGCGCGCGCCGTCGCCGCCGATGCCCGCACTGACGCCGATGCCCGCACTGACGCCGATGCCCGCACTGACGCCGCCGATGCCCGCACTGACGCCGATGCGCCCGCTGACGGCGCTGCCCCCGCTGACGCCGACGCGTTCGAGGTGCTGAACCCGGCCGCGCTCGGCGTGCCGCGGGGCTGGAATCACGGACTCCTCGCTCCTCCCGGCGGGCGCGCGCTCTTCGTCGCCGGGCAGACCGCCGGCGGAGCGGACGGACACGTCCAGACTCCGGACTTCGCAGCGCAGTTCGCGCTCGCACTCGATCGCGTGCTGGCGGTCGTGCGGGCGGCGGGCGGGGAGCCCTCGCACATTGGACGGATGACGATCTACGTTACGGATCTCGCCGTCTACCAGGAGGCTCGTTCCGAGCTGGGGGCGGCGTGGCGCGACCGGCTGGGCCGGCACTATCCCGCCATCGCGCTCGTCGAGGTCAGCGGGCTCGTCGACGCCGGCGCGCAGGTCGAGATCGAGGCGACCGCCATCCTGCCGTGACCCCGCATCGCTCCGTGGAGGGAAGCCCGCCGTGCCGCTGAATCCGAGTTCATTCCTGTACGAGGTCGAAGCCGCGACCTCCGTCGCGACGATCACGCTGAACCGTCCCGAACGGCGCAATGCCCTCACCTTCGAGGTGTACGACGAACTCCGGAATACCTTCCGCGCGCTCGACCGGGAAGCGGGGGTCCGCGCGATCGTCATTACGGGGGCCGGCCCCGCCTTCTGCACGGGCGGGGATGTGCGCGACATCATCGGGCCGCTCCTCGAGATGGACGCCGCGGAGTTGTTGGACTTCACGCGGATGACGTGCGACCTGATCGCCGCCATGCGGGAGTGTGGCCGACCCGTCGTCGGCGCCCTCAACGGCACCGTGGCGGGGGCCGGGGCCGTGATCGCGACGGCCTGCGATGTGCGGATCGCGGCGGAATCCGCCAAGATCGCCTACCTGTTCACGCGGGTCGGGCTCTCCGGCGCCGACATGGGGATCGCTTGGCTCCTGCCGCGCATCATCGGTCTGGGGCGGGCGACGGAACTTCTGATGACGGGTGATTTTCTCGACGCGCGCGAGGCCCTCCGTCTCGGACTATATCATCGGGTCGTGCCCGATGGAGAGGCTCTCGACACCGGGACGGAGTGGGCGGCGCGGCTGGCGGCGGGACCCTCCTCCGCCCTTTCCGTCACCAAGCACGCCCTGGAGAGGGAGGCTCACATGACGTTGCTCGACGCGCTCGACGAGGAGGCCCGCCTGCAGGCCGCCTGCATGGAGGACCCGAACTTCCGCGAGGGCTTCCGCGCCTTCGTCGAGAAGCGGGCCGCGGTGTTCTCGTGATCGACCTCCATCCCGTCCGCGCCTTTCTCGACGCGCAGCACCTCGAACTCGGGGAGAGGCTCGGGCGCTACGCGGCGTCGGAGTTCGCCGAACACGCGCATCGGGACGACGACGACCTCGCCCGCCGCTACGCGCGGGAGATCTGCGCGTCCCTGGGGCGGGGCGGCTGGTTGAAGGCGATCGCCCGACAGGACTTCCGGGCCTGCTCCGTGACGCGCGAGACGCTGGCCTTCTACTCGCCGCTCGCGGACGCGATGTTCGCTCTCCAGGCGTTGGGCTCGACCCCGATCGCGCTGGCCGGCGACGAGAGGCAACGGCGGCTGTGGCTCGACCGCGCCATCCGCGGGCGGGCCGTGGCGGCTTTCGCGATGAGCGAGCCGGAGGCGGGGTCCGACGTGGCCGCCATGCGCACGACCGCCGTCCGGGACGGGAACGATTACGTCCTCAACGGCGTGAAGACCTTCATCTCCAACGCGGGGATCGCGGACTTCTATCTCCTGTTTGCGGTCACCGACCCGGGCGAGGGCGTGGCGGGGATCTCCGCCTTCCTCCTCCCCGCCGATACCAAGGGCTTCCGCTTCGTGCGGCCGCTTCTGATGGCCGACCCCCACCCGCTGGGGGAGATCGCGCTCGAGGACTGCCGGCTGCCGGCCGCGGCCCGCGTCGGAGACGAGGGCGAGGGGTACAAGCTCGGGCTCGCCACGCTCGACCGCCTGCGCCCCACCGTGGGGGCCGCCGCCTGCGGGATGGCGGGCCGCGCGCTGCACGAGGCGCTGCACCACGCCCTCTCGCGCCGGCAGTTCGGGCGGGCGCTGGCGGATTTTCAGATCACGCAGGAGAAGGTGGGGCGCATGGGGACCGACCTTACCGCCGCCCGGCTCCTCGTGTATCGAGCGGCCTGGGAGCGCGACGGCGGCGCGGATCGCACGGACCTCGAAGCCGCCATGGCAAAGTCCTTCGCGACCGAGATCGCGCAGTGCGTGGTGGACGACGCCGTGCAGGTTCTCGGCGGACGCGGCGTGCTCGCGGACCACCCGGTCGACCGGCTCTACCGCTCCGTGAGGGCGCTCCGCATCTACGAGGGCGCCACCGAGATTCAGCGCCTCATCATCGCGCGTCATCTGTTCGACGCCGCGCGCGGCGAGAGCGACCCCTGAGGATCGTCTGCGTCGGAGGCGGGCCAGCCGGCCTGTACTTCGCGATCCTGATGAAGCGCTCGGATCCGGCGCACGATGTCATCGTCTTCGAACGCAACCGCCCCGGCGACACCTACGGCTTCGGCGTCGTGTTCTCCGACGCCACGCTGGAGGAACTCGCCGCCGCGGACCTCGAGAGTTACGAGGCGATCGCGCGGTCCTTCCACCACTGGGACGACATCGACATCCACTACCGGGGCCACCGGCTCACCTCGACCGGACACGGCTTCAGCGGCCTCGCCCGCACGGCCCTCCTCGAGATCCTGGAGTCGCGAGCGCGCGAACTCGGCGTCGATCTGCGGTGCGGCGTGGAAGTCGAGTCGGAGGAGGCGTACGCCGGCGCCGATCTCGTGCTCGCCGCCGATGGAGTGAACAGCCGCATGCGGGACCGGTACGCCGCCGCGTTCGGCCCCCGCGTCGATCTTCGTCCGAACCGGTTCGTGTGGCTCGGCACGACGAAGTCCTTCCCCGCCTTCACGTTCTATTTTCGGGAGACCGAACACGGGCTGTGGCGCGTGCACGCGTATCAGTACCGGCCCGGCGACGCCGGCGAGGAGGCCGTCTCCACCTTCATCGTCGAGGCGACCGAGGCGACGTGGGAAGCCGCCGGCATGGACGCCGCCTCCGAAGAGGAGACCGTCGCCTTCCTCGAGGACACCTTCCGCGAGGAACTGGATTCCCATCGGCTCGTCGCAAACCGCTCGATCTGGCGCGGCTTCCCGACCGTCCGGAACCGGTCGTGGCGCCACGGCCACATCGTGCTGGTCGGCGACGCCGCGCATTCGGCCCACTTCTCCATCGGATCGGGGACCCGGCTCGCGATGATCGACGCGATCTCGCTCCACGAGTCGCTTCTCGCCCATGATCTCGTCGTCGCTCCCGCTCTGGAGGCCTACGAGACGGCCCGCCGCCCCGAGGTCGAGAGCGTGCAGAGGGCCGCCCAAGCGAGTCTCGAATGGTTCGAGGGCACCGAGCGCTTCCTGGAGACGGAACCCCTGCAGTTCGCCTTCAACCTCATCACGCGCAGCCTCCGCATCACCCACTCCAACCTCGCCCTGCGCGACCCGGAGTTCACCGCGCGCGTCGATCGCTGGTTCGCCGAGCGGGCCGCGGCGGAGGCGGCGGACGCGGCCGACCCCGCGGCGCGGGCGGAGGCGGCGGACGCGGCCGACCCGGTGGCGCGGGCGGAGGCGGCGGACGCGGCCGACCCGGTGGACGCGGCCGACCCGGCGGCGGGGGCGGGGGAGCGAACACCTCCGCGCGGGAGCGTGGGGCGCGGCCCGGCTCCGCCCCCGCTCCTCGCCCCGTTCCGGCTCCGCGGGCTTGAGTTGAGAAACCGGGTCGTCGTCTCGGCCATGTGCCAGTATTCGGCGGAGGACGGGACGCCGGACGACTGGCACCTCGTAAACCTCGGCAGCCGGGCGATCGGCGGAGCCGGACTCGTGATGTCGGAGATGACGGACGTGAGCCGGGAAGGCCGCATCTCCCTAGGCTGCGCGGGAATGTACGCTCCCGCCCATGTGGGTGCGTGGAAGCGGATCGTCGATTTCGTGCATCGACACTCCGACGCGGCGATCGGCATGCAACTCGGCCACGCGGGCCGGAAGGCCTCCACGCGGCTGTCCTGGGAGGGCGACAACGAACCGCTTGCAGGGGATGGCTGGCCGGTGATGGCCGCCTCCCCCGTACCGTGGTTCGAACACAGCCCGGTTCCGCGCCAAATGACGCGGCGGGACATGGATCGGGTGACGGCGGAATTCCGCCGCGCGGCGGAGATGTCGGAGGAGGCCGGGTTCGACCTGCTGGAGATCCACTTCGCGCACGGCTACCTGCTGGCCGGTTTCATCTCTCCTCTCACGAACCTCCGCGAGGACGAGTATGGGGGAGACGTGGACGGACGGCTTCGTTTCCCGCTCGAGGTTCTCGGGACGGTACGATCCGCGTGGCCGCCGGAGAAGCCGATGTCCGTCCGCATCTCCGCGGTGGACTGGGCGGAGGGCGGGATGACGGCCGACGGCGCCGTCGAGGTCGCGCACCGCTTGAAGGAGGCGGGCGTGGACATCATCGATGTCTCGGCGGGGCAGACCGTCCCCTGGCAGGAGCCCGCCTACGGCCGGCAGTACCAGACCCCCTTCTCGGACCGCATCCGGCACGAAGTGGGGATCGCGACCATGGCCGTGGGCAACATCTCCTCCTTCATGGACGTGAACACGATCCTCGCGGCGGGGCGCGCGGACCTCTGCTGTCTCGCCCGCGCACACCTCTGGGACCCATACTGGACCCGGCACGCAGCCTACGCTTCGGGGGCACCGATCCCCTGGCCACCGCAGTATTCGTCGCTGGACGCCTACACGCCGAGATTCGAGTGGGGGTACTGAGGACGCGGGTATCCCGAGACGGGCCGCCGGAGGGGGATTCATGGCGCAGAAAAAATACCTGACCTATTCCGGATACCTGCACTTGGACGAGTTGCTGTCGCTCCAAGTGGAGCAGTCGGGCGTGGACGGGGACCGCGAACACGATGAGATGCTGTTCATCATCATCCATCAGGTGTACGAGCTGTGGTTCAAGCAGCTCCTGCACGAACTCGAGTTCGCACGCGACCGGATGGGTGCGGACGACATGCCGCGGCTCCTTCATACGATGGAACGCATCCTCACGATCCTGAAGGTCCAAGTCGCCCAACTGGACATCCTGGAGACGATGCGTCCGCTGGAGTTCCTCGCCTTCCGGCAACGGCTGGAGGAGGCGAGCGGCCTGCAGTCGTACCAGTTCCGCGAACTTGAATTCATTCTCGGCCACAAGCGGAGGGACGTATTCGACCGCTACCCGGATGGAAGCGACGCGCGCCGGCGACTCGAAGCCCGCTACGGGGAGCCGTCGCTGTGGGCCGCCTTCCTTTGCTTCCTCCGCGCGCGCGGGTACGCGATCCCGGCGGCGGACATGGAGCGAGACGTCACGGCGCCGACCGAGCCATCGGCGGGCGTGCGGGCCGCCCTCACCCGGCTCTACCGGGAAGATCCGCGACTCGTCCAACTGTGCGAGCGGTTTGTGGATCTCGACGAGGGACTCCAGGAGTGGCGCTACCGGCATGTGAAGATGGTGGAGCGCACGATCGGGGCGCGGCCCGGGACCGGCCGGACCTCCGGCACCGCCTATCTCCGGAAGTCGCTGAACCGCCCCGTGTTTCCCGACCTGTGGGCGATCCGCACGGACCTGTGACGGGCATCGCGGCGGAGGATCTGTACCGGGAGCCGAACGCGCTCGCCCCGCACTATGCCCGCTTCCGGGTCGCGGAGCGGCTGCTCCTCACGGGACATTCGCACCAGGCGTGGCCCGACTGCGGTTTCGAGGGACAGCTCCGGGCGTGGGAGGACGCGGCCCGTCTGGTGGACGGGAAGTGGGAGGAGGCGTTCGCCCGCGGGAACCGGGTCCGCGCCGGATATGCCGAACTCCTCGGACGCCCGGAGCGCCCGGACGAGGGGGACTACGCGCTCGGTTCGAACACGCACGAACTCGTGGTCCGCTTTCTCTCCGCCCTGCCCCTGCGCGCGCGACGGCGGCTCGTGACGACGGCGGGAGAGTTCCACTCCATCCGGCGCCAGCTCGACCGCTTGGAGGAGGAGGGACTGACCATCGACCGCGTGCCCGTGGACCCGATCGACTCGCTCTCCGAACGGCTCCGTCTCGCGACGGACGACGAGACGGCGGGCGTCCTGGTCTCCGCCGTCCTCTACCGCGACGCCCGTATCGTCGGCGGGCTCGACGGCGTTGCGGAACGCTGCGAACGGGTGGGGGCGCACCTCCTCGTGGACGCGTATCACGCGCTGAACGCGATCCCCTTCGATCTCTCCAGCTTGGGGCTCGACGGCGCGTTCGTCGTGGGGGGCGGGTACAAGTACTGCCAGCTCGGCGAGGGGAACTGCTTCCTGCGGGTACCTCCGAACTGTCGACTGCGACCCGCCGTCACGGGGTGGTTCGCGGAGTTCTCGGCGCTGCACGGGGGGGAGGACGCCCGGCGCGTGAGGTACGGACCGGGGGCCGAGCGGTTCGCGGGCAGCACCTACGATCCGACGAGCCACTACCGGGCGGCCGAGGTGTTCGACTTCTTCCGGGAGCGGGGACTTGTTCCGGAGTTGCTGCGCGCGGTGAGCCGGCACCAGGTGGACCGTCTCGCGCGAGGGTTCGACGGGCTCGACGCGGACCCCGGGCTCATGGACCGCGACCGGGAGACGCCGCCCGAGGCGGTGGGCGCCTTTCTCGCGCTGCGGACGCCGCGGGCGCACGACTTCCACGAGGCGCTCGCGGCCCGAGGCGTGGCGACGGACTACCGCGACGACCTGCTGCGGCTGGGCCCGGCCCCCTATCTCAGCGACCGGCAACTGGACGACGCCGTGGCCGCCCTCGGAGAGGTGGCGGCCAGCTTGTAGCGCGCCGCCACACCTATCGGCCCGTGGCGAGACCCCGTTGCGTTCGAGCGGCGCGCCGCGCGGCCCAGTCCAGGTCGGCGCGGCTGTCCACGCCGCGGACCATCGCCTCGAGGTCGCCGATGGGGGCCAGTTGTTCCGCCGTGACCGTTCGCACCCGCAGCCGCTCCAAGAAGCTCATCATCGAGGGAGACGGGTCGCCGGACGCGGCGGGGCGCGCCACGAGCCGCGTGGCCAGCCGGCCGACTTCCCGCCGATAGGCGGCGCACAGCGGCTGGGCACCGCCGCGCGCGTGCGGCACGACGGCGTCCAGCTCCGCATCGCTCGCGAGTTCGCGGCTCAGACGGTCGACGAGATCCGCCGTGACGAAGGGAAGGTCGCCCGCCAGCACGACGCAGATGGCTCCCCGCGCCGCGTCCAGCCCGGAGGCCACGCCGGCGAGC
Organism: Candidatus Palauibacter poriticola; assembly: GCA_012270965.1. GTDB lineage: Bacteria > Gemmatimonadota > Gemmatimonadetes > Palauibacterales > Palauibacteraceae > Palauibacter > Palauibacter poriticola. The sequence continues at coordinate 39,953 of JAAXHJ010000054.1, forward strand.
GGGCCGAGGTCGGGCACCGGGTCGGGCACGACAAGGAGGGCGCGGCCCTGCGGGCTGCGGAGCGCGACCGAGCCGGGCGGGTCCGCGCCTTCCACGCCGGGCGGATCCGTGCTTGCCGCGCCGGGCCGATCCGCGCCTGGCGCGCCAAGCTCCCAGCCTTCCGCAACGAGCGCGCGCCGGAAGGGCGGAACCTCGCGCACCGCCAATACCGCATCCGCGAACTGCGCCGTGGCTTCCAGGATCCGCGACAGCACGGTACGACCGCCGATCTCGACGAGCGGCTTATCGCGCCCGAGGCGGCGGGAACGGCCGCCGGCCACGATCACGACCGACCTGTCCGGCCCGCTCATGCCCCCGGAGGCCCTCCGGCACCCGCCGCCATCGCCCCGGGCGCCACGCCGAGGTCCGCCAGCAACGCGGCCACCCGCCGGCGAATGTCGTCCCGGACGGCGCGGAACTCCGCCGGCGGCAGCTCCTTCGGGTCTCGCACCTCCCACTCCTCCCGCCGCCGCGCCGGCACGTACGGACACGCGTCGCCGCAACCCATGGTGACGACCGCATCGAACGGCCCGGGCGGCACCTCGTCCAACCCCGCCGACCGGTGGACGCCGAGATCGTAGCCCACCTCCGCCATGGATTCGATCGCCCGAGGGTTCACGACGCCCGAGGGCCGCGAGCCCCCGCTCGACGCCTGCACGCCGTCACCCGCCAGCATGCGGGCGAACGCCTCCGCCATCTGGCTCCGGCAGGAGTTCTCCACGCAGACGAAGAGGAGCCGCAAGCGCCCGGAGTTCTCCGCCGACTCGGACGGATCAGCCACCGAGGACGTTGAACTGCCGACTGTACTTGATGATCAGCGAACGGCCCTGCGGTCCGCGCAGATCCTGGATCCCCCGGATGTCGTTGTAGACGATGAACAGGCCGGTCCCCGCCGTGTTGAGCCACCCGAACCGCACGTTGGCGGAAAAGGTGTCGAGCTGCGTCGAGTACTGGACGAGCGACTGCAGGTAGATCCGGGGCGTAAGGAAGTAGCCGAGATTCACCCCGGCCAGCGTCGTGACGAAGTCCCCGTGCTCCAGCGTGACGTTGTTGTAGTCGAGCCGGAGCGACGTACTGAACGAGGAACCCGGCCGCACGGTCAACGTCCCGTTCACGCTGCGGCGCGACCCCGACAGGAAGGAGCCGATGTTCGCCCCGCTGCGGAAGGAGACCTTTGCCGATTCGTTCGTCCAGAAGCGCAGTTGCGTTTCCCACCCATCGTACGTTCCGGTGGGCACGGTGACGTCCGTTCCGAAGATCGTGAAGGGTTCGTACAGCCCCTCGCGGACCCAGTTGACGCCGGTGTGGGCCTCCATCCCGTCGTTGAACTCCCAGTGCGTGTCGATGTGGAGCCGCGCCGACTCCTCGAACCCCTGCACCACCCCCGTCTTGTCGCTCCGGAAGGTGAAGTAGGAGACGTGCGGGCGGATCTCCCGGAAGGTCTCGTCCGGATGGATGTTGTACATCAGAAAGACTTGGTAGTACCGGTGCCCCGTCCGCCGCAGGAAGCCCACTTCGGGGTTGAAGTTCTCGCCGAAGTGCTGATACTGGACGTTCCCCCGCCACTTTCTGGTCGTGAGACCGAAGGTGGCGTCGAACGCCTGGTCCGCGCTCGTCAGGCCGGGCGTCTCCGTCCTCGCCCCCCACGCCGTCAACGTCCACGCCTCCCCCAGCCCCAGCTGTCCATCCAAGGCGTAGGTCCGGTTGTAGTCGCCGACACCGCTCCCGTCGCGGTTGATGAAGGCGGCGCCGACCCGCGACCGGTTCGGCAGCTCGCGCGCCACGCGCGCCACCGAGTACGCGTTCGCGTCCTGGACACCCTCGATCCCGTCGGTCCCGATGTGCAGCATCCCGACGTTGAAGCCGGCCGCGCGCCCGGAGACGCGGGCGCCGCCGGTGATCGGAACCTGCCGGCCGTTGGCGATGCCGATGCGCCGGCTGAAGAAGAGATCCGCTCCACCCCCCCCGACCGTGAAGAAGCCCGCGTTCTCGAGGAAGAAGGGGCGCTTTTCAGGGAAGAGGAGGCTGAAGCGCGTCAGGTTGACCTGCTGGTCGTCCACCTCCACCTGCGCGAAGTCCGTATTGTACGTCGCGTCGAGCGTCACTCCCCGCGTCAACTGGAGCTTGGCCTCGCCGCCGAACTCGTAGTTCCGGTCGAACGCCGTCTGTCCGCCCGCGTAGTCTCTCGCCGTCGATCCCAGCATGTACGGCGTGAGCGAGCCGAGGCGCCGGAAGGGAAGCTCGAGTCCGGTCAGGTGACCCGCGTAGTTGAGCCGGTAGAGGTTGAACTCGCGGGGGACCGCGGACCAGAAGGACTCCTCGTTCCGGCGCCGGATCTGACGGGAGACGTTGAAGCCCCAAGTCGAGTCCGTCCCGTAGCGCAGGGTGTTGAAGGGAATCCGGAACTCGGCGTACCACCCCTCGTCGTCGCGGCTCGTCGCAACGTTCCAGGAGCCATCCCAGTTCTTGTTGAAGCCTCCGCCGGCGCCGGATTGCATGCGGCGCTGCGTGTTGAAGCCGCCCCCGAGGAAGAAACCGCCGCCGCGGCCCTCGTTGGCGACCTGTCCGTCGTACTCGATCCCCGCCGGCGTCGTCCCGAACACGAAGGCGTTCTGGTAGTCGCGGTAGGTGTCGAAGGCGAGCAGAACGTGGTCGGCCTCGGACACCTCGGTGTCCCGGATCCGGTCCCCGGGGATGATCCCCGCCGGATCCTCGTCGAGGGCCCACACCCCGACGTAGATGGCCTCGTTGTCGAACACCATGCGCACCTCGGTGCGCTCGGACGCCGGCTGCCCGTCGAAGGGCTCGCGCTGGATGAAGTCCGTCATCACCGGAACCCCGTCCCACGCCGCATCGTCCAAGACTCCATCGATGGCGGGAGCCTGCGCCGCGCGGACCGCAAGGCCCTCCAGCGGAGCGGGCGGCGCCTCGGCCGCGTCGGGCTGCCCCGGACCGTCCTGCGCGCGCACCTCCGGCACCGGCGCGGACAGGAAGACGAGACCGACGATCCCGGATCCAAGCCTACGGCCGGAGAGACCATGGTTTCTTCGGAAGCTCATATGACGGACACCTTGAAGGATGGACCTGCGCATGCCGAGCCGGAAGATAGTCAACACGTACCGGCTCCGCACGGTTGCACCCGAAGACCGCCGATCCCTATGTTCAGATACATGGACACCGTTCAATCACGACTCAGATTCTTCCGCAACGATGTTCAGGGCTTGTCACTGCGCGACTTTCGCGGCCGGGTCAATGCGGAGCTGGCCGAGCACGCCCGCGTGAGCCTCGGCACGCTCTCGAACTACGAACGGGACGGCGGCGGATCCCCGAGGGCGGGGCCGAGGGTCGATTTTCTGGCAGCGTTGAAGCGAGCCTTCCCTCCCCTTCGCCTCGAGTGGCTCATCATGGGCGACGGGGAGCCGACGACCATCGCCGAGCGACTCGCCGCGCCCGAGGGCCTTGAGACGAAGGCGGGCTCGTCGACGGGTGAAGAGTCCTCGTTCGCCATTCGTGTGCTGGCGCGCTACCCCGACCTCGAGCTGCTCTCGCCGGAGGCATCGGCCCTCTTCATGGCCGCGCTGACGCGGCTGGCCATGGGCGAACCGGAGCTGGCGCTGGATGAGGGGGACTTGATCCAACTGGCGGGCGATTTGCGCTGGCTCCTCCTGCTTCCTCCGGGGGCGTGGGGGTTTCTCCACGCGCCGCCCTATCGGACCTTCTCCGACTACGCCGTCGCGATGCTGCACGCCCTGAGCCGGCTCATGCCCGAGAGCGGGGAGGGGGATCCGATCGTCGACCACCCCACCTCGATTCTCCCGCGGCTGCGCCGCTTTCGGACGGTCGGTTTCTAGACCACGGAGGGACGCGTAGATTCCCCGCCGGGTCTTCGTCGCGGTGGGGGCGGGGCGGTTGCGGAGAGCGAAGGCGGAGTGGTGGCGAGTTTCCCGAACCCGGAGACCCGGTACTCAGACTCTTCCCGATCACCTGGACCTACATGGCTATCCCTATCGACCAGACCGACGACCTGGAGCGCGCGCTCAGCGCCCTCGCCCGGCCCGAGTGGCGGGATCTCCAGGCGGACGACCTCCTCGCGATGTACCGCGTGATGTACACGTCGAGGATGATCGACGACCGCGAAATCGCGATGAAGCGGCAGAACCGCGTCTTCTTCCAGATCTCCGGCGCGGGACACGAAGCGCTCCTCGTCGCGGCCGGACGCGCGCTCAGACCCGGCCACGATTGGTTCTTCACCTACTACCGCGACCGCGCGCTCTGCCTCGAACTCGGCATGACTCCGTACGAGATGTTCCTCGGCGCGGTCGGGGCGGAGGAGGATCCGTCGACCGGCGGACGGCAGATGCCGGCGCATTTCGGTTCGCCGGCCCTGCATCTCGTTACGCCCTCCAGTCCGACGGGCACGCAGTTCAACCAGGCGGTGGGGTGCGCGGAGGGCATCGCTCGCGCCCGGGCCGCCGGCCTCGACGGCCTCGACGCGGTCGCCCCGCATGTGGAATCGGATGAGATCGTGCTCGTGTGCACGGGGGACGGCACGACCTCGGAGGGAGAGTTCTGGGAGGCGATCAACACCGCCTCCAACCTGCAGCTTCCCATCCTTTTCCTCGTGGAGGACAACGGATACGCGATCTCGGTGCCGGTGGAGGTCAACACCGCCGGGGGCAGCATCTCGAGTCTCGTGCGGAACTACCCGAACCTCCACGTCGAAGAGGTCGATGGAACGGATCCGCTCGAGAGCTACGTCGTCATGCGGCGCGCGGCGCGATATGTGCGGTCCGGTCACGGTCCGGCGCTCGTTCACGCGCATGTCACCAGACCCTACAGCCACTCGATGTCCGACGACGAGCGGCTCTACAAGTCCGAGAGCGAACGGGAACTCGAATCCGAGCGCGACCCGCTCGCCACCTTCGCCGACTACCTCGTGCGGGAAGGCGTGATCGGGACGGCCGCACTCGAATCGCTCAAGGCGGAGATCAGGACCGACGTCGCCGACGCGGCGGACCGGGCCATGGCCCGCCCCCAGCCGAGCCCCGACACCGTTTACACCCACGTGTATTCGCCCGATGTCGACCCCGCGTCGCGCGCCTTCGAGACGGAGGCCCGGTTCGACCCCGAGGGGAATCCGAAGACGATGGTCGACCTGCTCAACGCCTGCATCCGCGACGAGATGCGGCGCGATCCGCGGATCGTGGTGTTCGGGCAGGATGTGGCGGACGCGAGCCGCGAGGAGATCCTCGATGAGGTCAAGGGCAAGGGCGGCGTCTTCAAGGTGACGTACGGCCTGCAGCGCGAGTTCGGATCGCTGCGCGTGTACAACGCGCCCCTCGCGGAGGCGAACATCGTCGGACGCGCCGTGGGTCTCGCCGTGCGCGGGCTGAAGCCGGTCGCCGAAGTTCAGTTCTTCGACTACATCTGGCCGGCCTACCACCAGTTCCGGAACGAGGTCGCGACCTTCCGCTGGCGCTCCGCGGGACGCTGGAAGTGTCCGCTCGTCATCCGCACCACGTACGGGGGCTACATCTCGGGCGGCGCGATGTACCATTCGCAGACGGGCGCCTCGCTCTTCACGCACACGCCCGGCATGCACGTGATCTGTCCCTCGAATGCGGAGGACGCGAACGGACTCCTGCGGACCGCGATCCGGTGCGACGATCCGGTGCTCTTCCTCGAGCACAAGCACCTGTACCGGCAGACGTACAACAAGGGCATCTATCCGGGTCCCGAGTACGTGATCCCGTTCGGCCGGGCCGCGCTCGTCGCGGAGGGGGACGATCTCACCATCGTCACGTACGGCGCGATGGTGGAGCGCACCCGCAAGGCGCTCGCGAAGCTGGACCGCGCGGGAGAGCCGGTGCGCGCGGACCTCATCGACCTACGGTCGCTGAACCCGGTCGACATGGACTCCATCCGCCGCTCCGTGATGAAGACGAACCGCGTGCTCGTGGCCTACGAGGACGCGAGATCGTGGGGCTACGGGGCCGAGATCTCGGCCCGCCTGGCCGACGAACTGTTCGAGTGGCTCGACGCGCCCATCCGGCGCATCACCGCGACGGACACCTTCATCGGCTACGCGCCCTCGCTCGAACACGCGTCCCTGCCGCAGGTCGACGACATCGCCGAAGCGATCGTGGAACTCGCCACCTGGTAACCGTGGGGGCCCGGCTTCGGATCCGGGAGCCCGCCCCTAAGGCAGCCCGCGGCGAACCCCCGGGTCAGGGCCGAGAGCGGTGAAGCGCTACCTCCTCGCGCGGGCGCGCCAGGCGCGGATGTGATCCTTGAGTTCCGCCCGCCTCACGCCCGGTCCGCACCACTCCAGACGGTCGGCGAAGGCGTCGTAATGGGGGAGCGTCGAGTCGTGGATCCACCTGGGATCGAGGCCGTGCCGCCGACCCCACGCCTCCAGTTCCTCACGGGAGACGTCGCTGTAGACGTGGCACAGCGGATCCCCCTTCGCGATCCCGAGGCGGGGGATGTCCTTGCGCGCCGTGTGGTAGTGGTAGCGGATCATGCGTCCCCCTCCGGGGCCGGCGGAGGCCCTCCCGACCGGAGTGCCTCCAGCGCCTCCAAGCTGCGGGGCCAATCCCTTCCCAGCAGCCGCGAGAGGGCCCGGTCCGCCAGCACCTTTCCGCCGGTCTGGCAGGCGGCGCAGTAGTTCGTCTCGTTGTTCGCGTATCGGATGCGCTGCACCGGCGCGGCGCAGTCCGGACACGGCCGTCCGTACTTCCCGTGTACCGCCATCTCGTCGTGGAACGCCGTCACCTTCTCCGGGAACTCACCCGCCAGCTCGTCCCGGAGCCGGCGCGTCCACTGGTCGAGCGTGCGTCGCGTGGCTTCGCGGAGCCGGCTGATCTCCCCGTCGTCCAGCCGGCTCGTCCATCGGATCGGCGACAGCTTCGCGCGGTGCAGGATCTCGTCGGAATACGCGTTGCCGATGCCGGAGAAGAGCCGCGGATCCGTGAGCGCGCGCTTGAGCGTGTGGTTGCGGGCCGTGAGCGTCTCCCGGAAGACGGCCGGGTCCGCGGTGAGGGGATCGATGCCGCCGGGGTCGTGCCGGGCGAGGGCCTCGGCGCCTCTCGCGACGTGAAGCGAGGCCCGCTTCTTCGTCCCGGCCTCCGTGAGCAAGAGGCTCCCCTCGGCGAAGTCGAACGCGGCGAGACCCAGCCGTCGCGGGATCGTCACGCCGGGATCCCGCCACCGGAGCCGCCCGGCAATCATGAGGTGGAGGACGAGCCACAGCCGCGGGCCGTCGCGCTCGGCCAACCCGATGGCGATACGCTTCCCCAACCGGCGCAGGGCCACGACCTCCCGTCCGTGAACATCCGCCAGCGGCGGATCGACGCTCCGGAGCAGGAAGGGGCTGCCGAGGCGCACTCGCTCCAGCGTACGCCCGAGGACGCGCGCTTCCAGCCCCTCCAAGTACATCGTGATGTCGGGCAGCTCGGGCATCGGCGCGGTCCGGCGAAGTACCCCGAACGCCAGCGCTAAGCGCTAGCAGGTCGCGGCGAAGGCCCGCTGCGTTCGGGGATTCGCCGCGGTCTACTAGCCGTCCGAGCGGGGGGCGTGGCCGTGGCCGTGGGCGGCTTCGTTCGGTTTCTCAAGGGTATTGCGAAGGTCCTCGACGTAGTCCGGATGCTCGCGGCTGAACTCCGGCCAGTCCTCGCCCGCGGCGATGATGATGCCGCCGATCGCGCCCATCGCACCGTCCGGCGCCAGGTGGTCCAGCGGGTTCGAGTATTGGACGGAAATGCGGTACACGTGGTCCTTGCGGATCCGCACGCCCCCGCGCCACCAGAGACGGCTGGCGGGCACGCCGACGGTGCGGCCCGCGCCGTCCACCGCGGGCCCCGTTTCCCAGATCACCTTGTCCGCCGTGACATCCTCGAGCCGAATCCAGTCCGCGTAGTCGTGCAGGTGCCCGCCAACGCCGAAAATCCGCCCGTCCACGGCGGGGCTGCCCTCCCAGCTCCTCCCGTGAGTGCCGGGCGGAAGCGGAAACTCCTTCTCGCCGACCGGTCCCATCACGTCGAGGTAAAACGGATAGACGTGCACGGGCCCGACGAGGCCCGGATCTTGGGACGGCGTGTACGGAAGCCGGATGTGCAGGAAGGCCTCGTCGTGCGACGCGTCGGGGAGCGGGGCGAACATGGCGCTCAGGAGAACCCGGGTACCCGGTGCGAGGGGATAGCCCAGCACGCCCGGCAGCAACTCGCTCTTCGTCTCGCGGCCCGCGGCGAGGATGCGGCGCGGCACGGCGGAGAAGAGTTCGCGGTTGTCGGGGTCGATGACGTTGACGTGATGGAGAAGGCGGTCGGGGAGTGGGTTGCCCCCCCGATCCCTCATCCGCCACGAGAAGCCGTGCAGCCAGCCTGCGACCGGCACATCGGCGAGTTGCACCGGGGGCCGGAGGTGCGGGCCGCCCGCCGGCAGGGAGACGGGGCCGACGACGATCTCGAACTCGCGCTCGGCCGCGTGCACCCGCACGTCGATGAGCGGGCTCGCGGCGGGCAGGCGGGGCACGGCCGAGCCGCCGGCGTGCGCCGAGGCTCCGTGTGCGTGTTCCTGTGCGGCGGGGGTGTCCGGCGCCTGCCGATGCAACGGCAACGGGTGCGGCGACAGGAGCACGCAGAGGCCCGCGAGGTGCGGCGCAAGGCCGCGCGGGCACGGGTTCCACACCGTCGTGGTTCGCCTCAGAGGTCGGACTCGCTGCCAGTGTCGTGTCCCGACACTCTAGGGCGGGGGGACGTCGAAGTAGGTGTAGTTCTTCGCGGTGAAGGCTTCGTACTGCTCCGGCACCTCGTCGTCCGGGTAGATGGCCTCCACGGGGCACTCGGGCACGCACGCGCCGCAGTCGATGCACTCCTCGGGATGGATGTAGTACTGATCCTCCCCCTCGTAGATGCAGTCGACGGGACACACATCCACGCAGGACGCATCCTTCTCGCTCATGCATGGTTCGGTGATGATGTAGGTCATGCGCGGGAAGATACCCGAGGCCCGAGGGCTGAGCAATTCCGCAGTGCCGCCCGCGCGGGCGAGGACATTGGGTTGGTCCGTCGTGCAACAGCCGGTATCTTGGAGGTTTTGCCGCCGGACGGCGTACGGAGGCATCGGCGGGGTTCGCGGGACCAAGGGTTTTGCGGGCCGAGCAAACGCGGGGGCGGATCACGCGGATCACACAGCGAGAAGGCGGCGGCCTTTGAAGCCACTCGAAGTCATACAGGGAGGGAGCACGGCCGATGCCTGGCCTTCGCGGAAGCCGCGATGGCTCAAGGTGCGGGCGCCCGGAGGGCCCAACTACGTGCGCCTCAAGGAACTGATGCGGGGGCTGGAACTCAGCTCGGTGTGCGAGGAGGCGCGCTGCCCCAACATCGGCGAGTGCTGGGAGGCGGGTACGGCGACGTTCCTCATCATGGGCGACGTGTGTACGCGCAACTGCCCCTACTGCGCGATCGCCCACGGCCGGCCGGAGGAACTCGACGAAGACGAGCCCCGGCGCGTCGCGGAGGCCATCGAGCGGCTGCAACTCAACCACTGCGTCATCACGTCCGTCGACCGCGATGACCTGCCCGATGGCGGCGCCTGGATCTTCGCGGAGATGATCCGGGAGATCCGCCTGCGCCGTCCCGAGTGTTCGATCGAGGTGCTGACGCCGGACTTCCGGGGGAGTCCCGAGGCGATCCGCACGGTGATCGCCGCGAGGCCGGAGATCTTCAACCACAACATGGAGACCGTGCGCCGGCTGCACCGCATCGCCCGGCCCGGCGGGCGCTACGATCGCTCCCTGAACGTGCTGAAGACGGGCCGGCGGCTGGATGACCAAGTCCTCATCAAGACGGGGATCATGCTCGGGCTGGGGGAGACGCCCGCCGACATCGACGAGTTCATGGGAGACGCGCTCGAGGCCGGCGTACAGGTCCTCACCCTGGGGCAGTACCTGCGGCCCTCGCCGGACCACCTTCCGATCGACCGATACGTGTCTCCGGAGGAGTTCATGAACTGGAAGGAGATCGGGGAGTCGCGAGGGTTCCTGCATGTCGAGAGCGGGCCGCTGGTTCGGTCCAGCTATCACGCGCGCGAGCAGGTGGTCGAACTGCGGCGGCGGGTCGCGGCGCTGGCGGCCGGATGAGCCCGGCGAACCCCGGCCGGTCCACGGCCACGGTCTTCGACGCTCCGGCGGCGGAAACCCCCGGGGGAGGATCGAGCGCCGACCCCGACGCTTTCCTCGGACTCTCGAGGGAGGAATGCGTGGAACTCCTCCGTGAGATGATCATCGAGCGCCGATTCGAGGAGAAGGCGGCGGAGGTCTACCAGATCGGCAAGATCGGCGGTTTCTGCCACCTCTACATCGGGCAGGAGGCCGTCTCCGCGGGAGCGATTTCACCGCTGCGCGACGACGACTACGTGATCACCGCGTATCGCGATCACGCGCAGGCGATCGCGCGCGGGATGACGCCGAACGCCGTCATGGCCGAACTCTACGGACGGGCGGACGGCTGCTCGAGGGGCTTCGGCGGCTCGATGCACATGTTCGACAAGACGCTCAACTTCATGGGCGGACACGGCATCGTCGGGAGCCACCTGCCCCTTGCGGCCGGGGTCGGCTACGCGATCCGCTACCGGGGCGGGAGCCAGGTCTGCCTCTGCTTCTTCGGCGATTCCGTGGTCAATATCGGCGCCTTCCACGAGTCGATGAACATGGCCGCGCGCTGGAAGCTGCCCGTCATCTTTCTCCTCGAGAACAACCGGTACGGGATGGGGACCGACTACCGGCGCGTGGCGGCGGTGCGGGAACTCAAGGATCGCGGCCGGGCCTACGAGGGCCTCACCTCGCTCGATGTGGACGGCATGGACGTGCTGGCGGTCCGCCATGCGATGGAGGAGGCGATCGAGCGGGGACGGAGCGAGAAGACGCCCAGCTTCATCGAGGCGCGCTGCTTCCGTTACATGGGCCACTCGATGGCGGACCCGATGCACGGGACGTACCGGACGCGCGAGGAGGTCGAGAAGTGGCGGTCGGATGACCCGATCCTCTCCTTCACGCGGCAGCTCATGGACGCGGGGCGGCTGACGGAGGAGGAGTACAAGGCGCTCGACGGCGAGGCGAAGGACATCGCCGAGGAGTCGGCGGCCTTTGCGGACCGGAGCCCCTTCCCCGATGTGGAGGCGCTGTATCGCTATGTGTATTCGGACGGGTATCCGGACGACATGCGGCGGCGCGACGCGTGGCGGAAGGAGCTGCGCTGATGGCCGTTCTCACGTATCGGGAAGCGTTGAACGACGCCCTCCGCGAGGAGATGGAGCGCGACGACTCGACGTTCATCATCGGCGAAGAGGTGGGGGAGTACGACGGAGCCTACAAGGTCACGAAGGGGCTGCTCGACCAGTTCGGGGAATGGCGCGTGCGGGACGCCCCCATCGCCGAGTTGGGGTTCGCGGGGCTCGGCGTGGGCGCGGCGATGGCGGGTCTGCGGCCGATCGTCGAGTTCATGACCTGGAACTTCGCCCTTCTCGCGATCGACGAGGTGGTGAACGGCGCGGCGAAGATGTTCCAGATGTCGGGCGGCCAATACAACGTCCCCATCGTCTTCCGGGGACCGGGCGGCGCGGCGCTCCAACTCGCGGCGCAGCACTCGCAGTCGCCGGAGCCCTGGTACAGCTATTCGCCGGGGCTGAAGGTGATCGCGCCCGCGACGGCGAAGGACGCGAAGGGACTCCTGAAGAGCGCGATCCGCGACAACGACCCCGTCGTCTTCATCGAGAGCGAGATCATGTACAACCTCGTGCGCGATGAGGTGCCGGAAGAGGAGTACCTGACGCCGATCGGCAAGGCCGAGGTGAAGCGCGAGGGGTCGGACGTGACCGTCGTGTGCCACTCGAAAATGGTGCATCAGGCGCTCGCGGCTGCCCGTACGCTGGAGGGGGAGGAGATCGACGTGGAGGTGCTGGACCTGCGCACGGTGCGTCCGCTGGATGTGGACGCGGTCGTGGCCTCGGTGAGGAAGACGAACCGGGCCGTGGTCGCGGAGGAGGGGTGGCCGGTGTGCAACGTCGGGGCCCAGGTCGTGGACGACATTCAGCGCGAGGCCTTCGACTCGCTGGACGCCCCGGTGGCGCGCGTGAACGGGCTGGACGTGCCCATGCCCTACGCGAAGAACCTGGAGAGGCTCGTAACCCCGAACGCGGACCATGTGGCGGCGGCGGTGCGCCACGTGTGCTACGCGGACTAGCGGCCGACATGCCTACGAGAGTCGTGATGGCGCAACTGAGCCCGACGATGGAGGAGGGCAGGCTCATCGAGTGGAAGGTCGCCGAGGGCGATGCCGTGGCGCAGGGAGATGTCGTCGCGGAGATCGAGACGGACAAGGCGAACATGGATGTCGAGGCGCTCGGCGGCGGCGTGCTGCGCAAGATCGTCGTGCCGGCGGGCGCCACGGTCCCCGTGGGCGCGCTCATCGGCGTGATCGCCGAGCCGGACGAGGCGATCGACGACCTGCTCGCCGAGGCGCAGGCGGCGGCCGGCGACGGGTCGGCGGAAGACCCCGCCGAGGAGCCCGCCGTGCCCGCTTCGGCGCCGGAGCCCGCGGAGTCGACCGAGGTCGCGGCGGATCCGGATGGGGCGGCCCCCGGGGGCACGGGCGCGGCGGCACCCGGAAGCGCTGGCTTGGCGGGCGGGGGCCGCATCAAGGCCTCGCCCGTGGCGCGGCGCATGGCCGCAGAGAGCGGGGTCGCCCTGGCCGGCCTAACCGGCTCCGGGCCGGGCGGCCGGATCGTCAAGGCCGACATCGAGGCCGCGCTCGCCGGGGACGCCCCGCGCGTCGCGCCGGTCCCCGGCCCCACGCCCGCGCCGCCCTCCGCAGCACCCGTTCCACAGCCACCCGTCCCGCGCGTTCCACCGGCACCCGTCCCGCTCCCTCCCGGGCTTGAGGATCGCATCGAAGAGGCGAGTCAGATGCGGAAGGCCATCGCACGCCGGCTCGGCGAGTCGATCGGGCCCATCCCCCACTTCTTCCTCACGACCGAGGTCGACATGGGTCGGGCGCTCGAGCTGCGGGCGGACCTCAATGCGCGCTTCGCGGAGGGTAGGATCGGCGTGACGGACCTGCTCCTGAAGGCGACGGCGGAGGCCCTCAACCGGCACCCCGGAGTCAACGCCTCGTGGGAGGAGAACGCGATCCGCTACCACGGCGCAGTGCACCTCGGCATCGCCGTGGCGCTCGACGAGGGCCTCATCACGCCGGTGCTGCGCGACGCGGGCCGCAAGGGGCTGCGGCAGATCTCGGTCGAGGCGCGGGACCTCATCGCCCGGGCGCGGGCCCGAAAGCTCGCGCCGGAGGAGTACCAGGGCGGAACCTTCTCGGTCAGCAACCTCGGCATGCTCGAGATCGACCAGTTCACGGCGATCATCAACCCGCCGGAAGCCGGCATCCTCGCCATCGGACAGACGATCGAGAGACCCGTCGCGGTGGACGGGCAGGTCGTCGTCCGCAAGCGGATGCGCGTGACCATGTCCTGCGATCACCGCGTCATCGATGGCGCCACGGGCGCGGCCTTTCTCGCCACCTTCAAGGCCATGCTCGAGAACCCGCTCGAGATGATCCTTTAGCGCCGCCGGGTTTCGAGTCCGGGGTGGCTCCCGGTCGGGCCGCCGGATTTTTCCGCGAACCAGAGAACGAGAGAGTGAAGGGATAGATGTCGGAGACATACGATGTCGTCGTGGTCGGGGCCGGACCGGCCGGCTACGTGTGTGCGATCCGGGCCGCGCAACTCGGACTCCGCACCGCTTGCGTCGAGAGCGGGTCGTACGAGGGCGGCCTCGGCGGCACCTGCCTCAACTGGGGCTGCATCCCCGCCAAGGCGCTGCTCGAGAGCGCCGCGCTCGCGCACAACCTGCGGCATTACGGCGCCCGCATGGGCGTGAAGCCCGTCGAGGTGGAGTACGACTTTCCCGCGGCCGTGAAGCGGAGCCGCATTATCACCCGCAAGCTCACGGTCGGCGTGAAATACCTGCTCGGGAAGAACCAGATCGACATCGTGCAGGGCCGCGGCCGGCTGGCGGGGGTGGGCCGCGTCGCCGTCGAGTCGGACGGCGAGACCCGGGAGATCGCGACCCGGAACGTCGTCTTCGCCACCGGTTCCGTGATGAAGACCTTCCCCGGCTTCGAACTCGATGGCGAGAAGGTGATCGGAAGCCGGGAGGCGCTGGGTCTCCAAGAACTCCCGGCGAAGATGGCGATCGTCGGGGCCGGATTCGTGGGGGTCGAGTTCGCAGATGTGTTCAACGCGTTCGGGGTGGACGTCACGCTGATCGAGGCACTCGACACGCTCGTGCCGCTCGAGGATCCGGAGATCGGCAAGGCGCTCGAACGCTCGTTCAAGAAGCGGGGCATCCGCAATCTCACGAACACCCGCGTCAGGCACCTGGACCGCGACTCGAGCCCGATGGTGCTCACGGTCGCGAACCCGGACGGCGGCGAGACCGCCGAGGAGACGGATCTCGTGCTGATGGCCGTCGGACGCCGGCCCGTGACGGAGAACCTCGGCCTCGAGAAGAACGGGATCGCCTTGGACGACGGCTTCATTCGGATCGACGAGTGGTGCCGGACGAACCAGCCGGGCGTCTACGCGATCGGGGATGTGGCCGGACAGCCGATGCTGGCGCACGTCGGATCGCACGAGGGCATCGTCGCCGCCGAACATATCGCGGGCGTGGCCAGCCACCCGATGACGTACGGGAACATCCCCTCCGTCGGGTACTGCCACCCCGAAGTCGCCTCGATCGGCATGTCCCCGGCGCAGGCAGAGGAGGCGGGCTACGAGGTCGTCACCGGCAAGTACCCGCTCGGAGCGCACGGACGCGCGCTGACCGCCGAATCCGCGGACGGTTTCGTGAAGATCGTGGCGGACGCCAAGTACGGCGAAGTGCTGGGCGTGCACATGATCGGACACAACGTGAGCGAACTCGTGGCGGAGGTCGGCATGGCGCGCGAACTGGAAGCCACGCTGGACGAGATCGTGCGTCACGCACACGCGCACCCCAGCATGGCCGAGGCCGTGATGGAGGCCGCGTTCGCCGCGCTCGGGCGCTCGATCCATATGTAGGCGGGCGGGGGCGGGCGGAGCTTCGATGAGCGGGGAGCGGCAGCTCCGGGTGGTCGGCCTCGGCCGCCGCGAGTACCGTGAGGTGCTTGAGCTTCAGCGCTCCATCGCCCGCTGGCGGCGGGATTCTCCGCCGGATCACGACCTCCTGCTTCTCGTCGAACACCTGCCGGTGGTCACCGTCGGGCGGGGATCGAGCGAGGACTTCACCCCTCCCGACGAGGCTTGGCTCGCCGAAGCAGGGCTGAATCTGGTCGAGATCGAGCGCGGCGGCGACCTCACGTATCACGGCCCCGGCCAACTCGTGGGCTACCCGATCCTGGACCTCCGCGCGCACCGGCGGGACCTCCACTGGTATCTGCGCCGCATCGAGGAGGTGTTGCTGCGCGTCCTAGCGGAGTGCGGTCTCCCCGCGTTCCGGGTCGGGTCGTACACCGGAGTGTGGACGGGTTCTCCACCCGCCGTGAGCCTCGAGACCGTCGAGGACGACGGGTTCGGCACGGTCGCCGTCGGGCGCGCGGACGCCCTCATCGGGGCCGGCGCGATCCGCAAGGTCGCTTCGATCGGAGTGCACGCGAGCCGCTGGATCACCTGGCACGGCTTCGCGCTCAACGTGACGCCCGAACCTCTCGCGAACTTCCGCGGGATCGTCGCGTGCGGGATCCACGGCGTCCGCATGACGAGCCTCGCCTCCGAGGGCGCCTCGCTTACCCTTGAAGAGGCCAGCGAAGCCGTGGTGCGCGCGTTCCCCGCAGCGTTCCCGAACTTCGCCCCGTCACCCGCGCCGGAAGTCGGCCTGCGCGTCTAAGGGTTCCGCCGGGTTGTATTCCTCCATGGCGCGCCCGCGGCGCGGACGGAGGTAGCCCCAGTAGGTGTGTAAGAGGGGAGGCGACGGACCCTTCGGCTGACCGTTTACCAGCGATCCGGGAAGAGCCCGGAGAAGGGCGTCGCCTCGCTTATTACACACCTCTTGGGGTTACCTGCCCCCCTGGCGTTGCCGAAACGCGGGTTTGGGCCGACCTTGTGGCCCGTCGCTCACCGGGGAGGGCGACCCCGTGTCCGTCGCCGAACCGCCGCACAAGGATGGCTTGCGAAGATGATGATTCTGGGGATCCTGCTGCTCTGCACGGTCGTCGTCGCCCTGCTGCTCGGACAGTTCGCCCGGATGTCTTTCCGGGAACGCGTCCTTCAGACCGTCGCCATGCTCGCCGCGGCCTTCATCTTCTACGGCCTCGTCGTCCTGGTCGAATCCGCGGCACACTGACGCCCGACGGCGGCCACCTGGTCAGCCGGCCGCCGTGGTGTTCACCGTCGTGTCGGGGACGGCCGCGGCGGCGGCCTCGTTCGGTCCGTGTACGATCTTCGAACCCTGCCACGCGGCGATACCGATCATGAACGTCGCAAACAGGCCCACCAGGAGCACGAAACGCCGCAGCCGGCGGTCGTCCCGCTCGTGCAGCGCGAAGGCGGCCAGCGCGCCGGCGGTGAAGGCGGGGACGGCGGCCCACGTGGCCCAGAAGCGGTGGGTCTGGACGATACCCGGCCGCACGAAGGTGCGGTCCGCGACGACGTCCGCGGCGGCGAGGCCGGTCAGGTAGGCGGGAGCCACGAAGGCGCCGGCGATGACGAGAGCCAAGAGCCCCCACAGCTCGAGCGGCTCGCGATTCCGCGCCCACCCGTACAGGCCGACGGCGCTCCCGCTCGCGGCGAGGACGATGGGGAACGAGTGCGAGATGATGTGCAGGTGCTCCCAGCTCACCGCATCCCACCTCCGCTCCGTCCGTCGCCTCGAATCGTCATCGGCTTGACACGCCTTCCAGCCCCATTAGAATACCGCTTCCCAACTCCGCCCCCTTCGTCTAGTGGCCCAGGATACCTGGTTCTCAGCCAGGAGACAGGGGTTCGATTCCCCTAGGGGGTATGAGACGCCGCGGCAGGTTCCGACGGGATCCCCGCGGCGTTCTTCGTGTCTCGACGGTCCGGGCGGACCTGGTTCGATGTCACGGGACATCCGGCGCGTTCAGGCTCCAGTCGTAGTCGTGGTCGAGCGAACCGTCGAAATCCCGAAGCTGCTCCGCCAGGTCGCCCTCCGCGTACTTCCGAATGTGTTCGAGCACGCCGGCCTCGGAATCGCCGAAGTCCTCCCGATACCAGAAGTAGATGCTGGAGACGACGCCGGACGCCTCGTCGAGAAGGTCCGCGCCGCGGGGGTGGTTGACGTAGTCTCGCGCGCCCTGATCCAAGAGCCGTTCCAGATTCTCGGCGGTGTACGGCTCCGGGGCCAGATTCGGGCAGCCGATGCTGGCGCAGTTCACGGCGTAGTGGATCCGGTTGTCCCGCCAGATGGGACGCAGAATGTCGTGCTCGATGTTGTCCAGCGTCAGCGGGTGCCCGGCCACGCTCGCGTGGAAGTCGCGCCAGGGGCCCGTGCCGGGAATCAGACCTTCGTGGATGTCCCTGATCGACTCGACGGGGTACTCGTCCACGACGACCCGCAGCGTCACGGCGTTGTAGAGGTTGATCCAGTACGCCATCTGTACGTCTTTCGCGTACCGTCGCGGATCCAACTCCTGCAGGTAGTCGATGTAGCCGGCCAGGCGTTCCCGGTCGGCGGCGTTCGCCCGCAGCTTTCCGTAGTCGACGAGGTTGACGCCGGACGGGTCGTCGGTGATCAGGTAGGCGTCGAGCAACACCTGCCAAGCGCCGTGGTCGAGCGGGGCGGTATTGGTCGGGTCATTCTCGCCCCAAGCGACGTCGGTGGACGGCCCGCCGCACGAAACCCCGCCGAGCGCGAGGAGACCGAGCAAGCCCCACGGAATCCCTTTCAGTTCCCTGCCTCCTGCGACCGGGTGGAGCGCGCGGCGCGTGCCTGCCGCCAGCGGAGCCGGACGATCATCGAGAGGATGCCGGCGCCGGCGCCGGCGACGCCCCGGACCGTGCCCCCCACCTTCGACCGGCCGAAACGGCGCCGCAAGGTGTCCACCGGCACCTCGACGACGCTCAGACCGTGCTGGATGGCCTTGATCTGCATCTCCACGGTCCAGCCGTACGCGCGATCCCGCATGTCGAGACGGCGCAGCACCTCGGCCCGTATGGCGCGGTAGGGACCGAGGTCGGTCACCGCCGTCCCCCACAGCAGACGTATGAGCAGGGCGGCCACCCGGTTGCCCGCGATCTGCGGAGCCGACAGGGAGCCCGGCTCCCTCCGGCCCAGCGCGCGCGATCCGATGGCGAGGTCGGCCCCGCCGGCGATGGCTTCGAGCAGCCCGAGGCCCTGCGCCGCCTCGAACGACCTGTCGCCGTCCGTGAACAGCACGATGTCGACATCGCGCAGTTGAGCGAGCGCCGTCAGGCACGCGAGTCCGTAGCCCGGCGTGTCCTGCCGGACGGTCCGCGCCCCCGCCTTTCGCGCGCGGGCTGCCGTCGCGTCCGTCGATCCGTTGTCGCAGACGACGAAATCGTCGACCACCCGCCGGCCCCGATCATCGCGCAGCGCAAGCAGGTCGGCGACCACGCCGCCGATATTCCGCTCCTCGTCCCTCGCCGGCACGACGACGCCCACCGTCATTCCCGCGTACACGCCGCCCGGCCCTCCGCTCAGAAGTCGACCTGGGCGAGGAACTGAAACTGGCCATCGGACAGCGTCGGCGCGTGGGGCGAGTCGTCGAGGGCGCTGGCGTACTGCAGCCCGAACCGCGCGTAGCCGTCGGGATACAGGTTCAGTCCGAACACCATGAACTTCCGGTCGGCGCCCAGAGCCGGCCGGAATCCATCGTACCGCACGACACCCTCGAGCAGCCCCCAGGGCCGATAGCCGAACTGCGCGTAGCCGCCGTACGCCTCCGTCTCGGCGGGCCCGCTCCCGCTGAGCGGCGCATCGAGATCGAAGTCCGCCCGCAGGTATTCGCCGGTCAGCGTCAGGCTGTGGTAGGAGATCTGAACGTCCGCACCCCAGTACAGGCGGCTGCCCGCAAAACCGGACGTGATTCCGGGCGCCGCCGATCGGTCTCCGGTGATGATCCCCTTTCCGAGCGGCGCGGAGGTGTCCTCCGAATAACCTAGGGAAGCTCCCGCCTGTACGACGAGTTCGTCGTAGAACGCGATCGTGCCGATCGAGTTGTACTGCACGCGGCCAGCGAACATGTAGTTGTCGCCGTCGTTCGTGACGGACCGGCCGTTGCCGTTGTAGAGGCCGGCCCCGTAGGTGAACCGGCCATCGAGCGCCTGCCCGCCCGCCTGCACGCCGATCTGCCGGTCCGGCCTGAGGGCGGTCGCGGCCTGCGAGCGTTCGACGAACGTGATGTCGCTCCGCGACACCGTGGCTTCGTAGCCGAAGTAGGGCTTGAACATGCCGATGCTGAGTTCGAATTCCGGGATCACCGGCATCGTGACCACCGCGTCGTGGATCCGGTACGCGTCCCGCGTCGCATCGTAGCGGACAACGAACTTGTAGTCGAAGACGAGCCCGACGGCGCCCTCCACCTTGAGGCGGGATTCGAAGAGCCGGAATCCCTGCCCGCCGAGGGTGGAATCCGCATGCGCCCGGGCTCCGGCCCGCAGCAGCCCCCCGACCTCGACCGGGGAGGCCTCCTGCGCCGCCATGCCCGCCGGAATGGCCAGGCCAAGCGCGACAAACGTTCGCGCGCACATTCTCGCGATCATGTATCAATCCTCATCATGTCTCGGGTTCATCGGGTTCGTCGACATCGAAGTTCGCGTGGAGGTGGCGCCAACCTCCCAGGCCGATCGCGGCGTTGATCCAGAAGTGCCCGACGATGGACGGGAACAGACTGTCCGTCCAGATGACGGTCACCGCCAGCACGACGCCGAGCGCCGTCGCCCGGACCACGCCGACCAGCTTCTGGTATCCGTGAGCAAGTCCGAAGGACACGGAGACCAGCGCCACGCCGAGCGAGGGGTTGCCGGTCCATGCCGACACGGCCCACAGGCCGAATCCGCGATAGGCATACTCCTCGCAGACCGCCGCGATCCCGGAGAGCGCGAGAAACGCACGCTTTTCCGAGGCGTTTCGCGGCATCAGCAGCAGCACGGCCGCAGTCTCCCGGAGCCCGGCGATCCGCGCGGCGGTGGTGATCAGCCAGGCTGCCAAGAGCCCGACGGCGGCCACGCCCAGGCCCCGGAGCAGCGCGGGCCCGGGCGCGTCGACCCTCCAGCCGAGCGCGGCCGCGGGGACGTTCTGCCACGCCGCGACGCCGAGCGTCACCAAGCCGAGCACGACGAGCGATGCTCCTACCGACACGTACAGCAGACGGCGGTGTTTCGCCGCTGCGGCGAGATCGGCCCCGCGGCGGGCATCGAGGGCGGCGAGAAGGGGCATGCCGATCAGGAGCAGCAGGGCGTACGCCGCCACGATCGGGGTCGGAGTCTCCGGCATCGCGGAGGGATAACGCGGCGCAGGTGCCGCGTGCAACACGCGCACCGGACCACGGTGGCCGGGCCCGTTGACAGCGGCGCGCGGTTCGGGGACGTTCACCCGACCGCCAGCCTCCGGACCGACGGCATTTCACTCGAACGACGACTGCGGAACGCGTATGCCGCTCGATATCGTGATCGCCCAGTTCCGGCCCTCGAAGGGCGACCTCGACGCGACACTGGACGGCTGCGCGGGGATCATCCGGCGCGCGGCCGGGGCGGAACCGCGGCCGCGCCTGGTCGTGTTCCCGGAGACCGCGCTCACTGGCTATTTCCTCGAGGGCGGAGTTCGCGAACAGGCCATCGCGGCCCCGGAACTGTTCGAGGCCTTGACCGAGCGAGCCGGCGTAGACGCGGACGGCCTCGACGTTGCGATCGGCTTCTACGAGCGGGACGCGGCGGGCCTCTACAACTCCGCCCTCTACGCAACGCTGGGGTCCGGCGGCGGGATCCTTCACGTCCACCGGAAAGTATTCCTAGCCACCTACGGCGTCTTCCAGGAAGAGCGGTTCGTCGAGGCGGGGGCCGGAATCCGGGCGTTCGACGGGCCGCCCGGGCGGATCGCGCTGTTGATCTGCGAAGACGGCTTCCACTCGGTCTCGGGAACGCTCGCCGCGCTCGACGGCGCGTCGATCATCCTCATCCTCAGCGCCTCGCCGGCGCGAGGGGCCGCCCCCGGGGCCGGAGTGCCCGGCAACCTCGTGCGCTGGGATGCGCTGGGGAGCGCGATGGCCGCCGAGCACGGTGTGTTCGTCATCGTGTCCCAGTTGGTCGGGTTCGAAGGGGGCAAGGGGTTCGCCGGAGGATCCGCGGCCTACGATCCACGCGGGCGCCGACTTCTGGCCGGGCCGCTGTGGGAGGAAGCGCTGCTGCCCGTGCGGATGGACCTCGACGAGGCGGCGCGCGCCCGCACCGAGGAACCGCTCTTCTCGGACCTCGAACGGTCCTGGACCCGTCTCCTCGTGAACAGCCCGGGATCCGGCATCCTCCGGCCGGCTCCCGACGGCGCATGACCGGCGTCTGGCCGCCGCCGGGCATCGCCGAGGCTTGCGCTCCGCATCCTGCGGACCCGGGCCCGCTCGACATCGACACCCACCTCGTGGGGAGCTGGCTCGTTCGGTTCCTGCGCGAGGAGATCGAGCGTCGGCGCGGTTTCCGGCGGGTCGTGGTCGGGTTGTCGGGAGGGGTGGATTCCGCCCTCACCGCTGCGCTGTGCGCGAGAGCGCTCGGCCCGGAAGCGGTGCTCGCCCTCCTGCTGCCCTACCGGACTTCGAGCCCCCGGAGCCGCGAGCACGCCCTGCTCGTGGCGAAGACGTTCGAGATCCCGACCCGCACCATCGACATTACGAGCGCCGTGGACGGCTACCTCGACGAGTTCGAGCCCGGCGCGGGGGGACACCGGAGAGGCAATGTGGCCGCGCGCCAGCGCATGATCGTCCTCTTCGACCAAGCCTTCAAGCTCTCCGCGCTCCCCGTCGGTACGGGCAACAAGTCGGAGCGCCTCCTCGGCTACTATACCTGGCACGCGGACGACTCTCCGCCGGTGAACCCGCTCGGCGATCTGTTCAAGAGCCAGGTATGGGCGCTCGCGCGGGCCGTCGGGGTGCCCGCCGAGGTCGTCGACAAGCCGGCGACGGCCGATCTGATTCAGGGACAGACGGACGAGGACGACTTGGGCGTCACCTACCCCGAAGCCGATCTCATCCTCCACCACCTCATCTCCGGACGAGAGCCGGACGACTTGGCCGAGGCGGGGTTCGGGAGGAGGAAGGTCGAACTCGTTGCGGGACGATTGGAGAGCACGCACTGGAAGCGCCACCTGCCGACCGTCGCGATGCTCTCGCCGACCGCGATCGGAGAGTGGTACCTAAGACCCGTCGACTACTGAACGCTCACGGCTCCGGCCCCCCAGCGCGAAGCACCTCGAGCGGCAACTTGGCGGATCGATGGCGGGCGCCGGGGCTTGGAGCTGCGATCGCGACCTACGGTTCGTAGTAGCGGAATATCTTGAGTTCGCCGTTCCGGTCGAGGACGTCCTTGAAGATTTACTGCTGCGGAATCAGTTCCCGATCGCGCTTGAGGGTCACCCGGCAGTCGGTGTGCACGACGAAGCTCTCAAACGCCGCCGCGGCGGTTACGGTATGGTTACAAATGCGTTACGATACCGCCCGCAGGCGCGACCCAAGATTCACCCGGATCGGCTTCCGAAGCACGGACGAATCTGCGGATTTCCGCGGATTGCGGGAGCCTGCAGCGCATGGTGACGATGGCGAACGCACAGATCCTCGTGGTGGACGACGAGCCGGACATCCTCAGCGTGCTCGTGTATCACCTGAGCCGCGAAGGATACCGGGTGACCACGGCCGTGAACGGTCAGGGGGCGTTGACGACGGCGGACGCCGATCGCCCGGATCTCATCATCCTCGATCTCATGCTGCCGGGCATGGACGGATACGAAGTGCTGCAGCGCCTGAGACGAGCCGAGCGCACGAACTCGATCCCCGTCATCCTGCTCACTGCCAGACGAGAGGAGGAGGAGAGGGTCAAGGGATTCGAGGTCGGGGCGGACGATTACATTACGAAACCGTTCAGCGCGCGCGAACTCACGCTCCGCGTGGAGGCGCTTCTGCGGCGCGCGAAGGCGGAACCGGTTTCCGCCTCGCGGCGGATCTCCGTGGGTCCCGTGGAACTCGACCGCGAGGGGCACCGGGTTTTCTCAGAGGGTTCCGAGGTCGACCTGACTCCGCTGGAGTACCGATTGCTCGAAGTGCTGCTGGAGCGGCGGGGGCGGGTGCAGAGTCGCCGCCAGTTGCTTCAGGCCGTCTGGGATACGAACGCGTCGATCGAGACGCGTACGGTCGACATGCACGTCGCCCGCCTGCGGACGAAGCTCGGGGGTGCCGCCCCCCTGATCGAAACGGTTCGAGGGATCGGCTACCGGTTCCGGGCTCTCGACAAGTAGCTCGGACGGCGGGTCCCGCTCCCGGCGGAGGGGCGGCGGCGGATGAACTCGGGCGATCGGTGGACGCAAGGTGAGACTCGCAAACCGCTTCTTCTTCGCCGCGACGGCGGTTCTGCTGGTCGCGCATGTCGCCGCCTGGTTTCTGTTCCGGCTCGACGCGAGGGGCGTGGCGGTCGAATCGGCCGTTCTCGGCGGCTTTCTGATTCTGCTGTGGCCGGCCACCCGGTTGGCGGCCCGACGGATCGAGGCCGAAGTCGAGCAGGCGCGGGAAACGGTAACCCGTATCGCTTCCGGCGATCTCGGTTTTTCCAGCGGCCCGGCCGGTGCGGGCCCGATCGGTTCCCTGAACCGGGCGATCGGCCGCATGGCCGGCCAGGTGCGCGACCGCGTGGCCCACTCCGAACGGGAGTCCAGCGATCTCCGGACCCTGTTGGACGGGCTGGAGGACGGGCTCGCCTTCATCGATCGGGACGGGCTGGTGAGCCTCTGCAACCCCGCGTTCGAACGCTGGGCGGGGCGCGACGTTCCGCCGGGCGTCCGCATCGGCACGCTGTTCCGCTCCCCCCGCATCGTCCACGCGGTGAGCGCCGCGCGGCGGGGCGAGTCCACGACCGCCGAGGTCGAACTCGGCGAGCATACCGTGCTGATGTCGACCCGTCCCCACCGGTCGGGAGCCGTGATCGCACTCCGCGATCTCACGGTGATGCGGCGCCTCGAAGGGGTTCGGCGCGATTTCGTCGCGAACGTGTCCCACGAACTCAAGACCCCGCTGACTAGCGTGGTCGGGTTCGCGGAGGCGCTTTCGGAGGGTGACCTCGATCCCGGTCACGCGCGCGATTTCGCCCAGCGCATCCTCGTCAACGCGACCCGCATGCGACATTTGGTGGAGGATCTTCTCGACCTTTCGCTGCTGGAATCCGGCAGTTGGAATCCGGAGCCGGAGTGGGTGCCGGTGGGGGACATCGCGCTGGAAGTATGGGAGACGCTCTCGTCCCGGGTGCGGGGAGAGGAGATCGGGCTGGATGTCTCCGGCACGCGGGAGCCGGCGTACGCGGACCCGGCTGCGATCCGGCAGGTGCTGCGCAACCTCTTGGACAATGCGGCGCGCTACAGCGACGACGTCGCGGCCATCGCCGTGCGGATCCGGTCCGACTCCGACGGGGAGTTCCAGCGCGTCGAGGTCGCGGACCGGGGGCCGGGAATCCCGTCGGTGCACGTGGAACGGGTGTTCGAACGCTTCTACCGGGTCGATCCCGCGCGTTCGCGCGCCCGGGGGGGCACCGGACTCGGACTCGCGATCGTCAAGCACTTCGTCGAGGCACACGGGGGCCAAATCGGCATCGACAGCGCTCTCGGCCGCGGCACGACGGTGTGGTTCACGCTCCCGGCCGCGGCACGGATCGCCGACAAGGAGACGGTCAATGTCCCGGCCTAACCTCCCGTGGCGAACGAGGAGACGGTCGATGTCCCAGCCTAGCGGTCCGCGGCAAGACCCCGCGTCGGCAGGCGAAGTGCGGGTATTCCGACATCTCCCGGAGCCGATAGCCGGCGCGCTGGCGATTCTGGCGCTCTTGCCCGGCTGGGGCTGCGGGGCCGGCGGGAGCGGCGGAGCCTCATCGGGACTGATCGAGATCGATGGATCGAGCACGGTGTTCCCGATCAGCCAGGCGATGGCCGAGGAGTTCCAGATCGCCGGCGGACGCGCGGTTCGCGTGTCGGTGGGCGTCTCCGGCACGGGCGGCGGCTTTCAGAGGTTCTGCGACGGCGAGACGGACATCACGAACGCCTCGCGGCAGATCAACGAAGCCGAGGCGGCGGCGTGCCGGGCGGAGGGCATCGAGCCGGTCGAGGTGCCGATCGCCTGGGATGGCCTCACGCTGGTCGTGCATCCTGCCAACGACTGGATCGCCTGCGTCAGCGTGGCCGAACTGCGGCGCGTGTGGACGCCCGGGTCCGAGATCGAGAGATGGAGCCAGCTCCGCCCGGACTGGCCGGATGAGGAACTGAAGCTGTACGGACCCGACACCGATTCGGGTACCTTCGACTACTTCACGGCCGCCGTGGTAGGCGAAGAGGGCGCCAGCCGGAACGACTACACCGCCAGCGCCGACGACAACGTGCTCGTCGCGGGAGTGAGCGGCGATCCGGGCGCGCTCGGCTACTTCGGTTACGCGTACTTCCAGGACAACCAGGGGCAGTTGCGCGCCATTGAAGTCGACGGGGGCGGCGGTTGCGTCGCGCCGTCGCGCGAAACGATCCTGAACGGCACCTACATGCCGCTCGCCCGACCGATGTACATCTACATTCGGCGCGACGCGCTCGACCGGCGGGAGGTCCGGGCGTTCGTGCGATTTTGTCTGGAGCAGGCGGCGATCCTGATCCCGGAGACGGGATACATACCGCTCGAGCCGGAAGCATATGCGGAAATCCGAGCCCGGATCGGCTAGCACGCCGTGGCGAAACCCCGCGTCAGCGCTTTCGCCGCGGCCTGCCAACGGGGTCGGCGAGCGCCTCATCGTGGCGCTCCTCTTCGGTGCCGGAGCGCTCTCCATCGTGACGACGGTCGGGATCGTCGCGGTGCTGCTCAGCCAATCGCTGGGCTTCTTCGCCAAAGTATCCCCCGTCGAGTTCCTCGCGGGGACGCGATGGTCGCCGGACCTCGTGCCGCGGTCGTTCGGCATCCTCCCCCTGGTCAACGGCACCCTCCTCGTGGCAGCCGGCGCGGCGCTGATCGCGCTCCCGGTCGGCCTCGCGACGGCCGTCTACCTGAGCGAGTTCGCATCGATCCGGACGAAGCGGATCGTGAAGCCGGCGATCGAGATCCTCGCGGGGATCCCCACGGTCGTCTACGGCTACTTCGCCGTGATCGTCGTCACGCCGGTGCTCAGGTCGTTCTTTCCGTGGGTCGGGGTCTTCAATGCCGCGAGCGCCGCCATCGTCGTGGGCGTCATGATCCTTCCGATGGTGTCGTCGCTCTCCGAGGACGCGCTGAGCGCGGTGCCCGGTTCTCTGCGCGAGGCGGCGTACGGGGTCGGGGCCACGCGGTTCGAGGTGGCGACGCGAATCGTCGTGCCGGCGGGTCTGCCCGGAATCGGGGCGAGCTTCGTCCTCGCCATCTCGCGCGCCATTGCCGAGACGATCGTCGTGACGCTCGCCGCGGGCGCGACGCCCGGCATGACGCTGGACCTGCTCGAGAGCGTTCAGACGATGACGGCCTACATCGTGCAGGTAAGCTTGGGAGACGCACCCTCGGGGTCGTTCGAATACCGGACCCTGTTCGCCGTCGGCCTCCTTCTCTTCCTCATCACGCTGGCCCTCAACCTGCTGAGCCAACGCATGGCGACGCGGTTTCGGGAGAGCTTTCAGTGACTCCCGCGGCGCCCGGCGGAGGCCGGTTCGCCCCGCGCCTCAAGGCCCGCCGCCGCGCCGGCGTTCGGTTTAGGTGGCTGTGCCGCCTTGCGGCGGCCTTTGGGGTCGCGTCTCTAGTCGTCCTCCTCGCCAGCATCCTCGTGGACGGACTTCCGGCGCTGTCGTTCGAGTTTCTGGCCAGCTATCCCTCCCGCTTCCCGGAGCGGGCCGGGATCCGCTCCGCGATCCTCGGAAGCGCGTGGATGCTCGCGCTGGTGGCGGCGATGTCCTTCCCGCTCGGCGTCGGGGCGGCGCTGTACCTGGAGGAATACGCCCCCAGGAACCGCTTCACGAGTCTCCTGAAGACGAACATCGCGAACCTCGCCAGCGTGCCCTCCATCGTATACGGCATCGTCGGGCTCGCCGTCTTCGTCCGCTTCCTGGCGTTGGAGCGGAGTCTGCTCGCGGGAGCGGCGACGCTGTCGCTGCTCGTGCTTCCGATCGTCAACATCGCGGCCCGCGAGGCGATTCGCGCCGTCCCGGACTCGCTGCGCGAGGCCGCCTACGCGCTCGGCGCCACCCGCTGGCAGACCATCCGGCATCACGTGCTCCCGGCGGCCATGCCCGGGATCCTCTCAGGCACCATCCTCGGCCTCTCCCGAGCGGGGGGGGAAACGGCCCCGCTGCTCATCATCGGGGCCCTGACGTTCATCGCGTTCGATCCCATCTCGCCCATGGATCCCTTCACGGCCCTGCCGATCCAGATCTTCAACTGGACCACGGATCCGCACGGGGAGTTCCATGCGCTGGCGGCGGGAGCGATAGTGGTGCTGCTGGGCGTGCTGCTCATGATGAACGCAGCCGCGATTCTGATTCGTAACCGATACGAGAGGTGACGGTGGCACCGGATGCGGTCCTGGAGACCGTGGGGCTCGGGGTTCGCTATGGCGAGGCGCGAGTGATCGGGGACATCTCGCTCACGATACGGCAGAAGCGAGTGGTCGCCTTCATCGGGCCGTCAGGTTGCGGCAAGAGCACGCTCCTGCGTTGCTTCAACCGTATGAACGATCTCGTGCCGACGGTCCGCGTCACCGGCCAGGTCCTGTTCCGCGGGCGGGATCTCTACGCACCGGACGTCGAGCCGGCCGATGTCCGGCGCGCCATCGGGATGGTGTTTCAGAAGCCGAACCCGTTTCCGAAGTCGATCTTCGAGAACGTCGCGTTCGGCCTGCGGATCAACGGCTTCCAGGACGACATCGGCGATCGGGTGGAGGCGTCGCTCCGCGCGGCCGCGCTCTGGGACGAAGTGAGCCACCGGCTCGAGGCCGACGCCCTCGGGCTCTCGGCCGGACAACAGCAGCGGCTCTGCATCGCGAGGGCACTGGCGGTGGAACCCGAGGTCCTCCTCATGGACGAGCCGGCGAGCGCGCTAGACCCGATCGCGACCGGCCGCATCGAAGACCTCATCGGAGATCTGCGCGGGGACTACACCATCGTGATCGTGACGCATAACATGCAGCAGGCCGCGCGCATAAGCGACGACACGGCCTTCCTCTACATGGGCGACCTCGTCGAGTACAAGGAGACGCAGCGTTTGTTCACCAATCCCGAGGACGAGCGGACCGAGGCCTACATCACGGGCCGACGGGGCTGACGGACCGGCCGCGAACGATGTCCTTCAGGCAGTTCGACGTCCGCGTGAGCGACGTCACGCGGACGCTGCACCAGATGGCGCACGACATCGAGTTGTTGGTGCGGCGCGCGGTGGCGCTCGTGGGCCAGCCCACGGTCGATGCGGAGGCGATTCGGGAGGCCGACGACGCGATCGACCGGGCCGAGGTGGAGGTCGAGGAATCCACCGTGGAGATTCTCGCGCTCCACCATCCGGTGGCGAGCGACCTGCGCGTGCTCGTCACGGTCCTCAAGATCAACAACGACCTCGAGCGGATCGGCGACCATGCGGTCAACATCGCCGAAGCTGCGGAACAGCTGGCGAGCGCCGAGAAGAAGGTGCCGATCCCGCCCGAGCTGGACGAGATGAGCCGCATGGCCCGGGCGATGCTGCGGGATGCGCTCGACGCCTTCGTCCACCGGAACGCGGACGACGCACGCTCGGTGATCGCGCGGGACGACCGGCTCGACCAGCTCCAAGACTCGCTGGGCCGAGTGATGATCACCCATATGCCGGAATACAACTTGTCGGGGTGCCTGCAGGTCATCCTCATCGGCCGCAATCTCGAGCGGATCGGCGACCTCGCGACGAACATCGGTGAGGATGTCGTCTACATGGTTCAGGGGATCACGATCCGGCACCAAGAGGGCTCTGCGGGCTAGGCGCTCCAGCGGTCGTCCACTTTGCGGCGGCGTTTCCGTACGGCCTTCAGCATCCGGTTCTGATAGTCGATCGGGCGCTCGCCCGGCGCGGGCTCGCACAGCACGTACTCTCCGGTCGGCCGCAGCTCCCAGGCGCGCTGATTGTCGCGCAGGGCGAAGCGGAGCGTCTTGCGAAGGCGCCTCCGTATCCGCTTGTCGCGGACGGGCAGCAGGACTTCGACGCGGTCGTCGAGGTTTCGGCGGCGCCAGTCGGCGCTCCCGATCCACACCTCGGGACTCCCGTCGTTCCCCCACCAGAAGATCCGGTCGTGCTCCAGGAATCGTCCGACGATGCTGCGTACGCGAATGTGCTCGCTGAAGCCGGGGATCCCCGGGCGGAGCCGGCACTGGCCGCGGACGATGAGGTCGATCTTCACGCCGGCCGTGGATGCGGCGTAGAGGGCGCGGATCAACTTCGGATCGTCGAGGCCGTTCATCTTCATGATCATGCGACCCTCTCGGCCGGCCTCGACGTGTGAGATCTCGCGCTTGATGCGGGCGACGAGGGCCCGCCGCAGATCGCGGGGGGCCACGATGAGTTCCTCGTACTGCTGGTCGGGGGCGTAGCCGGTCAGGTAGTGGAACAGGTTCACCGCGTCGCGGCCGATCTCCGGACGCGCCGTGAGGATCCCGATGTCGGCGTAGATCTGCGCGGTCTCGGAGTTGTAGTTGCCGGTGCCGATGTGGCAGTAGGTGCGGATCTCGTCCCCCTCCTCGCGCACGACGAGCGCGACCTTGGCGTGCGTCTTCAGCCCGACGAGACCGTACGTGACGTTGACTCCCGCCTCCTCGAGCACGGAAGCCCACTCCATATTGTCGGCCTCGTCGAAGCGGGCCGTGACCTCCACGAGCACGGCGACCGCCTTCCCCGCCTCGGCCGCCCGAACGAGCGCGGCGATGATCCGCGAGTGCTCCGCCGTCCGGTAGAGCGTCTGCTTGATGGCCACGACGGCGGGATCCGCGGCGGCCTCCTCGATGAATTGCTGCACCGTCGCGGTGAAGGATTCGTACGGGTGGTGCACCATGAGGTCGCCCGCCCGAATCACCGCGAAGATGTCGGGACGATCCTCCGTCTCGCCCTCGCGAATCAGCCGCGGCGGGATCATCGGTTCCCATGGTTCGTGCCGGTGCTCCCAAGGGCCCTCGGCGGCGAGCCGCCAGAAGCCGGACATCCCGAACAAACCCGGGGTCTCGTACAGATCCTCGTCATCCAGTTCGAGCTGGCGCACCAGGAACTGTCGCACGTCGTCGGGCATGCCCGGGTCGACCTCAAGACGAACGACGCGCGCGAAGCGCCGCTCGCGAAGCTCTTCGGAAATCATCTCCAGGAGGTCGTCCGCCACCTCTTCGTCCCGGGCCACATCCGCGTTGCGGGTGATGCGGAAGAGCGAGGCGCTCTCGATTCTCATTCCCCGGAAGAGTTCGCCCGCGAAGTGCCGCACGACCTGCTCGACGGGGACCACGTGCCCCCTCTCCGGGAGTTCGACCCAGCGCAGCGCGGTGGGGATCTTCACCCGGGCGAAGTGGCGGGTCCGGCGTTCCGGGTGCTCGAGCATCAGGGCGAGCGACAGGCTCATGTTGGACAGGAATGGGAACGGGTGTCCCGGGTCGACGGCCAGCGGCGTGAGGACCGGATAGATGCGATCCGCGAATACGCAACCAACGTGCTCGCGTTCCTCCTCGTTCAGGTCCTCGAAATCGCGCACGGCGATGTCGAGCTCCGCCGCGAGGCGCGGCCGGAGTTCCTCCTCCCAGACCTCCGCCAGCCGGGTTCGCAGGGTGCGGACGCCCTCGCGCACGAGATCCAGTTGTTCGGCGGGCCCCCGGCCGTCCAGCGATGGCTTCACGACGCCCGCCCCCAGCACTCGCTTGAGGCCGCCGACCTGCTTCATCACGAATTCGTCGAGGTTGTTCTCCGTGATGGCGAGGAAGCAGAGTCGCTCCAAGAGGGGCGTCCGCTCGTCCATCGCCTGGTAGAGCACGCGCCAGTTGAAATCCAGCCAACTGAGTTCCGCGTTGAAATAGAGCGACGGGTCGCTCGGCTTCGCGCCGTCGGGAACGGGCTTCGGGGCCGCGGCGCACGGGAGGACCGGGACGCCCCCTACGCGGTGGCCGGCCTCCGGACCCGCCGGAGAGGGAGTGGCGCCGGCGTCGTTCTCCGAAGCCTGTGCGATCTCGGCGGGCGGCGGGGCCTCGCGCGGCGGAGTCTCACGCGTCCGAGTCTCGTGCGCCGGAGTCTCGCGCGCCGGAGTCTCGTGCGCCGGAGTCTCGCGCGGCGGGGCCTCGCGCGCCGGAGAGGGGTTGGCGGCGGCGGAGCGGGCCGGGGCCGTCGGAGCGATCCCGGAGGGACGGTGGCTCTCGTGGTGGACCCACGGCCGCCGCGACGTGTCGTTCGACTCGGTTGGCATACGGTTCTCCCGGCCACCTGCCCGGCCTTTTGCGAACACAGGGCCTGCATTATAAGCCCCGCACCCCCCGTTCCGCTTGCTTCGAACGCCTCGGCCGGAGGCGAGCGCCGCTTAGCCGCTAAGCTGGACGGGCTGCCGCGTCGAAGGTGACATACGGCTCGAGGCCGAAGAGGCGGGCGAAGAGCTTCCCCTTCTTGCGCAGCGCCCACTGCTCGAGGAGCAGGCGTCCCCTCCGCTCGAGACGCAGTTCGAGCCGGTGTTCGCGCACTCGCGCCTCGACGCCGTGTACGCGCTGGAGGTGCTCGCGGTCGAGAGAGTCCGCGATGCGCAGGAGGGCGGCGAGCCTCTCCACCCGTCGGCGGCCGGGATGACTCAGGTCACGGTAAAGGTAGTGGCTGCGGCGCGTTTCGGCTCGCCGGTGGTAGCGCGCCACGAGGGCGACGAGAGGGAGTTCGTTCGGCGCGATCCCCGGGATCTCGCTGTGAAGGATCAGGTAGAGCGAGTGCCTGTGGTGTTTCGCATAGGAGATGTGCTGCCCGATGCCGTGCGGGATCGCCCCCGCCGGCAGAATCCGTCGGTCGCGCGGTTCGAGGCCGTGGACCCCGGTGAGCTGATCGAACAGGGAGAGGGCGAGCGCCGCGACGTGACGTCCGTGATCCTCGTCGAAGAGGTATCTGCGCCCGAGGGTGAGGGCTCCCTCGTGGACGATCCGTTCCATCCGTCCGATACCGGCCCCACTCGTCAGCTCATCGACGAGGTCGAAGAGAACGCCCTCCTTCACGCCGGACTCCGGGGACGAGGATCTGCACGGCTCCCGCGAGTTCGGCGACACGGTCGTACACGATCGCCGCGGGCAGAATCACATCGGCCCGGTCTTCGCGCAGACCCAGCCGTCCGATGCGCTGGCGGTAGGAGAGGCGGGAGAACTCCTCGATGGCCATCGCAAGTTCCGCCCGCGTGATGCGGCGGGTTCCATCGGCGGCGTCGTGACCCGCGAGGCGGGCGAGTTCCTCGATATTGCCGCCGGTGGCAATGAGCTGGACCGGCGTCCAGTGCTTGCTTGCGTGCGGAATGCGGAGGGTGGCCGCGTACTGCGCGAGCAGATTCGCGAAGTGCGCGGGGGCATCGTCCGCCCCGGTGAGTTCCTCGAGCAGCCGAACCGATCCCATCCGGTGGGACTCGGTCCACGTGATTCCGAACTGATCCGCCAGCGATACCTCGACGCTCCCGCCGCCGAGATCCACAAGCATCCACTTCGAGTCGCCGAGATCGAGCCGCTACTTCACGGACATCCACACGAGCCGCGCCTCGTCCGTGCCGGAGATGAGATCGATCCGGATTCCCGCCTCCTCTCCGACGCGGCGGACAAGCTCCGCGCCGTTGCGGCTCTCTCGAACCGCGCTGGTGGCCACGGCGCGCACGTGCTCGATGCCCAAGCGGCCGATTTCGTCCCGGAAGCGCCGGAATCCCTCGACCGTCCGGTCGATGGCGGAGGGCGACAGCTCGCCGGTGAGGAAGGCCGAACGTCCCAGCCGGACGGGAACCCGCTCCGAGGCCAGTTCCACGTAATGGCTCGGGTCGCCGAACTCGGCCGCGACGAAGCGAAACGCGTTCGATCCCACGTCGATGGCGGCGACCCGCAGCGGGAACGGGAGCGGTGCTCGACCGTCGGCGGTCTCGTGTGGGGGTGGTGGCGTCGTGCGCTGCATCGCGGCGGCGCGCCTCGCGTGGGTACAGGTTTCGGGCCCGGCTCCGCGCGCGGCGGACGCGGGGCTCGCCCTTGGGTACGGGTCTCGGGCCCGGCTCCGCGCGCGGCGGACGCGGGGCTTGCCCTTCCGGGCCAACGTAGCCGAATCGATGGCGGCGCGCTCCTGGCGGGCCGTGGAAAGAGCCCCGCTGCGTTCGAGCGGCGCTGACGCGGGGTTTTCCCGCGGCCTGCTGTCCCCGACCCGCGGCCGAGGACATGTTGGTGCCGTACGATCCAGATTCGGGAGGTTCCGAATGTCTCTCATCGCTTCAGCGGCGACCGCGACGCGACGCTTCCGGCTCGCCTACCGTGCGAGCGTCGTGCTCGCCTGCGTGGTCCCCCCGACACCGGTGGCCGGCCAAGACGAGGCGATCGCCTTCACTGGCGCCTCGGTGATCGATCCGGGGATGTCCGGCGTCCTCTCGAACGCGACGGTCGTGGTGCGGGGGGGAGTCATCGTTTCCGTGGCGGAGGGGGGTGAAACGCCCGCCGCGGCGCGCACGATCAGCCTCGGCGGCCGCTTTCTCGTTCCCGGCCTCATCGACGCCCACGTCCACATCGGGACGCTTGAGGCGGCCCGCCGCGCGCTGCTCTCCGGTGTCACGACGGCGCGCAGCATGGGCGCGGGATTCTTCGCCGATGTCGGCCTGCGGGAGCTGTTCAGGCGCGGGAGCCTCCCGGGTCCGGAGATCCTCGCCGCCGGCTACCATGTGCGGCCCCGCCCGGCGGAGGGACTCTTCCTCGATGAGCCGGGGCTCAGCGACCTCCTCGGGGCCGATGTGCGTGGTGCCGAGGCGCTGGGGCGGGTGGCGCGCGCGATGCTCGGCCGCGGGGTGGATTTTATCAAGGTCAACGCGACTGAACGCGCGGGCCTGCCGGAAACCGATCCCCGCAAGCCGTTCTTCTCGGAGGCCGAACTGTCGGCGCTGGTGGCGGAGGCGACGCACGCCGGCGTCCCGGTGGCCGCGCACGCGCACGGAGACCGCGGGGGCCGGGCCGCGGTTGCGGCGGGCGTGCGAAGCATCGAGCACGGGACGTATCTCGGCGATGCGACGCTCCGCCTGATGCGGGAGCGGGGCACCTATCTTGTACCGACGATCGCCGTCGTATCGGATCTCACGGTTCCCGGTGGCGACTACGACGATCCGGTGCTCCAGGTGCGCGGACGACACATGCTCCCCCGAGTCCGGGAAATGGCGGCGGCGGCCCACGCGCTCGGGGTGCCGATCGTCGCCGCAACGGACACCGGCTACGGGTCCGAGAGCGTCCTCCGCATGAGCCACGAACTGATGGAACTCGTGGGAATCGGGCTGAGCGAACTCGATGCGATCAGGGCCGCGACCACCGTTGCGGCGGAGTTGCTCGGGATCGCGGACCGAACGGGGCGGATTTCGGCAGGGTTCGAAGCGGACCTTCTCGTCCTCGACCGCAACCCGCTCGATGACATCGGCCAGTATCAGGATGTGCTGTTCGTGATGAGCGACGGCGTCATCGCGCTCGACCGGCTCGACTTCCGGGCGGATGAGATCGGGCCCGCCGCGATGAACGAGGTCGGGCCTCCGCGATGAACGAGATCGCGCAACTGGGCTATCTGGCGCTCCTCACTCTCCTTGCCCCCTTCGGGGCGCATCGGCTGCGCCTGCTGTGGCTGCGGCTGCGCAGACCCGCCAGGGTGGAATCGAGCGCCTGGGAGGGCACGCTCCCGGTCGTCACCGTACAGCTGCCCGTCTTCAACGAAGCCAACGTCGTCGAACGGCTCATCGACGCCGCCTGCCGCCTTCGCTATCCGGCGGACCGACTTGAAATCCAGTTGCTCGACGACTCGGACGACGAGACGGTGGCGATCGCCGCGCGGCGGATGCGGCGGTGGCGGGCCCGCGGGATCAACATCCGGCATGTGCGGCGGGGATCCCGCGAAGGGTACAAGGCCGGCGCGCTCGCGCACGGCGTCTCCTTCGCCCGCGGCGATTTCCTGCTCGTGCTGGACGCGGACTTCGTTCCGCCCCGGGAGTTGATTCGGGAATTGCTCCCCCCCTTCGCGGACCCCGGCGTGGGGGCGGTGCAGGCGGCCTGGGATCACCTCTCGCCCGACGCGAGCTGGCTGACGCGGGCACAGGCGCTCTTTCTCGACGCGCACTTCGCGATCGAGCACGAAGCGCGATACCGGGCCGGCCTCTTCTTCAACTTCAACGGCTCCGGCGGAATGTGGCGCAAGGCATGCGTGCGGGCGGCCGG
This sequence comes from Candidatus Palauibacter poriticola, assembly GCA_012270965.1. Lineage (GTDB taxonomy): Bacteria > Gemmatimonadota > Gemmatimonadetes > Palauibacterales > Palauibacteraceae > Palauibacter > Palauibacter poriticola. Next base: position 75,609 of record JAAXHJ010000054.1, read on the forward strand.
AGGCTGGCAGAGCGACACGCTGACCGAGGATGTGGACCTCAGCTACCGCGCCCAACTCGCGGGCTGGCGATTCGTGTACCGCGACGACGTCCGGGTGTCTGCTGAGCTGCCCCCGAATCTACGCGCGGTGGAGATCCAGCAGAGCCGGTGGACGCAGGGCGGAATCCAGAGCGCGAAGAAGCTGTTGCCGCGGATCTGGCGCGCCTCTGTGCCGGCGGCGATCAAGTTCGAGGCGACGGCCCATCTCGTTGGGCACGTCGTTCATCCGCTGACGCTCACGATGGCGGCGGCGCTTGCGGGTGCCGGATGGGTGGCGGCGACCGGCTTCGGTCTCCCGGCTGCGGTTCATGTGGCCGCCGTGCTCCTGGCTACGGTCCCGTTCGTGCTCTTCTACGGGTCCGCCGGGTGGATCCGCGGGCGGCGGCGACTCGGACGCCGCATCATCGAGGCCCTGCTCCTCGGGTTGGGGCTCGGCGTGCCCCTCACCTTCGCCGTCGCGCGGGCCTGCCGCGGAACCCGCACCCCCTTCGTCCGCACGCCGAAGCGCGGCTTCCAGCCCGTCGTGGCGTATCGCGTCCGGCTCTCGGGCGGACCGGCGCTGCTGCGCCTGGCGCTCGCCGCGGCACTCGCCGGCGCCGTCGTGAACACGGCGCTCGCCGGATCAGCCGCCGTCCTGCCCTTCACGGCCCTCTTCGCCGCGGGCTACGCGCTCACGGCGCACGAGTCGCTGAGAACGCCGCCCGCGCCAGCCATCCCAAGCTAGGAGGGCCAACGGCGGCGCGTGGATCAGCGAGGCCAGCCACGCGGGTTCCGGCCACGCCCCCGTGGCTAGGTAGGCACCCCTCCCGGCGTAGGCGAGGAATACGGTGCCGCTGAACAGGAGCCACCCCCGGTTCGCCGAGAGGCAGGCGAAGGGGAGAACCCAGAGCAGATACCATGGGTGGAGGGTCGGCGAGAGGAGGAGCGCGGATCCGATCGTCCACAGGAGGGCGCGCTCCAGCGGCCACCGGCGGAGCGCGGCCCACCACGCGATGACGCCGACGATCGACGCGCCGATCCATTTCGCGACATCGGGGTGTCCCGGCAGCCGTTCGAGGATCCTGTAGGTGCCGCTGTTGAACTCCCAGAGATCTCCGTAGGTCCGCAGACCGTCGAAGAGGGCCGGTCCGGCGCCGACGTAGGGCACATAGAGAAGGAGGGGGACGAGGACGGCGGCGGCGAGTGCCCCGGGGCCGCGTAGCCGGAACAGAGCCGGGAGCGCGGCGAGGGGGGCGAACTTCACCGCGCCGCCGAGCCCCAGAAGGGCGCCCGACCGCCACGCCGGGACCGCTGCGGTGCCGGCCAGCGCTACCCCACCCAGCATGGGCGCGACCCCGAGCGGATCCAGATGCCCGCTCCAAGCCACCTCGACGACGACGAGCGGGGACCACAGATAAAGCAGGAGCGGAAGCACGCTCCGGCCGGGCGAGAGCCGGTCGATGAGTCGCGCCACCAGCAGATCGGCCGCAAGCCACGCCAGCTTGAAGATCCACCACCCGGTGCCGGCCGAGGCCAGAAGCGCGAAGACGATCTGAGCCCCCGGCGGATAGATCGTGGACACGTCCGCGTGATTGATGAGCGGCCACCACGCGGTGCGCAGCTCTTCAAGCGCCGACGCCGAAGGGGGATGCGCGTAAGGATTCACTCCGTTGGACTGAACCCAGCCGTCCCAGATGTAGCGGTAGATGTCCTCGGAAAGGGCGGGCACCGAGGGGAGGACGCCCACGCGAAGGGCGATCCCGGCCGTCCATACGTGCCGGCGGGCCAGCGGCGGCGCGCGCCGCTCGTGGGGTGGGGCGCTTGCCGGGTGCGGCGCGGCAGCGTAACCGGCGGCCCCCAGATAGGCCGCGAACGCCACGACCCACAGCGGAATCGCCGGCCACGGAGTACCGGACCCACCCCAGGCCATTCCCCAGAGCGCCGCCGCCTCGACGGCCACGAGGAGCCAGAGCCGGCTTGCGCCTGTGTCGGCGGGTGACCCCGCCGACGTCACCGTCGAGCCGAACTGAAGAGCTGACGCAATATGGGCGCGGGGAGTTCGACGGCCCGCTCGACGACGCGCGCCACCGTCTCCTCCATGATCACCGGAGCCGTGTCGTACTTCTCATCGTCGAGCCGAAAGGAGAGCCAACCCCGCACAAGGTCGTCGGCGACCGGTTCGGCGATGACCAGGATCCTCCACCGGCGTTCCCCATCGTCAAGGCTGCCGATGGCGGTCTCCTGGCCCGCTTCGTCCCACATCCGCAGTTGGGGGCGTCCCTCTTCGGCGCTGCCGGCCGCGTCGTACTGATCTTCAGGCATCCCCCCTCCGATTCCACCGCGATTCAATCGGTCTCCGGAGCCTCCTCCTCCGAACGCTGCCGCCACAGGCCCATCAGGTACGCTTCGTACTCTTCGGGGGCAGCTTCGTAGTCGCGGCGCCACGTCTCGAAGTCGGGCAACGGCACGCTCTCCCGCAGTCGCTGGGTCGCGAGCCGGACCATCGTCTGAAACCCTAGGCGCTCTTGGCCAAACGCCTGCGCCCGGGCTTCCTCTTGCACGATCTCGTAGATGCGCTCTTCGGACAGGGAGAGGAATACTTCGGTCAGTTGAGCCGAGCAGTAGTCGGCGTACTTGGCCCGCAGCACGCCTTCGTCGGACTCCGATCTCCTCTCGGCATCCCGACCGGGCGCTGGGCGGTCCGTATCGGAAGACACGGCCATACTCCGCTCGCAATCGCTGGCCAACCCCTCACCTCCCCGCTCATCACCTCCTAGGCGATTTAGCTCCGGGTGGGACGGGCGTCAACGCCTCCGACCGCGCCCGGGACCGCAGTGGGGCCCGAAGGCAGCGAGGCCGAGTCCGCGGCCGCAAGCCTCGCCCACGCTGGCAGCTATGTCGTCGGCCACCTCTCTCAGCGGTGCCTCGCGGCGGGGGTCTTGAGTTCTTCGAAGATGATGCGGCGCGCTAGGACGTATTGGATGGCACGCTCGAGGAAATCGGGATCTCGCTGGCGCACGGCCTCCACATCCGCGGCAAGCTCCTTCGGAAGATCGACGACGACGTTGACGAGGCTACAGTCGGATGATGCCATCATAGTCAGGGGCACACTCGCAAAAATTCGAGGGTTTCGCTTTCTGTATCGGAACGGATCCCGGAGGTCCGCGGCAACCAAGGGCCGTGCGTTTCCCGTCGCGCTTGGAGGATAGGGTCGACGTTCCCGTCCCTGCAAGCGGACGACCCCATCCGCCATGGAGTGGGGGATTGTGTACGTAGATCGTAACAGACTTCACCGTAGTGTGTTACATGACTGTGGAATGATCGTCGAAAACTCTCGATTGTGTGTGGATTGTGCCGCTGATCCACCATGTGGCGGCGGCGCTCGCGTGCCGCGTCCTTGCCTTTCACACGCGGCGATGAACGGGCTCTGGCGGCGACTCGGGAGGACTGGCGCGCAGGTTATTTTTCAAAAAAATGTGGATTGCCGCCGATGCGCGTCCGGCTCGCCGGATGCGTCGCCGTTGGGGTCCGGCAGCCCGTGGCAGGCTCGTCGTTCCTCTCCCCGGAGGGGGCCCGCCGAGCGCCTCGCCACGCTCGGCGACGACGCGAGGTTCCGCCGCGGGCCGCCGGAGGGTGTACGACCGTGCGCCGCGGGTCGCCGGGGGAGTACAACCGTGCAACCCGGAGAGCCGACGGCTATGCTGTGCGCCACAACTCCCGCGGGGCGACCTAGAGCCGAGACGGGGGGGATGACCTGGTGACCGGACGGCAACGGAGGGATGCGAGTGACGGATTCCGCGCCTAGCGCGTTGATTCTTGGAGCGTCGAGCGGCTTTGGCGAAGCGGCTGCGCTGACGTTCGCCGAGGCCGGCTATGACATCTACGGGGTACATCTGGACCGAAGAGCGGGGCTCGCGCACGTCGGAGAGATTCGGGCCCTGATCGAATCGCGCGGACGGCGCGCGATGTTCTTCAACGTGAACGCGGCTTCGGTACGAAAGCGCGACAGGGTGCTGGATGAGATCGCGGCGAGCGCGGGGCCGGGTTCCGTTCGCGTGCTGATGCACTCTCTGGCGTTCGGAACGCTGCTGCCGTTCGTGCCCGAAGATGCTCCCGGGATGAGTCCCGATCAGATGAACATGACGCTGGACGTCATGGCCCATACGCTGGTCTACTGGACCCAGGGGCTGCTCGAGCGCGGCTTGATGGGCGAGGGCGGCCGGATCTTCGCCATGACCTCCTCGGGCGGCGACCGCGTGATCCCTTCCTACGGCGCGGTCTCCGCGGCCAAGGCCGCGCTCGAATCGCACTGCCGCCAACTCGCACTCGAACTCGCGGTGAGGGACATCACCGTGAACGCGATCCGCGCCGGCGTGACGGATACGCCCGCGCTTCGCAAGATCCCCGGTGCGGAACATATGATCTCCGAAGCCGCGGCCCAGAACCCCCACGGACGACTCGGAACCCCGCAAGACGTGGCGCGCTGTCTCGTCGCGCTCGCCGCGCCGGAAACGGGATGGATGACGGGAAACACGCTCCGCGTGGACGGAGGCGAGGACTTCGTCGGCTCCAAGCCGCCGGGGGACTGAGTCGGTGGACCCCCGGCGGCTGGCCGGCCCCGCGGCGGAGGTCGCGCGGGTAATCGTCTCCGGCGAGGTGGAGTACTGGCGGAGCGAGATCAGCCGACCCTGGCGGACGGGACGGCCCGGACGCTGGGCGGAGGTTGGCCGCTGGATCGGGACCGGTCTCGCGGTGGGAGCGGCGGCGTGGGGGGTGATCGCCGCGGTCCAGGCGGAGCGCTACCGGGACTAACAGGCCGCAGCGAAGGCCCCGCTGCGTTCGAGCGGCGCTGCATCTCGCTTCAAGCGCTCTCGGCGCTGACGGGGGGGTTCGCCCCGTTCTGTACGGCGCGTCAGCTGCCGAGCTCACCTGCCGGGCTCACCTGCCGGGCTCAGTTGCCGGGCAGGGTGAGGACGATCTCGATCCGGCGGTTTCGCGCGCGTCCCTCCTCCGTCTCGTTGCTCGCGATCGGGCGTTCCTCGCCGACCCCGGTGGCCTCGACCCGGGAGGACGGAATGGGGACCCGGGCAAGCAGGTGCTCGCGCACGGCGATGGCCCGCCGCTGACTCAGCGCCTGATTCCCCTGCGTCCCGCCCTGCGAGTCGGTGTGCCCCTCGATCCGCACCGTGGCCCCCGGAAAGGTCGTGATGACGCGCTGGACCTTGGTGAGCAGGGGGTACAGCGCCTCGTCGATCTCGGCCCGCGAGGGTTCGAATGTAAGGCCGAACAGCCGGAGGACGAGTCGGTCTCCGGCGAGCAGCACCTCCCCCTCCGCGGGAGTGAAGAGGCCCTGGACTTCGCGCAGCCGCGCCTCCCGCTCGCGGACCGCGAGCAGTTCGTCCCGGGCCCCGGTGAAGCGCCTTTCGAACTCGGCCAGGCGGTCCTCCAGCGAGGCCAGCCGACTGCCGAGTTCCGAAGTCCTCGCCCGTTCGTCCGCCAACTCGGCGCTCAGCCGCTCGTTGTCCGCCCGGAGGCGGGCGATGGCCCCCTCGATGCGCGCGGTCGTTTCGCCCGCGTTGCTCCGGAGGGGTTCCGCGTCCGCCGCCTTGGCGATGCGAGCCAAGTCCGCCTCGTGGCCGTCGAGCAGTCGTTCGACCGTCACCTCGCGCCGGCGCACGCTGTCGAACAAGGCGGCGATGCGGTGCGCGCGGGAGAAAGCGGCGAACGCGGCTTCTCCGGCCCGCGCCGGTCCCTCCACGGGGGCGAGGTTGTCGATCTCCGCTTCCGCGCCCGCCAGGTGTGCTTCGCCCTCCGCGAACGCGCTCGGCGCCAACTCGCTCGCGCCCGCGTTCATGGCGGCGGCTCGCGCCTGGATCGCCGCTCCCAAGAACTGGTCGCGGCGCGCGGAACGGGTCGCCCGCCGGTAGAGCACCGTCGCGCGGTCCGCTCGCACGGCGACGTCTTCCAAGTCCTCGCGTTCCAGACGGCGGCCGGCCGTCTCCAGTTCGGCTTCGGCGCGCGCCCACCCCTCGGCCGCCCGCGTTTCGGCTTCGGAGGCGCGGGCTTCGTCCCGGGCGGCGAGCACCACCCGAAAGTGCGGCCGGCCGGCGGCCGCGATCCGCTCGGCCGCTTCGAGTGACCGCGCTGCTTCGCCCAGCAACTCCTCGAACCGGGCGTCCCGACGGCCATCCCTCAGGCGACGCGAGGCGTCCTCCAACCGGTCCGCGGCCTCCCCGAACGAAGACGGTGAGAGGAGGTGGATCGCGTTCTCGCGCGCCTGGTCGAGGCGAGCTTCGAGCGTCTGCAGAGACCCGGCACCTTCCTGGGCGGCGGCGGCCGGATCCGGACACGGGAGGAGGAAGGCGACGAGTGCGGCCTCGACGAGTCCTCCGCACCTTCGCCGGCCCCAGCCCCGGGGGCGCGATCGGGCCGGGAGCCCATGCCTCACTACAGCCATGTTGTCCGTGCTCTTCCTCGTCGGCAGCAAACGATCCGGCTCGTGTCTCCTAGCACGATACAAAGGTGGACGGCGGATGTCTCCCTGCGGGAATGTCAACGGGCGCGGATGAGCCGCCGGCCGCACGGCGGGTACCTTTCAATCTCACGCGCGGGGTATCAAATTGCGCTCCCTTCGCGAACGAATTCACCCAGGGGGATCCCTTCATGAAACCACTTGTCGGCGAGGTTCGGCACGACGTTGACCGCCCGCCCGGTTCGGGCGACGAGCGGGAGGGCGGCGAGGGCCACGGAAACTTCAGGATTCCGCCTCCCACCAACGAGCCCGTCTACGACTATGCGCCGGGCAGCCCGGAACGGGCAGCCCTGAAGGAAGAGCTGGTCCGCCAGCGGGCCGAGGTCGTCGAGATCCCGCTCATGATCGGCGGGCGCGAGGTGCGGACATCCCGGACTTTCGACGTGACGATGCCGCACGATCACGGCCACGCGCTGGCCCGCTGCCACATCGCCGGGACCGCCGAGGCCGAGGCCGCGATCGCCGCGTCGCGCGCGGCTTGGGCGGAGTGGTCGAACCGGGCCTGGGAAGACCGCGCTGAGATTCTCCTCCGTGCCGCCGAACTACTCGCCGGCCCCTGGAGGATGAAGCTCAACGCGGCGACCATGCTCGGACAGAGCAAGACGGCGTTCCAGGCCGAGATCGACTCCGCGTGCGAGATCGTGGATTTCTGGCGCTTCAACTCCTTTTTTGCGGGGCGCGTGCACGCGGAGCAGCCGATCTCCGGGCCGGGCGTGCGGAACCGCATGGACCATCGTCCGCTCGAGGGATTCATCTACGCCATCAGCCCGTTCAACTTCACAGCCATCGGGGCCAACCTGACGACATCTCCCGCGCTCATGGGGAACGTCGCGATCTGGAAGCCTTCGACCACCGGCGTGCTCGGGTCTTACTACGTGATGAGGCTCCTCGAAGCGGCGGGGATGCCGCCGGGCGTGATCAACTTCATCCCGGGCTTCGCCTCGGAGATCAGCGATGTGCTGCTGTCGAGCCCGGAACTCGGCGGCATCCACTTCACCGGTTCGACCGGCACCTTCCAGCATCTCTGGAAATCCGTGGCGCGGAACGTGGAGAACTATCGCGCCTACCCGAGACTCGTCGGCGAGACGGGAGGGAAGGACTTCATCCTCGCGCACGAGACGGCGGATCCGCAGGCGCTCGCGGTCGCGATCGTGCAAGGCGGGTTCGAGTATCAGGGACAGAAATGCTCCGCGACATCCCGCGTGTACGTGCCCGACACGATGTGGGAGGACGTGCGGGACCGGGTCGTCGCGATGACGGGGGAACTTCGCATGGGCGACCCGGCGGACTTCCGGAACTTCCTCGGCGCCGTGATCGACCGGCCCGCGTTCGACCGCATCAAGTCGTACATCGACTACGCTCGCGAGTCCGCCGATGCGCGCATCCTTGCCGGCGGCTGCTGCGACGATAGCCGGGGCTACTTCATCGAACCCACCCTGGTCGAAGCGGACGATCCCGGGCACCGGTTGATGTGCGAAGAGATCTTCGGGCCGGTCGTCACGCTGCATTCGTACCGCGCGTCGGACTGGGAATCCACGCTGGCGCTTGTCGACGCGACGTCCCCGTACGCGCTCACGGGAGCGGTGTTCGCGCGCGACCGGGCGGCCGTCCGCAGCGCGGGCGCGGCGCTCCGGAATGCGGCGGGGAACTACTACATCAACGACAAGCCGTCCGGCGCGGTGGTCGGACAACAGCCCTTCGGCGGCGGTCGCGCGAGCGGCACGAACGACAAGGCCGGATCCGTTCTGAACCTCGTGCGCTGGGTCTCCCCCCGGACGATCAAGGAGACCTTCGATCCACCCGTCGACTACCGGTATCCCTTCATGGAGGCGGAGTGAAGACCGGCGGGGCTCCGGCGGCACGTGGCGAAACGCCGCCACTTCCAAGCGGCGCCGCAGCCCGCCTGAGCGCTGACGCGGGGTGTCGCCGCGGCCTGCTCGCGCTCGCGGGGCTGCTGGTCGCGGCGCTCGGCGGCGCCGGGTGCGGCGGCGAACCCGAAACCATCGGTCGCGAGGTGTTGGAAAACGCGACCTTTCTCACGTTGGAGGGTGGCGAGATCACGCTCTCGGAAGGCACGACCAGTCAGGGCAACGTGCAACACGAGCTTCTCCTCACGGCCGACGGGGATCTCGACTTCGATTCGGACATCGACGCCGTCGCGGTGCTCGCGGCGAATCGCGGGCGGGAACGGTTCCTGACCCTGCACGCCGTTCTGAGGGACGACGAGGAGATACGGGACGTGTCCGCACGCCTCATCGGAGACCGGATCGAAGTCCACCGGGCGGAGATCCTCGAGGGCGTGATCCAAGTGAGCGTCCGCGTGCGCAGGTCGGGCGACCCGGTCACGGTCCGCCCATCGGTCGACCGGACCCCGTACTTCGCGCTTACGAATCGGGGACTGACCTCCATCACCCTCATCGACGTCGCCGGGCGGGAGGACGCGCAGGCCGACGGCGCCGAGGCCGGCAACGGAACGCCGGGGGCGACGCGTGGGGCGGTGCCGGCGCTGTACACGAACGAGTGGGAGCTTGAGTCGTTCGACAGCGGGGACGGGAGCGCGAACCTTCGCGGGCTGCGTGAACCCGTGCTCAGATTCCAAGCGGAGCCGCGCGACGCCGCCGACATCACCGGAGAGGTGGCGGGGTTCGCGGGCTGCAATCGGATCTTCGGGAGCTTCCGAATGCACGAGGCGGAGGCCCTGCGATTCTACGGCCTGACCGCCATGCGAAAGCTCTGCCGGGAGCGGGAGACGGACTTCGAGCATCGCTTCCTCGAGGCGCTTGGTGCAGTGAGGGCGTTCGAAGTCGACGGCGATCGGATGACGCTCGCGCTCCGCGGGGGCACGATTCGTTTCCGTGCCGGCCAGCGGCTCGCCTCGCACGCGGGCGACACGACCCCGGATCCGCGTGGCGCGACCCCGGACCCTCCGGGCGCGGGTGCAATGTAGATTCACGGTTCGCCCTCCGGGTGGAAGACTCGGTTCGGGCGGGAGAGGCGCGACGGTATGGGACGTTTCACGGACGAGGAACTGCAGCGGAAGGTGCAGGAAGGGTTCATCGTCGAGTCCGAAGAGGACATGACGGAGACCTACAAGCGGGCGCTGATCACGCAGCTCACGGTTCAGGGGGACACGGAACTGATCAGCGCGCCGGCCTACTTCATGGCCGCCCGCGATGCTCCGTCCACGAACACGATGGTCTCGGCCACGGCGATCATTCAGGACGAGCTGGGGCACGCGAACATCGCCTACCGCCTGCTCGAGGATCTGGGCGTCGACCGCCACTGGCTGCTCTACGAGCGGGAACCCGCCCACTTCAAGCACCCCTACGGCTTCGACCAGCCGCTGATGAACTGGGCCGAGCTGGTTTCGGCGAACGCGCTCTACGACCGGGCCGGGATCACGCTGTTGGGCGACGTACACCGCAACACGAGCTACGGGCCGCTCAAGCGCGGTCTCGTCAAGGTGAGCATGGAGGAGAACTTCCACCTGCGGCACGGGGAGGTGTGGATCCGCCGCTTCGCCGAGGCGGGGGGCGCCGCGAAGGAAGCGGTTCAGCGGACGCTCGACTGGATGTTTCCGATGGGCGTGGAGTGGTTCGGGATGCCCGACGACCGGAAGCATCACAACGCGCAGCTCGACTTCCGCCTCAAGGGGATGACGAACGACCAACTCCGCCGCACCTGGCTCAAGGCGGTCGTGCCGCTGTGCGAGGAGTTGGGGTACGACCTCCCGGCGCAGTACGACCCCGCCTCGGACGAAGTGGAGCTGACCTACGAGCTTCCCTGCCAGTACGACCCGGAGGCGCGACGCTGGCTCTATGACGAGACGATCACCTGGAAGCAGGTGTTCGAGCGGTGGAAGGCGCGCGGCCCGATGAACGAGCAGTACGTCGATTCGCTGCGGAGAAGCCGATTCGCGGTCGAGCGGCTGCTCGCGGCATGAACGCGGACGGCCCGACCCGCGGCGTGGCGCTCCCGCGGTACCGTCCACGGTACGAGGCGGGCATGGATTTCGGCGCCGTTCTCCAAGAGACGCGGGGCGGACGGGAACTGCCGCCTCCTCCCGCGTTCGCCGAACCCGCCGCGGATCTTACGGAACGGGCGCGGCGGGCCCTCTACGACGTCGCGGATCCCGAGTTTCCGATTTCGATCGTCGACCTCGGGCTCGTCCGCAGGGTCGAGGGAGACGAGAAGGCGGGGTCCGTCACCGTTCACCTCACCTTCACGGCCACGGCCTGCCCCTGCATGGACTTCATCGAATGGGACGTGCGGCAGCGCCTGCTCGAACTGGACGGAGTCCGGGGGGTCGAGATCGTGACCGAATGGGATCCGCCGTGGACGACGGCCGCCATCTCCGCGCGCGGACGGACGCTCCTGCGCTCCGTCGGAGTCGTCACGTGATCCGCAACGGACGGGTCTACGAGGTGTTCGCGCGCAAGAAGAGGGCGGACCGCTTCGAGCATGTCGGTGCGGTGTCCGCCCCCAACGAGCAACTGGCGCGCGTCTACGCGTGGCAGACGTACGACGAGGCGAAGTGGTTCGAGATGACGGTCGCGCCGCGCGACGCCTTCGCGGCGGTGAATCGGCCGCAGGCCCCGTTCACGCTCGGCGCGCCGGCCGGGCGCGCGGCGGCGGATTCGCGATGACCGAGAGCGGCTTCCGGTCGGCGGAGGATCTCCCGGAGGGCGTGTCGGAACACCTCTCGAACCTCATGCTCACGCTCGCCGACAACAAGCGGCTGCTCGGCATCCGCTACTCGGACTGGATCCTCGGGGCACCCTCCGTCGAGGCCGGGATCGCCTGCTCCGCCATGGCGCAGGATGAGTGGGGGCACGCCCGCATCCTCTATGCCATGCTGCGCGACTTTGGCCACGATCCGTCCGCTCTCGAGCACGAACGCGAGTCCGACGAGTACCACAGTTCGGAACTGCTGGACCGGGACGTCGCGTCGTGGGAGGAGTTTCTCGCACTCAACTTCCTGTGGGACACCGCGCTTTCGGTGCAGTTCGAGATGCTCGTGGAGAGCCGCTACGAGCCGATCCATTACAAGGTGCGCAAGCTGCTCGAGGAAGAGCGGTTTCATTTCGATCACGGACAGGGGTGGACCTCCCGCCTGCTGGGCGCCGAGGGGGGACGGGCGGCGTTGGCCGAAGCCTTCGTAGCCGCTTGGAACGCGTGTGTGTGCTGGTTCGGGGCGGCGGACGACCCGCTTATTTCGACGCTCGCCCTGCACGGGATCGTGCGGCGGGGTGCGGACGGGGCGCGGGCGCGCTGGCTCGAGCGGGTGGGGCCGCTCGCCGCGGCGACGGGTCTCGTTCGGGCGGCCGAAGGCGGGTGGGCCGCCACCCGCGAGCCGGTCTGGGAGGGGTACGGCACCCGTCGGCGGCGCACTGCGGGGGGCGGGCCGGATGAAGACTCTCTCGCGCGAGTCCGCGGCGACCGCAACCGCGCGCTCCTCTTGGACTGAACCGTGGCTAGCAACGTGAGACCCGATCGCTCGGCGGGGAGGCGGACGCTCGACGAACCCGTCGAATCGTCCGGCATGCCGGCATCGGTCCCCTGCCCCTTCTGCGATTCGGAGGACTCCGAGCCGTTCGCCACCTTCGGGGGACAGGCGTCGACCGCCCAGTATTACTGCAACGCCTGCCGCACCGTCTTCGAGGCCGTGAGGTGGCGCTGAAGCGGTAGCTGCTCAAGCCGCTGGCCCGCCCCCGTCGTCCGCCGCCGCCGCTGCCGTCGCGCAGCAAGCGCCTACCAGCCGATCTGAATTCCCACAAGTATGGAGACGGTTCGTGTCCGCTCCTCGGCGTCGGTCAGCGAGACGAGACCCACGTGGTAGATGATATCGGCCACGACGGCAAGATTAGGCGAAATCGCAAACACCGCCCCATCCCCTCCCGCCAGACCGGCGTCCACACTATCGACGGGTCGATTGCAGCCTTCCGCAACTCGCGTATTTCCAGCTCGTACAGTGATCTCGCAGGACGTGCGGAATCCGAGCCACGGACCAAGTAGTACACCAACTGACGTAGATCCGTTGTTGCCGGGTATTCGGAACAAGCCCGAGAACTTCGGGCAGGCTCATCTCCGTATCGAAAAAGACTCCAACCTGGTCGGTCGGCGGTCGGAGGTGGCGTCCGAGGGCGAAACGGAGTCTACCCACCCAGCCCGCGAGGTCGTCGCGACCCTCCGGGAGATCGACGGGACACGGGGATGGCTGCCAACCATTTCGTCGATTCCGGGGTCGAAGGTTCAGGTGCGGGCAGAAACTTTCTCGCATTTGTTCCGTACCACGGGGGTACAGATCGCAACCGCCGATTCCGAGGGAGGAACAGCACATGGACAGGTTGTCGAAGTGGGCGACCACGGGCTCTCTGGCTTGGTTGGCGGTGGCGGTTGGGTTGATCCTGGGCACGCACGGCGGGTCCGTGCAGGGTGCGCAGGCGACCGGGACGCAGGACGCCCCGGAAACCGAAACGTGCCCGGAGACTCCCGTCGCGGCGGCCCACGTGACGGTCGATTTTGGCGCCGACGCGAGGTCCTGAGCGGAACCGCATTACTCGCGACGCCGCCCGTTGGGCCGGGTCCGAACCGGAACCCGGCCCTTTTTTCATCCATGCAGGAGTCCCCCGGCCGAGCGCCTATTCGGGATCGCCCGCCGACGCGTAGTTTCCGTCCCATGCCGCAACGAGAGCGTCCGGATTTTATCCGTCAGATCGTCGCCGAGGATGTCCTGAGCGGGCGTCACGGGGGGCGTGTGCTCACGCGCTTTCCGCCCGAACCCAACGGCTTCCTCCATGTGGGCCACGCCTCCGCCATCTGCCTCGACTTCGAGGTGGCGCGGGAGCACGGCGGCCGTACGACGCTGCGCATGGACGACACGAACCCGACGACCGAGGATCCGTCCTACGTCGAGGCGATCACGCGGGACATTCGCTGGCTGGGGTTCGAGTGGGACGGCGAGATCCGCTACGCGTCGGACTATTTCGGGGCGCTCTACCGGATGGCGATGCGGATGATCGAGGATGGCTTCGCCTACGTCGACAGCCTGTCCGAGGAGGAGATCCGCGCGCACCGCGGGTCGGTGCGCGAACCGAGCCGGCCCAGCCCGTATCGGAATCGGTCGACCGAAGAGAACCTGGATCTCTTCCGGCGTATGCGCGCCGGCGAGTTCGCCGATGGAGCACACGTGCTCCGCGCGCGGATCGACCTCGCCTCGTCGAACATGAAGCTGCGCGACCCGCTGATGTATCGAATCCGGCACGCGCACCATCACCGGACGGGCGATGAGTGGCCGATCTACCCCTTCTACGACTGGGCGCACGGCCAGTCCGACGCCATCGAGGGCATCACGCACTCCTTCTGTACGCTCGAGTTTCAGGACAATCGCGCGCTCTACGACTGGTTCATCGACCACACGCGTCCCGCTTCCGCCCGCATCGACCGCACCCCGGGGGCGGAGGGCGGCGGCGGAGAGGCGCTCGGCTCCTGGGATCCGCGGCCCCGCCAGTACGAGTTCGCGCGCCGCAATCTCGACTACACGATCGTGAGCAAGCGGAAACTCCTCCTCCTCGTGGACGAGGGACACGTCTCGGGCTGGGACGACCCGCGCATGCCCACGCTGGCCGGCTTGCGGCGCCGCGGCATTCCCCCCGATGCGATTCGCGCCTTCTGCCGTCAGGTCGGGATCGGGAGGGCCGACAACCGGGTGGAGATCGCCACGCTCGAATGGGCCGTGCGGGATGCGCTGAACCCGCGGGCGCCGCGCGTGCTCGCGGTGCTGCGTCCTCTCGAGGTCGTCATCGAGAACTGGCCGGAAGGCGAGGTGGACTGGATCGACGCCCCATACTTTCCGCGCGGCGTCGATGCCCCGCCTGAAGGGTGGCCGGGAACGCGGAAGATTCCGTTCACCCGAGTCCTTTACATCGAGCGGGACGACTTCGCGGAGGAGCCGGCCCCGGGCTTCCGCCGGCTGGCCCCCGGACGCGAGGTGCGCCTGCGGCACGGTTATTTCATCACCTGCCGCAGCGTGGAGAGGGACGACGCAGGCGGAATCGTGCGCCTGCACTGTACGTACGATCCGGAGACGCGCAGCGGATCGGCGCCGGACGGGCGCCGGCCGGCGGGCACCATCCACTGGGTGTCGGCCACGGAGTCGGTGCCGATGGAGGTCCGCCTCTACGACCGTCTGTTCCGCGTCTCCGATCCGGCCGGCGGCGCCGAAGACCTCCGCGAGAGCCTCAACCCGGACTCGCTGCACGTTCTGACCCACGCGCGCGGCGAGCCAAGTCTGGTCGGCGACACAAGCCTGGTCGGCGATCCGCCCCAAACGGCCTATCAGTTCGAGCGGTTGGGCTACTTCGTCCCGGACCGTGCCACGAGCGCCGCGGGCGCGACGACGGACGCGGGCGCGACGACGGACGTGGACGCCGGGGCTCCGGCTGGCGGCCCGCTCGTCTTCAACCGGACGGTGACGCTCCGCGACGCTTGGAGCCGGCGCGAACAGATGGACGGCGCCCGCCACGCCGATTCTCGGGAGGCGCGGCCCGCGGCGGAAGAACGGTCGACCGAGCCGGAAACCCCGGGGGTAGACTCGGCGCGGGAGGCTCGCGATGCGGTGAGGCGCGCCGACCCCACGCTCCGGGCGGCCTTCGACCGCTTTCGAGACCCGCTGGGCCTGCCGGACGAACTGGCCGATCTGCTCAGTGGTTCGGCCGCCTCGGTGCGATATTATGAGCGGGCGATCCGCGGAGGAGTGGATCCGGCCGCCGTCGCCACCTGGCTCGTGCACGAGGTCCGCGGCGCGGGAGGTAGCGAAGGCGACGCGGGCGCCCTCGAGCCGGAGGCGCTGGCCGAACTGGTGGGACTAGTCCTCGAGCGCTCGACCTCGCGGGCGGTGGCGAAGTCGTTGTTGGCGCGGCTCGTGGAGGAGGGTGGGAGCCCGCGGGAGATCGTTCGGCGCGAGGGACTGGGCCGGATCGGCGACGCGGAGCAGATTCGCGAGATCGTACACGGGGTCGTGGCCGCTCACCCGGCCGAGGTGGCGCGTTATGCCGCCGGGCACACCGGCCTCGCCGGTTTTTTCGTGGGCCGGGTCATGCGCGCGACGCACGGACGCGCGGACCCGGCCATCGTGAGGAAACTCCTTGAGGAGAGTCTCAATGACGCTACGTGAAGCGGTGCTTCGGTCACTGCGGCGTGCTCGCGGCGGGCTTCTCGTGCCCGCCCTTTGCGGACTGTGGCCGGCCGCGGCGCTCGAGGCGCAGGACCCGGTACCGGCGGACAGCGTGATTTCGCTGGGCGAGTTGATCGTCTCGGCGCTGCGCGCCCCGACTTCCGTGGGCGAGATCCCCGTCAATGTGACGACCGTGACGCGCGAGGAACTGCGTCTCTCCGCCGCGCGGACCCTCCAAGACGTCCTGCAGGAGGTGCCGGGCCTCAACTTCCGCTTCCCATTCCAAGCAAGCGTCGCGCACCCCTCCTGGCAGGCGGTCACGATGCGGGGGCTGGGAGGGACCGCCGCCAGCCGGACGCTCGTACTCGTCGACGGCGTGCCTCTCAACGACCCGTACTTCGGCTGGGTGCGCTGGAGCCAGGTTCCGGTGGAGGTCATCGAGCGCATCGAGATCGTGCGGGGCGGCGCCACGGTGAGCTGGGGCAGTCAGAGCCTCGCGGGGGTCGTCCACGTGATCACGCGCTCGGTAGGCGCCGGCGGGTTCTCCGCGGGCGTGCGGCGAGGGGGCCAGTCCACCTTCCGCGGCGATGCGGTGGCGTCTTTCGGCAATGATCGCGCCGGTGGTTATTTGGCGGGCGAGATCTTCGACAGCGACGGCTACATCGTGACGGAACCCAGCCTGCGGGGGGCGGTGGACATCCCTTCCGCCTCGACCCACGCCACCCTCCGCGGCAAGGTCGAGATCGAGGCCGGCGAGCGACTGCGCATCCATGCCCAGGCGAACTACTTCGACCAAGACAAAGACAACGCGACACCGCTCCGAAACAACACGACGGAAGCCGGCTTCGGTCAGATCGGAGCCACCCTCCGGGGGGAGGGCGGCTCCACGCTCGCGTTCAACGCCTACATGCAGTCACAGTCCTACGTGAACTCGTTCTCGAGCGTTGACGCGACCCGGGACAGTGAGCAGCCGTCGATAAGCCAAGACGTTCCCTCGTCCGGGATCGGCGCGAACCTCGTGTGGCAGAAACCCGGACTCGGCCGCCACAATCTCACGCTCGGGACCGACATCCTGAGCGCGACCGGCGAGGCCTCGGAGCGGTACCTGTTCAGCGACGGCGCGTTCACGCGACGGCGGGAGACCGGCGGCGACCAGACGCTGTACGGCTTCTTCATCCAAGACCGGATTCGCCTAAGCGACCGGTGGCAGTCGTACGGGGGCCTGAGATTCGACCGCTGGCGCAACGCCGCGGGCGTGCGCCGCGTCTCCGACATCGCGGGCGGGGACGTGCTCACGGACGACGCGTTCGAGGACCGAAGCGGCGGCAAGCTGAGCCATAACCTCGGCGTGCTGCTCGACGTGTCCGATGCGGCGACGCTGCGCGGGAGCTTCTACGGCGGCCTACGCGTCCCGACCCTGAACGAACTCTATAAGCCGTTCCGCGCGGCCGGGAACGTCGTCAACGAATCGAACGAGGCGCTGGATCCGGAGCGGATGCTGGGCGCGGAAGCGGGTCTCGACCTGCAGCCCGACCCCACCGTCCTTATCCGGCTCACGGGTTTCTGGGCCCGCGTGAGCGACGCGATCACCGACGTCACCATCCAGGAAGCCGAGACGTCCGGCGTCATCCAGCCGTGTGGTTTTGTGCCCGCGGGAGGGGTGTGCCGCCGCCGCGACAACGTGGGCACGCTGCGCAGCGTCGGACTCGAGACGGAGGTCGAGTGGCGGCCGTCCGGAGGGTGGCTTGTGGCGTTCAGCCACCAGTTCAACCCCACCGAGGTCACCGAGGCCCCGGGCCGCCCGGAGTTGACCGGCAACGAGGTTCAGGGGAGCCCTACCCACCGGGCCACGCTGAGGATGGGGTATCGGGGCCTGGTCGTCACCGGCCGGTATCTTGGAAGTCGCTTCGATAACGACCTGAACACGGGAGAGATCGCCGGCTCCTTCCTCGTGGACGTGCGGGCGCGGGAGCGCCGGTTCTTCACGGACTGGCTGACGATGGAGTTCAGCGTGCAGAACCTCTTCAACACGACCGCCGAGATGTCGCACGACGCGAGCGGATTCGTTCGCGTGGCGGCGCCCCGCAGCCTCGTCGTCGGCCTGCGGGCGCGCTTCGGCGGCTGATCGAAGCGCGGCACCCGGCCGCAACCCGTCCCGTCGGCCCGTCGCGTCCGTCGCGTAGAGTACGTCGGACGCGGCTTCAGTCGGCGAGCGCGAGCCGTGACATGAGAGTGTCGATTTCCCGACTGAGCGCGGCCACGAGGTCGTCCAGCGGGATGATCCGGCTCTCGCGGACGCCCCGGTGGCTGAGTTCGGCGCCCCCCGCCTGCAGCGAGCGCTCTCCGATGACGACGCGCAGCGGGAGGCCGCGCAGGTCGGCGTCGTTGAACTTCACGCCGGCGCGAAGCTCCCGGCGGTCGTCGTAGATCAGTTCGATTCCGGCGGCGCACAATTCCTCGAACACCCGGTCCGCCGTCGCCCACGTCTCGTCCTCCCGCGCGAGCGAGACGAGCGAGACGTGATACGGAGCGACGGAAATCGGCAGCTTGAGGCCGTAGTCATCCCGGTGTTCCTCCGCCACGCAGGCGAGCAGACGACCCAAGCCGATACCGTACGACCCCATCCAGATCGGGCGCTCGGCCCCGTCCTCGTCCGTGTACGTCGCCTCCAGCCCCTTGGAATAGCGGGTGCCGAGCTGGAAGATGTTCCCCACCTCCACGCCGCGAGCCATGCGCAGCGCTTCGCCGCAGCGCCCGCACGGCGCGCCCTCGAAGGCAAGGGCGACAGGTCCGACCACGGTGGGCTCGTAGTCTCGGCCGCAGCAGACGTTGCGGAGGTGGGTGTCGGCCTCGTTCGCCCCGAGAACCAGATTCGGGGACTCCGACACCCAGTGGTCGACGACGAAGATCGCGGAGCCGGGATCCAGGCCCACCGGCGAGGCGAACCCCGGCACCATTCCGGCCGCGGCGATCTCCTCCTCGCGCGCCGGGCGAAGTTCGAGCGCTCCCGCCAAGTTCTGGACCTGGATCGGATTCGCCTCGAGGTCGCCGCGCACGATCGCCGCAATCAGCTTCTCTTCGCGCGCCCCCGCCTCCCCCGCGAAGCCACCCATGTAGAAGACCATCTTCCCGGTCTCCTCGGCGGAGATCCCGAGCAGTCCCGTCACGTCCTCGATCGTGGCCGTTCCGGGCGTGTGTACGCGCTCCAACGGCGACATCCCGCCCCCGCGGGGCTCGAGCGTGAACTCGGCAACCTCCCGATTCGCCGCGTAACCGCAGGCGTCGCAGAGCGCGAGGCTGTCTTCGCCGATCGGCGTCACGTACATGAACTCGTGGGCGACCTTGCCGCCCATCATGCCCGTATCGCTGCGCACGGCCGTGAGCGGCAGGCCGCAGCGGCGCCCGATGCGCCCGTACGCCTCGTAGTGCCGGTCGTATTGCGCGGCGAGACCCTCCGGGTCGCGATCCAGCGAATAGGAGTCCTTCATGATGAATTCGCGCACGCGAATGAGTCCGCCGCGGGAGCGGAGTTCATCCCGAAACTTGGTCTGCATGTGATAGACCATGGCCGGAAGCTGCCGGTAGGACTGGATCTCCGACGCCGCGTGGAAGGCCACCACCTCTTCGTGCGTCATCGCGAGCAGGAGATCGCGCTCGCGGCGGTCGACGAAGCGGGCCATGGTCGCATCGATGTCGTACCAGCGGCCGGTCGCCTGCCACAGCTCCGCCGGATGCACGACGGGCATCGACAGCTCCTGCCCGTCGATGCGGTCCATCTCCTCGCGCAGGATCTGCTCGATCTTCCTCAGCGACCGCCACGCGAGAGGCAGGTAGGAGAAGATCCCCGCCGCGAGCTGGCGGACGTAACCGGCCCTCAGAAGGAGACGGTGGGACTCGATCTCGGTCTCCCCCGGCGCCTGGCGCAGGGTCATGCCGAAGAGATTCGAGACTCGCTGTCCCGTACGTTCGGTTCGATTCACGGGTTTGATCGCTCAGGGGAGTGACGAGTTGCCGCCGGACGGCGCGCGGGGACACGCGACGCTAACCGGCCCGCTGTCCGCGGGCCAGCATCTCGATAAGATATCGGCCCGGCGCCATACGGCCCGACACCGACTCGGCGCGACGGCAACAGGACTTCACCCCGGGAGTGAACCGTGTTCCCAAGACCCGCGGCGCCCCGCCGGAAGACGCTCGCGATCTCCCTCCTCGCCATCGTCGTGGCGACGCCCCTCGCCGCCCGCCCGCTTCGCGGCCAGGAAGCCGGGCAACCGGCGACGGAACTCTCGGCGCTGCACGACATCGTGGCGGCCGTATCGGTCTCGCGGGTGGAGGCCGACATCCGCCAACTCGCGGGCTTCGGCACCCGTCACACGCTGTCCGACACGCTGTCCGACACGCGCGGGATCGGGGCCGCCCGGCGCTGGATCAAGGCCGAGTTCGATGCGATCTCCGCGGCGTGCGGCGGGTGCCTCGAGGTCTCGTACCAGACGTCCTTCGTCGTAGGCGCAACGCGGCTCCCCGACACGACGGCCATCGTCAACGTGCTCGCGATCCAGCGCGGGACGACGGACCCGGGCCGCTACGTCGTGATGTCGGGCGACATCGACTCGCGCGCCTCGGGCGCGCTGGACGGCGTCTCCGACGCCCCGGGCGCGAACGACAACGCGTCCGGCATGGCCGGCGTCCTGGAGGCCGCGCGCGTGCTCACGCGGTACGAGTTCAACGGATCCATCATCTACGCGGGGCTGTCCGGCGAGGAGCAGGGGTTGTTCGGCGGGCGGCATATGGCCCAGGTCGCGCTCGACGAGGGCTGGCGCCTCGAAGCGGTTCTGAACAACGACATGATCGGCAACATCGAGGGTCAGAACGGCGTCTCGGACAATACCATCGCCCGCATCTTCGCCGAGGGCACGCGGGCGGACGAGACCGAGCCGGTCGCCGCGCGGCGGCGCGTCACCGGAGGCGAAGTGGACTCCCCGTCCCGGAATTTGGCCCGCTTCATCGACCGTCTCGTCGACGGCTACGTCCCGAATCTCGACATGATGATGGTGTACCGGCTCGACCGGTTCGGACGCGGCGGACACCACCGGCCGTTCAACGACGCCGGCTTTCCCGCCGTCCGCATCATGGAGGCGAACGAGGACTACCGGCGCCAGCATCAGGACATCCGCGTGGAGGATGGCGTCGAGTACGGCGACGTGATCGATGAGGTCGAGTTCAATTTCGCGGCGAAGCTGACGGCGGTCAACGCGATCTCGCTCGCCGCCATGGCCTGGGCTCCCGCGCCGCCGCGGAGCGTCGCGATCCAGGGTGCCGTCCGGCCGTCGACGACGCTGAGGTGGGACGCCGTCCCCGCCGACCGCGCCCCGAACCTCGCGGGATACCGCGTGTACTGGCGGCTCACCGATGCGCCGCAGTGGCAGTGGAGCGTCTTCGTGGGCGACGTGAGGGAGCACACGCTCGAGAACATCGTCATCGACAACTACCTCTTCGGCGTGGCCAGCGTGTCCGAGGACGGCTACGAGAGCCCCGTCGTCTTCCCGTGGCCCATCGGCGCGTTCGAGCCGCTGGAATGGACCCGCCGCGACTCCGGCGGCTAACAGCCGCGCGGCGCACCCGGCGTCAGCGCCGAGAGCGGTGACGCGCTCGCCCGGAGGGTGCTAGGCGCGGCGCCAGGCCCAGCGGAACAGGACGAAGCAGAACAGCAGCGCGATGGCGATCCACAACCCGCCCCACAGGAGCGTGGGGACACCGGTGAGTTCGGCCAGCATGCGGGCATCCGACCGCAACTCCGGGCGGTCGAGGATGTCGCTCTTGATGTCCAGCACCGCGTAGAGGCAGCTGATGAGGCCGAGCGTGGTGAGCAGGACGCGGTTCACCGCGGCGCTCGCCCGCCAGGCCACCGCGAGCAGCGCCGCGGCGAAAGCGAGCCCGAACGCGACGGCGAAGGACTGTTGCGCGAAGAGCAGCGTCATGCTTCCCACGGTCGCGGCGAGGACTGCGGAAAACCACGAACTGAGCGTCGGGAAGCGTTCCGCGCTCCAGATCATCAGCCCGCCCCACAGCAAACTTCCGAGATACCCCGCGGACAGGCTCAGGAACGCATTCCCGCCGGGACACCTGCACAGTCCTCCCTCGCGCGGGGTCACCTCGATGGCGAGGATCCGGCCTCCCGTCGCCAGCGTCGCCAGCCCGTGGCTGATTTCGTGCAGCAGGACGACGAAGAGTTTCACGGGATACACGAAGGGCGTGTCCCACAGAAGCCACACGGCCGCAAAGAGGCCGACGAACGCGGCCAGGAAGCGAACTCTTCGTTTGGATCGGTCGTTCATGCGTTCCTCATACGGGATGCGCCCGGCGCCGGTGTCGGCGACCGCGTGCCGTCACGCTACGACCAGGAGGGCGAGCGCGACGAGCGTCATGGCTACGCCCGCGAGCGCGAATACCGGCACTTTCCGGTCGAACCACCACCGGCAGACGGCAAAGACGAGCGAGAAGAGACCCAGCGTCGCGTACACGGGGAGAAGGGCTCCGGCCCATGCCGCGCGTTCGCTGAGCGCGAGCACGGCGAGCCCCGAGGCGAGCGTCGCGATGAAGAGGGAACGCTCGTCGGTCAGGGGCGGTTGCGGCCAACGGGTCGCGGGCAGCCAGCCCCCGAAGGCGAGCGGGGCCAGGAGGAGCGCCTCGCTCAGCACGGCCAGCCTCCAAGCGTTCTGGGCCGGACCCGCGCTCAGGAACGCGTCGGTGAAGGCGGCGAACCCGGCGGAGGTCGCCGAGACCGCACCCAGCAGATAGAGCCCGAAGGCGATGATCCGACCCGAGATGCGCGCCGCGTGGAAGGTTCCCGGAGCGTCCCGCCGCAGACGGAGCGCCGGTACGGATTCCGCCGGCGCCCTCCCGACACTTCGGGGCAGGCACAGGGGGCGTCGCCGGCGCCTCGACTGGGCCAGCAGCCGCGCCCCGATCTTGCGCACCTCGTCGGCCTCCGCGGCCGACAGCTCGGCGCGGGCCACGGCGGCGTCCAGTTCGTCCTCGTCCAGCAACACGCCGTCTCCTCCCTCCGGCAACCACACGTCGAGGTAGAGATCCTCGATGATCCAAGGCGGGGACCGCAGTCGCGGAGGCCGGATCAGGTTGATGTAGTAGCCTTGGAAGGTGCCGCGGGCGTGGTAGAAGGCACCGACCTCGAAGGGCTGCCCCGGCCGAAGGAACCACATGAGGAGGGAGCCCGGCCGGAGGGTCGTGGCCTGGTCGATCCTCACCGGCTCGAAGTGCGCGTCGAGAACCTGAAGGGTGATCCTCCACCGCGGGCCGTCCGCGAGCAACTCCTGGCGGAAGCGCTGCACGCGGCTCCCGCGACGCACCTCCACGTCGACGCGGGGTGCATCGTCCGGGATCCGGCGCGCGGACCGCATCGCGCGGCGCCGTGCACCCAAGAGGTCGAAACCCACCTACATGTCCAGCGGAGACCCCCGGAGCCCGTGGCGAAAGCCCCGCTGCTTCACCGCTCTCGGCGCTGACGCCGGGCTTCGCCACGAGCTCCCGGATCTCGGCGCAGGGCGTCGGAGGTGAACGATCCGTTCGCGTCGGCGAGCCTTTCGAGTCCCGGCGCCGGAGCGAAGCGGTCTCCGTGCCGCTCCTGCAGTTCTAGAAGACGGTCGCACACGGACCGCGCTCCGCGAGATTCCGCCCACGCGAGCGGTCCGCCGCGGAACGGCGGAAATCCGGTGCCCAGCACCATGGCGAGATCGATGTCTCCCGGCCCCGCCACGACGCCTTCCTCCAACGCGTACATGGCCTCGTTCACGGAAATCAGCAGGCAACGATCGATGATGTCCTCGGGTCGCACGCCGCCGCCCCCCGAGGCGAATGCGCGCCTCACTTCCCGGTCCACGCGCTCCTCTCGATCCGAATAGGTGTAGAAGCCGCGATCATTCTTCTTCCCCAGCCGGCCCAGGTCCGTGAGCGTCTCCAGAGCCGCGGAGGGACGCATGCGGTCTCCGAACGCGCGGGCCATCTCCTTCGCGACGTGCGCCGCGACGTCGAAACCGACTTCATCGAGCAGCCGGCAGGGCCCCATCGGCAGCCCGAACTCCTTCAGCGTCCGGTCGATGCGGGCCACGTCCGCTCCATCATTCAGCAGGAAGCCAACCTCGTTCAGGTACGGCGCGAGGAGCCGGTTGACGATAAACCCGGGCCGGTCCGCGACGAGCACGGGTGTCTTCCCGAGCCGCCGAGCGAGCCTGACGACCGTGGCGAGCGCCGCATCCGAAGAAGACTCCCCGCGGATGATCTCCACGAGGGGCATTCGGTCTACCGGATTGAAGAAGTGCAGGCCGACGACCCTGTCCGGGCGGGCGGCGACCCTGCCCAACTCCGTCACCGACAACGAGGAAGTGTTGGTCGCGAAGACGGCGTGCGGGGGGAGTTCCGCCTCCACGTCCCGAAGGACCTGCTGCTTCACCCGGAGCCGCTCGACGACGGCTTCGATGACGACATCGACATCACCCAACCGCTCGTAGCTGAGCGTACCGTGGACGAGCGCGAACTTCAGCCCCACCTCCTCCGGCGCGATGATTCCCCGCTTGCCCGCCTTCTGGAGCAGCTCGCTCGCGCGGCGCAGTCCCACATCGAGCGCCTCCCGGTCGATGTCCTTGAGGATGACCGGGATGTCGTGCGCGGCGGCGAGTTCGGCGATCCCGCCGCCCATGACGCCGGCTCCGAGGACGGCAACCTTCTTGACCTCCCGCTGCTGTGCCGCAATCTCCGGAGCAAGGGTCCTGTTCGCGGCTCGGCGGCCGCGGAACAACCGGACGAGGTTGCGACAGACGTTCGTCGTGGCCACTTCCCCCAGGGCCTCCGCCTCGACGGCGAGCGCCTCATCGATCGGCAGGTCCAGCGATTCCTTGATGACGTCGATCGCCTTCAGGGCGGCGGGGTATCGCGTTCCGGAGGCGCTGCGCACACGCTTGCGGGCGCTCCGAAACAGAAGGCGGCGGCCCAGGCGAGTGTCTTCGAGAAAGCGGTCTCGCGCCGTCGCATGCGGGAGCACGCGCTCGACCCGTCCGAGCACGGCGTCCATGGCGACCTGCGTGACGGAACCTCGGAAACCCGCGTCGTCGAAGAGCTGGTCGACGAGACCGTATCGATACGCGTTCGCGGCGGAGAGGCTCCTCCCGGTGAGGATCATCGAGAGCGCCCGCTGAATCCCGACGAGGCGGGGCAGCCGCACCGATCCCCCGAACCCGGGAATCAACCCGAGCTTGATCTCGGGCAGGCCGATCATCGTGGCGGGCGCGTCCGAGGCCAAGCGCCAGTCACAGGCCAGCGCGAGTTCCGTGCCTCCACCCAGACAGGTGCCGCGAATCGCTGCGATCTTCGGGATTCCAAGCCGTCCCAGCCGGTTGAAGATCCGCTGTCCCATGGCGCTCTTCCGGCGGCCGTCCTCCTCGTCCTCGATCTCGGCGATCTCGTTGACATCGGCGCCGGCGATGAACGTGTCCGGTTTCCCGCTCCAGATGACGAGCGCGATGGGATGTCCGGTGGCGACCCGCCATTCCAGTTCGGCGAGACAGCGGTCCAGGTGTCGCATCACCTGGAGATTGAGGAGGTTCACCTGGGAGTCGGGGGCGTCGAAGATCAGCCAGGCGATCTTGTCCGCGTCGATCTCGAGCCTGAGCGGCGTCGGCTTATCGGACATCCGTTCCCCAGCTACCCGGCTGCCAGGGCCCGCACCCGCAGGGCGAGCTAGCAGCGCTGACGCACACCCTGTCGCAGATCGGCGTTGCCCGGCACCAGCCGCAGCGTGTCCGACGAAGCCTCGTCGATCATCACGTTCCAGTAGAGTTCACCGGCTGCGGTGTTCATCCGCGCGTGGATCCACCAGGGCCCGCCGGCCGCGGGCGCCCACGCCATCCCATCGGCGTCCGTCGTGTCGGCCAGCACCTCTCTTCCCAGCGCCATGAGGAGATCGTCCTCTATGTCGCCGTACCCCGCGAAGGCCGCTTCCTCCCAGGAATCGATGACGATGCAGATCGAGTCGACGCGCTGCTGGGTGGCCTGCTGCATGTCGCTGAACTCGTCGAACGCCGCCTGTCGCTGGCGGTTCAGGGCCTGTTCTCGGTCCTCGAGATCGCCGAACCGGTCGAAGAGTTGCCGGTACTGCGGGCTCCGGTCGTCGAGGTTGTCGAGTTGCGCGGTGATCGACCGCATGGAATCGCGGACGTTGTTCCAACTCGACTCCGCCGCACTCCATCGGTCCCGCAACTCCTGTTCGATCAGGGAGGCCTCTTCGAGATCCGCCGGGATCGCCGGCTCGGGCGTCGCGGCCTGCCCGATGATGGCCGCGAACAGGGAGTCGCGATCAAAGGGGAGAAACTGGACCTCCAAGTCGTTCACGGGCTCGGCCTCGGCATCGTCGGCCGTGACCTGAACGTTGATTCTGCTGCCACAGGCGGCCAGCAACGGGAGGATCGTCAGAAGCGGGAGAGCCGCACGCAACTTCGACATCAATCGAACTCCAGTTGGGGTGTCCGGGGTAGGTGGGCGGAATCTAAGGAGCTTCTGCTACCGGCGGTAGCCGTCCAGGAAGTAGCCGACCGGGTTCACCGCGCGGCCGTGGACCAAGACCTCGTAGTGGAGATTCGGACCCGTTGCCGTCCCGGAAACACCGACCTCCCCGAGCATGTCTCCACGCTGGACCCAAGTGCCCACGCGAACCGCGATTCGGCCCAAGTGGGCGTACCGGCTCTCATAGCCATCGCCGTGATCGATTTCGACGAGCCGGCCGTACCCGCTCTTGGAGCCCGCGAACGTGACCTGTCCCGCCCCCGCCGCGATCACGGGCGTGCCGAAATCGGCTGAAATGTCGACGCCGGTATGCGGACGCCGGAGCCCGAGCAGCGGATGCAGCCGGTTGTAGCTAAAACCCGAGGAGATCCAGGAGTCTTCCGAAACGACCGGCCAGATCGAGGGAACGCGCTGATACCGCTCGCGCTGCGCCCCGACGGAATCCGCCGCCTCGGTGAGGCTGCTTCGCAGCAGATCCGCGCGTCGCAGCAACTGCTCGATATCGACCGCGACATCGCCGGCCTCCCGCGCCAAGTCAGGGGCGATCTCGAAGAACTCGTCGTTCGTTGGGGGGACGCCGCCGGGACCGCCGACTCCGACCGAGTAGACGTCGGAATCGAGCAGCGGCAGGCCGGCGACGAGCCGGAATCTCTGTTCCCGCACCGAGAGGTCGTCGAGAGCCTGGCTGAGCTGTCCGCTGCGGCGCTCCATGGCCTGCAGGCTGCCGATCAGTTGTCGGTTCTCGGCTCGATAGCGCGCGAGCTGCTCCGCCGCATCCTGCCGCCCCAACACGGTGGCGACGAAAGCGGAGGCCATCATCAGGAGCACGGCCGCCGCGATTCCGACAGCTTTCGCACGGTTCTTCTCGATGCGATAGCTGCGCGCGCGCCCTCCACTCCCGGGCAGTATCTGAATCGTCCAGTACGAAGATTTGTTCAAGTCGTCCAGCCGTAAGGTCCGTGGGTCGTCGGCCGCCGAGCATCCCGGCTCGGAGGCGACGCAACGCCAAGCGAAAAAAGGCCGGTAGCGCTACCCGGCGGGTCGCCGCGAAACGGCAGCAACCGGTCCGCACCCGCAAGATCGGCCGGAGAAGCTAGTCGCGGGCGGCAACCAGTGTCAACGTTTACCCGCCGTGTGCGGAAGCGTTCCAGGTTGCGACGCGTCGCGCGGAGGCGTGCCGGGGATCACGGACGCGGGAAGAGTACGCATGGCCAGAACCGGGCGCGCGTGCGCACGGGACGGGGGCGTGCCGGGGATCACGGACGCGGGAAGAGTACGCGGCTCGGACGCACGGCCCGGAGCCGGGCCACGGAGGGTTCGAGACGCTCGAAGACCGGCGGCGATCCGTCCCCCCCCACGGCCCGCCAGAGTTCGGCGGCCTTCCCCGGAGTGAAGGGGGCGAGCATCGCGGCCACCGTACCGAGCGCCGCGATGAGCTGTGACAACACCCCGTCTAGCGCACCCCCACTCGCACCTTCGCCCCCCTCGCGCTCGGCCCTCGCCAGCGCCCACGGCTTCGTCTCGTCCACAAACCCGTTCGCCGCGCGCACGACACCGAACGCCGCCGCCAAGCCCCGGTGGAGCAGATAGCCCTCCATCGCGGTGCGGTATTCCGAGAGGGCAAGCGCCGCCTTTTCCGCAAGTTCGCCGCCACGCAGCCGCGGCACCTCCCCTCCGCGGTACCTGGAGACCATCGACACCACGCGATTCAGGAGGTTGCCGAGGTCGTTCGCGAGATCCGTCGTGTAACGGCGGTCGAACTGCTCGATGAAGGCCGCCGTCGACGGATAGTCGCGGTCGCCATCCCAAGGCACCTCTCGCATCAGGAAGTACCGCAGCGCGTCCGGCCCGTGCCGCTCGATGAGTTCGACGAGACCCAGTTCCGTTCCCGCCGACTTCGAGAGCTTGGCCCCGCCGATCTTGATAAAGCCGTGGCCCCACACGCTCCTCGCCGGCTCCAGACCCGCCGCCAGCAGCATCGCCGGCCAGTACACGCAGTGGAAACGGGTGATGTCCTTGCCGATGATGTGGAGGTCCGCGGGCCAGAGTTTCCCGAACGCCTCGCCGTCCGGATAGCCGATCGCCGTGATGTAGTTCGACAGCGCATCGAACCACACGTAGACGGTATGCTCCTCATCTCCCGGAAAGGGGACGCCCCAGCGAATCCTGGAGCGGGAGGCCGAGATGTCGTCGAGTCCGGACTCCAGCAGTCGCGTGATCTCATTGCGCCGCGTCGCGGGCCGCACCGATTCCGGGTCGTTCCGCAGACGTTCGAGGAGCGTATCCCGGTAGTCGGAGAGCCGAAAAAACCAGTTCTCCTCCTCGGTCCACTCGATCTCGCGCCCGAGGTGAAGCGGGCAGCGCCCGTCCTCCAGTTCATCGTCCTTCTTGAAGGCTTCGCACCCGGCGCAGTAGTGGCCCTCGTACTTCGCGCGGCGGAAGTCCCCGTTCTCGGCGATCCGCTCCATGAGCGTGGTCACGCCGCGGTGGTGGCGCGGTTCCGAGGTCCGGATGAAGTCGTCGTTCGACAGGCCCAGACGCCGCCAGACGTCCCGGAAGGCCTCTGCAATCCGGTCGACCCATGCCGAAGGGTCCGATCCCCGCCTCTCCGCCTCCCGCTGCACCTTCTGCCCGTGCTCGTCCATGCCGATGAGAAAATGGACGTCGTCCCCGCAGGCGCGGCGGTAGCGGGCGATCACGTCGGCGCCGATCTTCTCGATCGCGTGCCCCAAGTGCGGGTCGCCGTTCGAGTAGTCGATCGCCGTCGTGAGATAGAATCGGGGCACTTTCGCCACGCGCTGCTAGCGGCGGTCCAACTCGGCGCGCCGCGCCACGCGCCTCTCATCCCGCAACTGCGCGAGCGGGATGGTGCGGACGTCTCCGTCCCCGGCCTCGAGCGACACGGTCTCCTCGAACAGGTCCCACGACTTCACGTTCTCGCGTCCCCTGGCGGTTCGAATCGTCCTGCCCACGGGCGGGAAGCGCTTCCGGGCCTGCGCGTACACGGCGTGCTCGTAGCGGAGGCAGTTCATGAGACGCCCGCAGGCGCCCGAAATCTGGCTTGGGTTGAGAGAGAGGCCCTGGTCCTTTGCGAGCTGAAGCGTGACCGGTTCGATGGAGGTGAGCCACGAGCGGCAGCAGAGTTCACGACGACAGCGGCCCAGCCCCCCGAGCCGGCGCGCCTCGTCGCGGACCCCGATCTGCCGAAGATCGATCCGGGTCCGGAACGAGCGGGCCATGTCCCGCACGAGGGCGCGAAAGTCGACCCTCTTCTCCGCGGTGAAGTACACCGTGAGCTTGTTGCGGTCCCACTGCCACTCCGCCTCGCTCACCTTCATCCGCAGCCGGTGTTTCATGGCGAGTTCGCGCGTGCGCCGGCGCACTTCGAGTTCCTGGTCGCGAAGCTGCCGCAGGCGCAGGACATCGGCCGGCGCGGCGCGGCGGATCACGCGGCGCGACGGCGGCGGGACGGCGCGGTCGCCCACGCTGTCGCAGCCCCCTTCGCACGCCAGGTCACGGGCCGCGGCCGCGCGCCTCACCCATCCGATGTCCTGCCCGCGGTCGGCCTCCACGACGACGTACTCCCGTTCCGTCAGAGGGGGGGCGCCGCCGAAGGCGAAGAAGTCGGAGCGAAGGCCCTTGAAGCGGACCTCGAGGACTTGGCTCCGGGCTCCCGCCGCCGGACCCGCCGACGCCATGGGATCCGGCGACGCCGCGGGACTCGGGGGCGCCGCGGGGCCCGGCGTCGTCAGGGGATCGGGCCGGGGCCGACGCCCACGGGAGGCACCGTTGCCGGACCCTCCGCCGCGGCGGGTGGGACGCGGGGGGCGCGGACGCACGGGACGCGGGCGCCGGCCCTCGCTCACCTCTCCTCCCAGGCGCCGATGGCGTAGTACTTGTCCCGCCGCGACGCGACCAAGTCGCGCGGCTCCAGCTTCGCAAGCTCCCGCAGATGGCGCCGGATGGCGGCACCCATGGCTTCGACCGCGGCCTCCCGATCCGTATGCGCCCCTCCCCTGGGCTCCGGGATGACCTGATCCACCACACCCAAATCCTGGAGGTCGCGCGCCGTGAGCTTGAGCGCTTCCGCCGCCTTGTCGGAGTGCTCGCGGCTCCGCCACAGGATCGCGGCGCACCCTTCCGGCGAGATCACGGAGTAGATCGCGTTCTCCATCATGAGGACGCGGTCCGCCACGCCGATCCCCAGGGCGCCGCCCGAGCCGCCCTCGCCGATGACGCAACTCACGATGGGGACGCGCAGGCCCGCCATCACGGCGAGGTTGCGGGCGATCGCTTCCGCTTGGCCGCGCTCCTCGGCGCCGATCCCCGGGTACGCCCCCTGCGTGTCGATGAAGGTGACGACGGGGCGGCCGAACTTCTCGGCCAGCCGCATCAGGCGCTTCGCCTTGCGGTATCCCTCGGGATGGGGAGAACCGAAGTTCCGGCGCAGGTTCTCCTTCATCTCCCGGCCCTTCTGGTGCCCGATGACCATGACCGGACGGCCCTCGAGCCGGAGCCAACCACCGACGATGGCCGGGTCGTCGCGAAAAACCCGATCGCCTCTCAACTCGAAGAAATCCGTGCCAATCCCGTGGATGTAGTCGAACGAGAAGGGACGGTCCTGATTGCGGGCCAGCTTTACGCGGTCGAAACGCGAGAGCCGGGCCATGGCCTCATCGTGCGCGGCGGCGAGCTCGGCTTCCAGCGGTCCCAGCTCGGCGCTCACGTCGATCCCCCGTTCTCTGGCCTTGTTCCGAAGTTCCTCCACGTGGTTGCGAAGTTCGGCCAAGCCTTCCTGTTCTATCGACATACGCGATCATCTCTCGGTCCCGGAACCGGTACTCATCCGAGCAGCCCGCGGCGAAACCCCGCTGCGTTCGAGCGGCGCTGCATCCCGCCCGCACAAACTGGCCCCGCAGACGGCGATCCGGCCAGCGGGCGGCCGGACGGGCTCCGAACCGTCATCGACTCCGGACCAGTTTCACTCCGCTTCGGCCCAGCAGCGCGCGCAGCTCCTCGACCAAGGTCGCCGTCGGGGCCACGCGCAGCGTTGCCGACTTGAACTGCGGGGGTCGCGCCTCGTCCTCGGGCACCCCGCGATCCCCGTTCGCACCGCCGTTCCCCCGGTTCCGGCCCGCCTTCACATCCAAGTAGAGAGGCCCGAGTCCCGGCGAGGCCTCGATCAATGCGCGCGCCTTGCCGAAGGCGCCGGGCTCCAGCCGGTCGTCGTCGCGGAGTTCGATCAGGATCCCCACCCGTCCCTCGTCCCGCACGTCCGCCAGCGCCCGCACGGAAGCGAGGAAAATGGGCGGATCGTCGTCATCCCGCGAGTTGCCCGACACCGTACCCGTAACCAGTACCGGGCGGTCGTCCGTGAGGAGACCGCGGTTCTGCTGCCAGACGTCGCCGAAAACGAGCGTCGTCGCCGTCCCGTGAAAATCCTCGATCGTGAGCCGCGCCCACTCGCGGCCGTCCCTGCGCGCGGTGCGAACCGACGTCTCGGTGATGACGCAGGGAAGCTCCACGTTCCGTTCGCGGTGCTCGCGAAGGTTCGTCGTCCTCGCCTCCAGCGCGTACAGGTCGACGAGATCGCGGTAGCGCTCAAGCGGGTGTCCCGAAATGTAGAACCCGAGGCGTTCCTTCTCCTCGCGCAGGCGGTCGCGCTCGCTCCAGGCGGGCATCACGGGGAGTTCCACCTCCGGCCGCGTCTCCGCGGCGTCGCCCCCGAACAGGCTGGTCTGTCCGCTCTCGGCCTCCTGCCGGCGCAACTGCGCCTCGTTGAGCATGACCTCGAGGCCGGCGGAGAGGGCGGCGCGGTCGCCGAGGTCATCGAGCGCCCCGGCTCCGATCAGCGCCTGGATCACGCGCGAGTTGTTGAGCCGCAGGTCGATCCGTTCGAGGAAGTCGAGGAAGCTCTCGAACGGCGCCTCTTCCCGGGCCGCCTTGATGGACCGGATCGCGGAGTGTCCCACGCCCTTGATCGCGCCGAGTCCGAAGCGGATCGCCGACCTCGCGGGCTCCTCCGGATCGTCGACGACCGTGAAGCGATACCCGGACTCCCTCACCGAGGGGGGAAGCACGCGGATCCCGAGCGCCCTAGCCGCTCCGATGTAGGACACGACCGCGTCCGTGCTCCCGATTTCGGAGGATAGGAGGCCGGCCATGAACTCGGCCGGATAGTGCGCCTTCAGCCACGCGGTCCGGTACGAGAGGAGCGCGTACGCGACGCTGTGCGCCTTGTTGAAGCCGTAGCGGCCGAAGGTGCGGATGAGTTTGGCGATCTTGCGCGCCTTCGGTCTCGCCACGCCGCGCTCGACCGCGCGCGTGACGAATTCCCCGAGGACCCGATCCGTGAGTTCGGCGTCCTTCTTTCCGACCGCCTTCCTGAGCACATCGGCTTCGGCAAGCGAGAACCCCGCGAGCAGATTGGCGGCCCGCATCACCTGCTCCTGATAGGTGATGACCCCGTACGTCGGCTCCAGAACTCCCCTCAGGTCGGGATGAGGATAATCGACCGGCTCGAGACCCCGTTTGCGCGCGATGTAGACATCCGTCATCCCCGAATCGAGAGGACCCGGGCGGATGAGCGCGTTGACGGCCACGAGGTCGTCGAAGCGGTCGCAGCGCATCGCGCGCAGTTTGTCCGTCGCGAGGCTGGATTCGAACTGGAAGACCCCGCTCGTGCGGCCGCCCGCGAGCATCTCGTACACGGCGGGGTCATCGAGGCCGATCTCCTCCCAGTCCACGCGGATCCCGTGCCGTTGCTCCACGTTCCGCGCCGCGTCGGCGATCACGGTCAGCGTGCGCAGGCCCAGGAAATCCATCTTGAGCATGCCCGCCTTCTCGAGCGCGTTCATGTCGAACTGCGTGATCACGGCGCCGCTCTTCGTGTCCGAGCAGATCGGCACGTAGTCGTCCAGCGGCCCCGGCGCGATGACGACGCCCGCCGCGTGTACGGAGCTGTGGCGCGCGAGTCCCTCGACGCGTTCCGCATAATCGAGGAGTTTCGTGACTTGGGCGTCCTCGCGGTCGCGCTCGGCGAGTTCCCCCACCTTCCTCCTCGCCTCCGCCACCGTGAGCGAGAACCCCGGCGTCGATGGCACGAGCTTCGCCAGTCGATCCGTGTCCGCGGGCGAGAAGCCGAGCACCCGGCCCACGTCCCGGATCACGGCGCGCGCCTTCATCGTCCCGAACGTGATGATCTGCCCAACCGAGGCCTGCCCGTACTTCTCCCGCACGTAGTCGATGACCTCGCCGCGGCGCTCGTAGCAGAAGTCGATGTCGATGTCCGGCATCGAGACGCGTTCCGGATTCAGGAAGCGCTCGAAGAGGAGGTCGAACTCGAGCGGGTCCACATCGGTGATGCCGAGCGCGTAGCAGATGATCGAGCCCGCGGCCGATCCGCGGCCGGGGCCGACCGGGATTCCCCGTTCGCGCGCCGCGACGATGAAATCCCACACGATGAGCAGGTAGCCCGCATACCCCGTGTTCTCGATGACCCCGAGTTCGTAGCGGAGGCGTTCGCGCGCCTCCTCCGGCAGTGGATCGCCGTACCTGGACTTCGCCCCTTCCGTCGCTTCGTGCCGCAGCATCTGCATGGGTTCGGAGAAGCGGCCGGGGAGCGGGAAACCGGGCAACTGGTACTGCTTCTCGAACTTGACGTCGCAACGCTCCGCGATCCGCACCGTCTCGGCGAGCAGGCCGGGCAGGTCCGGGAAGAGTTCCGCCATCTCGTCGGCGGTCTTAAAGTAGCTCTCCTCCCCGTGGAAGCGGAGCCGGTCGGGGTCGTCCTTGTCCTTTCCGGTCCCGATGCAGAGAAGCGTGTCGTGCGCGTCCGCGTCCTCCCGCCGCATGTAGTGCGCGTCGTTGGTGACGACGAGCGGCAGCCCGAGTTCCTCGGAGAGCTCGATGATCCCCCGGTTCACGATATCCTGCTTCGGAATCCCGTGGTTCTGGAGTTCGAGCCAGTATCGGTCCTTGAACGCCCGCGCGTGCCATTCCGCCGTCCGCTTCGCGTCGTCGTACCTCTCGTGCTGCAGGTAGCGTGCGACCTCGCCGGCGAGGCAGGCGGAGAGACAGACGATCCCGTCCGCGTGGCGCTCGAGCATCTCGCGATCCACGCGGGGGCGGCGGTAGAAGCCTTCCGTGTAACCGATCGACGAGAGCTTCACGAGATTCGAGTACCCGCGCCGGCTCTCGGCGAGCAGTACGAGGTGGGCGTTGTGGGCCGGGGCTCCCTCCTCCAGCCGGCGGGAACGACGGTCGCCGTACGCGACGTAGACCTCGCAGCCGATGATCGGCTTGATCCCCCTGGCGCGGGCCTTCTCCTGGAACTCCCACGCGCCGTGGAGGTTGCCGTGGTCCGTGAGGGCGAGGGCGGGCATGCCGAGTTCGACCGCGCGCTCGACCAAGTCGTTGATCCGGTTCGCGCCGTCGAGGAGCGAGTACTCGCTATGCGTGTGAAGATGAACGAACGGCATCCGGGCGACCCTGTCCGGTCAGGCTGGTCGGGTTCGGCGGTCGCGCCCGGCTATGCGCCGGACTCGATGCAGCGGAACGACCCCAGTATCTCCTGCAGTTGCAGCATGTACTCGTACTTGGCCCGGTTCGGCGAATAGAGCCAGGCATCGATGAAGTACGTGCGCGCCGGACAGTCGACCAACCAGACGATGAACGGGCCGGCGGCGGGGAACCCACCCGTCTCATCCTGCCACACGCCGGTCACTTCCAGAGCGGGACGGCCCTCCCACGCGAAGCTGACCACGCTCGAATTAGCATCATCGATTCGCTGCGGGACGTTGTAGTGAACAGCATCGATCTCCGCCCGCCACTCCAGCGCCAGATCCCTCGTCAGCGAGTCGCCGCCCGGGCGCCACGCGATGAGGATCGAACGGATGAGTTCGCTCGGGTCGGGGTTGTCGTTGCGCAGGATGACGAGACTGTCGCCTCCGCCGAGATCCCGCGCGATCCGGTCGTAGACCTCGGGGACGAGCAGCGAGAACCCGAACCGCCGTCCCAGATCCGCCGCGAGGGCGGTGTCGGCGGGCGTCGCGAACATCCGTCGAAGCACCAGCTCGCGGTAATTCGTGTCCACCGCGTTCAGGACCGATGGGAGGGCCGCCACCCACGATTCGACTTCGCGGCCGGACCGCAGCAGGACCGCCGTCACGGTCTGGGCCAGGGCCCATACGTTGGACGCTTGGAAGACGCGGCCCGGCTCGAGCGCGGCAAGATCCTGGCCGGCCTCGGCCGCCACCTCGAGCATGAGGGGATCGTCGGCCGTCCCGAACACGATCAGGTTACGGAACAGTTTCAGTTCACCGACGTTTTCGTGCCCCGGGTCGACCAAGCTCACCTCGTACTGCTTCTCGTCACGGCTGGTGAAGATCGTGGGTTCGAGAACCCGCCGGGTCTCCTCCTCCACTTGCTGAGAGAGAGAATCGGGAGCCAGGATGATGAGGCTGTTCGCCTCGCCGAAGGCCGTCTGCTTGCTGCAGGCGGAGAGGCTCAGGAGTGTGGCCGCGAGGAGCGTCGCCGGCGTGCGCGCGCGAAGCGCCGCCTGGGCGCCCGCGGGAAGTGCGGTCGGGGCGCCCGCAAGAGGTGCCGCCGGGGCGCCCGCGATGGCGCGCGACGCACTGGGGCCCGAGGGCATGGGATGTCCGAAGGCGGTCCGCAACGTGTGGAGGGGATGGATGATCATGCGAGCGAAGCTAGACCTGCCGGCTGGCGGCGGCAATCGAAACCGGACCCTCGCGGGGCGGGTTTCGCGGTGAGTACGCGCCGCGATTTCCTCGCTGCGTGGTCGCGCTCCGCGGCGCTGTGCGCGCTGGCGCCGCTTCCCTTCGCGCAATTCGGTCCGGTGGCCCGCGCGAGCGGGGGCCGGATCCGCGTGCGCGCCGGCGGGTCCGCCGCGGTCGACCGCTTTCCGTTCGAACTTGGAGTCGCCTCCGGCGAACCGGCCGCCGATGGCGTCGTGCTGTGGACGCGACTCCTCGACTTGCCCGGTGATCCCGGCGCCGGCTTCCCCGTGCGGTGGGAGGTCGCCGCCGACGATGGCTTCAGGAGCGTCGTGCGGCGGGGCCGGGCGGCCGCGCTCGCCGAACTCGGCCACTCGGTTCACGTGGAGGTGGAGGGCCTGGAGCCCGGGCGCGACTACTGGTACCGCTTCCACGCGGCGGGGGCGACGAGTCCCGTCGGCCGTACGCGCACCGCCCCCGCGCCGGGAACGCGGCCCGAGCGCTTCGATTTCGTCTTCGTCTCCTGCCAGCACTACGAACGCGGCTGGTACACCGGCTTCCGCCACATGGCGGACGAGTCGCCGGCGCTCGTCGTGCACCTCGGCGACTACATCTACGAGAGCGGGCCCGGCGACCGAGACGACTTGGTACGGCTCCACGACGCGGATGAGCCGCGCACGCTCGACGGCTACCGGGGGCGCTACGCCCTCTACAAGCGGGATCCCGACCTCCAGGCCGCACACGCCGCCGCCCCCTGGGTCTTCACCCCCGACGACCACGAGGTGGACAACGACTGGGCCGGGGACCACAACACCGAGGAGCTGGGCCGGGAACCGTTCCTCGCGCGGCGCGCCGCCGCCTTCCAAGCGATGTACGAGCACTTCCCCCTCCGGCGGACGTCGCTGCCCGCCGGCCCCGACGCGCAACTCCACCGCCGGCTCGACTTCGGCTCGCTGATGCGGCTCCACGTCCTGGACACCCGGCAGTACCGCACGCTCCAACCCTGCGGAGGCCGCCGGCAGCCGCCCTGCGCGGGGCAATACGCGGAAGGCGCCACCATCCTCGGAAGCCGGCAGGCGGACTGGCTGCTCGACGGACTCGACCGATCACCCGCCCGCTACAACGTGCTCGCCAACCAAGTCTTCATGGCCCGCCTCCTCGAGGGTGAGGAGGAACTCACCCTCCCCATGGACAAATGGGACGGCTACCCCGCCGACCGGAATCGCCTCATGACCTTCCTCCACGAGCGCCGCCCCTCGAACCCCGTCGTCGTGACCGGCGACCTCCACACCAACTGGGTCAGCGACCTCAAATCGGACTTCGAGCGCGCGGACTCTCCGACGGTCGGAACCGAATTCGCCGGCACGTCCATCAGCTCGAGCGGAGACGGCGCCGACACGGCCCCCCAAGGGGAAAACGCCCTCGGCCACAACCCCCACATCAAGTTCTTCAACGCCCAACGCGGCTACGTCCGCTGTCGCCTTTCCGCCGCCCGCCTCCGCGCCGACTTCCGCATCATGCCTTTCGTCACCCGCCCCGACGCCCCCATCGCGACGCGGGCGAGCTACGTCGTCGAGAACGGAATCCCCGGCGCCCAGCAAACTTGAACGCGCCGCGCGGTGTCCTTAGGATGGAGTCCGTCCGGTGCCCGACCCTCCGTCCCGCACGGAGCGGCCGCGCGCCGGTCTTCGTCTCCCCGGGGCCCGTAGCTCAGCCTGGTTAGAGCGCACGCCTGATAAGCGTGAGGTCGGTGGTTCAACTCCACCCGGGCCCATAAGGACTTACGAGATTCAGGTGGTCCCATGCTCGCCAATTATGCTCGCCAATTGGCTTGCTAATTCGAGGCGGAACCGACCTCCCGGTACGCTTCGAGGGCCTTCCTGAGCCGGCGCTCGTCGGGCCTCTGGTAGCACCTGAGCACCGTCTGGGCATCCTTCCACCCGCCAAGCTCGCAGAGCACCTTGAGCGGAAGGTCCATCAGGTCGCTGGCGAACTTCCGCCTGAGCGAATGCCACCCTCGGCCCCGCTTGGGATGGAGTCCCGCGCGCCTCTCGGCCCTCTTCCACCAGTCGCGCGCCAGCGAGCGGCTCATGCACTGGAACGGATCCTTCGGCGCGGGCATCACGGGCGCGTCTCCGATCCCGGGGTTGTGCCTCCGCGCCTCGCTCAGCGCGGCCAGCGCCATGGTGGTGATCGGCGTCCGGTGCTCGTACCCGGTCTTCTCGTGCTCGCCACGCCATCGAATCGTCCGGGCCTCGAAGTCGACATCGGACCACCGAAGCTGACGGACCGCCCCGATGCGGTGACCCGTCTCGTGCGCGAGCACGAGCGCCACCCTGAACCGCCACTCCACCTCCGGGGCCACCCGGAGCAGCGCCTCGTATTCGTCCTGTGTGAGCACCACCCTGGTCGGGTTCTTCTCGGATGGAGCCTTGAGCCCCCTGAGCGGGTTCGAATCGAGGAGGAGCCTTCCCTCCTCGTCCCTCGCCCGCGCGGCCCAGTTGAGGATCGCGAGCAACAGCTTGAGATCCTGCTGGATGGTCCGGTCGGCGGCGGGCCTGCCGCTCCTCCCGGCCCTGCCCCCGCGCCGGGCGCGGATGAAGCGATCCCAGTCGCGCTGCGAGAGCGACCGGGGGAGAGGTCGGAATCACGGCGGGGAATCGTCTAAAGTCAACTAGGACTGCGCGATCTGCCACCCCTGCCCGTCGACCAAACCCTGACTCCAATGCACAAAAACGGTGGAACATCTGCTTCGAATGGCGGGAAGTTGCAGAGGGTCTCCGCTAGGCATCCGGTTCCGCGATGACCCAGAGGCATGCTCGGGCATCCGTGCCGTGGACGCGGATACGGCCCTCCGGCTAGCCCATCGAGGGATCGTTGTCCACGGGCAGCATTCCACCGAACATCTCGCGGTTGGCAGCTACCTATCGGAAGTTTCTCACTCCCCCGCCTGATGACAAGATTGACTTGACATGATGTGATGTCATTTGGTATCATTTCTTTATGAATGGTCCCTGGATCGGTACGGATCAAGCCGCCGACTACCTCGGCATCGGCCGCACGAAGCTCTACGAACTCACCCGGGAGGGCCGCATCCCCGCGCGGCGCCTTGGCAAGAAGTGGATGTATGATCGCGAGGAACTCGCGGCATGGATGCAGGCCTCCCGGCGGCTCGAGGATTTCTTTCAGACCACGTCGGCCAACATCGAGGTCAATCCGGGTCTTCGAGAACCGCAGCGCGACGCCTACCTCCAAGCCGCGGCCTACTTCCAGCGCGGCGGCCGGAAGGCCCTGATTCAGATTCCCGTCGGATGTGGGAAGTCCGGCGTGGCGGCCATTCTCCCGTTCGGGATTGCGAAGGGCCGCGTCCTGGTGGTCGCGCCGAATCTAACGATCAAGGAGGAACTCTACAGGGCCTTCGACATCACCAACAGGCAGAAGTGTTTCTGGTGGCAGCGGGGCGTGTTGGCGCCTCGGGACATGACACACGGACCGTACGTCTGCACGCTCGACACGGGCAACCTCTCGGTGTGCGACAAGTCGCACATCGTCGTGACCAACATCCAGCAGCTCGGCACCAACACGGACAAGTGGCTGCCCAGGTTCCCGACGGACTTCTTCGATCTCATCATCGTCGACGAGGCACACCACAGCGCGGCAGCGAGCTGGCAGCGAGTATTCGGGAGGTTTCCGGCTGCCAAGGTAGTCAACCTCACCGCGACGCCGTTCCGGACCGACCGGCAGGAGATCGAGGGAGAACTGGTATTCCGCTACCCGTTCAAGAGCGCCAGCATCAAGGGCTACGTGAAGAAGCTGAAGGCCAGCTACGCGGCCCCGACCGAACTCACATTCACGATGGCGGGAGAGGAGCAGACCCTCTCTCTCGAGGACGTGCTCGAGATGAAGGAGGAGACCTGGTTCAGTCGCGGCGTGGCGCTCTCAGAACCGTGCAACGTCTCGATCGTGGACAACAGCCTCGAGAAGCTGGAGCAGCTCCGTCAAACCGGGACCAAGCACCAACTCATCGCCGTCGCCTGTTCGATCAACCACGCGAGGCAGATTCGATCGCTCTACCGCGAGCGTGGCTACGAGACGGCCATCGTCCACAGCAGTCCCGACAAGCAGGCTGACGAGAAGGCCAACGAAGAGGTCATGGGCGATCTCTACAGCGGCGTCCTCGACTGCATCGTCCAGGTCCAGATGCTCGGGGAGGGATTCGACCACCCGAAACTGAGCGTCGCCGCGATCTTCCGCCCCTTCCGCTCCCTCGCGCCGTACATCCAGTTCGTCGGCCGCATCCTCAGGGTCGTGGTCCAGAATGACCCGATGCACCCCGACAACTACGGCCACATCGTGACCCATGTGGGGATGAATCTGGACGAGCTCCTAAAGCAGTTCAAACTCTTCGAAAACGACGACCAGAAGTTCTGGGAAGAGGTCACGGCCGGGAAGGATCCCGACCCGCCTGCGGAGGTTCTCGAAGGTGACGCTCGAATGAAGCTCCACGAGGACATGGCCGTTGAGAGCGAGATCGTCGAGCAGCTGTTCGAGGAGGACTTCACGACCGCCGAAGACGCTGACATCCAGCTCGACCTTGAAAAGAAACTGGAGTCCTTGGGGCTCGACCCCCGGCTGGCCCAGCAGGTCGTCCGGCAGAGCCGATCCGACACCCTCGGGCCGGCCTTGGTGCACGCGGCCCAGCCGTTCAGCAAGATCCCTGCGCGCCAATGGAATGAGGCCAGGAAGCGCTTGGACGAGGAGGTCCGCCGCACCGCGAAGGTCCTGCTCAACCGGGTCGGTCTGGAGCCCGGCGGTGTGGAGATCCCGCGCAGGCTCAAGACCGAGATCGGGGCACGCAACAACTTCATCGCCGCCGTGATCATGGTGAATCAGGCGGTTGCGAGGAAGGTCGGCGGCGGGCGCAAGAGGCCAGAGTGGTCCGTTGAGGAATTCACTGCCGCGATGGAGGAACTCCACGGAATCCTGAACGATCTCGTTCGGCAGATCAAGAAGGCGCAGAATGCCTAAGGGGAAGACGCCATCGCTCATCGGTTCGACCCTCGGGCGTCCCGCCAGGAATACCTGCGGACGGAAGACCCCATGCAGCCGGTGCCGAACTCACATCGAGAAGGGCGACGTCTGCTACGACGTTCCACAGCTTCGGAAGCCGCACTCGACGACGCGCCGCTTCTGCGCGAGGTGCTACGGTGGCGTGCTCAAACAGACTCGTGCAGACCTCAACAAACTGGAAGCTCTCTGATGGGGCTCGCCGGCTGGTTCAGCACGTTCTGCGGCAACATACGCGTCAAGAATGGGGCGACGATCTCCAGCCGGTACCGGAGCATCACCCGGCGGTTGAACACCGACTTCTGGTCAACGACATCGGACCCCGCGCATAGCCTCTACGTAGGCTCGTACGGCCGCAATACAGCCATTCATGGCACGAGCGACGTGGACATGATCTTCCAGTTGCCCTATTCGGTCTACCAGCAGTACGACGGCCACCTCGGCAACGGGCAATCCGCCCTCCTTCAGGCCGTCCGCGCGTCGGTCAGGAAGACCTACTCCGCTACGGACATCGGGGCGGACGGCCAGGTGATCGTGGTTTCCTTTAGAGATGCCATCAGGTTCGATCTCGTTCCCGCCTTCACCAACACGGACGGCAGCTACACCTACCCCGACTCGAACGGCGGCGGGAGCTGGAAGACGACGAACCCGAGACCGGAGATCGAGGCTATTCGCACCCGCAACGATGCCTGCAATGGCAACTTGATCCCGCTGTGCCGAATGATGCGGACTTGGAAGACCAAGATGACCGTGCCCATCGGTGGCCTTCTCATTGACACGCTGGCGTATCAGTTCATCGGCTCGTGGAAGTACCGCGACAAGTCCTACTTCTACTACGACTTCATGTGTCGCGACTTCTTCGATTTCATGGCCCGCCAGGACAAAGAACAGCAGTATTGGATGGCCCCCGGGAGCGGCCAACGGGTCTACGGCCCCAAGGGTCAGTTCCAGTACAAGGCCAGACGCGGCCACAATCTGGCATGCGAGGCCATCGACCACGAGGGAGCCGATCCGAAGCGGGAGGGGTCGGCGAAACGGAAGTGGAGGGAGATCTTTGGCACCTCATTCCCAAGCTGAACCGCCCATGGGTTCCGGAGATTACATCGACGCTCAACTGCGCGACTGCTATGGGCGCGTCGTCTATTCCCACAAGGCACATGAGAAGTGTGCGGACATTCTTCTGTCGAGGCTGTCCAAGATCAAGCTCGCGCAGATCATTCTCGCGTCCGTGACGACGGGGAGCTTCATTTCCGCGTTCTTTGGAACCGGGGATGTCGGCACTGCCATCGGTCTCGTCGTTTCTGCGACGCTCCTCGCGTTGAATACATACACCAAGGACTACGACCTCGGTAAGCTCGCGCAGAAGCACCGCCAGTCGGGAGCGGAGCTATGGCTCATCCGCGAGGAATACCTATCGCTCATCATAGACCTGCGAGTTGGGGGTGAGTCCGTCGAGAACATCCGATTGCGGCGCGACGCGCTTCTGAACCAGTTGTACGCCGTCTACGCCGGAGCACCCAGTACGACGGTTCGAGCGTATGCGGAGGCTCAAAAGGCGCTGCAACAGTTGGAGGAGATGACCTTCTCCGACGACGAGATCGACAAGCTGCTGCCCCCTCGGCTGAGGGGAACTACCGTGCGGCCCGATGGCAGCGACCAACCCGCAGACTAGCGTGAATCGCGGCGAGGCAGGACGAGCGCACGAGCGGAGTGACGGCGCTCTCCACATTGACTAGGAGATCAAGTAAGTGACGCAAGGGAGAACACTGAGGTGCGGAGACAGGTGGGATGAGCACTACCGGGGTACGAAGTACCACTGCAAGCCTGATGGCGAGTTCTGGTGGGAGCTTCCTGACCGCCAGAACATGGCGACCGTGAGGGTCCCAGCCACCGGCGGCTTCCAGGACGTGGCTGCCGCCTACCTCTCGCTCAGGCCGGAGGGCGGGAGTCTTCGCATTACCGAGACCGGCGTCGTCCTTACCAGAATGCCGACCGACACCTGGGAGGCCGTCTATGTCGCCGACTACGATGTCCCCTTGGAGTTCGCCTCCGTGGACGTGCTGGGCGGCGGCGGCCCGCCCCTCGGGCTGTGGCCGTCCTTCTACGACGGTGCCCGGTACTCCTACAAGGGCGGTCGCCTTTGGTGGAAGAACTCCGCCGATGGCGTGTGGCAGAAGACCCGGGAGACGTTGCCGGCTGACATCGAAGCTCGCTTCCGAAAAGTGAAACCCGACGGGGGCTCCATACGCGTCACAGAGAACGGCAAGGTGCTCGCTCTCATTGAGCCACAACCGTTGCCGCCGGGGATGAAGGACCAGTACGAGGCGCTCACAGACCTCCAGAAGCGCCTCATCGAAGTGAAGATGCGCAACGTCGCGCTGCTGCCTGTGTTCCTCGGTGAATACTCGCGCGGATTCACGCTACATGAAGCAATCGATCTCTCCGCCCCGCTCACCCCAGGGGAGGAAGCCGACCTCATGGCCTTCCTGTCGCAGTACGGAGAGGCGATGGAGGACAAGGCGCCGGCACCGTTCGATCCGCTCGCAGAGCACGAAGACGCCCTAGATCGGGAGGACGACCGATGAGAATCCGTCCGATCAACGTGCAGGGCGCCAACGGCGAGACCCGATCCGTTCGTC
This sequence comes from Candidatus Palauibacter poriticola, assembly GCA_012270965.1. GTDB lineage: Bacteria > Gemmatimonadota > Gemmatimonadetes > Palauibacterales > Palauibacteraceae > Palauibacter > Palauibacter poriticola. The sequence goes on from JAAXHJ010000054.1 coordinate 119,346, forward strand.
CAGGTCAACCGTGGCCGGCCCCGTACCGCGGCAGTCGGTACACGGTACGCCGCGGCGGGGGACTAACGTACGTGGGCTGGTACCGTGATCCTCTGAGCGTCCGGACCGAACCATATCCACGGCAGCTGGCCGATACTGTTCGTGCGGTCAAGGGACACAACGGTTCGTTCCGGGTTACCCCACACCGGGCCGTGATTACCAAGGTGCTGAGGGGCGGTGGCACCTGGTGGGAGCCCCAGTACGTGGGAATCTACGAAGACGACCTTGTGTTCCCCGGCATCGACAACGCTCCGGCAACGTTGACTCGGGGCATGTACTGGACCGGACTCCCCTTCATGCACGGTGAGTATTGGCGTGTCTCCCCCAACGCCGAGTTGCGGAACCGCCTCGAATGGAAGTCGCGTGGTCACGTCTTCTCCTCAACGCGCGGATATCCAGAGCTGGTCTCAGCCTGTCTGGACCTACGGCCGGGGGGAGGCCGGATCTACATCACTGAATCAGGCTGCGTGTGGATGAACGTGCCTGACGGTGACCTCAAGCCGGACCATCGAACCCAGTTTCGACGTCTTCAGCGGTCGCAACTCGAGGACCTGAAGGAAGCCCGGGCGTACGCCACGTTGCGACTGCTCCGGGAGCGCATTGAAGCAACCAAGGGTTGTCGTCCCCTGTACGTAGGGCAGCTCGCCGAGTTCGACCACGGCGAACCTCCTTGGACGGCATTCGAGTCGTCTCCACCAGAAGACGACGGAAAAGAGGCTTAGAGGGTGTCCCGCGGAGTCAGACTTCCGACGCTCTACCCCATGCCGCGCAACAGGGCACAGTACTGGGTGTGTTATCAGGCCTCTCTGGCTGAGCCCACGGTGGAGGAATGCAGGAGGTTGGTCCGCGAAGAACTGATCCGTGAGGACGGCCGCCCTTACAGTGAGCGGATGGTCGCCAGACTCGTTTCCAACCTCGCAGGGATCGGATTCTTGGGGCGTTCCGAACGCCGGATTCTGCCGCCCGATCGCTTCCCCTTCGGACGGTTTTCGTGGGGTGGAAAGTGGGACGGCTCGTGCGCCGGCTTCGAAGAGTACGTCGACAAGACGATCCTCAAGTGGTGCTGGTGGTGGCCAGATGGCCTTCAGCTTGCCTACGACCTGCTGTCTGCCCTCGATAGCTCCGAAACTGGCCTGGGCATAACGCAACTCTGGGACCGTTTGAAGATCGATCAAGCCCGCGGAACCGGTCGGTACGACGGTGGCGATCGACATGGAGCGCGGACCGTCGCAGAGACGCTTCGGGTCATGGAGTTTGCAGGTTGGGTCGAACTCCAAGGCAGAAAGCGAGTCGTCACATCGCGTGGACGGCAGCGTCGGCCCAGTCTGAGGAAACGCGATACCTATCACCGGATCGAGCGCATCCTTGCCACGATCGATCCCTTCTCCTCCGACATACTCGACCAATCGCAGTGGATCGATCTGACGAAACTCTTCATGTGGAGGGAGAGTGGTGGCAAGGGAAGACGGACCCCGATCCGAGAGACTCGCGACCAGATCTTCACGAACCGCTACTCGAGGACCCTGAAGTCTGAGATCCGCAGCGAGATTGACCGCAGCCGGCGCACCTTATCCGACCTGAGGTCCGAGATCGCTGACTACGACGCTTTGCTCGGACGCCGGGTCGAGAACGTCCGTAACGCGGCAAAGCTCGTCCGAATACGAGATCACCTCATCGAAGGGGACGTGGAACAGGCGGCATTGAGTCTGGACTCCTCGGGGGCAGGCCTGTCACGTCGGGCCCTTCGCAAACTGAAGCACCCCGGAACCGACTACTCGCTCGATCCGTCTCTGGCGCCCTACCGTTGGCAGTCAGAAGCGCTCCGTTGCTGGAGCGACGCCGGAGGTCGAGGCGTCCTCCAGGTCGTTACGGGAGCGGGAAAGACCTTTCTGGCGCTGCTGGCCATCGAGCGGCTGCTCAAGTCGCACCCCGAACTCCGCGTGAGCGTCCTCGTCCCCACCAAGGTTCTCATGTACCAGTGGGTCATGGAGCTTGTCCGCATATTGGGTGTCCCGCCGGATGACATCGGGCTCCGCGGTGATGGGCATAAAGACAAGTTCGCTGAGGGCCGGAGAATCGTCGTGAACATCATCAACTCAGCGATCCTCGATGATCAGCTCAGAAAAGACGTGGCAAACCTGCCCCCGAACACACCGCATCTCTTGATTGCGGACGAATGCCATCGATACCGCGGCCGAGCATTCCGTCGGGCCTTCGGCACAGGCTACGACTTCAGCATGGGACTCTCTGCCACGCTGGGCGACTCCTCGCGGGCAAGCAGTGGGGAGAGCTCCGAGGAGTCCGATGACCCGGTGTTGTCGGAGCTAGGATCCTTGGTCTACGAATACACCTATCAGCAGGCAAGATCTGACGGTGTCGTCCAACCCTTCGAAGTCTACTACGTGGCCGTCGAACTCAGCACTTCAGAGCGTACCCAATACGAGGCGTACAGCAAGCGTATTCGGACCGCCCTGAAGAAGATTCGCCAACGGTACGGGCCGCGAATCGACGCCATGCCAGGGTCGTTCTTCGCACGTCTCCACACGATCCTGCTTGGCGACGAGAGACCGGATTCCGCCATCCCCAAGTACTTCGAGGCCGTCCGGGAGAGGAAGGAGCTCGTCTATCGGGCGCGGAACAGGAAGTGGGCCTATCTGGATATCGTCGCGAAACACGCGGTCCGCAGTGACGGCCAGGAAGACCGCATCATCGTTTTCGACGAACGCATCGAGAACGTTCAAGAGGTCGTTGCGCCGATGGATCGGCGGAAGGCTCGTCAGCTCGGCCCGGTGGAACGAGACATCAACAATCAACTCGCACAGCTTCTTTGGAATCGGGCATTTCGCGCGGTTATGTATCACTCGGGACGATCGAAGCCCCTGTGGAACGAGATCTCGATGGAGTTCTTTCGGGAGGGCTGGGCAAACGTAATGCTGTCCGTGAAGGCCCTCGTGGAAGGTGTCGATGTTCCGGCCGCCAATGTGGGGATCATTCGGGCCTCTTCCAGTTCCGTTCGCCAACGCATCCAGACGACCGGCCGGATCCTCCGACGCGCGGCTGGCAAGGATAGCGCAGCCAAGCTCTACGTCATTTTCGTAAGGGACACGACGGACGAGCGAATCTTCCACGGTACCGATTGGGCGGAGCAACTGGGATCCAGCCAGATCCGCTGGATTCACTGGTTCCCACCGACCGAGCTAGGGTCGCCCGGAGGCGATTGGCGCGAGGGCCATCCTCCGGACGTTGAATCAGGATGGGAAGAGGAGACTCTCCCCGAATTCGATGTCGACGACCTCACGCCCGGTGATCCGTATCCGGGTGCCTATGCGGGTAGGGAATACCATGTGGACGCATCGGGCAGACCTTTCAAGAACACTCGGAACGGGCGCCGACGAATAACCAACGTCGATGTCGCGACGGCGGCTGCCCTGGTCTTCCAGCTCAAGCGCGGAGGGAAATTCGTAGTCACGCCCGAGAACCACATGATCACGCGGGTGGGGAGGGAACTTGTGTTCCTAGGGGTCTTGGATGGCGAACCGGAGCTGGAGCCGACGATGTCGTCAAGGGGCACCCACACCGGCAGGCCGCCGACTTTCGAAGAGCTGTTCGGTAGGCGTGGCGTCTAGGACAACCCCTCCCGGGACGTGTCTTAGCGACCTGAGTCCCGAGGGGATGCATTGTCGGAAGCGCAACGTGCCGAACGGGCGACCCAAGAACATGTTCGAGCTTCCGTGACTGTCCGACTGCCCAACTCTCGAGGTCGCTGGGGGTTCATCGAGGCACGCCTCCGGCTAGGAAGAGGGTGGTCGGGATGGGAACCGCCCGGCGACGGACGGACCAACCAAGGTGAGGAGACGATGAGCGTCCAGCGAATCCGCGATGCAATAAGGCGCAAACAACCGGTTTCTGCAACCTATTTGGGCAGACGGCGGATCCTATGTCCGCACCTGATCGGCACCAAGAACGGTGTCTGGAACGTCCTCAGCTACCAGTCCGGCGGCGAAAGCGGCAGTGGGCTCAGCACCAACCGGGCGGGCAACTGGCGCTGCATGCGTGTGTCGGAACTAAGCCGCGTGGCACCGGCACCGCACCATGAATGGGGGACGGCCCCACGCGACACACGCCAGCAAACATGCGTTGATGTCGTCGACACCGAGTCAGCCTGCTAGGGTGTGAACCCCTCACCCAACATCACCCGTAGGCCGCAGATTCCCACTTCGTCTACAGCTTCGCAATCCTATTGGTGAATGGGCGGCCCGGTAACGCCGACCTTCGGAGTCCGCTCGATCCTACCCGGGGATCGCTTGGAGCAGCAAGCCGAGATCCATTCTTGTCGTTTCGCCCGCATCGAGCCGGGCGACCGTGGCGCGCACCTCTTCGTCGCTCCAGCCGTCCATGAAGCGCACGGCTGAAAGGGCAGCGTACTCCCGGCTAAGCTCCATGCTGATCCACCGCCGACCGAGTTCTTCGGCGACTTGGCCCGTGGTGTTGGAGCCCGAGAAGATGTCCAGGACCACGTCTTCGGGATCTGTCAGGAATTGGATGAAGAATCGCGGGAGCGCGCTGGGAAACCTCGCCGGGTGTCTGTCTCGCTGCAGCATCTTGCACAGCCGCAGATAGCCCGAATTGCTCTCCGTATTGGGAATCTGCAGCAGGTTCGATGGAATCGCGCCGCCGTTGTCCTTGCCGAACGCCTTTGCGATGTCGTGCCCGGACGGCCGCATTTTGGGCCGGTAGTACTTGTCGGGGTTTTTGAGCAGCCTCTTCATACTTTCGGAATACGGCACCAGGACGCGGGTCACGTCCGCCTTCGGTTCCGCCGAACGGGAAAACCACCAGACCGTGTTGACCGAGTCCTTGACTCGGATCTTCCGCTTGTTGACCCATTCGATCGGCGACGGCAGCTTCGACGGATTGAACCAGAAGAATTCTTCCGCCAACTCGTAGCCGAGGCGATCGCAGAAGTCCAGCAGGACGCGGTAATTGTAGAGCGAACGTACGGGTCTGCCGCGCTTGTACGCCCCGCCGAGGTCGAGAACGAAGCTGCCACTGTCCTTCAGAACGCGGTATGCAGCTTCTCCGAACTTCCCCAGCCATTCGACGTACTGATCCTGCTCCTTGTTGCCGTAGGCCTTCTGCCGCAACAGCGCGAAGGGAGGACTGGTCATGACTAGGTCCACCGATTGTTCCGGCAGGTGCCCGAGCAGCTCCGCGCTATCCCCGCACAGCTGGAGACCGCGGGGCGTGCGATACACCTGTTTGTCGCTCGGAATTTCCAGCTTCATCGTCCATCATCCGTATCTGGGAGGTTCGCGTCCGGCTGCAGTTCCCACCGCCGCGCTATCCAGCTCTCGACGAACGACCAAAGCAGCGTAATCGCGTAGTGCAGTTCCGGTGCCGTTTCCTGGAGATCCGCAACCGCGCCCGCCAGCCGTTCTCTAGGCAGGTGACCGGCCAACCAAACGGCCCATACGGAGGGATTCCCACTGGCAAGCTGCGCCGTCAGCTCCCGGATGGTCCCGTCCGATAGCGCACCGTGCTGGCGCAGCGCCTCGGCACATCCCGCCGCGACCGCTGGGTCCACCTCCTGCAGCCCCGAAAGAAGTAGGGGCACTGCGTCCGAGTCCAGGCTGACGATGCCCTCGAGAGCCTCTTCGCGGAGGTCTTGATCCACGTCCCCAAACGCCCTGACGAGGCGTGAGCACGCTTCCGAACCGCCGATGCGGCTCAACGACCATGCCGCCGCGCTGCGTGCAAAGTACGGGCGCTGGTCATCGTCCAGGATCGCGCTCAGCATCCTCACGCACTCATCGGTGCCGGCTTCGCCCAACGAAATCACGGCCTCAAGCCGGATCTGCTGATCGGGGCTCGCCAAGTACGGTGCGAAGAGGTGCTCCGCGCTCGCGCCGCGGACGGCGACGAGGTACGCTGCTGCCTCCAACCGGATGTACATGTCCTCTTCATGATCGCGCTCGAGACTCGCAACGGTTGTCCCAACGGAGTCATTCCGCCGGAGCCTCGCGAGCTTCACTCCGGTGAACCGTTGGGTTCGCTCACGCGACGCCAGAAGCTGCGATAGGTGACCCTCGGGCCACACACCGGGGCAACGCAGGTCGTCGTCGCTCTCCGGCCTGACTCTCGACGCGAGGATCTGATTGAACGCGATTTCCTCGCCCGGGGCCACGGTGATTCGGAGCTCCTCGGGAACCGTCCGAGTGTAACGATGTCCGTCGCTGGCTCGCACAGTCGTGATCCTCTGACCCGTGACCGATTCTACGAAGCCGTCTCGGCTGGAGAACCACGCCTTCCACATGACGCTGGTCTCCGATCCTTCGGTAACGCCCTTGGTCGTCTCACTGTCCTGCGACACGGCCCTGAACCGAGCGACGCGCACGTAGTTCACCGTGCCTTGAGCATGCCAACGGATCCAGTTGCGTTCGTGCCAGTAGGAGACCGGCTCCTGCAGCCGACCGCTGCTCCACTGTTCCTCTTCGCTTGCCTTGCATACTGGGAACGCGATTACGTCGGCGTTCACCATACCGAAGTCCCACGCGCGCTCATGGTCCGAGGAGCTATGGGACATCGACAAGTCGGGCCTCGTCTTCGCACGGCTCTCGATGCGAAGCCCGCACAGCTCGCAAACGAGGTCTGGGATACGGACGCGCTTGCGCTTGACATCTTTCCAGAGCTTCGTGTCCATCGCCCCACGTTCGAGTTCGACGATGCGGTGTCCCATCCGCTCCAGATCCTGTGCCACGTGTCGGCTACCCACCGCACCAAGGGCAATCTTCCGAAAGAAGCTGGCATCAGGCTTGAGGGCGAGCGGTGGCATGGTGTGAATCTAACCCCAGGCACGACGGCCAGCGAACGAGGAGGAAACCTGCGAGACCGCCAGCTCAACCAGTCGGAGGCCATCCAAGATGTTAGAGCAGATGCCAGCACCGGAAGCTGCGTCGACGACCCGGCGGGCTTGGCGCTCCAAGGGCCGTGGAAGCGGAGCCCGGCCGCCATGGTTCCAAAGCGCCAGGGCTCCCCCTACAGCCTTCTGGAGACCCAGACAGCGCGCCCGACGACGCGGATCTCCTCGGCGAGGCGCTCGTAGCTGTCGTACTCGGGGTTGAGCGACTTGAGCACGACCCTGGGCGGCTCGGAGTGGGGGACGTGCTCGATCCGCTTGGCGACGAGCCCCATGCCGTCCCAGATGACGAAGATGCCGGGCGGGACCGGCACCTTGAGGCTCACGTCGATGAGGATGCGGTCGCCGCTCGACAGCGTCGGCTCCATCGAGTCCCCGTCCACCGTGATCATCCGCAGGTCCTCCGGCCTGGCCCGGAACTCGTGGCGGATGAGCGGATCGGCGAACAGCCACGCGTCGGCGGCCTCCTCGAATTCGTCGTTCCAGGCCCCCGGACCCGCCGACGCGCGCGCGTCGATCTCCGGCACAGCGCTGTAGCCTCTGGGGGCCGAGTAGGGACCCGGCGGTGCCGGCCCCGGCGCCGACGCCGGCTTCGGCCGCGCCCGGCGCCCGAAGCCCCGGTCGTGCCTGAGCAGGTCGGGACCGCATCCCAGATGCTCGGCCAGGGCCTCGCGGTCGTCCTCCGCCAGCACCTTCGGCGTGCCCCGGTGGATGAACTGGTGCAGGTAGGCGTCGTTCCGCTGGATCGCCTGCGAGGCCGTGCGCATGGTCGTGCGGCTCTCATCCAACAGCCTCAGCAGCCTCCGGCGCACCGGGTCCAGTTGATCGGTGGCTCTCTTTCTCCGTCCCATGAATGGGATTTTACCCATTGTCCGCCGCCAATGCAACAGGGAGATCCCGAATCGCGATGCCTGAGCGACCGTGTGACAGATCCGAATCGCGACAGGGAATCGTATAAGTTCATACAGGACTGCACGATCTGCGCTCCCTGTCGTTGAGTGACATCTGTTTCCCGAGTAGTTGCTCGGCGGGGAAACAGCAACGAATGGCGGGAGTTCGCAAGTTGGTATTCCAACCGATCCGCCCAACCGATTCCGTCGCCGCCGCCTTCGGAGCGGGCTCCGTGAAGTGGTGGTGGGAGGGATGGCCCCTGAACCTGCGACGAGGTATGATGAGAGGTCGATTACACTTTGGCCGGAGGAGATTCGTGGGTCAAGCGATCAAAGCAATGCTCAGTTCGAAGAAGTTCCTGACCGCCCTCGCCGGAGCAGTCGCAGCGGGGTTCGGAATCCCAGAGGAGGCGCTCGTGCCCCTTGTCGCGTACGTCGTGGGCCAAGGAATCGCCGACCACGGGAAGGAGCGGGCTAAGGTGGAGCAGAGCAGTTCTTGAGCTAACCGGACTTGGGCGGCACGCAGACTCCGCAAGAGCCCAGGCATCAGGCTTTCGCCTTCGAGCCTCATATGGATGCGTCCGCTTCTCAGTTTCGAGTTCGGCGGTGTCCATAGACGGCTCACACCGCGCTCATTCCAGCACCTTGAACACGCCGTCCTCCGCATCCCGGTAGAATTCGATGTTCACCTTCGTCCAGAGATCGTCCGGGAGGTTCATCAGTTCGCGCCGCGCGCCGACCGGCATGAGAAGCACGGTCGCCTGCTTGTCCACCGCCAGTTCGGCGATGGCCACCGGGTCTGGGATGCGCTCCAGAGACCCACCCAAGTTGAGGGGGCCGGCGATGATCGTCGCACCCCGCGTGCGGCGTTCGAGCAACCCTCCCACGAGCGCCGCAAGCACCGGTAGCCCCAGACCGGCACCCGAGCGTTCGTTGTCGCGGGGCTGCATCTGGATCGTGTACTGGTGGCCGCGCGGGTCGCGGTCTCCCACCAGCGCGCTTCCAGCCGTGTAGAGGTTCTGTTCGCCCACCCTGACGCTCTCTCGAAAGGCCGGCGGCACCGGATGATTGAGGATCTTCGCACCTCCTGCTCCGCGTCCGACGACCACCTCGATGCGGTAGAGTCCCGGCCCGCTCCCTTCGACGCCCGGCCCGATCGCCCACACTTGACCCGGCGGCAGCGGATCGCTGTCGATCGCCTCGTCGCTGCGCAGCTCCGGGGTGGCCACAAAGCTCTCCGTCCCGTCCACTCCGAGCGTGTAGGAGAAGTGGGTGCTCCGGAACTCGGCCTTGAGGCAGCGCTTCTGTTGTTCCTTCACCCGGCGCCGCGATTCGAGCGCGAGACGCACCAACCACTCCAGGTCGTCGTCATCGACCTCCATGTCGGGATCCGGGAAGAGCAGCTTGAGAAGCCCGGATATCGTCTTGTGCACGGCCTCGATGTCGCGGCCGGAAAGCGCACCGCCCCAGAAGACTCGGTTCTGGAGGATCGGGAGGCGGGTCGTGTCGCGCAGCTTCGTCCAGCAGGCGCTCAGGAAGTCGTTGACGAGTCCGAAATGATCGGTGAGGTGCTCGGCGGGATTGAGCTTGGGGAAATCCCAACCGGGCGCGTAGGCGTGGATGCGGTCGTGGAAGGCGGTGTCGTTGCGCATCTGCCTGGGGAGCGGGCTGAGCAGGTGCCCGATCCGCTGCTGCTGCTCGACCGACACGTCGAAGTTGCCGACCAGGACCAGCGACCCCTCGGCGCGGATGCTCTCCTTGCCCCGGCTGAACTCTCCCGACGCCATGTAGCCCTTCATGATGTTGACGCCGTCCTTCTGGTCGAAGGAGATGCCCGCCACCTCGTCGAAACAGACCACATCGTACTGGCAGACGAGACCGCGCTGTCCGTTCGCCATGTTCACGAACATCTTCGCCACCGTGGCCTTCCCGCCGGACAGCAGGTGCGAGAACGGCGACAGCTGCTGGTAGACGTGACTCTTGCCGGTGCCGCGCGGCCCGAGCTCGACGATGTTGTAGTTGCGCTCCACGAAGGGGATGAGCCTTAGCAGGGCGACCCGCACCGCGCCCTCGTCGAGTGCGTCCGGTTCGAGTCCCGTCGAGCGAAGCAGGAGGCGCTTCCACTCTTCGGTGCCGAACTTCCGCCGCCCCTTGGCGAGCACGTCGAGCACCGACGGACTCGACATCTGGATCGGGCGCATGGCGGCGATGCTGAAGGGACGGCCCTGCTTCTCCTGGGCGATGACGGGATCGTATTCCAGGGTGACCTCGGCGTAGAAGCCGTCGGCCAGGATGCGCTCGTTCTCGACGACGAACCCGGTGCCGATCCGCACGTCCTTAAGGCCCAGGCTCGGCAGTTCCGCCAGATAGCAGTCGTTCTTGGCGTCCAGGCGCGCCCGCACGATGTCGATCAGCCGCACAGAGCCCCGTTCCCGGGCGCGGGACTTGAAGATCTCGCGTTCGGCGGGCCGCACCGTCCGGCCCTCAAGCTGATCCTTCACGATATCGAGCCCCTCTGCGATCTCGGCCGGTTCCACGCTCGCGCAGTATCGCCCCAACAGGAACTCGACGACGTACGTCGGCACGGGATACTGCCGAGCGTATTGGCGCACCAGATCCTTCCTGACGAGGTAGCCGGGGAAGGCCTCGTTGGCCGCGTTGTCGAGGTCGTCCAGCCGAAAGTCGGTGGCGGACGCGGATTCGGTGGGCTCGGTCATGCGGGAGGGTCTCCCCTTCGGGTGTTCCGGTGTGCGAGGACGCGGCCGTCCGAAGCGGTGACGACGAGAACCAGAGCCGCGTCTTCGTGGGCATCGTCCCGCAGGATCAGGCTGGCGCAGCCGTCCGCGTCGATGACCTTCGGACTCGATGCGACGGACTCTCCAGAGGGGCTTCCGAGGCGGAGGTCGGCCGCCGCGCCCTCCGGCGGCGCCTCGACGAGGATGTTGCAACGCATCCGGAGCCACGAGGCCGACCGGATGACGGTGCGGGGGAGTCCGGCGCGCTCCAACCGCCCGTCCGTAGCGGCGGCGCGGACGCGAATGTCAGGGATCAGGCATTCCTGCACGCTCAGGCCTCCGTGCGCGTATTCCGGCCGCTTGCTGAAACAGGCGATGCCGGGAGGCGAAGCGAAGCGCTCGTCCGGGTTCCAGTGCCACGGGTGCAGCGGAGCGTCGGGCTTGGCGTCTGCCGCGAGCACCGCCGCCCTCGCCCACTTGGACTCCGTCAGGTGCCCCGGGAGCTTGACCATCGGGAGTCCGCCGGGCAGGAGCAGCCAGCCGTGGTCGGTGACGATTCGGACGGATGCCCAACCCGCTTCGATGAGTTCGAGGACGCGGCGCGCGAGCCGGTCGAGTTCATCCTCGACCAGCCGTGCAAACCGGGCCGCGTCGTGGTGGTGGCCGTGGTGGTCGATCTTGCCGGTCTCCAGCCAGCCGCGGGCACCGGGCGGGGGGCCGAGATCCAGTGTGCCGTCGCCGACGATCTCGTAGCCGCGCTCTCTTATGGCCTCTCGCACGGTGGCGGCAACCGCGGGACGGCCCGATCCGCGCACGACAGGCTGAAAATCCGCGCCGAGGCGGTCTCCGGCGACTTGGTCCGCGACCGGGGTGACGGCGGGTTTGGCGGTGGCGGTGACGGTCGGGATGGCGGCCCAGCGGGGCCGGACCTTGGCGGTCAGCCCGCGATCCCGGAGACGCTCGGCGAGGCAGCGGCCGAGTTCGTAGCGGAGACCATCGACGAACAGCAGGCACTCCTGTTCGGTGGCGGCAACGGGCGGCGCGGGAACGGCGGCCATGGGACCGAGGGTCCCGGTGTACGCGGTGGAGGGGCGTTCCCGGACGGCTCCGGTGCGTGCGGACGAAAGCCAGTGGTCCCGGACCGCCGCCTGGAACGCCCGGGCCGATTCGTCCAGCCACGGCTTCGCCAGGTGGCGGACCACGCCGACGATCAGCTGCTCGTCATCGTGACTGGCGAGCGCGAGAGCTTCACGCGCGCTCCGGTCGGCCTGCCATCCCCGCTCCGAATAAACCCGTGCGATGTCGTCCGCAGCCGCGCCGCCCACCGACTTGCCGGCGGCTTCGGCGAGGCGGGCCAGCGGCCGAAGCGCTCCGGCGAGGGGAGAGTCCCCCATTTTCGCCCATACCCATTCGCGCCGGTGGCCGTGTTCCGCCTCAAGCCGCTCGATCTCCGCGCAGGCGGCGGGTTGCGGGAGACGTGGCAACCCGCTGAGCGCCGTGCGCACGGCCATCTCGTCCTCATCATTGAGATCCGGCCAGCGGTCCCGGCCTTCGAGTACCAGTTCGCCTTCCGGCCGGCTTCTTCTGAGCACCTCGGCAACGCCCGGGAAGGAGTGCGGAGCCTCGCCGAAGCGCGACCACACATTCCTCCACCTGCTCTTGCCTTGGGCGAGCTGCGCACCGGCCTCCACGTCGGATCCGGCCTCGGGGTCGAAACGGAGCACGCGGCACGCTTCGTCTCGGAAGGCTTCCCACCGTGCATCGCCCATCGTCTGGCGGGCCGCTCCCGGATTGCCCAGCCAGCGCAGGATGTCGCGCTCGATCTCCACGCCGGCAATCCGGTTGAAGGCGTTGGCGTCGAGGCGGCGGCCCCGCAACTCTTTCAGCGGCGTCTGCGCGACCTCTCCGATGGCGCGCAGCAGCGCCTCTCGTGTCTCCGAGTCGCCCGCGATGTCTAGATCGGGGCCTGCGGGAACACCGTCGGCGCGAAGCGTGAGAAACGCCCGCGCGCTCCAGTCGCGTCCGTTGGGGTGGTGCCAGGCCACGCCCCGGTACAGGAGTTCGACGAGGGGCCGAAGATGTTCGGGACAGTCCTCGCCCGCGCGAAGCTGTCCCCTTTCGATCCCCGGAAGGTAGATGATCGGAGGGCGGTCGGCGGGGATGTCCGGGAGGTCGATCGTTCCGTCGATCAAGCAGCGCAGCCAGATGGCTGGGCCGGTGCGGTCCTCCGGACGGTAGTCCCCGAGCACGAGCAGTTCCGGGATGCGCGAACGCACGGCGGGAAGGAGTCGGCGCCAGTCCCGGCTGGCGTCCGTCCACAGGATGGCGGTGGGAGGCACCATGCTGCCGGACACGCCGGCCTTGGCGCGGATGGCGGCGGCGAGGAGATCGAGCGCGGTCATGGGCTGTAGACTAGTGTTTCGCCTAACGGGGAGCGAACGGCTGGCGGTACCGGTGCGAGCCCCCGGCACTTGGCGCGCATATCGGGCGGCGGCGGCGCGCATATCCGTCGAACGGCTCTACAGCATAAGACTTTACGCTGCGCGCACATTGGACGTGAAGCCTGCGCAAACCGTCACTCGGGGAGGATGGCGAGCTCGTAGCGGGTGCCGCGTCCCGTGCCTCTGATCGCCAGTACTTCGAGGGCCACGAGCCGTCGCAACTCGCGCAAGGCACCGTGGCGGTCGATCTCGAACAGCGCCCGGTAGTCGGCGTTCCTGAGTGCGGACGCGCGGTCGAAGTAGGCGCGCAACCCAGGAATGCGGGCCTCGAGAAACCGGGCATCCGCTGCGAGCGCGGGCACGAGGGAATACGTGGGCGTCGCACCCTTCGCATCGGGTTGGCGTTCGGCGATGCCCTTGGCGCAGAGATCCCTGACGCGGCGCCTGGCCTCGTCTTCACCCGTCCCGTTCACCCGCTGATAGTCCTGTTCGGTGAAGCCGGTCGGACGGGTCAGCAGCAACCTGCGTTGACCATCCGAAATCGGGAGGGTGCTCAGAAGGTGACTCCAACCGGGCCTCATCTTCCCGGAAACGGGCTCGTTGAAGAGCGTCATCCGGAACAGCCCGTTCGCCGACTTGAGTTCGGGTTCCCGCAGCAGGCTGGCGGCCATCTCGCGGAAGACCCGCGCGACGCCCTCCCCCTCGTCCCGCATGATCTCCGCGTCCGCGAGTACCCGAACGAGCATGGGGTTTCGGGTGACGTGGGCGGCGCGGCCTCCCCGCAGAGCCTCGACGGTCACGGGCGGCAGGAGTTCGCCGGGGCTCGAAACCTCCAAACGGTCTTCAAAGAACCAGACCTCGGTTTCGCGCCCCCTCACTTCGTAGTCGCGGTGGGCCACCGCGTTGACGAGCGCCTCCTGCCAGGCGAACTCGGGATACTCAGCGATGTCCTCGAAGAACAGCCCGCGCAGCCGTTCGGACCTCCGAACTTGGCTTCGTGCCAATTCCCCGACTTCCACGATGGCGCTGGCCAGCGGAGGATCTGCGCGCCCGATCTGAGCCACGTTCCTCCGCCGACCGTATTCGATCCGGGTTCCGGCGACCCGGAACACCCGCAGGCCCGCCCGCGGATGCCACCGCAGCGCCGGACGGCGGGCGAAGAGGAGGAGGGCGGCGTTGGTGACCCGCCAGTCGAGTCCGTCCGGCTCGACCAGGCCGTAATACCGGAGCGCCTCCCGCACGGGACGGCCGCCGACCGGAGTCTCCCGCAGAAAGGACGCCGCGAGGTCCAGGTCCAGGTCGTCGAGGGTGGCTCCCGGGCAGAACCGCTGCTCATGACCGATGTGCCGGTACGCCTGCTTCCGTTCGTTGATCACCTCCTGCGGCTCGCGGACGATCAGGCTCCCGACGCGGTAGGGGAACCCGTTGCCGCCGATCATCACGGCCTCCGGCGCGATGGGCACTTGGAACGCCAGGATCTCGTGATCATCGAGGATGAAGCGCGCCGTCCGGCAGTCCGGGGCGGGAGTCAACCGGCGGCGCGGCACCTCGAAGAAGGCGGCCACATCCCGTTCCGAATAGCCGTGGCCGCTCACGGAACCGTCGTCGTCGACACCAACCAGCAACAGGCCTCCGTCGGCGTTGGCGAAGGCCGCGACGACATCGGCGATCTTGTCCCTCAGGGCTCGGAGCCTGACACGCTTGGCGGGCTCGGAGCCACGGTCCCACGCCGACTTGAACTCCACGAACTGACCCTCGCCGCGTGAGAGGATCGTCCGCAACTCGGAATCGGCAAGGAAGGGAGCCGTCACTGTCGCCCGGACCCTTCATCGCTGGTCCGCTGACTCAGCGCCGCCTCCTTGGCGGCCCGAGTGTAGTGCAGGTCGTTCCAGCGCTTCCCGTCGAACTTCGCCTCCGCAGTGGCCTCGAAGTCGGTTCGCGCCTCGACACCGCCCTTGCCGGGGCACCCCCAGAACCACGGGAAGTCTTGGCAGGGCCTCGACTCCTCAGGCTCCGTTCCGCGGTCCTTCCCCCACCTCACGTTGGGTTTCCGGACGAGAATGCCCGCACCGGCGCGGCCGCCCTTGCGCAGCTCGGCGCGCATGAACGGACGGATGTTCAGGCGCACTCCGTCGTCAAGGTCCGGTTCCCATCCGATCGCCTGGGCGTGGAGCGGCTTCCAACGCACGAAAAGGTCGCACGGGGGTTCGCCCTCGAGGACCCGCTCCAGCTGCTGTTGGAGATCCATCGCGTGCGCGAGGCGGTCGTCGGCCCCGGAAACGTCTTCGCTCTGGGCGGCCCGCTGCTGGTGGATCCAGTCGTTCAGGTAGGCGTATGTAAGCGATTCGAGCGTCCGCCTGCCCTCGCCGCCGGGACCCGCAAGTCGGTGGTAGTTGACGAGCGCGTGGAAGCCATCCCTGCGCCCGTCCCAGATGTGCCAGACGAATGGACGGTTCTGGAAGAGCTTGCAGTGTTCGTTGAAGAAGTTGTCGCGGAGCCAGACTTCGAGTGAGTCGGGCGCCCTGCCGGCCGGATTGGTGGCCGCGAGAAGCCGGCGCTCGGTGGCTGCGGACCACTCGTCGCCATAGGCGCGCATGAGAAGCTCGCGCAGGCGGTCGGCGGCGCTAACCTCGCCGCGCGCCGGGGAGAGGCAAATGATGCCGTCGGCGTCGGCGAAATCGTCGTAGGCGGTGCAACCCTCCACGATGGCGCGTTGTTCGGGCGCGAGCCGCATGCCCGGATCGAGTTCGGCGGGCCAGCGGTAACCCAGGAGGCGGGCTACGGTGACTTGCAGGACGGTGTGGTCGAAGCGGGTGGGGCCATGCACCGTGGCCTTGGCCTTCTCGCCCCAGATGACGCTCCGGCAGGGGTCGCCGTGGAAGATCCACTGCGTGGGATCGTCGGAGTACGGTTCGGGAAGCCCGGTGGGATAACGTTCGGCGGCGACCTTGGTCCAGTAGTCGAGGT
Source organism: Candidatus Palauibacter poriticola (assembly GCA_012270965.1). Classification (GTDB taxonomy): domain Bacteria; phylum Gemmatimonadota; class Gemmatimonadetes; order Palauibacterales; family Palauibacteraceae; genus Palauibacter; species Palauibacter poriticola. The sequence continues at coordinate 135,334 of JAAXHJ010000054.1, forward strand.
CGAAGGGGACTTTGGGCCAATATCCATTCTCCACGTCGAGCCCTGGGTTCAGTCGCCGTAACTCGGTCTCGAACTCACCGGTCTCACAGAAACACCAGATCGCAGGAACCCACTCTTTCTCGCGCGGTATGATGACTGGCACCGTGCCAGCGAATGGGTCTCCGGTGTACACCGTTGGCCTGACTCGGCCAGTACGGGACATTCCCACACCGACCTTATTCCAAACCCGACTACCGCTTGTGTTGCCCTTGTGGACCGTCTGCGGGAGCAGAAACGCCGGCTTCAAGAAGCGTTCACGCCCTGCATAGTGGCTCGCCACAGAGGGAGGGGATTGGCACAATTCGCAATCGACAATCTGTGAGCCAACCTCCCAAAAGGCGCCTAGGAAGGCGGGGTCGTCTGCGGTAGCAAGCCCTTGGTACGCCCCTGCAACGCGGCTCAGTTGATCCGTCGCTCCTAATGGCTCCAGCAGAACAATCGCATCCGGATTCCCCAACTGCTCGGCCTGAACCGACTCGATCACCTCCGCCCCATCCGCCAGCAGCCGGGCCTTCTCGGCGGCCCGAATCGGCGGCTGCCCGCGCGGAGACGAAGCATCTAGGCCGGCCATCTCCCAATCCGCCCCCGGATTCCCCGCTGACAGAATGACCAGCGCGACATTGACGACCTCGCCACTGATTGTCTCGAACGCGCCCGGTCCCAACCGCGCCACCACATTCCACGTCCTGTCCTTGAGCAGCCGCTCCCGCAGGTGCCGGTAGGTCGTCAGGAAGAGCCAGTTCTGGGGCGTAACCAGCGCTTGCGTGCCGTGGTCACCCAGCCAGCGGAAGATCCGCGAAGCGAAGACCGTCGCGATGTCGCCCTTCGCGTCCCCGTGGTGCGTTTCGGCGAAGTCGCGGAGCCGGGTGCCCTGCTTGCCGCGCGCCAGGAACGGCACGTTGGTGACGACCAGCGTGTAGCGGCCCGTCAGGATCTCAGCCGCCCGCGCCATGCCCGCAGCCGCCACGGCCCGTTCGTTGCGCTGCCCGGTTCGCCGTTCCCGTTTGATCGCGCGGTCGAGGAGCTTCTTCAGGTCGCGGTATCCGGCGCGGAACAGGTCGCCTCCGGCGGTCTCCGGATCGATCAGCGATCCGAACTCGCCCGCCCGCCGGAAGAGGCCGTGCAGCCGCGCCATCCCCTCCTGGAGCGGTCCCTGGGCGAGCGACGCGTCGGAGCCGAACAAGTCGGGGTCCTCGGCCAGACCGGTCAGCCCCTCCAAGTCGTCCGCCAGCCGGACCCACTCCGCCTCGCTCGTGTTGGGTGCTGTCCCGCAGCAGGCGATGTTCAGCGGCGGCAGGCGCATCCACCCGCCCGCCACCCGCCACGCCGCTAGCGCCAGATTGAAGGCCGCGATCTGAGTGCAGCGCGGATCGATCTCCAAACCGAAGAGATTGTCGCCGAGCACGGCGCGGGCGGCATCGCGCGCCGACAGTCCCTCCTCCTCCATGCGAAGCCGGGCCAGAAGCTCGAACGCCTCGACCAGGAAGTGGCCGCTTCCGCAGCAGGGATCGAGGATCCGAAGATCGCGCGCGGCCCGAGGCCAATCGGCGAACGCTCCCGCCACCGGACGCCAGGGGCCCGACCGTTCGTCGTCCTCGTCTCCGTCGGCGGCCACCCGCATGAAGCGCGAGTAGGTGAAGTCGCATCCGCCGCCGGTTGCGAGTCGGAGTCGCTTGCGCAGCGCGGCCTCGTCCGAAGCTGAGCCCGCGAGCGCGGGGTTCTCGGCCAAGACTTTGCCAGCCCGCCACGCGCCGATGGTGTTGTGTAGGAGGAAAAGCACCATGTAGCGCTCGGTGAAGAGCTGGGTGACGGCGGGAAGTTCGTCCGCGCCGATCTTCGCGCCGCTCGCGTTGACGCGGTCCTTCTCCTCGGCGCGCCAGTACTGGTAGGTCCAGCCGAGCGAGTCGGTCGCGGTGAAGACGGTCGCCGGCAGCGATTCGAGCAACTCCTCAAGCGTCTGGCGGGTCTCCGGCGGGAGTGTGAGTTCCAGCGCGGGGTCGTCCGTGGCGAAGATCTCGGGGAGCATTCCCTGAGCCCATTCACCCGCGAGTTGCCAGGCGTCCCCTCCTTCCTCGCGGGCCAGATCCCGCAGGTCATCGAGCGAGACCGCCACCCCGTACTCCGCGGCGATGAGCAACTCGTTCTCGGCCAGGAAACGTGAGAAGAGCATCCGGTGCCAGTGCTCGTAGGCGACCTCGTGGGCGAGGCGCGCGATCGGCTGCGCACCGGTCGCGCCGTCGATCCTGTCACCGGCTTGGCGGCCCCTGTTTCGGAGCGCGTTGCGCAAGGCCCGCTCGTCGAGCGACATGGAGTCGAAGGGCTCGGTGCGGTCGACGGCGAGGGCCTCCAAGGCCTGGAGTGCGCCGGATTCGGCGGTGCGGCGCGCCTCTTGGATCACGGCGCCCAGGCGGGCGCGGAGGTCGGAGGACAAAGGGGCGGTCATGAGGCCGCCGCGATGATTCCGTCGAGGTCATCGAACAGGCGCTCGTAGTCGCGGCACCGCGCCCGTACTTGGGCCGGGTCGATGCTCGCCGAGCCGCCCACAAGCCGAACTGAGAAGCGCTCTAAAAGGGGGAGGTTACGGATCACCATTCCTAATCTCCCTTCAGCCAGGAAAAGCGGAGCCGAGAACCCACGAGTCTCTGGATCGTGATCCCCTCATGGCGCACCTTGGGAAGCGCATGGCCACCCGACACCCGCTGCTTGGCCAAGCGCGAACTGGGCCTTTCGCCAATCATGACGTAGCGCGCCTGCATCCGCGCACGCGATGCTCCGTATTCGATTCGGCACAAGGTACGTAGGTATTCGAGGTAGGGCAGCGACCACCGCAACTGTTCCATACCTTTCTGCCTTCCGGAAAGCGTCCGCTTCAACTCGACGAAGACTGCTTCGTCACCGACAGCGGTTCGGCACACCAGCAGGTAGTCGCATGACCGGTTCCACCGACCGTCCCGGATTCCGGACAGCCGGCCGATCTTCCGCATGTTGATGACCGTGGAACCAACGGGGAGCCCCGCCAGCACCACCGTCATTACGTTGGGCTCGCGGAGCTCGACCTGTCCGTTGTTGACCGGCACGAGCGCATCATCCTTCATGATGGGAGCAATCTGCTCGGCCAAAGCGACCCGGTTCATTACGAGCCCTCCTCCGCCCGCGACGACAACTCGATCGCGGCTTCGTTGATGTCATCGATCGTGCCGTCGAACACGGGCATCTCGATCCCGAACGCCCCGATCTCGCACTCGGTCAGGCCACCGTCCTCCGCAACGTATGCCCGCACGGATCGCCGGTCTAAGCCCTCGCCAAGCCGATACCCCAGCTTCTTGGCCACCGCGTTCTTTTCTGGGAAGTCCCGACTCAGCATGATCAGGTTGTTGAGTTCCTTCACCAGATAGTCGCTGTGCGTCGTGATCAGCACTCGCAGTCCGGCGGTGACGAACCGTGCCAGCATCCGGGCGAATAGCACTTGGTTCCGCGTGTCAAGGTGGCTCTCCGGCTCGTCGATGATCAGTAGCTGGCCGCTAGCGGCCACGTATCGGAGGAAGAAGTAGAGATCGGACAGGCCCCTCGCCGAGGAAGAGGCCAAGTGCAGCGGGATGTTGAAGCTGCGTCCCCTGCCGCGCGCCTTGGAGATAAAGCGTATGTTGTCGGTGGCGTTGCTGTAGTACCCATCCACGAGGTTCTTGACGTCATCGAAGAACTTGTGATCGGCAAGCGCGGATCCATCCTTGGGCAAGTCCGGGATGCTCCGCGTAAAATCGATGTTGTCCTTGATGGGGGTCGCGTAACGGCTAGTGGTGCGATCTACGATCAAGAACGGCGATGGCGACTTGGCACCTCCATCAGCGGCGTGTTTTTGCAATAGGTCGACGATCTGGTTCTTCGTGAAGTCCAGCTCTCTGTAGAAGAGCGAGATGCCGAAGCGCTCCGCAGAGAGGATGAACGGATCGGGAAAGAGATCGCGCATGAGCAATACGAAGTAGACGATGGCTGGAGCACCTGGGTGAACTCTCCCAGTTGAGCGGTCGTTGTCGTTCACCGACGCGGTGACGGTACCACCATCGTATCGAGCGGCGATCTTGGAGTGGCCGAAAGCGACTGTGGCGCGCGAGGGCGCGGGAGCATTGGACAGGTCCGCTAGCTCTACATCGAGTCGTGCGTTTCGAAAGCTGTCCCGGCGCGAGTTGAAGACATTCCGAAACTGCGGGGAGAATGCCTCTCCCACCCTTGCGGCGAGGATCCTGCGTTGCCGATCGATCGTGGACGGTGGGACTGGAACGGATGCTCGGCCGGTGGCGTGAATGCCGTCGCGAATGGCCTTGACTTCCGGGAATTTGTCCGCCGCCTTCGCAAGGAAATCTCCGGCCTCTGGCCAGCCCATCCAACCCTTCAGGAAGCCGTAGAGCGAATAAACGATATAGGTCTTCCCCGTATTGTTTCGCCCCGCGATGACCGTCAGACCTCCCAGCTTGAGGATGGCTTCGTTGACCGGTCCGATGTTCAGGAACCGGAAGGACACCGGACTGGTTTGGCATTCCCGTCGGTCATTCATGAATTCTCTCCTGGCTTCATTCCACGATCACCGGACCTTCGAGGATCGCCTCGTTGAGCATCGTCTCGTGCTCGGCAACCCATGCCCGCACGGCCTCCGAGTCGCCCAGCGTTCCACGCCTGACACGGACAGTGCGGAACGTCACCGCATCGTCATCCGGCAGCCTCTTGGCAGCCGCAGCTAGCGCCTTGCTCTCCCGCGTCGGCACGGCATCGATTTCGGAATGCCACGCGGCCAGACCACGCCGGTCGAGTTCCCTTCGGAGCGCCTTGTTCGTGCCCACGTGCAGGGCGGGCGGCGGTCTCAGCCCCGTGTCCTCCAGGATTTCGCCCTGGTCGTCCGCCGCCAGCTTCAGCCACGTCGCGTCGTCCGCGAGTCGCGCGTTCGCCGCGTCCACCGCGGCGCTCAGTTCTTCGTGAAGCCCGCCCAGCGCCCGGCGCAGGGCGTCCCCCAGCCGGATGGCGCAAGGTTGGACCTGGTTCGTGTCGTCGAGCAGCGTGCGGCGCTCCCGGATCGCGTCAAGCTGCCGCCCCACTTCGGCGGCGACTTCGTCTAGCTCGCCATTGGCGTGCCGGTGGAGGCCCTCGGCGAGCTCCCACGCGCCGATGCGGTCCGGGGCTCGTTCTCCGAGTTCCTTCCAAAGCGCCAAAGAAGCCTCGATTCGTTCACGCTTCGCGAGTAGCGCCGCCAACTGCTCGCTCCCGGCCAGCCCGGAGAGATCGTCCAGGAATCGCGTGTCGGGCACCGGCGGCAGAGGAGGGTCGCCCCCGGCCGCATGCGCCAGCTTCCTGCACTCGGACAGGAAAGCCGGAGCCTTGTCGGCTTCCTCGCCGCTCCGTGTCCGTACCCCCAGCCGTTGGAAGAGCTGACGAACCCGGAGTCTCTCCGCCGTCGTCAGCCGCACCTTCTCCGGCAGGAATCGCACTCCGGGCGTCAACTGTTGCGTGACTTCGGCGGCCCTGGCGGGCCGGCCGTTCCGCTCGGCCTTCAGGTGTCCGTCCGCCAGCAACCCCAGCAGCGCCGCGTCGACCGCGTCGCGGGGCCATCCGAACGGCGTGGCCTCGAGCGCACTCCGCACCTTCGCACCGGTCGCACCGGATCCCACCTTCAGCATCACTTCCCGGGCGACCGGATGGCTCGAGACGGCTCCCTCCCATCCCACCGCGCCGAAGGGCGTGCCCGTCCCCTCGCGGATGCGCCTGAGCGCGGTGCCCCACCCCCGGTGGTCCGCGTCGGCGAAACGGGGGAAGAGGCGTGCGAGCGACGACTCCGCACCGGACGCGGCCTTCGCGCTCAGACCTTCTCCGAATACTTCCGCTCCACCGCCCTGGAAGACCTTGGCCATCCGGACGATTTCCTCGACGATGCGGTCACGGGCGGCTTCGGCCCCGGCGAGCCGGCTCTTCATGCTCTCCCGGGCCTCCTGCCCCTCCGCCGAGGAGGGGACACCTCGCGCGGCGAGCACCTTGCGCGCGGCTTCGGCGCTTGTGATGTGCGCCCGGAACTCGTCCGCGCCCTGCTTCGCAAGGTGGACGTGAAGGGTGGCGCCCTCCATGCCGTTCCGGCGGGCATCCGCCCTCACGTTCGCCTCCGAACACGACCAACCGTCCCGCACCCAGATCCAGACGGCGCCCGAGACCTCCCTTCGCCCACCGCCGTCGCGCGATTCGGGATCCTCGGCTCCGAAGTGCGCGCTCAGCCTGCGCCTCACGCCGGCCTCTCCGTGCGACAGCCGCACTCCCTTCAGTTCATTCTGAACGGCCTCGCCGAGCAGCTGATCGCGCCGCGCGGCGATCTCCACCTCGCTTGCGGACAACCGAGTGCGCTCCTCGCGGAACGCGCGCTCCCACTCCGCGCCCTCCCGCGTCTGGATCCGGTACTCGTCCGCCATGCGCATGAGGACGCCTTCTTCGGCGAGCCCAGCAAGCGTGCGCGCCACGCGGTGCCTGAGCGACCTGCGCACCTTGCGCCCGTTCTCGCGCCACTCCACCTGCATGATGCCGGTCCTGGGATCGGGAAAGACCCTGACCCGGTTCCGGCCCCA
>JAAXHJ010000029.1 GCA_012270965.1 Candidatus Palauibacter poriticola
GACCAGGACATCTCCATCGAGAGCCAGAAGGCGCTGGGGGCCCGGTTCGGCGAACTCGTCGTCCATCCGAACGACCCGGGGCTCGAGGGACACCCCGAAGTCATGAGGATCCACGCCGACGAGAACTCGGTACGGGCGACGGGCGAGCGCTGGCACTCGGACGTGTCGTGCGACCCCACGCCGCCGATGGGCTCGATCCTCCGCATGCACACGGTGCCCGAGGCCGGGGGCGACACGCTCTTCGCCAACATGTACGCCGCGTACGAGGCGCTCTCGAACCGCATGAAGACGCTGCTGGACGGCCTCGCCGCGATCCACGACGGCGGTCCGTACTATCGGGACGTGAACCGCCTCATCGGACGCGACGACGGAGGCCGGTCGTACCCGTCGTCCGAGCATCCCGTGGTTCGGACCCACCCGGTGACGGGGCGCAAGGCGCTCTTCGTGAACCAGATGTTCACGGTCCGTATCGCAGGCCTCCCGCAGGGCGAGAGCGAGGCGGTGCTCGATTTTCTCTTCCGCCACGTCCTGCGTCCCGACTTCCACTGCCGGTTCCGCTGGAGTGAGAACTCCATCGCCTTCTGGGACAACCGCTGCACGCAGCACCACGCGATCTGGGACTACTTCCCCGCCGTACGCTCCGGCTACCGCGTCACGATCCGCGGCGAACGCCCGGTCTGACGCCGGGCCGACCGTTTGTCGGTTACGCTACCGGCCGTGTGTTGGCTTGAGGTGCGGCCAATCGCCGGTTAGAGGCGTCGGCCAGCTGTCGATTGGCAGGAGATCGTCTTCCCGGCTTCGTACGTTCTCCGTACGATGTTCGCGTGCCCGTACGCCGGCGCCGCGCACCCACCATCGAAGGAGTTCGGACCATGCCGAGACGCACCCCGATTTCGCTCATCGTGCTCGCTCCGGCGGCGATCCTCGGGGCCTGTGACGGCACCGACCCCGAAACTGCGGCGGTGGGCGCGGCCGAGGCGGCGGCCCTTGCGGTCGTCGGCGCGACCGTCATCGATGGCTCGGGCGCCGACCCCGTGCCCGGCGCGACGGTCGTGGTCCGCGACGGACGGATCGAGTCCGTCGGACCGACGGCGGAGATTGAGGTTCCCGCGGATGCCGAGGTTTTGGACGCGGCCGGGAAATACCTCGTTCCCGGTCTCATCAACGCCCACGGCCATGTCGGCGCGACCCTCGGCCTCGAGGGCGGGCACTACTCGCGGGAAAACGTCCTCCGCCACCTCCGGTTGTACGCGAGCTACGGCGTCACCACCGTCGTGAGCCTCGGAGGCGACGAAGCCGCCGGCGTCGAGGTGCGGGACGAACAGGACACGCCGTCGCTCGACCGGGCCCGGCTCTACGTGTCCGGCCCCGTGGTGACGGGGGACACCCCGGGGGCCGCGCTCGAGATGGTGAACGGGAATGCGGCCATGGGCGTCGACTTCATCAAGATCCGGGTCGACGACAACCTCGGCAGCACGCGCAAGATGACGCCGGACGTGTACGGGACGGTGATCGAGCGGGCGCACGAACTCGGACTCCCGGTCGCCGCGCACCTCTTCTATCTCGAGGACGCGCACGGACTGCTCGACGCCGGCGCGGACTTCATCGTGCACAGCGTCCGCGACCGGGACGTGGACGACGCGCTCGCGGCACGGCTCGTGGAGGCCGGTGTCTGCTACTCGCCGACGCTCACGCGCGAGGTCTCGACCTTCGTATACGAGAGCGAGCCGGAGTTCTTCTCGGATCCCTTCTTCCTCGCCTCCGCGGAGCCGGCGGTGCTCGAAGCCCTGCGCGCTCCCGAGAGCATGGCGCGCTACCGCGAGAGCGAATCGGCCCAGCGCTACAAGGAAGCCCTCGCGCAGGCCCAGCGGAACCTCGGCGCGCTATCCGACGCGGGCGTGACCATCGCCATGGGTACGGACACCGGTCCGCCCGCGCGCTTCCAAGGCTACTTCGAGCACATGGAACTCGCCCTCATGGCAGAGTCCGGCATGTCGCCGATGGAGATCCTCGTCGCCTCCACCAGAGATGCCGCACGCTGCGCGGGGCTTGAGGGCGTCGGCACGGTCGAGGCCGGCAACTGGGCGGACCTCATCCTCCTCACCGAGAATCCACTGGACGGGGTTGGAAACCTGCGCACGATCAACTCCGTCTGGATCGCCGGCAACGAGGTGCCCTCGGTCTCGACGGGCTCTTAGCTCCGGCCCCGCCAAGGAGCGGGAAACGGCCGCGACAACCGCTTGTGTCCATCGTCCGCCTGCCAAAGGCGGGCGGGACGGCCTCCCCTGCCCGCAGGACGACGCCACTTTTCAAGCGGCGACACGAACCCCTCACTCTGCAGGATCCGGCGCTGAAAGTTGGCGGCGTCCAAGGGACCACCCCACACGGCCTCGTAGACTTCCCGAAGCTGGCTGATCGTGAATTCATCGGGGCAGAAGCGCCGAGCGAGGGTGGTCGTTTCCAAGTTCGCGCGCACTCTCTCGAGCGTGTCGGCGACAATGTGTGCATGGTCGAAGGCGAGCTTCAGCCGACCGCTCTCGATCTCCGGCACCGGCACGAACTCCAAGTAGGCCGGCGCACCCGGCCCTGCGGACCCTGAATCGAGGCACGGATGCGATGACTGCGGGGCGACGGCCCAGAAGGCGACCGTCACGACCCGCGTTCTTGGATCGCGCTGCGGATCGCCGTAGGCACCTACCTGCTCGAGATGACCCTGCCTGAATACGATCCCGCTCTGCTCGTACACGACCCGCTGCGCCGCCTCCTCAAGCGGCTCCGATTTCATGACGAGCCCACCCGGGAGGGCCCACCCCCCCCTGTACGGCGGCGTCCCGCGCTGGACGAGCAGGATGCGAAGCTCTCGTTGCTGGATGCTCATCAGCACGACATCGACAGCGACGGCGAACATCGAGAAGTCGGCCAGCGTGTAGCCGGAAGTCCGGCCCGGGTCTTCGGGGGATGGTGGATCCATTACGTGCAAGCTATCGGATGAGGTGGGCTTGACAATCGGGGGAGGCGACGAAGATATTGTCAGTGTGACAAAAATGAGCGCAACGCGCCGCTCGATCTGCTCAGGCCATCAAACGGGAGACACATCATGGAACGCAGCCCCAACAACGATGCCCGCTTCGGAAGCGAGGCGGCACAGCGCCTCGCCGATTTCGTCGGCACACCACCCGAGGGCGACCCTTCCTTCTCTCCAGCCTCTCGGGACCGATGCCGAGGCGCGCTGGCGGGCGCCGCCGTTTGCGAGGCACTTCACTTGACGCTTCGTGGCAGAAGGCCCCCGCTCGGGCCCGATACGCGTCTCACTCTTCTTGTTGCGGACGCACTTCTCTCCGGAACGGACGATCATCCCGTGCGCTTCGCCGCCAGACTCGGGGCAACTCACGTACGCGGGGCGGGGAGAGCCGCACGGCATGCCTGCCGGGCCCTAAGGGCCGGTCGCGCCTGGTGGGAAGCCGGCGCATCAAATGCCGCCGGAACCGCAGCCGCGGCGAGGTCATCCGCTTTCGGACTCCTGTGGTCCGCCGATCCGGCCCGCGCGGCCCATGAAGCCGCGCTATCGGCCACCGTCACGCATGGGCACCCGGCGGCCGTCGCGGGAGCTGCCGGCTGCGCCGCCGCCATAGCTCTCGCCGCGCACGGAGGAGGCCCCCTGGATCAGGGATGGCTTGGCGATGTGGTGCACATCTGCGAAGGATACCCGCAGGGCGACGTCTACGGGACCACGGTGGTAGGCGGCCTTCGCCGAATCCCATCGCTGCTCGGCGGGGACCTGAGCGACGTGGCGGAGGAGATGGGAAACTCGGCGCTTGCCACCGAGGCGGTTCCTCTCGCGCTGCTTGCCGCGGTGATGGTGCCGCTACCGGTCGTCGATGGGGCCTCCGGCGACAGGGCCGGGATGGGGTATCTGAGGCGGATTGCGCACCTGCATCCCGCGTGTCGAACGATGATTGGAGCGTGCGTCGGAGCGCGCCACGGCATGAGAGCCTGGACGGGGCCGGGGCAAACCTCGTCGCCCTCCGGTATCGGAACGAACCGCTTGACCCGGATCCGGGGGATCGGCGAGATGCTGGCCACGGCCGAGAGAATCACCGGGACGCGAATCCCTCCCGCGCCCCGGCCCGCCGACTCGCACGAGGGGGACGACGCGGAAGCGCCCGTCCACATCTCATTCCTCGTTGACCGTTCGGGATCCATGAACGGCCTGCGGAGCGACGTCGTCGACGGCTTCAACGGCTTCATCGACGAGCAGCGAAAGAAGTCGGAAGAGTGTGCGCTCACGCTTGTTCAGTTCGACAGCAACGACCCGTACGAGGTCATCCACGAGGCCGTCCCCATTCCCAAGGTCCCGGACCTGACCCCTGAGCAGTACCAACCCCGCGGGGCGACCCCGCTGTTGGACGCTCTCGGCACCCTGATCGAGAAGGCCGATGCACGCATGGAGAGTATCGGCGGGCAGGAGGACCAGATCGTCGCGGTATTCACGGACGGGCTGGAGAACGCCTCGCGCCGCTGGAGCCGAGAGAAGCTCTTCGACGTGATCGCCGACCGGAGGAATGCCGGATGGGTCTTCGTCTTCATGGGCGCCAACCAGGACAGCTACTCCGAAGCCGGGCGACTCGGCGTGGCCGACCACTCCACCCAGGACTTCCGAGCGGATGCACAGGGTGTGCGGGCCGCGTTCGGCAGCTTCGACCGAGCGGTGCGCGAGTGGCGCGGAGCGACTACCTCGGAGAGGGTTCGGCGCCGGGAGGCGTTCTTCGGCGACCGGAAGGAGGCCGAGGAGGACCTTCGGAGGAGAGGACGGCGCCATCGGTCGGCGGAATCATGAGTGTCCGTGACGCGCATGCGATCTGAAGCGACGCGGTCAGCCTTCGCGCAGGTCGAGGATGGGGGGAGCGTCTTCGGGGATCGTGCCGGGCTTGACCGCGCGCACTTCCACGCGGAGCCGGGCCGCTTCCCTGAGTCGAGCGGCGAGTGCGTCGAGATTCGGCGGCTGGCCGGGGGCGGGCTCCACGGAGACGACGAGCACGTCGCGATGGTTCTCCTCGGTGACCGTCCCCTGATAGCGCCGAATGCCGGGCACGCCTTGGAGCGCCTCCGCGAGTTGCCGCGGATGTACGAACATGCCGCGCACCTTCACGCCCTCGCCCACCCGGCCAAGGAAGCCCGCCAAGCGAGCGGACGTCCGGCCGCAATCGCACTTGCCCGGCAGGAACATCGATAGATCCCCCGTGCCGAAGCGGATGAGCGGGTAGACCGGGTTGGCGCTCGTGACGACGACCTCCCCCGGTTCGCCGGGCTCGGGCGGCTCGCGCGTGCCGGGGTCCAGCACTTCGACGACGACGCCCGGCGCGATGTGCCACCCGTCCTTAGCCTCGCACTCGTAGCCGATGGCCCCGGCGTCGGCGGTCCCATATGCTTGGAAGACCGACACTCCGTGGCTCTCCTCCAGCAGCCTGCGGAGATCGAGCGGCAGGGGCGCTCCGCTCACGAGCGCCCGGCGGAAGGTCGCGGGGATCCCGTCTTCCCTCGCCCGCTCTAGCAGGGTCAGGAGAAACTGCGGCGTCCCCACGTAGCCGGTGGCGCCAATGCCCGACGCGAAGGCGGCCTGGGCTGCCGTATTCCCCACCCCGCCCGAAACGACCACGCAACCCACCGCGCGAAGCCCCGCATCCATCATATGACCGCCCGGGGTCATGTGGTACGAAAAGGTGTTGAGCACCACGTCGCCGCGCTCGAACCCCGCCGCGCGGAGCGGCGGGGCCATGCGCCAGTAGTCCGCCCCAGGGCCCTCGGGATCGTTGATCGGGCCGGGGGACCGGTGGATGCGCCGAAGGACGCCGAGATCCACGCCCAGCATCCCGGCGAAGGGTGGTTGGGCCGCCTGCAGGTCCGGCAGGTCGTCCTTGGCCAGAACGGCCACGCGCCGCAGCCCCGCCACGCCGCGCGGCCCGGCCCGAGCGATCCCGGCCTCGCGAAGACGGGCCGCCGCTTCCCGGCTGCGTTCGAGCGCCAGGCGGACGGCCTCGTCCGCGAGAGCATCCTGCGCCGCGTCCCAGTCGGGCGGCGCTTCCTCGGCCTCGGGGGGGCGCCGCCGGGCCGCGCTCACGACAGCCACCGCTTGCGCCGGCGATAGTGCTTCACGTCGCGATAGGAGCGGCGTCCGACCTCGCCCAGACCTAGGTAGAACTCGCGCACGTCCTCGTTCTCACCCAGTTCCTCCGCGGAACCCTCCAGCACCACGCGGCCCGACTCCATGACGTACCCGTAGTCCGCGACGGAGAGGGCGAGGCGCGCGTTCTGCTCGACCAGGAGGATGGTCGTGCCCTCCTCGTCGTTGA
>JAAXHJ010000006.1 GCA_012270965.1 Candidatus Palauibacter poriticola
GCGCCTTCTCCTCCGGCTCGCCGTACTCCCGCTTGTAGGGCCGTCCTCCCTTCGGGTTGCGCTTCCGGCCCGGCTTGCGGCCCCGCGCGTCGTCCTTCGCCCGCTGCTCGGCTTCCAGACGGGCCTTCGCCTCCCGGATCGCCGCCAGCCGGTCCTCGCGCCGCTTCAGTTCCCCCGGCAACTCGTCGCCCCGGATGTCCCCCCCGTAGTGGGCATCCTCCGCCGCGTCCACCGCTTCCGCCTCCTCCAGCAGCCCCGCGATCTCCGCCCGCAGACGGCGCTCCTCCCTGAGCATCCGGCCGTAGCTCATCGCCTTGCGCCTGCTCGCGTTCGCCCGAACCTTCGTCCCGTCCACCGACACCCTCCCCAACCCCGCCGGGCCCATCGTCCGCGCCAGGCGAACCACCTCGGCGAACACCGCCCCGAAATCGTCGAGATGCCGCCGGCTTCGTCGCCAGCCTCCGCGACGAAAACGTGCCCGTCGCGTACCCGTAGACCAGCACCCTCACCATCATCCGCGGGTCGTACGGCGAGTTGCGCCGCCCGTCCCCCTCGTACGGCGCGTGGAACGCACTCAGGTCCAGCGCGTCGACCAGGTCGCCCACATGGTGCGCCGGATGCCCTTGCGGAACCCACTCGCGAAGATCCTGCGGCAGCAGCTGCCTCCGGTCCGGCTGGTACGGTCGGAACGTCGTTCCCATTGACCCCCCTCGGCAGGCCGTCAACCTTTCACGATGCCTTCCACTCCCCAAAGATAGCGGCCGCAGTTTTCTGCGGCGCAGACTCCTAGCCCACCTCTCTCCAGCGTCCCGCACGCATACCCCATTCTGCTCCAATCAGCGGTGCCTGCGCTGCCAACGCTTCCCGCAGGGCCGGTTGAACCTGCTGTAGCGCCGCCTGTTGCGCTTGTTGGACGAGTTGCTGCATGAGACCCTGGACTCCGGGGGAAGCCTGCGCAGCATCGAACCCGGCGGGTAGTTGGAGCTGCAAGTTGAACGTGATGTTCAACTCCCCCGGCATATTTCGCTTGGCCTTCACCTCCAAGTCGCCGGCGAACTCGAAGGCAGCTTGGGTACTCTCCGCGACCGCCAAGATGACAGGCTCGGTGTATACGTCCTGAGCCCTCACGACGGACGCGGGATCGACCGGACTCCGTGTCATCAGATCGGTCTCGTACCACTCGAGGAGGTCCCACAGAACACGATCTAACTCGTCGCCTGCCCGTTCAATCGGAAGCCGCACCTCCTCCGCTGCTTCGAAACCGATCGCGTGGCCGTGCGCATAAACGTGCTCGGCCAGAGTCTTGACAATCTTGTCCTGAGTTTCTGCATTGGGTGGCTCCTTTCTCGAGGCAAGAATGCGACGTGCAACATCGCGAATGTGCGCATGAGTTCGATAAACGCTGCCCAACGCGACGGGATCCACTCGGTCGACCAGTTTGATCAGTGCCTGGGCGATGGGTCCTTGGTCGGAGAGCCCCCCCTGTTCGCCCACGAACCGCACATACGCCATTACGTCCTCAACGCTGATCTTGTCCTGCACGAACGTCCCTTGGCCATCCGGGGACTGCACCATCCTCCGGATGTCCATGCTCGGGTCGATCGGCCCCAGCTCTCCTTCCTTGGTCAGAACGATGCGATCGGCACCCAAGGCGATCAGCGTGCCGGCGCTGTTGGCACGGAAGGGGATGAGCACGCTCCAAGCATCGCAACGCTGTCGCAGCTGTCGGACCAGACGCCAAGGGACGTCTATTGCACCTCCCCGCGTGTACAGGAACAGGTCGATTTGCTCCGCATGGCCAATCTCACGGAGCAAGGTGATCAACGGGCGAACCGCATCGTCGCCGATTTGCGCTTGGACGGGAGGCCGGTCGCCGGTCACATAGGCCAGAACCCTACTTCCCCTCAGATCCTCGATCTTCCGCAGGCATTCGAGTCGCTCGTCTCGCGCCACTTCTCACCCTCCCCTCCGCCGCCCATCCGGTGGCGATTCCGGTTGATTCTTCCGAGTGTGTCGGAATGATATGGAACCGTCGGCCGTGGTAGTAGCCCCGCGTGCGCGAGGTCTCGTAGAACTGCCGGAGGCTAACCGGTGCAGGGGATTGGTGATGACATGGCTTCCCCCTTCAGCCACCCCGCCCGTGCTCTGCGGCGGTCGACGCGCGGGCTGGTGGCGCCGAGCGGGCGTTCGGTAGACTGCCCGGCATGAGCGAGCCCGCAAGCGAGACGATGAGCGTGGCGACGGGCCGTCCTTGGCGGCGTAACGTGTGGCCCGGGATCCACTGGATCCAGGAGTGCGGCGGGCACCGGGCCGGGATCGCGCGCGCGGTGCTGGAGAGCGGCGCGGACTGGTACGCGCCCGGGAACGAGCTTCACATCCCACAAAACGCGTACCTCCTGACGGGCGCGAGAACGCTGCTCTGGGACACCCTCTCTCCGGCCTCGGGCCACATCCTTCTTCCGGCACTCGAAGATCTGCTCGGGGAGCGGCCGCTCGACTACCTCGCCCTCTCGCATCCCGACGTGCCCCACGCGGGGAATACGATGCAGGTGCTGCGGCGCTATCCGGACTGCCGCCTCGTGGCGCCGGCGACCGGCGAGACGCACGCTCTGTACCACTTGGACGACGCAATGAAGGTGGGGCCCGAGGACGAGATCGATCTCGGCGGGCTCCGGGTCCGCTTCCCGGAGGCGACCTTCCTCGACGCCGCGATTCACACGTGGATGAGCGAGGAGACGACGCGCACGCTGTTCACGGTCGACTGGATGGGATTCCCGCACCAGAGCGGCGAGTGTTTGCGGCGCACGGACGAGATCGACACGGCGGTGGACGTGGGGCGCCTCGAGGAGTTCCACAGCCGGGTCATGTTCTGGTTCCAGTACGTCCATCCGCACAAGGTCACGGCGGCGACGGACACGCTCGCGGTGCGGTTCGCCGGATACGGGTTCGCGCCGGCGCACGGACTCCCGATCCCGGGGGAGGACGCGGCCCCGTACTACGAGCGCCTGAACGAGGTCGTGCGGCGAGTGGCGGCGAGCGGGCGCGGGGGCGTCCTGTGAGCGGAGGCGGAGGCGTCCTGTGAGAGGAGGCGGGGGTGTCCCGGTGAGGGCGAGCGTCCCGTGAGCGCGATCAGCCTGGGCGGCGGGGTCTTTTGGGTCCATGAGTGCTTCCCCGAGACGGACGGCCACATCCACGTCTCCGTCTATCTCGTCGAGGCACCCGAGGGGGCGATCCTCATGGACTCCGGCTCCTTCCACCACCGGCAGCGGCTCTCGGACCGGATCGCCGACGCCACCGCCGGGCGGGGGGTCGGCGCCATCATCCTGTCCCACTCCGACTATCCCCATTCGGGGAACATTCCCGCCTTCCGCGGAGACTGGGGCGACTTCGAGATCATCGCCTCGTGCGGGGACCCAGACCTACAGGGTCTCCCGTACGCGCGCCGCACCAAGATCGGTGAGGTCGTCGATGTCCTCGGCCGGCGGTTCGCGGTGCTCGATCCCCCGCTCGCCGACCGAAATCACACGACGTGGGTCTACGACGAAGCCTCGCGCACCCTGTTCGTCGCGGACGGCTTCGGGACGCTCCACGCCTCCGGCGCCTGCGACATCGACTGGGGCCGCATCCCGGAGGACGGACGCGCGGAAGGCGTACACGAGTTCCACGCCCAGACACTGCCTTGGCTGCGCTATGCGGATCCGAACCGGGTCATGGACGCGCTGTACGCGATGCTGGAGCGGCATCATCCGGCTTGGATCGCGCCGATCCACGGACCGCCGATCGCCGAGGCGGACGTGGGCCGCTACATGGCGGACCTGAGCGACGCGCTGGCCCGCATCGCCGAACCCCACCGCCGTTGACGACGCCCCCCGGAGGACCGCGCAGATCCGGAAAGCGTGGGATGGGCGCAGGTTAAGCGTGTCAGGGTGCAATGTCCGGGATGGGTGCCCGTCCTCCGCGGTCGATCAACTTCTTGAGGTCGCCTTGGGTGGCGGCGCCGCCGACTCGGGCGCGCGCCGACACGAACGTCGGCGTACCGGTCACCCGCCAGCGGTCGGCGAGCGCGGCGTCGCGAGCGAGGCGCTCGGCCGTCGCCGCCGAAGCCATGCACCGGGCAAAGGACGTTCCCGCGGGAATGTCCGCCGCAACCGCGATGGATTCCCAGTCCACTTCTCCCGTCTGCCAATCTCCGTTCGTCATCAGGTAGTCGTGCATGCGCGGGAACATCCCCTCGACTTCCGCGCAGATCGCCGCGCGCGCGGCTTGGGCGGAACGGTCGGAAAGGGGCACGTGAACCAGCACCACCCTCACCTCACCCGACGCCACCCACCCCTTCACCGTCTCGTGAGAGAACCGGCAGAAGGGGCACTGGTAGTCGCTGAACTCGAAGATCACCTGCGGGGCGGCACCGCTACCGAGCACGCTTCCTCGGCCCGCGGCGGCCTGTCTCCGTTCCTCGCGATAGAGCGCGAGCAGCTGTCGCTCGGCGTTCCACTCCCGCAGGCGGCCGCCGACCACCCCCGTTGGGCGCAAGGCAATTACCGCCAACAGGACAAAGCACACCGCGAGACCGATGTCGTGGATCCCGGGCCGCTTCATGTCGCCGGTGTCCTCGCGCCCGCAGGCAGCGGAACGATCAGGACGTATTCCATGCCGAGTTCATCCCGAACCACTCCGACCGCCTCCGTTTCGTCGGCCCACAGCAGATCGAAGCCACCGGGGAACTCGACGTTGCGAGCGGGGCCTCCCGGCCCGGCGTACACGCTCCAGATCGAGATCTCTTCTTCGCCGGCCGCGGCGTCCGTTGGCGGCCGGTAGCCCGTCACCCAGACGCGCCCATCGTCGCCCGCGATCACGCTTCCCAGAGCCGGGAAGGAGTCGGGAAACGGCCACGCATCGAGCGTGGCCGCCATGCTGGGTTGCAGTTGGGCCGGCACGCGGCTCAACTCGGCGCGGATGGGAACAAGCGCCATCTCCCGGTCCTCCGCGCTCACGGGAATCGATGAGACGGAGAACTCGACCGGAGCCAGCGGCAGACCGTTGCCCGCCACGCGCTCCGCGCGCGGACGCTCCGTGGACCCGAAGAGAACGACCGAATCGCGGGGCACCACGAACGCCTGAGGCGAGAACGCAATGCGGCCCGAGATGTACGCGTCGCCGGGATAGCGGAAGACCCGCCTCCCCGTGGTCTCGGCGATGGGGCTGAAGCCCGTCCCCTCGGCCGACGTCAGGAAGATGACGACCTGCAGGGGATGAGATTCGCCCATCTCGTCGACGCGTCGGTCGGGCCTTGTCACCGACCACACCAGCCGACCGTCGGCCATGGAACCGCGCAATCGCGGGGATTGCAGCGTGTCGCCCGGAAGGATCGGAATCCTCACGCGCCGCACGGCGCCGCCGGAGTAGGGCCAGACGGACACGGCGCCGCGCGCCTCTTCGTACACGACCACGGAATCACCCCGGTACTCGAAGAGCCCCGTCAGTTCCTCCAGCTCACGCGGACCGCCGCCCCCACCGCCTCGAGTGCCGCGCCACGCCCCATCGAACGTGAACGTGCGCAGCGTGGCATCGCCCCGGTTCGCCACGACCAGCGTGCCGGCCGGCCGGTCCACGACGACACCGGCGATGTCGTGGAAGTCCGTCCGCCCCTCCCCGGACACGCTTCCGAGCCGCACCCGGGGCGACCCCGCGCGAAGGTGCGCGGGGTCAGCTCCGAAACCCGCTCCCGGTTCCACTCCGAAATCCACTCCCGGAGCCGCCGCATCGACGGCACCGGTCCGGTTCTCCCCGTCCAGACATGCGGCAACCAGCAGCGCTGCCGCGAATGCCGTCCAGTTCCGGTGCCGCACTCCGGCCCCCGTGGTATCGACTCTCATGCGATCACCGTCAGGAGAGGTAGAGATCCGAGGTCGGACCCCAGATGGGGAAGTAGCACTCCTGCAGGCACTCGCTGAGTTCGTAGTAGCAGTCCCACTCGCCGTCGATGACGCACTCCGCCCACCCCCGAAGGCACTTCGTCAGGCAGTCGTCGCCCCCTCGCGCGGACGCGGCCCGGCCGGGTTGCGCCAGGATGGCCGTGGCCAGCACGAGGTTGAAACCAAGGAGTACCCAGCGTCCCGCTTTCGTCGTCTTCATCGTCCCCTCCCCTTTCCGGGTCGTCGGCAGGCCGGGTCGCGGGGCGCCGCGCTCTCCGCCGCGCTCGTCGCGACCTCCGGGGCGGACCCTCCGTCCCGTGCCTTCCGAGGTTCACCCTTCAGAATCCGGCCAGCTGTCAACGGGGCATCAACTCGCTCCCCGCAGGCAGGCGGCGGGACAGCGGCGGGGCGTCAACTCGCTCGCGACATCCGAACGGCGGGGCGGCGGCGGCGGGCGGCGGCAGGCAGGCGGCGGGACGGCGACAGGCGGACGGCGGGACGGCGACAGGCGGACGGCGGGACGGGGCTAGACGGCACTCGCCTGCCCCTCGCACGCCACGTATCGTCGGAATCTCACCGAATCGCGGGAGTCCGATCGGAGCCGAGGAAGCCGGACCGGCACCCCGGGACGACAGGAGGGCTTGCATGGCGGATGTGCTTTGCATAGGCGGGACGGGGACCGTAGGGAGGCGGGTCGTCGAGGGCCTGGTGGCCCGCGGAATGTCGGTCCGGTGCCTGACGCGCTCGGCGGACGGAAACGCGGCGGGTGGCGAGGGTGTCAAGTTCGTGCGAGGCGACTTGGAGCAGCCCGACACGCTCGGGCCGGCGTTTGAAGGCGTGTCGCGCATGCACCTCCTCACGGCGCTTCACCCCCGGGAGGCGCGGCTCGGCATCGGGGCGGTCGATGCGGCCGCGGAGGCCGGCGTCGAGCGAATCGTCTTCCATTCCGCGCACCGCGCGCATGCGGCGCCCCACATCCCCCACTTCGCGAGCAAGATGGAGATCCTCGCCGCGCTCAAGGCCTCCGGCGTACCGTGGGCGACGATCGAACCGAATCACTATTTCCAGAACGACCTTTGGCTGAGGCGGTCGCTCGAAGGCGGCGTCTATCCCGCACCGCTCGGGGGCGTGGGACTGCACCGGGTCGATGTCCGCGACATCGCCGACGCCACCGTGAACGCGCTCCTCGACGACGGCCATGAGGGCATCCGGCATCCGGTGATCGGACCGGAACTCCTTAAGGGCGCGGATGTCGTGCGCACGTGGAGCGAACACCTCGATCGCGAGGTCGAATACGTGGGCGACGATCTCGACGCGTGGGACGCGCGCGCGGGCCGGCACCTCCCGGACTGGCTCGTGAGGGATCTGCGGGTCATGTCGGCGCACTTCCTCTCCGACGGGCTCATCGCGACGGAGGAGGACTTCGCGACGATGAGCCACGTGCTGGGTCACGCGCCGCGCGTGTTCGAGGACTTCGTGCGGGAGACGGTCGCGGCCTGGCGCGGCGGAGACGCGTGAAGCGGACGGTCACGTTTCGGTCAAGTCTCGGTCAAGTCTCGGTGAAGTCTCGGTGAAGTCTCGACGCCCGGGTTTCTGTTGAGGAGATGGGCTCATGTTCTCGGTATACATCTTCAGTCTTCTCGTAGGCGGCGGCTTCCTCGCGCTCTCCGTGTTCGGCGACTTCCTGGACGGCACGGACATCGACCTGGATCTCGACGGGGAGTTGGACGCGGAGGGCGGGGCCGACGTGGCGCGACTCCTCTCGCTACGGACGGTCGTCTACGCCATGTTCGGATTCGGCGCGACCGGGGCCATCCTGCACTGGTTCACGAGTCCCGCGGTCACGGGCGTCGTCGCCGGCGTCACGGGGCTGGCCTCCGGAGCCTTGATCGGCGCCGCCTTCCGTTACATCAGGCGCTCGGGCTCCGGCACCGCGCTCGGAGAGCGGTCGCTGGCCGGATTGACGGGCGAAGTCACGCTCGAAATAGGGCCGGACGGCGCGGGTACGGTGCAGGTGTCGCGCGGCGAGCGCCGCTACAGCGTGCGGGCCCGCGTGGACTCGACCTGCCCGGAAGACCTGCCGCTCCGAGCCGGACAGTCCGTCGTCGTCGTACGCATGACGGACGGCATCGCGGACGTCGCGCCCGTGGACATGAAGCTGCTTGAGGAATGAGGTCAAAATGCAAGACTTTCTGAGTCTGCTCGCCGCCCCCGTCACGGTGGCGGCGGTCTTCTTCATCGTCGTACTCGTGGCGATCGTCACGATCAAGAAGCTGATCGTGATCGTCCCTCCCAACCGCGCGGCCGTGATCACGGGCCGAAACCGCATGCTGACCGATGGCCAGGCCGTCGGCTACCGCTCCATCTCGGGCGGGCGCACGCTCCGGATCCCGATCATCGAGACGGTCCAGCACATGAACCTCGAGACCATCCCCATCGAGGTCTCCGTCAACAACGCCTTCTCGAAGGGGAACATCCCGCTCAGCGTTGAGGCGATCGCGAACGTGAAGATCGCCTCGGAGCCCGAGTGGGTGTTCAACAACGCGGTGGAGCGCCTGCTGGGGAAGACGGAGGGAGAGGTGCGGGAACTCGCCCAGGACACGCTCACCGGAAACCTGCGGGGCGTGCTCGCCACCCTCACGCCGGAAGCCGTGAACGACGACCGGCTGGGGTTCGCCAAGGCGCTGTCGGAGGACGCCGGGGAGGACCTCGCGTCGCTCGGCTTCCACCTCGACGTGCTCAAGATCCAGAACGTGAGCGACGAACGCGGCTACCTCGACGCGATCGGGCGGGAGAAGTCGGCCGAGGCGATCCGGCAGGCGGAGATCGCCGAGGCCCAGGCGGAGGCCGACACGCGAGAGGCGCAGGCCGAGGCGAGGCGGCGCGCGGAGGTGCGGGAGGCGGCGGCCTCGATCAAGATCGCCGAGGCCCAGAACGAGTTGCGGGTGCGCAAGGCCGAACTGCACCGCGAGGGCGACACCGCCGAGAAGATCGCGCGCGTGAAGGCGCAGGAGGCGGAGGTCGAGGCCGAGAAGATCCTCGAGATGAAGCGTGTCGAGCGCGAGGAGCAGCGGCTGCGGGCGGACGTGATCGAACCCGCCAAGGCCGAGAAGATGGCCGCCTTCGCCAAGGCCGAGGCCGAGGCGGCTCCGATCCTCGAGCGCGGGAAGGCCCAGGTCGAAGTGCTGAGGCGGCTCTACGCGGAGGTCCGGACGGGAGGCGAGGCGGCGTTCGCCGTGTTCATGGCCGAGAAGCTCCCCGAACTGCTCGAGATCGCCGTGGGCGCGGTGGAGGGCGTGGACATCGACCGCGTCGTCGTCATGGACGGCGGCAAGGGCGAGGGCGTGTCCAACGCGCTCAACCAGCGCGTGCGCGGCGCCTACGGGACGATGGAGGGGCTCGCCTCGGTGCTGGGCCTCGACATTCAACAGGTCCTGCAACGCGCGGTGGGCTCGGCGGCGGCGGACGCCGACGGCGGCGACCCCTCAACTCCTGGGCTTCCTCCGGCGCAGCCTTAACTTAGCCTGATGTCGTAAAGCACGAGGCACTCCTCGGGCGGCGTCGGGGGCATTCGTCAGACGGCGGCCTGCCCCGGGTTACCGGGACAGGCCGGCCGTATGCTTCGCGCGGCTCTGGGGGGAGCCGTCGCGCGCGCGCCTATCCGAGACGGATGACGCCGCGCCCGCGGTTGGGTCTCATGTCTCTCTCCTTAGGTCTGTCGCTCGCTTACACAAAAGCGCACAGGAAGCTTGCGCTCCTGTTACACAGATGCCGCTCGCCTGCAAGACCTTACATGACGTCGGCAGGCTACGGGTCTGGCAGCATCTCGTTCGCGGCCCACGGTCGAGTCGGCAATGCGTGACGCGTCACATCGCGAGCACGAGTGAAATGCGGAGTGCGGTCTCCAAGTCTTCTCCGCGGTGGCGGAGCCTGCCGGCGTCATCCAAGACGAAGTACTGCAGCTCGCCCCACGCACGGAGTTCGTGGCACACCTCGTGATCCGGATCGTAGTGGAAACGGAATTCCGTCACCGGGTTTTCGCTCGGCGACGGGTCCGGCTGTTCGCTCACGAACACCCTCTTCACTTCGGCCGAATCCAGGCGGCCGGCATTCAACCGGAGAAGCGCGAAAGCCTCATCGGGAACGAGGTCCGGTCGGATGGTGTGGATGAGGAGCGTCACGCCACGAGGCGAACCGACTACCCGCTCGAGGGTTGTCCTGGCTCCGGTCTCGGTTTGCAGGGGCACGTCCATGCGGGTGTGTTCCTCCAGAAGCCCGGCCAAGACCCACTCCCGCATGGCTGCCTCCGCCGCGGCCCTTTGGGCATTGGTCAGTCCAGGCGACCCGGCGTCGTCGCCGACCGGGAGGTACGGCTCCAGGGATGCCACCGGATCCGCTTGCGCCAGCGAAGTCAACTGGGTGGCGCGAGCCTCGGAACCCAGTGAGCGATGGATCTCGGCGGCGCGCGCGAAAACTCGCGGATCCCATGTCTCCTCCACCGACCGCTCCAGTGCGTCGAGCCCGCCCGCCAAGTCGCCGCGACCAAGGCGTATGCGGGAGAGGTCGAGGTGGAGGTGTGCGCGGTTCCGTCGAGCCTGCGCTTCGAAGTTGTAGCGCGACTGATCGAGGGGACGGGCCGGGCCGATCCAGTCGCGACTGTCCGAGATGCGCTCGAGGATCCAGCGTTCGGCCAGTTCCCACAGCGCGGGGACTTCCATCAGCTTTCGCGCCACTTCCGCATCGGCACTCGGACCGCGGCCCCAGGCACTGGCCTCGTACCTGTCGAGCCATCTCTCGGTGAGCGCCGGGTCGGCCATCTCGTAGGAGTATTGCAATCCGATTCGCGCCGTGGTTTCCGCCCCGACTCTCTCCCAATCGTCCTCGAGGGCAGCCAGCTTCTCTGCGGTCGAGGTCCGGGAGAGGACAATGTCATGAAGACGGGCCATGGCGACCGCGCCGTGACGGGGATGACGGGGGCGCCAGAACCAGAACAGGGGTCGCCCGGCGAACTCCTCGGAGGCCTGTCGGGCCAGCTTTGCGGCCCGGGGGGGATTGAACTCGAGGGCGGCCAGAATCTGGGAGCGCCGCGATTCCAAGGTTGGACGCCCCGCCGCGTCGGCCTCCAAGTACTCCCAGAACCGACCGAAATCCGTATCGACGTGGGTTCCTTCCAAATCCTCGACCGCAGCGGCCGCGTAGACGGTGCCGGGCGGGAGGTCGACGATCCCGCCGAATCTGCCGGGAGCCTCCCTGGAGAGTTCGATCATGCTGAAACCGCCCTCCTTCCGCGAGAATCCGAGCGTGTCGGGGATCCAGTACCGGATCCGCGCGCGGACGCGGCTTTCCGCCGCCAGCCGGGAGATCGTCTCGTAGCGAAGCTTCATTGCTCCGCCATCGGTCCTCTCGAGCGTCAGCGAGCTGGAGCCCGCCATGGCCCGATCCGCACCGACGGTGAGAACGAGGGTCGCCGCCACCAGCCCCACCACCCCGGCCGCGAGCGCGAGCCACGGCCCTCGCCGCAGGGGCTGGCGTTGCCTCAGCGGCGGTCCGAGGATCCGCGTGACCTCTGGGTCTCGGGGCCAGATTCCGTCGACGGCGTTGGGAGGGGCCAGCGGTGTCTGCAGGGCCCTCAGCCCATCGCCGAGCGACCGGATGAACTGAACCTCGCCGCGGCACCTCGCGCACGTGCGGAGGTGGGCGCTCACGGCCTCCGACAGCGCCGGGTCGAGATCGCCATCGGCGAAGGCGCTGAGCGTCGAATAGTCGATATGCATGTCTACGCATCTCTCAGAGTGGCCCGCAGCGAGGCCCGGGCCCGAGAGAGCCGGACCATGGACGCCGAGGGTGTAATCTCAAGAAAGTCGCTTATTTCCTTGTGGGAGTATCCTTCGATTTCCTTCAGAATGATCACCGTTCTGAGCGTGTCCGGCAGTGCGGCCAAGGCCCGCTCGAGCGCGATCATGTCCAAGACGAGAGGGGGACGGATCGACAGGTCGTGTTCGATCGGCACTTCGCGACGACGCCGGCGCGCCCGTACCAACTGCAAGGCGGCTCGCGTCGCGACGACGCGCAGCCACGTCTCGAGTGAACTCCGATGGTCGAACTTCTTGAGGGCGGCGGGCAACTGGACGAAGACGTTTTGCAACACGTCCTTCGCATCGGGAGATGAGTCGGTGAGGCGGTACGCCACGGCGAACACGGTGTCCGAATGCTCCTCATACAGGGCGCGGAGGGCCTCGGGGTCCCCGGCCGCGGCCCGTTGGACCAATCCCCCCTCTCGGTTTGCCTCGATCGCCACGGATTCACCCCGGCTCCAAGCCGTGTCGCAGGTTGATCGCAATCCCCGTACTCGGCCGGAGAGACGCCGGTCCTCATACACCTCGAAGCAATACATCGTCAGGGCTTCCTCAAAACGGCTTCGTGACTCCCCGCGCCTCGATCCACGCACGGCTCGGTTGCGGGCTCGGTGCATGGCTTGATTCGTGGACGTACGTCCGACCTTGCTTCCTTGGATGCCGCGAGGCGAAGGAACCTTACGTTCGGCCTTCGGTGCGGAGGGACCGCTCGCGGAGAAGACCATGCGCGGTGCGTCCGAAACGCCCGCGCGACACTCAATCGGAAGCGCGGGCTACGGTCGGCTGAAGGCGGGGACGCCGGCAATCGCCCGGCGCAAGCTCACGCCCGGGGCAAGCTCACGCCCGGCGCTAGGCGAGCTGGCGCTACTTGGTCCAGACGACCGCCACGCCGCATCGCGAATCGGAACCCGAGAATTCCCCCGGGAGCGACGCCGCCCCCCGCTACACCTCCACTCCGGCCACCTCGATCGGAAGCAACTTTCCCCAGCGCTTCCGCTCGTAGAGGCCCTTGATCTCCAGTCGTCGGCATCGGTCGCCTCGCGCACCGGTATGCGCTCCGCATCGGTCCAGCGAAGAACCACCGTGGCCCCGGGGCAGCACGATACTCCCGGACTCGTCCAGCACCGCGATGATGAGAGGCCCCGTCACCGCAGGTCTCCGCCTGTCCAGCGACCGCACCAACGTCGGCTCCATCTCATGAGATGATTCCCCGCCCCCTCTCTTCCAACGACCGCGCGACACGAGAAGAGGAGGTATGGCGCCGAGGCTCGGCCGCCGCCATTGAGTCCGGCGTCACATCAATGGTAGAAGACGTTCACCAAGGCGAGGGGGATCGCGGGCACGTACGTCACGAGCAGGAGGACCGCGACGAGGACGGCGACGAAGCGGAGGTTGACCTTGCTCACCTCCCAGATGTCCGCCTTGGCGACGGAGCATGCGGTCACGAGCACGCTCGCCACCGGCGGCGTCTGCTGTCCGATGCCGAGGTTGAGCGTGACGATGAGGCCGAAGTGCACCGGGTCGATCCCCGCTGCGCGCACCAGCGGCATCACGATGGGGACGACAAGGATGATGGCCGCTGCCGAGTGCAGGAAGAGGCCGATGACGAGGAAGAAGACGTTGAGCAGCGCGAGGATGAGCCACTTGTTGTCGGTGAGCCCCATGATCCCGGCCGCGACCTGTTGCGGAAGCCGCTGTTCGGTGAGGTAGTCGCCGAGCAGGGCGGAGGTCGCGACGAGGAGCATAACGACGGCCGTCTGCACGCCGCCCTCGAGCATCGCCTCGCGCAGGTGGGCGAGGTCGAGTTCGCGGTAGATGAGCCCGCCGACGACGAGCGACGCGACGACGGCCAGCCCCGCCCCCTCCGTCGCCGTCACCCAGCCGCTGAAGATCCCGCCGAGGATGATCGCGGGCAGGAGGAGGGCCCACCCCGCCTCGCGCGCCGTCGTCCACACGCGGCGGAGGTCGAACCGGCCCTCCACCGGAAAGTCGTGGCGGCGCGCGTAGAGCCAGGCCACGAACATCAGCAGCAGGCCGCCGAGCACACCGGGCACGATGCCGGCGACGAACAGCTCGACGACCGATGCCTCGGCCATGACGCCGTAGAGGATCATGGGGATGGACGGGGGGATGATGACGGCGAGCGTGGCCGAGGAGGACATCACCGCTGCGGCGAACGACGTCCGGTAGCCGCGTTTCTTCATGGCGGGGATGAGGATCGAGCCCAGCGCGGCGACGTCGGCCACGGCGGAGCCCGAGATCTCGGCGAAGAAGAGCGAGGCGGAGATGCCGACCATCGAGAGGCCGCCGCGGATGAACCCGACGAGCGCGGAGGCGAAGGCGATGAGCCGGCGCGAGATGCCGGTCGCGTTCATGATCGCGCCCGCGAGGATGAAGAGCGGGATCGCGATGAGCGGGAACGAGGTCGCCCCGTCGAACAGGACGAGTCCCGCGTTGGGGAGCATCGCGACCCCGCCCGAGGCGAGCATGGCGACGAGCGCCACGATCCCGAGCGCGACCGCGATGGGGACGCCGAGGGCGATGAGGAGCAGCAGTCCGAGGAAGAGGACGAGAAGCGTCACGACCCGCCCTCCGCCGCGCGATCCGCCGCGGGATCCACCACCGGCTCCGCCGCCGGCTTCGTTTTCTCGGCGAGGGCGTCCCTCAGCCCCAGAAGCTGCGCGACGATGAAGAGCACGGCCCCGACCGGGATCACCGACTGGGCCAGCGCCGCGGGCACGGACGGCAGGCTCACGAGCGTCATCCCCTCGAGCACGCGGACGACCCGCCAGCCGGCCCACGCGACGGCGGCGAAGAAGGCGATCACGGCACCTTCGCCCGCGAGCGCGACGGCGAGCCGCGTCCGCCCCGTCAGACGCCGGGCCAGCGTGGGCACGCCGATATGCGCCCGGCGGAGCGCCGCGAGCGCCGCCCCATAGTAGGTGAGCCAGGCGAGGAGGATCGACGCCACCTCGTCGTACCACACGAGCGCCGCCCCCGCCTTCCGGGAGCCCACTCCCACCACCACGACCACCGCGAGCGCCGCGAGCAGAACGAGGACCGCCCCCTCAAGGAACCGGCGGACGCCCGTCCTCAACATGGGAATCGCGACCCGGCGGGCGACCCGGCCGGCGGACCTGCTGGCGACCGGGCCGGCGGACCCGGAGGCGGGCGGACTATGAGCCGGCCTCCGGGGTGCCGGCCTCCGGGGCGTCGGCCTCCGGCGGGGCCGCGGCGCGCGCCCGGTCGATGAGGGACCGTCCGTCCTCGACGGTCGCCGCAAACTCCTCGTACACGGGCTCGCTCGCGGACTCGAAGCGCGCCGGATCCGCCTCGTTGATCTCCATCTCCGTGGCCGCGAGTTCGGCCAGCAGCTCCTCGTCCATGCGGGAGGCCGTCTCGTACACGAACGCCTGCACCTCCCGCGCGATCGCCTCCACCTCGGAGCGCACGTCCTCCGGGTGACGCTCCCAGGGGCCGGCGCCCGTCGTGACGAAGGCCGGGCTGTACACGTGTCCCGTCAAGGAAAGGTAGTCCTGCACCTCGTGCAGCTTGGAACTCGTCACCTGGGTCAGCGGGTTCTCCTGTCCGTCCATCACGCCCGTCTGGAGCGCGACGAAGACTTCGGAAAAGGGCATCGGTGTCGGGTTAGCGCCCAGCGCCTGGAAGAGCTTCACGCGCCACACGCCGCGTGGCGTGCGGAGCTTGATCCCGCGCAGATCCTCCGGCCCGCGGATGGGCCGGCGGGAGTTCGTGATGTGGCGGAACCCGTTCTCCCACACCGCGAGGATCCGGTAGCCGGCCTCCTCGGCGCGGGGCGCGAGATCGGGCCACACCACGGCCTCCTCGATCCGCCTCATGTGCTCGCGGTCGCGGACGAGGTACGGCATCTCGAACAGGCCGAACGCGTCGACCACCGACGACATGATCGTGGAGGGGATGGACATGTCGAGCGTGCCGAGACGCAGCCGCTGCAACATCGCGTCGTCGCCGCCGAGCTGGCTCGCGCCGTACACGTGAAGTTCGACCCGGCCGGCGAGCCGCTCGTTCACGCGGCGCGCGAACTCGTTGGCGGTCACGTCGTAGAGCGAGCCGGGAGAGCCGACGTGGCCCAGGGAGAGTTCGACGACTCCCGCATCCCCGCCCTCTCCCGCGCACCCGAGCCCAAGCGCGGCCCCGAGGCCGACCCCGGCTGCCAAGGCCGGAAGGTTGATCCGCCTCACGTCGCGGCGAGGAAGTCGGCGGCGGCGGACAGACCGCCGGGCGCGTGCGCGATGCCGCTCGTCCTCAGTCCCATCTCCACCCCGGCCAGCGCTCCCATCATCGTGAGTTCGTTTAGATCTCCGAGGTGTCCGATCCGGAACACCTTCCCCCGGAGGGGACCGAGACCCGTCCCCAGCGACATGTCGAAGCGCTCGAGCACCGCGAGACGGAACGCTTCGGCGTCTTCCCCCTCCCCCACCATCACGGTCGTCCCCGCGCTCGACACCGCCGCCGGATCCTGACAGTAGTTGCGCAGACCCCAGGCGGCGACCGCCCGGCGCGTGGCCTCGGCGTGGCGGGCGTGGCGCGCGAAGGTGGCCTCCGCCCCCTCCTCCCGCAGCATCGAGAGCGACGCCTCGAGTCCGTAGAGGAGCGTCGTGGGCGGCGTGTAGGGGAAGGTACCGCCCTCGTTCTCCCCCAACATCGCGGTCCAGTCGAAGTAGGAGTGCGGCGTCCCGGGCCCGGCGCGGTGGCGGGCGAGCGCCTTCTCGCTCACGGCGCAGAACCCGAGGCCCGGCGGGAGCATGAGTCCCTTCTGGGAGCCGCAGACGGTGACGTCCACCCCCCATTCGGCCTGCCGGTACGGGGTGGCGGCGAGCGAGGAGACCGCATCGACCATGAGGAGGGCGGGATGGCGGGCCCTGTCGAGCGCGTCGCGCACCGCTGCGATGTCGCTGGTCACGCCCGTCGAGGTTTCGTTATGGACTACGAGCACGGCGCGGATCCGCCGCTCCCGGTCCGCCGCAAGCCGCGCCGCGATCCTCTCCGGGTCCGCGGGGCGCCGCCAGTCCCCGTCGATGACCTCCATCCGCCTCCCGAGGGCCCGTCCCACGTCTCCCCACTTCGAGGCGAAGAACCCGTTGTTCCAGAGGAGGACGCGGTCGCCCGGGGAGAGGATGTTGGCGAGGGCGCTCTCCCAGCACCCGGTGGCGGAGGATGGGAAGATGAAGACGTGCGCGGGGTCTCCGAACACCCATTTCAGTCCGTCGAATAATCCGAGCACCATCTCGGCGAACTCGGGTCCCCGGTGGTCGATGACGGACCGGTTCATGGCCTGGCTTACGCGCTCGGGCACCTGGGTCGGGCCCGGAAGCTGCAGGAAATGTCTGCCGGCGCGGTGGGTCAAGGTGGCTCGCTCGTCTTCGGTACGGTGGCGGCGCCCCGGCCGCGCTCTCGCGGCGGTCTTGTCAGGCCGGGGCTCCCGCCGATACAACTTGGCTCGTGACCCGCCCAATCTCTCACGACCGCGCCGGTTCGCAACGGCCCCGGCCCGGACTCGACACTCGACGCGAGGCTCGGCTCGAAGCCCGACTTCGGGCGGGGCTTCGGGGCGAGGTTCGGTTCGACCGCTTCACGCGCGGGTTGTACAGCACGGATGCGTCGATCTACCAAGTGGAACCGCTGGGGGTCGTGTTCCCGGAATCCGCCGCCGACGTGCGCCGGACGGTGGAACTCGCGGGAGAGCACGGGACTTCGGTCGTCGTGCGCGGGGCGGGGACGTCGCAGAGCGGCCAGTCGATCGGCCGGGGCGTGATCCTGGATACGAGCCGGGGACTGGACGGGGTGCTGGACTTCGACCCGGATGGCCGGCGCGTCGTCGTCGAGCCGGGGATCGTGCTGGACCGGCTGAACGCGTTTTTGCGGCCGCACGGGCTTTTCTTCCCGATCGACGTGGCGACGTCGAGCCGGGCCACGCTGGGGGGGATGGCGGGCAACAACAGCGCGGGGTCACGGTCGGTGCGGTACGGACACATGGTCGAGCACGTCCGGGGCGTCCGAGCGGTGCTGGCGGACGGCCGGAGCGTCGACTTCCGCCGCGACGCCGCGCCGGGCGCGGCCCCCGAAGGCAGCCTCGAAGCCGACATGCGGGGGCTCTACCGGCGCGAGGCGGACGAGCTGGCGCGGCGAGTGCCGGACGTCCCCCGGCACGTGGCCGGTTACGCGCTGCACCGTCTGGGACGGGAGGGTGCCGGGCTGTCGGACCTTCTCGTGGGTTCGGAGGGGACGCTCGCACTCTTCACGGCGCTTGAACTCGACCTTCAGCCCATCCCCGCCGCGCGCGCCCTCGGCGTGTGTCGCTTCGACGGTATCGGCGAGGCGCTGGCCGCGGTGCCGGCGATCGTCGCGCTCGAACCGACGGCGGTCGAACTGTTCGACGCGACCGTGCTCGGGCTCGCCGCGCAGATGCCGAGCTTCGCGAGCGTGCTTCGTCGGCTCGGGGAAGACGGGGCCGGCCGGCCGCGCGATATCCTCGTGGTCGAGTTCGCCGGGGACGATCCGGAGCGGGTCTCGGCCTCCCTCTCGCGGCTCGAGTCCGCCCTGGGCGGGATCGCCGCGGGTATCACCCGGGCGGAATCCCCCGCCCTTCAAGCCCGCATCTGGGCGCTGCGCAAGGCGGGGTTGAGCATTTCGATGTCCCGGCCCGCCGCCCGCAAGCCGCTCGCCTTCATCGAGGACTGCGCGATCCCGCTCGAACGGCTGCCGGAGTGGCATCGCCGCCTCACGGAGATCATCGACCGCCACGCCACCCACGCCGTGTGGTACGCGCACGCGTCCGTCGGCTGTCTCCATGTGCGCCCGGCGCTCGACCTGCGGGACGGAGACGATGTGGAGCGGCTGCGCGCGATCGCGGTGGACGCCTTCGCGCTCGCGGGCGAGCTGGGCGGATCCCACTCCGGCGAGCACGGTGACGGGTGGATCCGGTCGGAGTTCCTCGAGTCGATGCTGGGCGCGCGCCTCGTCTCGGCCTTCGCGGAGATCAAGCGCCGCTTCGATCCCGGGGACCGCCTGAATCCCGGGAAGATCGTCGACCCGCCCCGCATGAACGATCCCTCGCTGCTGCGGGCCCGATACGGACTGGAGACCCGGAAGCTGCCGACGGCGCTCGACTGGGGGGCGTGGGGAGGGTTCTCGTCGGCCGTCGACATGTGCAACAACAACGGGACCTGTCTCAAGCGGAGCCCCGGGGTGATGTGCCCGTCCTTCCGCGCCACGAGCGACGAACGGCATTCCACGCGCGGGCGCGCCAACGCCCTGCGGCTGGCGCTGTCCGGGCGGCTGGGCGAGGACCCGTGGACGTCTCCGGAACTGTACGAAGCCATGGACCTCTGCCTGGGCTGCAAGGGGTGCCGGCGCGAGTGTCCGACCGGGGTCGACATGGCGCGGATGAAGGTGGAGTTCCTACACCGCCTGCGCGCCGAGCGCCCGCTCTCGCCGCGGGACCGGGCGCTCGCGTATTTGCCCCGTTACGCGCCGTTCGCCTCACGTATCGCCCCACTCGCCAACCTGCGCAACCGGATCCCCGCCCTCGCCCGTCTCGGAGAGCGCGTGGCGGGTCTCGCGGCCGACCGGCCTCTCCCGCAATGGTCGGCGCGACCGTTTTCGACCCGGTCCCGGCCTTCGGCGGCG
Source organism: Candidatus Palauibacter poriticola (assembly GCA_012270965.1). GTDB lineage: Bacteria > Gemmatimonadota > Gemmatimonadetes > Palauibacterales > Palauibacteraceae > Palauibacter > Palauibacter poriticola. The sequence goes on from JAAXHJ010000006.1 coordinate 19,442, forward strand.
GTGGTCCGCGGGCCGAGGGTCGCCCTCTTCGTCGACACCTTCACGCGCTACTTCGAGCCGGAGAACGCCCGAGCCGCCGTTCGAGTGCTGGGGCGGGCGGGCTATCGGGTGGCGGAGGCCGATACCTCGGGTCGGCCGCTCTGCTGCGGACGCACCTTCCTCAACGAGGGTCTGGTCGAGGAAGCGCGGGTTGAACTCGACCGCACCGTCCGCGCGCTGAGCCGCTTCGTGGCGCGGGGGATTCCCGTGGTGGGACTCGAACCGTCCTGCCTCCTCACACTGCGCGACGAACTCCCCGCCCTGGACTCGGGGCCCGAGGCCGCGTTGATCGCCGAGCGGGCCCGGCTGCTTCCGGAATGGCTCGTCGAGCAACACGCGCCGTCAAGGCTCGCACTCGTCCCCCTCGCGGTCCGGCGCGTCCGTGTCCACGGCCACTGCCACGAGAAGGCGTTCGGCGCGGACGGCGCGACGCTGGAAGTCCTTGGCGCGATCCCCGACCTTGAGGTCGAAGCGATTCCAGCCGGCTGCTGCGGCATGGCCGGTTCCTTCGGTTACGAGACGGAGCACGCGGAGGTCTCGCGTCGCATCGCCGAACTTGAACTGCTTCCCGCCGTCCGCGCCCTCGCCGACGACGAATGGCTGGTCGCCAACGGCACGAGCTGCCGCCACCAGATCGCCGACCTCGCCAACGCAACGGGCCGCCACGTCGTCACCCTCCTCGACACCGCGAGCGCGGATTGACCAGCTCACACCCGGTGTACGGCCGATTCGCGAGGCCATCGGCGTCGCGTGGCAGCTACGAACAACCCCGGCGTCCGTCCCTCCTTGAAGCGGACGAGAACATCGATGTCGCTGTCCGGGCCGAAGTCGTCGCGAAGCACGGAACCGAACAGCGCCAGTTCCTCCACTTGCCGACGGTCGCAGCACGCCTCGATGGCGCTCAGGGACACGCCGATCCGGGCCGCCAGCCGCTCTCGCTCCTCCACGGCGCCCGTCCCCGACTGCACGGAGGCCTCTACTACTCCAACTCCACGATCTTGAGGCTCTCGACGCCCCGGTCGTCCGCGATTTTGACCGCCGCGCGCCCGTGCTTGCCCGGCTCGAATGGAAGCGACTCAGTCCCCCAGTAGGCCGCCATCCGTGTCGCATCGATCTCCGCCCCCCGGACTCCTCCAAGCTTGGCCCGGCCGTCCCTGGTACCGGCCATCGGAAAGAAAACCTGTCGCGGGAGCAGGCTGCGCTCGCCGGAGTCGGGGTCCAGCATCCACAACCGGTGAAGAATAGAGGGACAACCGGCGAATGTCGCGGCCGAAATCCTGCGTGGTTGCAAGCGATCCGGTCTTACCGACCCCGACAAGGGGGGGAGGTCGGGGGGGGGGACCGCTTGGGCGGCCCCCGGCCCCCTCCCCCCGGAAAAACTGTACGGCGCGTCCCGGTCCGCCCGCCGCCGTGCCGCTCGCAAGCGTTGTCGGCGGGTCCGGCGCGGGGGGCGTCCCGGTGATGGAGAGGGGGCGTGTTTCGCGGGGGGGGTTACACAACCCCGGGCGTCGTGTCATGTTTCCCGAAGTCGGCGAAAACAATCCATGAATAGGGGCGACGCGCGAAATGCGGAGATTCGACAAGACGTTTGGCTTCGCGGCGGTGTTGTCCGTCGCGGTTGTGGTGTCCGCGCGCGAGGGGGGGAGCTGACGTGGTTTCAACAACATCGGAGACGCCTACGCTTACGTTTCGCGTAAACGCGGCTGGAAAGGTGGACGTGACGCCATCGGACAATTTCCGGGCCGGTGTCTTTCCCTACCGTTCGAGGCTGCTGGATGTGAACGGAAAGGTGCTCAAGGACGAGGTGAGGACCGAACCGAGAATGCTTGAGCCGCCATCGCCCGAGCGGGAAGAGGAGATGCGGGCCGCCTTGAATAGCGAGGCGGGCAGGCGGTTTCTCGAGCTCGAATCCGGTTCATGAGGCGAGGGGCCTTCATTCTGGCGCTGGCGGCGGTTGGGTGGTTCCCTGTTCAGTCGTTTCCGTCGCCCGTTGTGGCGGAAACGGTGGTTCCGGAGGGAACGCGCTTCGAGGCGGTGTGCGCCACCGTTCCGGCAAACGCGGAAGCCGCCGCGGGTGGCTGGGGGTGGCTGGGGACGATTGGAAAAGCACTCATCGCGTGTGGCGGCGAAGAAGTTGATCATATCGCCTGCGTCGAGGCCCTTACGGATGTCTATTAAACATTGCAAGTGACCGGTTGAGGATTACGTCCGGTGCATAAAGGAATCCGACGGCGGCTGGAAGAAGTATTGGGAGGGCCTCGACCTCTACCCCGAAGGCCCACGCGCATGACCTGCTACCCACCAGAAGGGGGAAGAACTTCTACTCGCTCCACCCCCGGACATTTCTATTCCGGTTTGACAGTCGACGGGGCTTTCCCTTTGCGGAGCGGCTAAATGCTCCGTATTATCGAACGTGGCGGTGTTTCTCCTCGGCCAGGAAACAGGAGTGGAGAATGGTGAAGCGGTGGTATGCGGCATGGCTCTGCGTGCTGTACGCGGTTGCCTTGGCGGCGGCCCCCATCCCGGCGGCGGCGGAACCCCGGCCCGCGGGCAACCCCTTGGCGGTGTGCCACGTGGAAGATCTTCCCGTTGGCCACGTCCCCGTCGCGAACATGTGCAAGGATGAGGCGTGGCGTTTGGGCGTTTCGTTCGCCCTCTGCCTCGCGGGAACCATCGGGTACTTCAAAGCTGCCAAGGTGGCGAGGACGGTTGCCCGTTCCCTTCGGCGCGGCGCGGACATAAAGTCCGCCATCTTGGGGGGGCTGGGTGCGTTCTTATGCGCGGACACCTATACCTCCCTCTGGGACTACCTCGATTGCCTATACGGCATGCAGTCTCAGTTTCTTTCCGCATTGGATTCGCGGGAGTACTTGGCAGATGTTTTTGATAGGATGGCCGACCATCTTGAAGGTGGACGGTTGCCGCCAGCGGACCCCGAAATGGAGATCGTATGACGATGGTGCTGGGTGCCGTTGTCGCCGTGATTGCCGCTGTGTGCGCGGTATATTGCGGCGTGGGGTGCATCATGAATGCCTTCCGAGTGGTAATAGTGGTAATGAGGGAATTGGAGGAAGAGCGGCGGGACGACGTGCGGGATGCATCATGAATGCCTTCCGAGCGGCAATGAGGAACTTAACGCAGATCCCGTAAGAGTAGCGGGCCACCGCGTTCCTTTGGCGCCGGGGCGATGGGGGCCGGTGGCTACGGGGCGGCGTAGGGAACGGCCAGCGTCGCGGCGGCGGCGGCCTTGGCGGCCTCCCCCCGGCCACGAATGCGAGTCGAAAGACCTGCGGACCGCCGTAATAAAGCGTGCGCTGGTGCCAGAACTGATGTGGGCGGCGATGCGGACCCCGGGGGGACAACCTCAACGCGCCGGGGGGGGGGGACGCGGACATGTGCTCCGGCAGCCTTTCGCACACGCTCGCGTCGAGCGGGCGGCGCGGCGCAAGGCGGGTGCCAAGTGAGCGGCCCGCCGAGGCGGCCGGAGAGGAGTAGTCCCGAGGCTGAAGCGATGCGGCGTCTGGAGGGGCAGCCGTTGTGCGGCTGCCCGGTGGTGTGAGGGCCGGGGTGTTGGGCGTGCGGGGCGTCTCCCGGACGCAACCCGTCTCGGTCCCGGCGGCGGTTCGGCGCGTGAGGTGGCGAGAAGGCTGTCGCCCGCGATCAGGCGGTTGGTCCGGTTGTGCCGGTGACGGTAGAACTCGATGGCTTGGCGGAGCGGCGGGTTTTCCTCCGGTGCGGCAAGACAGCGAACCCCGTTCCTCCGCGTCCCCGGTCTTCCGCACCGCCTCGATGATGGTGCGAGGGTCGATCCGCTCGTGGACGTGTAGCGACACCGTGGGCACCTCGAGTGACGTGTGCTCGGTAAGATCGCTCGTCATCGACGGCTCCGCCGCCATGGCCGGGCGATGGCGAATGAGTCCTCCATGCTCGCTGGCGCGGTGTTCGGCGCGGACGCCTGAAAGGCTCCGTCGTTGCCTTGGCTTCGGGCGGCAGCCTATTCGGGGACGGCGGTCAGCGCGCGGAGGCGCTCCTTGAGCGGCGATGGGATCTCGATCCCCCGCCAGTCGCGGCACCCGTGCTCGCGGCGGGCGCAGACGACGGTCCAGTCGCCCCGGGCCACGGCTTCCCTTTCCCCGGGACGGTCGATCGTGAACTCGGCGGAGTAGCGGATGGCCTTGCGGCGCACCTCGCGCACCCGGAGCCTCACGTCGACCTCGTCGCCGTAGCGGACGGCACCCAGGTAATCGCACGAGACGGAAACGCGCGGCATCCCGAACACGGAGTCATCGCTCCAGCGATAGCCGACGAGGCCGAACGACCGGTAGAGCGCGTGCTCGGCCTCCTCCATGAACTTCAGGAGCGCCGTGAAGTGGATGAGGTTCGCGGTGTCCGTATCCGCGAACTCCACGCGCCGTGTGTAGACGAACTCCGAGGCCATGGGTCAATCTATCACCCTTCGAACCTGGCAGGCCCGCGACCCGGGGTCGGCGGGCCGGGAGGCGCGGTGTCGGTTGAACCAAGGCACATCACGATCGAGCGGCGCGTACGATTCGGCGTGCTCGAGCCGCGCGTGCGGCCGGTGGCCGAGATCTGGTTCGCCCTGCACGGGTACCACCAGCTGGCCCATCGCTTCCTGCGCCACTTCCGGCCGATCCACCAAGGCGCACGGTGCATCATCGCACCAGAGGGGCTGCACCGCCATTACATCGACCACGAGTCGCGAAGGGTGGGCGCCTCGTGGATGACGAGCGAAGATCGCCTCACGGACATCGGGGACTACGTCGGCTACCTCGACCGGCTGCACGCGCACGTACTTTCCGAGGAGTCGCGACAGAGGCCGGGCGGGTCGGCGCCCCCGCGGATCGTCGCACTCGGGTTCTCGCAGGGCGTCCATACGCTGTCCCGCTGGCTCGCGTTCGGCCGCGCCCGCATCGACCGGGCGATCCTATGGGGCTCCACCGTCCCGCCCGACCTCGACTTGAGCGAGCACGGGAACACGCTCTCGGCCGCCGACCTCCACCTCGTCGTGGGCGATGAGGACGAGTACTACGACCGCGCCGCCATCGAGACCCATGAGGCGCGGCTGCGGAGAGCGGGCATCCGCTTCACGTCCCATGGCTATGAGGGCGGACATCGCCTCGACGCCGACCTCCTTCGCCGTCTCGCCGGCATGGACGAGGCGACTGCCGACTAGGGAAGGTCTGAACAGGTCGGCGGATGGGCCGATGTCGGGCCGAATGGGGCCGGCTCGGGCGTTCGCCGGCCGCCGAAGGGGCTCGGAGACGCGAAAAACGGGCGTTTCGGGCCCGCGACCCCCCGTTTCCGTCCCGCCGGGACGGATGTCTCCCGCCGCGGCCTCCTACGCGGTCCCGTAACGACCCGCGATCAGCAGGTTCGAGAAGCCCAAGAGCAGCGCGATCCGCTCGGTGTTCTTCGCCAGCCCCCGGTAGCGAACCTTCCGGTAGCCGAAGTGCCGCTTCAGGTACAGGAACGGGTGCTCCCCCTTGGCCCGCACCGAGGCCTTCGCCCGCTCCCGCCGCCACTCGGCCCCCTCCCGATCCAGCAGGCGACGCCGGCCCGGAGCCATCGCCACCGTCCACCTCACCTCCCGGCCGCCCGTCTCCACCCAGCGCTCGATCCCCCGGTAGCCCGAGTCTCCCCACACCTCCTCCTCGCCCCCGTGCAGCAGAGCCGCCGCCTCCCTCGGGTCGTGCGTGTTCGCCGGCGTCGTCCGCACGCCGTGCGTCAGACCCGTCTCCGAGTCCACCCCGATGTGCGCCTTCATCCCGAAGTGCCACTCGTTGCCCTTCCTCGTCCGGTGCATCTCCGGATCCCGCGCCCCC
>JAAXHJ010000020.1 GCA_012270965.1 Candidatus Palauibacter poriticola
GCCCGAGATAGGGTTGTTCGAGGAGCCCACGAGACCCGCCATATAGCCCGCGACCGAGGCGAAGAGGAACCCCGCCAGGAGGGCGAAGACCGTCCCCAGCGCGAGCACGAGCCAGTAGAGTCCGGGCGTGATGGCGAGCGCTCCGCGGTCGATGACGAGCACGAACACCGCGAGGATCGGCACCGCGAGCGCCACCGTCCCCACCCCAACGAAGTTGATCGGCATGTCCCGCTCGGTGCGGAGGATCTCCGGCCCCCCGTCCGCCGCGCGGGCCGCGCGCAGCGCCTCGATGGAGGACCGCACCCCATCCCTCACGGCCCCCAAGAGCGAGACGAGGGCCCACACGCCGCCCACGACCATGGCGCCGACGCCCATGAAACGAATCTGCGCGCTCCAGATCGCGGCGGCCGCGTCGTACCCGCTCGCCTCCCCCGTGATCCCCGCCACGACTTGGGGGTCGGTGATCGCCATGTAGATGGGGATCCCCGCGAGCCAGGAGATCGCGCCGCCCGCGAGCACGAGGCTGCCGACGCGGGGTCCGACGATGTATCCGACGCCGAGCAGGGCGGGGGAGAGGTCGCTTCCGACTCCGAACACCGAACGGCCGAACGTGAGACCCGTTTCTATCGAGGACCCCGCGATCTTGAGGCCCGTCTGCGAGAGCTTCAGCAGGGCGGCAGCCACGCCCCCGATCGCGATCAACCTCGCGCCCGAGCCGCCGCCGGCTCCGGCCTTGAGCACCTCCGCCGTCGCCACGCCCTCCGGAAAGCGCAGATCCGCCTCGACGATGAGGGCGCGCCTGAGCGGTATGGTGAAGAGGACGCCGAGAATCCCGCCGCAGAGCGCGATCCCCATCGTGGGCAGGAACGGAAACCCGGCCCAGTGGCGGAGGAGGATGAGCGCGGGCAGGGTGAAGATCACGCCGGCCGCCAGCGACTCGCCCGCCGAGGCGGCCGTCTGAACGATGTTGTTCTCGAGGATATTGTGCTCGCGGAACATCCTGAGGATCGCCATCGAGATCACGGCGGCCGGGATCGACGCGGACACGGTGAGGCCCACCTTGAGGCCCAGATAAGCGTTCGCCCCCGAGAGGACGGCGGAGAGGAGGATGCCGAGGACGATCGCCTTGCCGGTGATCTCGGGTAGGGACTGCGACGCGGGAATGAACGGCTTGTGGGCGCGCGATTCCGAGGCGCCGGCTGTTGAATCCGACATGGGCATCCCTCCAGATGGTCCCGGGACCGACACGGGAGACGTTCGAATCCTCATGGGGCGGGCTCGACCGATGAGACGCTAGTCGCGGGTCCGGCAGGGGTCAACACGGGAGCCCCTGCCGAAGTGGCACCCAGTTCGGCCTCACCGGACATCCCCGTCCCCGCCTGATCGGCGGTCGTCCCGCCGTTCCGGCGCATCGGGGTCTCGGAGCCGGCGTCGGGGAGGGCACGGGGATTGCCTACGAGACGGGGAAGCCGCAATCCGTTGGCGGCGGTTCGACGGGAATCCCCCCGTCCGTGGCGGGCTGCAGTGCCGCTCGTAACGCAGCGGGGGTTCACCACCGGTTGCGAGGGAAGGGTGCCGAGGCAGCGGAGAGAAGATGATCCCGAACGACAGACTCACGGTTAAGGCCCGCGAGGCCCTGAACGGGGCGATGCGCGCCGCGCGCCGGTCGGACAACCCCGCCGTCGAGGACGTGCACCTCTTGGCGGCGCTGCTCCAGCAGGAGGGGGGCGTCATCGTGCCGGTCCTCCAGACCGTGGGCATCGATCTCCCCGATCTGGAGACGCGCCTCGAGGGGGCCATGCGCCGCCTGCCGAGGCAGAGCGGAGCGGCTCCGGCCCTCAGTCGCGAACTCGACCGCGTCTTGGACGCGGCGGATGCGCTCGCGGGCGAGATGGGCGATTCGTACGTGACGACCGAGCACCTCCTCTTGGCCCTCGCCGGAGAGAAGGCCTCCACGACGGGCCCCCTGCTCCGGAACGCGGGGGCGGGCCCGGACTCGACGCGTCGGGCGGTGGAGGCGGTCCGCGGGCCGCATCGCGTGACGGATCAGGATCCGGAGGGGAAGTACCGCGCCCTCGAGCGGTACGGCGTCGATCTCACGGCCGAGGCCCGCGCCGGGAAGCTCGATCCCGTCATCGGCCGGGATGCGGAGATCCGCCGGGTCATGCAGGTCCTCTCGCGGCGGAGGAAGAACAATCCCGTCCTCATCGGCGAGCCCGGCGTGGGCAAGACGGCGATCGCGGAAGGGCTCGCGCAGCGCATCGTCGCGGGAGACATTCCCGAATCGCTGCGGAACAAGCAGCTCGTGCAGCTCGACATCGGCTCGATGCTGGCCGGCGCCAAGTACCGGGGCGAGTTCGAGGAACGCCTGAAGGCGACGCTGAAGGAGATCACGGAGTCCGGTGGCCGTTACGTCGTCTTCCTCGACGAACTCCACACCGTGGTCGGAGCGGGGGCCGCCGAGGGCGCGGTGGATGCCGGGAACATGCTCAAGCCCGCCCTCGCCCGGGGCCAGCTTCGCATGGTGGGCGCGACGACGCTCGACGAATACCGGGTGCATATCGAGAAGGATCCGGCTCTGGAGCGGCGCTTCCAGCCGGTTCTCGTCGGGGAGCCCGGCGTGGACGAGACGGTGGCCATCCTGCGTGGACTCAAGGAGCGCTACGAGGTGCACCACGGCGTGCGGATCACGGATCCGGCACTCCTGAGCGCCGCGCGCCTCTCCGACCGCTACATCGGCGACCGCTTTCTGCCCGACAAGGCGATCGACCTCGTCGACGAGGCGGCGTCCCGGCTCCGCATCGAGATCGACTCCATGCCGGAGGAGATCGACGAACTGGATCGCCGGGTCACACAGCTCGAGATCGAGCGCGAGGCGCTGCGCGAGGAGGACGACGCGCGGAGCCGGGCGCGGCTCACGGAGCTGGAGGGCGAACTCGCCGCCGCGCGCGAGTCGCTCGCCGGACTGAATGCGCGCTGGATCCGCGAGAAGGACACCATCGAGACCGTCCGGCGCTTCAAGCGCGAGATCGAGGAACTCGGCGTGGAGGCGCAGCAGGCGCAGCGGCGCGTGGACCACCAGCGCGCGGCCGAGATCCTGCACGGCGAGCTGCCGAAGCTGCGGACCGAACTCCTCGCGGCGGAGGCGAAGCTGAGGGAGATACAAGACGAGGGCTCCTTCCTGAACGAGGAGGTCGGGCCCGGCGAGATCGCCGAGGTCGTCGCGAGCTGGACCGGGATTCCGGTGGCCCGGATGCTTGAAGACGAGAAGGACCGTCTCGCCACGCTCGAGGAGCACCTGCACCGGCGGGTGGTGAACCAGTCGCACGCCATCACGGCGGTGTCGGATGCCGTGCGCCGGAGCCGCGCGGGACTCCAGGATCCGAACCGTCCCATCGGGAGCTTCATGTTCCTCGGCCCCACCGGTGTCGGGAAGACGGAGACGGCGAGGGCGCTGGCGGAGTTCCTCTTCGACGAGGAGTCGGCCATGGTCCGGATCGATATGTCCGAGTACATGGAGCGGCACGCGGTGGCGCGGCTCATCGGAGCACCGCCCGGGTATGTCGGCTACGAGGAGGGTGGGCAGCTCACCGAGGCGGTGCGGCGGCGTCCCTACACCGTGGTCCTCTTCGACGAGATCGAGAAGGCGCACCCGGAAGTCTTCAACGTCCTTCTGCAGATCCTGGACGACGGACGGCTGACCGATGGCCGTGGGCGCACGGTGGACTTCCGCAACGCCGTACTCATCATGACGAGCAACATCGGAAGTTCCCGAATCCTCGCTCGTTCCGAGGCCGGCGAGTCGTGGGCCGGGACGGAGGCGGAGGTCGAGACCGCTCTGCGCGGGCGCTTCAAGCCCGAGTTCCTCAACCGCGTCGATGAGATCCTCGTCTTCCGGCCGCTGAGCCGGGAGCACCTCGAGTTGATCGTCGGGATCCAAGTGGAGCGGGTGGCGCGCATGTTGGCGGAGCGGGACATCCGAATCGAGGTCGGCGCACCCGCCAAGCGAAGAATCGCCGAGGTCGGATACGACCCCGCGTTCGGAGCGCGCCCGCTCAAGCGCGCGATCCAGCGGCTCATCGCGAACCCGCTCGCCATGGCGTTCCTGGAGGGACGCTTCCGGGAGGGCGACGCGCTGCGCGTGGAACTCGATGAGGACGGAGACGGGCTGGCCTTCGCGCCGCTGGGGGCACCCGAGTCACCGGAGGGGGAGGAATGAACGCGGCGGGGTTCTTGAAAGGCGGGGCTCCCGTTGGGGTTCGCGTTGGCGTCCGCATTGCGATCCTGGTCATGGCCGCGGCGGGTTTCGCGCTCGCCGGGTGCGCGTCGCGCGGAGGCTCCGGGACCGAGTCCGGCGCGGAGCTGTATGGAGCGGAGTCGGCGGAGGCGGCGATCGGGCGGTTTCTCGATGCCGCGAAGCTGGGCGACTACGCGGCCATGGCTCGGCTGTTCGGAACGGAGGACGGCCCCGCGGAACGCCGCTGGGGACGGGCCGAGACGGAGCAGAGGATGTTCGTGCTTGCGGGCCTGCTCGCGCCGAACGGCTACGAACTCCGCCCGAATCCCGTCTTCGGGGACGGCGGCGCCGCGCGCTGGATGGTCGATTTGACGAGGATGCGAAACGGGGCCGTGAGCGTCCCGTTCTTCATCGTTTCGGATGGGAACCGCTGGTTTGTGGAGCGCATCGGGACGGAGGGACTCCGGACTCCGTGATCCCGGCGGGCCGTTCGTGGTAGCGCCGGAGCCGCCGCGGGTCCGCGCCCGCGACAAAGGCCGCGCGCAGCGCCCAGTGCTTGACGACCGTCCGCAGGAAACCCGCCTCCCAGCGCCGGCTCGAGGTGCGCGCCGCGAGGGGGAGCAGGCGAAAGCGAGCGACTCGCCGAACGGCCCGGACGAACGTCACGTCCTCGAATAGGGGAAGGTTCCTGAAGCCGCCGCATGCCTCGTAGGCGTCGCGCGTCGCGAAGAGGGCCTGATCGCCCGTGGCGGTGTGGAGCCGGCGAGTACGCCAGTTCACGCCCCACTCGAGCAGGCGGTAGCGCCGGCCGCGCGCGTGCGGATCGAGGGCGAAGCGGAAACAGCCCGCCTCCGCGCCCGCGCGCACGGCGGCACGGATAGCCGTCGCGCCGCCGTCGGGAAGCCACGTGTCCGCGTGCACGAAGACGAGAATCTCTCCGTTCGCCGCCCGCGCCCCGGCGGCGAGCTGTGCACCGCGATTCCGGCGGGTCGAGAGGACGCGGCCATGGTCCGCCGCGAGCGCCACCGTACGATCCCGGCTGCCCCCGTCGACCACGATGATCTCCGCCTCCGCGCCGAGAGCGGATTTCGCGCGCCGAAGCGTCTCGGCGAGCCGCGCCTCCTCATCGAGCGTTGGGACGATGACGGAGAACTCCGGCCCGGGACGTGCGGGCCGCCGCGTCAACCCTGTGAGGGGTTCCGGCTCCCGCCTCACCCGGGCTCGGGATCCTCCCGCATCTCCAGGAGCACGCCCTTCAGCGAGCGCGGATGCAGAAACGCAATGCGGGCGCCGCCGGCGCCGCGGCGGATCCGGGGCGGTATGGTCTCCGCGCCGGCCACTTCGGCTTCCGCGAGGGCAGCCTCGAGATCGCAGACGCGGACGCAGACGTGGTGAATGCCGGGACCACGCCGGTCGAGGAAGCGCGCGATGGGCGACTCCGGGGTGAGGGGAGCGAGTAGCTCGATGCGCCCGGCGCCCTCGCCGAGGAAGGCGGCCCGAATACCCTCCGAGGGAACGGTTTCCTCGCCGGACGATGGTCGGCCGAGGATGGCGGACCACTGCCGCACGGCTTCCGGCAGCGAGTTGACCGCGATTCCCACGTGGTCGATTATGGGCGCGCCCGGAATACGGTTGCCTTGGTTCACTGCGGCCGGAGACCCTCTTTTCGTTCCTGGAACGGTGGAGAACACGGGCGTTGGCGGCGGGGTACGAAGCCTCGCGCGCGGGAACGTATTCCGGACCCGGCGCCGGAGCCAGTGACGAGAAGCGGTTCCCGGTGGGGCGAGCCGGGGGGCGCAGAACAGGAGATTCGAATGGCTGCTGCTGCGAATGGAGGACCCCTCGAGATCACGGATGCGAATTTCGCGGACGAGATCGAGGGCGCGGACGGTCTGGCGATGGTGGATTTCTGGGCGGAGTGGTGCGGCCCGTGCAGGCTCGTCGGACCGGTCGTCGACGAACTCGCACAGGAGTATTCGGGGCGCGTCACGATCGGGAAACTCGATGTGGACGCGAACCCGGACACCGCCTACCGCTTCAACGTGCGCTCGATCCCGAGCATCCTCTTCTTCAGGGATGGCGAGGTCGTGGACACCCTCGTGGGGGCGCACCCCAGGGATTCTCTGGAGAGAAAGATCCTCGAGCACGCCTAGCGGCCTCGTGGCGAAACCCCGCGTCAGCGCCCCCCCGCGTGTCGTGACGGGGACGCTGTACGTGGTCGGTACGCCGATCGGCAATGTGGACGACATGCCGCGGCGCGCGATTCGGATTCTGCGTTCGGTCGACGTGTGCTACGCGGAAGACACGCGGCACACGGGCACGCTGCTCGCGCGGCTGAGGGCGGACGTCTCGTTGCGGTCGCTCCACATGCACAACGAGCGCGCGCGGGTGGACGAATTGCTCGCCGTCCTCGGCGCGGGGCGCTCCGCCGCTCTCGTGTCCGACGCGGGAACGCCGACCGTGTCCGACCCGGGCTGCCGGGCGGTGGCCGCCGCCCGCGACGCGGGGCACGAGGTGCTCGCCGTTCCCGGTCCCTCCGCCGTGGTGGCCGCGCTCTCGGTGTCGGGCTTCTCCGCCGACCGGTTTCTCTTTGTCGGATTCGCTCCCCGGCGGGGCGGCGAACGCTCCGCCTGGATCGACGACCTCCGTGCCTGCGCGGACACGGTGGTCGCCTTCGAAGCGCCGGGGCGGCTGGTCGCGCTCCTCGAGGAGTTGGTTGACGGGGGGCTGGGTGAGCGGAAGGCAGTGGTCTGCCGGGAACTGACGAAGCTGCACGAGGAAACCACGACCGGCTCCGTGCGGGAGTTGGCGTCCGCCTTCGCGACGCGCGAGGTCCGGGGCGAGGTGACGATCGTCTTCGGCGCCGGTACGGCAGGCAACGAAGCGCCCGATCTGGCGGTCCTGATGGAGGAGGCGCGACATTGGTCGCGCGATGGCCTACGGCGGCGCGAGATTGCCGGTCGCTTGGCTGCGGAGTTCGGTCTGAGCCGGAACGAGGCCTATCGCGTGAGCTTGCAGGTTCAAGAGGCGCCCTCGGAATGACTGACGGATTCGGCTTCGAACGGCTGTCCGCCGCCTGCGCGGCGGCCCGGGCGCGCGCCGCGGGGACGGCGGCGGCGGCAGCCGTGACGCTGGGTGGAGCGCTGGTCCTCGTTCTTTCCCTGCTCCCGGTTTCCGCCCGGGAGGGCCGCGGTTCGCTCGTTCCGCTCGCGCTCGCCCTCGTCCTGTGGGCCGGCCTCGCCGGGCTGGCGTGGATCGCCCGCCGCGTCTGGCAGGCGCTGCGTCCGCATGCCGTGGCGGGGGAGGCGGACGCCGCGGCGGGGCTGGGGGCCGGCGATGTCCGCTCCGCGATCGAGCTGGAGGGGGCGGGGACGGCGGCGGGGGCCGGGTTGGCCGCTCTCCACCGCGCGCGCGTCTCCGAGGCGCTGGCGAAGGCGGCGTCGCGCGGGCTCCTGCCGGTCACCGGCCGGGGGTGGAAGCGGCGGATTCGCCGCTCGGGCGTCGCCGTGGCGCTCATGCTCGTCGCGATCTCGGTGGCCGCTCTCCTGCGGCCGCAGCCCACGTTCTCCGCCGCCGCGGCGCTGGGCGCGCCGTGGCGCACCGCCTTCCCGGCACCGCTGCCGCCCCTCGGCCTGACGGGCGCGGCCGGCGTACCGCGGGGAGAGGCGGCGGTGGTGTCCATCTCGGCCACGGGACGCGAACGGGTCGACCTTGTGTGGCGCGCGGCGGGCCGGGCGCCCGAACGGACCCTCCTCGAAGTATCGGCGACCGGTTCGGCGCAGGGCCGCACCGGGCCGATCATCTCCCCCACGGCGGTGTGGGTCGAGGACCGGGAGGGCTTTACGAGCGACACCCTCCGCGTCCGTCCCCTCGAGCCGCTCCTGGTCCAAGATCTCCAGCTCACCGTCGAGTTCCCGGCCTACCTGGGGCGCGGATCCGAGCGCTACCGCGGCCGGATTCCCCCGCTCGTGGCGCCGGAGGGTACGAGGTTGCGGTTGAGCGGGGAGACGAACCTCCCACTCGATGGCGGGGCGCTCGCATGGCGGCCCGGCGACCGTGAGACCGGCGAGGCGGCACCCCGCATCCCGCTCGAGATCGCGGGCTCACAGTTCGCCGCTTCGTGGGTTCCCGAGCGGACGGGCGCATGGGCGTGGGAACTGCGGGCGGAATCTTCACTCGGCGCGCCCATCCTCCCCGACCCGATCCGGGTGCTCGTCGTCCCCGATCTTCAGCCGCGCATCCACCTCCTCTACCCGGCTCCGGACACGACCTTGGGCAGCGGGCGCGTGATGCCGGTCATCGTCGACATAGAGGACGACATCGGGCTACGCCAAGCCATCGTGCGCAGCTGGCGCTCGGGCTTGGGCGGCGAGAACGCGGAGCGGAGGGAGGCGCTCTCCCCCGACCCGGCAGGGGCGGAGCGGGCGGTGTTCCGGCACCTGCTCGACCGCAGCGCGGAGTCCTTCCTCCCCGGGGACACGCTGTTCTACCGCTTCGAGGCCTTCGACGGACACCCGGCCAGAGGCCCCTCGCTGTCCGACGTTTTTCTGCTTCGCGTCCCGACGTTTGCGGATATCAGGGACCGGCGTGCGGAGCAGACCGAGGCCCTGTCCGAAGACGCGCAGGCGCTGGAAGAGAGGCTGGAGGGGCTGGCCGAGGCGGCGGCCGACGCGGCACGGCAGACGGATGCGGAGGGTGACGACAGCGAGGACGTTCGGTTCGATGCCACGGAAGAGGCGCGGAGCGTGCTCGACGATGGGCAGCGCGCCGAGGAGGAACTCGCGGGGATCGAGGAGCAGATCGAAGCCCTGCGGGAGGAACTCGAGGCCTCGCCGCTCTCCGACCCCGCGTTGCAGGAGCAGTTGGAGCGGCTGGCCGAACGCTACGCGGAATTGGCCGAAAGCGGACTCGATGAGCAGATCGAGGCGCTCGCGGAAGCGCTGCGGGAGCTGGACCCGGAAGCGGTGCGGGAAGCGCTCGAACAGCTCTCCGAGGACTACGAGACGCTGCGGGAGCGGGTGGACCAGACGCTCGGCATGCTCGAGCAGGCCGCGCTCGAACAGGCGATGAAGTCGGCGCAGGCCAACGCGGATGAACTGGCGCGGGAACAGAGGGACGTCGCCGGGGAGGAGGATGCCGAGGCGTTCCGGGAAGGCCAGGATTCGCTCGTCGAACAGGCGGAGGCGCTGGCGGAGCGCCTGGCGGAACTGGAGGCGGAACTCGCGGCGGCGGACCGGGAGGCGGCGGCGGATTCCGCGCGGGCCGCCGGAGAGCGCACGCAGGAGGCGCTGGGGAAGATGGCCGACGCGCAGGGCGGAGCCGAGTCGTCCCCATCGGCGGAGGCGGGCGAGGTCGGCGAGACGGAGCGGCAGGCGGCGGAGGAAGCCGCGGAGGCGCTCGAACAGGCGGCGGGTGCCCTCGGCTCGGCGCAGCGGGAGATGAGCGGGGAACGGGGAGAGGCCGCCGTCGAATCGCTCGCTCGCGCGCGCGGCGAGGCGCTCGCGCTGGCGGAGGAGGAGGGCCACCTGTCGGAGGCGACCCGAGGCGAGAACGCGGCGGATCCGGCAGCTTGGCGCGCGCGGCAGGGCGCCGTGCGTCAGGGGTTGGAGAATCTGGTCGAGAGACTCTCGGAGGCCGGGAACGAGGCCGCCATGCTCAACCAGCGCACGGGGGCGGCGGCGGGCGAGGCGGCGGAGCGCATGGATCAGCTGCTTGACCGGCTCGCGGGGGATGGGGCGCGGCGTCTCCCCTCCCGGGCGGAGGTCGAGGGCATCCAGGAGTCGCTGAACTCGCTGGCCCGACACCTGCTGGCGAGCGAGGAGGCGGCGCGGGCCGCCGGCGAGCAGTCCGCCGGCCAGGATGCGGCGGATCAGATGAACCAGCTTGCGCAGCAGCAGCAGGCGGTGACGCAGGAGACGAGTTCGCTCCTCATGCCCGGCCCGCGCCCGCCGGGAGAGGAGCGGCGACGCGAGGAGATCGTGCGGCGGCAGGAGGAGGTCGCCGAGGAACTCGGAGAGGTGGAGGATCCGGAGGGCGATCTCCTGGGACGTCCCGAGGAGCTCGCGGAGGAGGCGGCCGAACTCGCGCGACAGCTCGAGTTGGAGGGGCCAACGCAGGAGACGCTCGAACGACAGCGGCAACTCTTCCGGCGCATGCTCGATGCGGGACGCTCGCTTGAGGACGAGGATCTCGATCCCAACGAACGGGAGTCGCGCGAGGCCACGGCCCCGCCGGGGATTCCGCCGGCGATCGATCCGGAGTTGCTGCGGGGACGCCGCTACCCGGCGCCCTCGGAGGCGTTGCTCCGGGAACTGCCGCTCTTCTATCGATCGCTGATCTTCGAGTACTTCGACCGCCTGAACCGCGTGCCGCCGCCGAGCGCGGAGGCCCGGCGGGAGCCCTGACGTGAACCGTCCCAGCAGTCCGTGGCAAACCCCCGCGTCAGCGCCGCTCGAACGCAGCGGGTTTTCGCCACGGGCTGCCAGGTTCCGGTTTCCCGTGGGCGGGATCCGCGGCGCCATGCGGATCGTCGGGCTCCTGGTGGGGTGTTGCGGCGCCCAGCTTCTGACCGGCGCGGAGGCGGCCGGTCAGGCATCCGCAGCTTCGGAGCAGCGCGCGGTGGCGCGCGCGGAGCGCCTCCGCGCGAGCGGACGGGCCGCGGAAGCCGCATCCGCCCTGCGCGAGCACTTGGCGCGCGCACCCGCGTCGCCGGGTGCGCTCGCGCTGCTCGGAGAACTGGCGCTGGAGTCGGGTGAGGCGGCCGCCCTCGTGCCATACGCCGAAGCCGCCGTCGCCGCGGCCCCCGGCGAGGCGGTCGCCCGGCTGTGGTGGGTGCGGGGGCTGACCGGTGCGGGGATGCTCGATTCGGCCCTCGCCGTGAGCGATCACTGGTTGAGGGAGGCCCCTCGACTCTCCGCGGCGCGCCTGGCCCGCGCCGATGTCCAGCTCGCGGCGGGGGACTCCGCGGGCGCGATCCGGACCCTCAACGACGCGGCGGACCCTGACGGGGAACTCCTCGTGCGCTTCGCCGGCCTCCTCGTTGCGGTTGGCGACGAGGATCGCCTGGCCGCGGCTTGGGTCGGGCTGCTCGCCCTCGCGCCGCCGGCGACGGACGAGGTGGAAGCGGGCCTGCGCACGGCCGAGGCCGAAGGACCGGGGGCCCGCGCGACCTCCTTTGAGCGGCTGCGCGCGCGTCTGGCCGGCCGGCGGGACGGGGCAACCCGGGCCGGGGCTATCGTCGCGCTGCGCTTGGGGCGCGCGGAGGCCGCGCGGGCGTTGGCCGAGGCCGCGCCGACGCCGGACGATTCGGAGGCGGTCGCATTCCTGCGCGAGTACGTGCGCGAAGCGGAGGCGGCGGAGCTTCCCGGCGAGGTCGCCTGGTCCGCGGGGCGGCTCGCCGGACTGAGCGCGCGACCCGTGGACCGCCTGCGCTGGCTCGCGCTCTCCGGCGACGAGGCGCTGGCCGCGGGGGATACCGCGTCGGCGCGCCGGGTGCTCGAGGAGCTGTTGCGGGAGAGCGCCCCGGGCGACGGTCCTCACCAACGGGCGTCACGCCGCCTGTTCGAGCTTCTTGCGGCCAACCCCGCTTCGCTGGATGAGGCGGCCTCGGTGCTCGCCCGCTATGTGAGGCAGTATCCGGACTCCGCGACGGTCGAGGCCGGGCTGCGGGGAAACCTCGCGCTGGGGCACGCCCGGGCGGGTGATCTCGGCACGGCGGAGACGCTGGTGGCCGACGCGCGGAAACGGATTCGCGTCGCCTCGTCGGGGCGGCTCGACGCCGCGGCGGCTCGGCTGGCGCTGTACGCGGGCCGGCCCGATTCCGCGCGCGAGCGGGCGAGCCGGAGCGTCCGCGAGGCGGAGATCGGAGCGGCGGAACGGACGCGCCGCCTGCGGCTGCTCACTCTGGTGCAGGCGGCGGACACGGCGGAGATCCGCATCGCGGGCACCGCCGCGCTCGGCCTCCTCGCCTCTCCGGAGGCGTTCGACCCCGGGCCGGCACTCCGCGACCTCGCCGGCCACCCGGCGTCGCGCGGCCGTTCCGTCGTCCTGGGCTTCCTCGCGGACGAGACCGCCGCAGCCGGACGGGCCCGTATCGCCGGCGCTCTGCGGCGGCAGATCGTCGTTCAGCACCCGGAAAGCCCCGAGGCCCCGGCAGCCCTTCTGGACCTCGCGCGCGCCTCCGATCCCGCCGACGCCGCTGCCTGGCTGGAACAACTGATCGTGGCGTATCCGCGCAGCGCCCTGGCACCGGTCGCGCGCCGCATGCTCGCCGAACTCGATGGAGGAGGCCGATGAGGGCCGAGATGAAACGACGCGGCCTTCACCGCCGCCTCGCGCGCCACCGCCCCGTGCGCCACCACCGCCCCGTGCGCCACCACCGCTTTGCGCGCGGCCTCGCGCTGGCGGGTCTCGCCTCGCTGGCGGGCGCATCGGGGCTAGGGGGCCAGCTTCTCGTCCCCATGGACCGCGAACAGGAGAACCACCTCAAAGCCTACGGCTATGCTTTCGGCATCCTCTCCGAGGGCCAATCGGCCGAATGGCTCCTGAATTACCGCGCCGGATCCTTTCTCGTGCCGGACGTCCCGTCCAACCGTCGGCGAGCCGCGCTCATGGGCGTAACCGTAGAGACGATCGACGGATCCGACGTGGCGAGGATCCGCCGCGAGATCGAGACGCGGAACATGGAGACCGTGCCCCTGGAGAAGGCGCCCACGATCGCCGTCTACACGCCGCCCAACAGTTCCCCGTGGGACGATGCCGTGACCATGGCGCTCGAATACGCCGAGATCCCCTATGAGCGGATCTGGGACCGGGAGGTCCTTTCCGAGGAACTCGAGAACTTCGACTGGCTGCACCTTCACCACGAGGACTTCACGGGGCAGTATTCGAAGTTCTATCTAACGCATGCTTCCGCGGCCTGGATGCAGGAGGAAGTCGCCCGCAACGAGGCGGTCGCCCGCGAACTCGGATATCCGAACGTCCCGGCCCTGAAGAAGGCCGTCGCGGCCCGGCTGCGGAGCTACGTCGAGGGCGGCGGTTTCCTATTCGCGATGTGCACGGCGACGGAGACGCTGGAACTGGCCCTCGCCGCGGCGGAGATCGACATCGCGGCCTCCTTCGCGGATGGATCGCCTCCCGATGCCGCGGCGAGCGACAAGCTCCACTGGCCGGACGCGCTCGCATTCCGCGACGCCGTGCTCGTGACGGACCCCACGCTCAGCGCGTTCAGCGATATCGACGGGCACCAGGTGAACACCCCGTGGAGGGTCGATCTCGGCAGCTTCTCGCTGTTCGAGTTCAGCGCCAAATTCGATCCGGTTCCCGCCATGCTCACCCAGAACCATCGGCGCGTGCTGCCCGACTTCTACGGCCTCACGACGACGTTCCGGAAGGAACGCCTCAAGCCGGGGGTCACCGTGCTTGCGGAGGAGGATGCGCGCGGACGCGTGAAGTATCTCCACGGAAGCTTCGGCGAGGGCACGTTCACGTACCTCGGGGGACACGATCCGGAAGACCCCCGCCACCTGATCGGCGACGCCCCGACGGATCTGGACCTCCACCGGCACTCCGCCGGCTATCGGCTCATCCTCAACAACGTCCTCTTCCCGGCCGCGAAGAAGAAGAAGCTCATCACATGAGGGCTCCGCCCCGGACGGAGGGCCGGTCCGACGGCCACGACGCGAGACCCGTCAGGCGCGGGACTGCGGCCGGCGGGTAGCTCCGGTGTCCCGTACCGGGTACGCGGGCCTTGCCGAGCGGAGACGCGAACGCGAGCGCTCCCAGCGTCGGACGCTGGCGATGGGGCTCCTCGCCTCGGTGCTCCTCCACGTTCTCCTCCTGGTCGTGGCGGGCGGCGTCCGGGTCGAGTCGCTCCCCTTCAACCTTCCCCCCCTCGAGACCGTGCCCGCGCCCGACGCCCTCGTCGTGGTCGAGATTGCGCCCACGCTGCCCGAGGATCTTCCCGAGGATCCCCGCCCCGAACCGCTGCCGCCGGAGGAGGAGTCCCCGGATGTCGAACCCGAGCCGGAGGATGAAGAGGAGGAGGAACCGGAAGGGGAGGAGGAAGCGGTCGGGGAGGGAGATCCGCTCCCGGTAGACCCGGGCCTGATCGTTGCCGGCCAGCCCACGCCGCCGGAGGCGCCGCGCGGACGGACCAACGCCTCGCGGCTCAGGCTCAGGTTCAGCGACCCGCGCCTGTGGTTCGACCCGCAGTCCCCCCGGCTCATCGGGGAGAGGCTCGTCCAGTTCGCCCGGGCGGACAGCGCGGTGAGAGCGATCCTCCGCGACTGGCTCGACAGTCTCCAGCTCGAAGACGCCGCGCGGCGCCGCGCGCGCGACTGGACCTTCGAGCGTGACGGGGAGCGGTGGGGGTTCTCCGAGCAGGGGATCCACCTCGGCGACGTCACGATCCCCATTCCCATCGGGTTCGCTCCCACCGGGCCCCAGAGGCGGGCCTACGAACAGGCGATCCGCGACCTGACGGCCATCCAGATCCAGAACCTTCGCGACGACGTGGAGGCCGCCGCCGCCGCGGCGCGGGCCCGCATGCGTGAGCGCTCCGAGGAGGAGGCCCGCCGCCGCGGCGACACCCTGCGCGTCCGCCGACCTCCGTAAGAGCCCTGTGGGCAAGACTCCGCGTCAGCGCCGCTCGAACGCAGCGGGCTATGGCGCTGGCCGCCGTAGCCGCGTGGTTCCGAACGTGCGGTGCCTCCGTTAGACTGAGCCGCGGCCCGGACGCCGGGGGATCTCCTCCCGGTCACCGGCGCTTCTTCCGCTTCCGATACCGCAACCGTCAGTCAGGAGCCGCCCCTTGGGTGACTCTCAACCATCCACCGAGCTTTCGTCCCGTTACGATCCCGCGGGGCTCGAACAGCCGATGTACGAGCGCTGGGTCGACGCGGGGCTGTTTCACGTGCCGGCCGCGGAGGTCGAGCGGCCCTACGTGATCGTGATCCCCCCGCCCAACGTCACCGCCGCGCTGCACATGGGTCACGGGCTCAACAACACGCTTCAGGATGTCCTCATCCGGCGGCGGCGGATGCAGGGGTACGACGCCCTCTGGGTGCCGGGCACGGATCACGCCGGGATCGCGACGCAGAACGTCGTGGAGCGGCGGCTGCGCGGGGATGGGCTCACCCGCTTCGACCTCGGGCGGGACGCGTTCGTCGAGCGCGTGTGGGAGTGGGTCGGCGAGTACGGGGGGCGGATCATCGACCAGTTGCGCACCATCGGGTGCTCCTGCGACTGGGAGCGGACGCGGTTCACGCTCGACGAGGGACTCTCCAACGCGGTGCGCGAGGTCTTCGTCCGTCTCTACGAGAAGGGCCTCATCTACCGCGCCCGCTACATTATCAATTGGTGTCCCCGCTGCCGCACCGCGCTCTCGAACGAGGAGGCGGAGCACCGCGACCTGGATGGCGGGCTCTACCGCGTGAAGTACGCACTGGCGGACGGCGGCCATGTGGAGGTCGCGACGACCCGGCCGGAGACGATGCTGGGCGACACGGGGCTCGCGGTGTCTCCGGAGGACGCGCGGTACGCGGACCTCGTCGGCCGGGAGGCCGAGCTGCCCTTGGTCGGGCGGCGTCTCCCGATCGTGGCGGACGAACACGTTGATCCGGAATTCGGGTCGGGCGTGGTGAAGGTCACGCCCGCGCACGATCCGAACGACTTCGAGATCGGCCGGCGCCACGGTCTCGAGGCGCTCGATGTGATGACGGACGGGGGGGCGATGAACGACGCCGTCCCGGAAGCCTATCGCGGCCTCGACCGCTTCGAGGCGCGCCGCCGCGTGGTGGCGGACCTCGAGGCGGGCGGCTGGCTCGTGGGCGTGGAGGCCCATGCCCACGCCGTCGGGCGGTGCTACCGCTGCGACACCGTCGTCGAGCCGCGGCTGAGCCTCCAGTGGTTCGTGCGCATGAAGCCCCTCGCGGAGCCGGGGCTGGCGGCCTACGAGGACGGAGAACTCCGCTTTCACCCGCCGCGATTCGGTCGCGTATACCGCAACTGGATGGAGAACATCCGCGACTGGTGCATCAGCCGGCAGCTGTGGTGGGGACACCGGATTCCCGTCTGGTATTGCGATGCCGCCGACTGCGGCGAGCAGGTCGTCTCCACCGAGGACCCGGACGATTGCCCCGCCTGCGGAGGCGAGTTGCGTCAGGACGAGGACGTGCTCGATACCTGGTTCAGTTCGTGGTTGTGGCCCTTCTCGACGCTGGGCTGGCCGGAACGGACGGGGGACCTCCGGTCGTTCTATCCGACAGCGACGCTCGTCACGGCGCCCGAGATCCTCTTCTTCTGGGTGGCCCGCATGATCATGGCGGGCTTCGAGTTCATGGGAGCTTTGCCGTTCACCGATGTCCTGCTGAACGGAACCGTCCGGGACCACCTCGGCCGACGCATGTCGAAATCACTCGGGAACGGGATAGATCCCTTGGAAGTTGTTGATCTGTATGGTGCTGACGCCATGCGGTTCACGCTCGTTCGAGGGTCTCCGCTCGGCACCGACATCCAGTTGGACTACGAGAATCTGGAAGCGGCGTTCCGGCCCGGGCGCAACTTCGCGAACAAGATCTGGAACGCGGCGCGGTTCGCGCTGCCGCACGCGCGCTGGGACGGCGCGCGGGGCGCACCCGAGCCGGGGGCGCTCGCGGATCGGTGGATCCGAAGCCGCCTCGCGCGGGTAGCGGGCGAGATGGACGCCGCATACGAAGGCTATCGTCTGCACGAGGCCGCGGAGGCCGGCCACTCGTTCGTGTGGGGAGACTTCTGCGATTGGTACTTGGAGTTGGCGAAGCACCGGCTGACCGGGGGCGGCGAGCCGGGCCGGGAGGTGGGACAGACGCTGACGCTCGTGATGCGCGGCTGGCTTTCCCTCCTCCATCCGATCGTGCCGTTCGTCACGGAGGCGATCGCGGCGAGGTTGCCGGACGCGGACGCCGCGGGATCGCTCGTCACGGGACCGTGGCCGGAATGCCCCGAGGACTGGATCGATCCCGATGCTGAGGCGGGGATCGAGGCGCTCCGTGAGTTTGTGGGGGCCGCTCGGACGCTGCGCGCGGAATACCGCGTGGAGCCGGGCACCCGTGTAAGGGTCCGGGTGACGGACGCTTCGCCGGCGCTGCGGTCGGCTCTCGCCGAGGAGAAGGGAAGCGTCGCGCGCCTGGCGGGGTTGTCCGGGATCGACTGGGCCGCGGCGGGCGCGGGCGCGTCGTCCGCGGATGGTGCCGGGGCGCACGCCGTGCTCCGTTCGGGCGGAGAACTCTTCCTTCCGTTGGAAGGGGTCATCGACTTGGAGACCGAACGCCGGCGCATCCGCGCGGAGCTGGAACGTACGGCCGATCTGCTCGCGCGGAGCCGCGGGAAGCTCGACAACGCGGGCTTTCTGGGTAACGCGCCCGAGGAAGTCATTGCACGGGAGCGGGAGAAGGTGACGTCGCTCGGGGAACAGCGAACCCGCCTTGAGGAGAAGCTCCGATCGCTGGGGACGAGGGTCTGACGGGGGCCGGGGCCGGAGCCTCCGGGCGGGGGCCGGGAGCCCGCGAGCGACTGGTCGCGCTCGTAGCCGACGGGAGGCTCGTGGCGGGGGCGGTGGCCTTCCTCACCATGCTCGCATGCGCGCGGGAGATGCCTCCGCCGGGTGCGCGGCCGGACGAAGTCCCGCCATCCATTGTCCGCATCCGTCCCGCGCCGGATTCGACCGTCATCGACTTCGACGGCGCGCTCGAAATCCGTTTCAGCGAACCCGTGCGGATCCCGAACGGCCTCGCCAGAGAGATGTTCGTCAGCCCGATGGAGACGTACGAGGCGGAGACGGGGTTCTCGGATCTGCGTCTTCGGCCGGAGGACGGGTGGCGGGACGGCGTCGCGTACTGTTTCACGATCCCGACCGATGGGATCAACGACCTCTTGCGCAACGGGATGGAAGTCCCGGTCGAGTTCTGCTTCTTTACGGGAGAGGAGATCCCGCATACGCAGGTCGAGGGAGAGGTGATCGACGCGCTGACGGGTCAGCCGCTGCAGGAGGCGCGGGTCATCTTCTGGGCGGGTCCGGATTCCATCCCGTACGGCGCGATCTCGGACAGCGCCGGGAGGTTCGTGGCGCGCGGCTTGCCGCCGGGCGAGTACGAGGCCTTCGGATTCGTCGACGGCAATCGCAATCTGATTCCCGATCGCGACATCGAGTCCCACGACAGCGCCTCCGTGGCCGCCTCGCCGGAGACCCCGGTGGAGTTGAGGTTCGTCCTGGTGGCGCCGGATACGACGCCGCCGCTGCTGGCTCGCGCGCTCGTCGTGGGGAGCGAGACCGTGCAGCTCGAATTCGATGACTATCTCCTCAATCCTCAGCCGGAGGAGCCCGGGATCGCCCTTCAGGACTCGGCGACGAATGAAGCGCTGGAGATCGTGGGCAGCCTCATCGGTTCGGCCGACGAGGTGAGGTTCCCTCTCGACTCCGCAGCGCTGGCGGACTCCATTGCGGCAGCGGATTCCGCCGCCGGAGCCGACTCGGCGGCGCTCGGCGACTCCGCCGCGGTCGAAGCGCCGAGCCCGGATTCGGCCGGGGCCGCGGTCTCCGACTCCGTCGCGGAGGAGGACCCCGTTCTTCCTTCGAGGTTTATCACGGTGCGACTGGCGGCGGCGCTCGACTCCGGCACGTACCGCGTTTCGGTCACGGGCGTGGTGAACCTGCGCCGCCTCGCGGGAGGGGGCGATACGTCCTTTGTGGCCGAGCCGGAACCCCCGTCCGGCGACTCGGTTGCCGAGCCGGACTCGGCGGCGTTGGCGGATACGCTCGGGGCGCCGCCGGACACGCTCGGGGCGCCGCCGGACACGCTCGCAAGGGGCGCCCTGCGCGGCGCCCGAGGGGCCCGGTCGCCCGGTCTCAGAGCGAGGAGGCGGCGCGCATGACGGACCCACGCCGCCGGCTCCCCTCGATGGACGCGCTCCTCGGGGAGCCCGGGGTCGCCGCTTGGGTCGACCGCTATGGCCGCGAGACGGTCAAGGACTCGCTACGCCGGGCCTTGCACCGCACCCGCGCGGAGCCCGGTCCGGAGCGCACGGGTCCGGTCGATCTCCTTCGCGCTGCGGAACGCGACTTGGAGGCGCGATCCCGGCCCTCGCTAAGGCGGACGCTCAATGGAACGGGCGTCGTGCTCCACACCAACCTCGGCCGGGCGCCGCTTGCCGACCCGGCACGCCAGGCGCAAGCGGAGGCCGCCGGCTACGGGAACGTCGAACTCTCCCTCACGACGGGCCGGCGCGGCTCGCGATACGATCACTGCGGCGAAATCGTCTGCGAGCTGACGGGTGCGGACGCGGCGATCATCGCGAACAACAACGCGGCCGCGGTGGCGCTCGTCGTGAACGAACTCGCGCGAGGCCGCGACGTGCTCGTGTCCCGCGGGGAACTGGTCGAAATCGGAGGTACGTTCAGGATCCCCGATGTCGTGGGGCGCAGCGGCGGCCGCTTGCGGGAGGTCGGCACGACGAACCGGACGAGAGTGTCCGATTACGCGGCGGCCATCGACGAATCGACCGGACTCATCCTGCGGGTCCACCCCTCGAACTACCGGGTCGAAGGCTTCGCGGCCCGTCCGCCCCTTGCGGCATTGGTGTCGCTCGCGAGGGAGCGGGGGGTTCCGCTGGCGCACGATCTTGGCTCCGGACTGCTTGATTCCGGTCTCCTGCCCGGATTCCCGGAGGGACCCACCGCGCGGGGATCGCTGGCCGCGGGCGTCGACCTCGCGACTTGGAGCGGCGACAAGCTCCTCGGGGGTCCCCAGGCCGGGATCATTGCCGGCGACGCGGCGTTGATCGGGCGTTTCCGCCGGAACCCCCTCCTGCGGGCGTTTCGGGTGGACAAAACGACGCTCGCCGCCCTCGAAGCGACGCTGATGCTCTACCGCGACTCGGATCTCGCCGTCCGGCGCGTACCGGCGCTGCGCATGCTGCGAGAGCCGGTAGGGGCGGTCGAGGCCCGCGCGGCCGCCGCGCGTTTCGATCCTCCGGAGCGAAGCGGAGCCCGGGTGGAGGTGATCCGGACCGAGGCGATGGTCGGAGGGGGCGCCTTCCCCGGGTTCGCGATTCCTTCGGCCGGCTGGGCGGTGACGGGGGTCAATGCGGAGCGGCTCGCGGTGGAGTGCCGGGCCGGCCCCGTCCCGCTCATCGGCCGCATCGAGCGCGGGGCGTTCATCGTCGATGTGCGGACGCTGCCGGGCGAGGAGACGGCGCGGGCCGGGGAAGCCCTCGTCTCGGCGCTCGGACGGCTCGCCGGTGTCTGACGCCGCGCGGATCGCGGTCCTCGCGTCGGGGGGCGGTTCCAACTTCCAAGCCCTCGTCGACCGCTTTCGCCCTGTTGCCGACCGCGAGATCGTCGGCGTCATCGCCAGCCGCGAGGGGGCCGGCGTCCTCGAGCGGGCGCGACGGGCCGGGGTGGCGTCGGCGGTCCCGCCGGCGGGGGCGGCGGTGGCGCCGGCGGGGGCGGCGGGTGGCGAGATGACGACCTTCCTCCTCCGCACGCTTGACGAGTGGCGGAGCGACATCGTGGTCTTGGCCGGCTACATGAAGCTGGTGCCCGAGCCCCTCGTGCGGGCCTACCGGGGACGGATCCTGAACATCCATCCCGCGCTGCTGCCCTCCTTCGGAGGCCGCGGCATGTACGGTGCCCGCGTGCACCGGGCCGTCATCGAGGCCGGCGTCCGAATCACGGGAGCGACCGTCCACTTCGTCGACGAGGCGTACGACCGGGGTCCGATCCTGTGCCAATGGCCCGTGCCGGTGCTCGCGGGCGATACTCCGGAAGCCGTCGCGGCCCGCGTACTGGCGGTGGAGCACCGGATCCTGCCGGCGGCCGTCGAAGCGCTGGCTTCGGGGGCGGTCCGTCTGGAAGCGGAGCGCCGGGTGCGCTGGGTCCGCGAGTGGTTCGATACGGAGACGTTCACCAACCGGGAAGGATGAGTGGGAATGCCGACTGCGCTCGTGAGCGTTTCGGACAAGACGGGAATCGAGGACTTCTGCGCGGGATTGGTCGCGCGGGGCTGGGAGATCGCCTCCACGGGAGGGACGATGCGGACGCTGCTCGCGGCGGGGCTCGAGGTTGGCGGGGTGAGCGACCTCACCGGCCACCCGGAAATGCTCGATGGACGCGTGAAGACGCTGCACCCGAGGGTGCACGGCGGAATCCTCGCCCGGCGCGAGGTGGCCGACGACCTGGATCAACTCGCCGAGCACGGAATGGTCCCCATCGACCTCGTCGCGGTGAACCTGTACCCCTTCCGCGAGACCGTGGCCGGCGGGAACGTCGCGCTGGGGGAAGCGCTGGAGCAGATCGACATCGGCGGCCCGGCGATGTTGCGGGCGGCGGCGAAGAACCATCCATCGGTCTGGCCCGTATGCGATCCGGCCGACTACGGGCGCGTGCTCGAGGCCCTCGCCGCGGGGGCGGCGCCGGAGACGCCGGAGACATCGGAGTTGAGGCGGGAGCTGGCGGCCAAGGTGTTCGGGCACACCGCGGCCTATGACGCGGCGATCGCCCGCTACCTCGCGCGGCCGGCCGGAGCGGCGGATTCGCCCGGCCTCCCGGCGGGCGAGACCGTCACCTCGCTCGTCCGCGTGCAGTCGCTCCGGTACGGTGAGAACCCGGACCAGGAGGGCGCCTTCTTCCGCGACGGGTCCGGTCCGCCGCGGGGGATTCCCGCCCTCGCGCAACTGCACGGCCGGGAACTCTCCTTCAACAATATTCTCGACGTGGATGGAGCCCTCACCGCGATCGCGCCCTTCGTGTCCGGGGGCCGCGCCGCCTGCGCGATCCTGAAGCACTCGACGCCGTGCGGACTCGCCGTCGGCGCATCGCCGCTGGAGGCGTACGAGAAGGCGCTCGCGTGCGATCCCGTCTCGGCGTTCGGCTCGGTCATCGCCTTCACGGACCCGCTCACGGAGGCCGTCGCGGAAGCCCTCTCGCGCAACTTCGTGGAATGCGTCGTGGCGCCGGGATACTCGGAGGAGGCGCTCGGCCACCTGCGGGCGAAGAAGAACATTCGGATTCTGAAGCCCGGGGCTGGCGCGGCGCTGGACGCGAGCGGCCATCTGGTGGAAGGGGCTGAACTCCGCGGCGTGCGCGGCGGGGTTCTGATGCAGGCGGCGCCCCGGCCGGCGCGCGAGGTGCATCGGGAGGCTCGCGTCCCCACCGCGCGGGCCCCGAGCGACGCCGAGTGGGACGATCTCGCCTTCGCCTGGTCCGCGGTGCAGAGCGTGAAGTCGAACGCGATCCTGCTCGCGCGCGACGGGGCGTCGATCGGGATCGGCGCGGGGCAGATGAGCCGCGTCGATTCGGTGGAGATCTCGATCCGCAAGGCCCGGGCGCAGGGATTCGACGTGGCGGGCGCCGTCCTCGGCTCCGACGCGTTCTTCCCCTTCCGCGACGGCATCGATGCGGCGGCGGCAGCCGGCGTGACGGCGATCGCGCAACCGGGCGGTTCGAAACGCGACGCGGAGGTCGTCGAGGCCGCGAATGAACACGGCATGGCGATGGTCCTCACCGGACGCCGGCTCTTCCGGCACTAGCCCGGGCTCGGCGGGGCCGCTCCGCGGAGAGGAACGACGGGGGAGCCTAGCGGAGCCGGTTGGCCGAGGGTTGCGCGACACGCGGGCCGGAGCGGTTATACTTGGGCATGTGGCTCCGCAGTCGCAGCCGCAGCCGCGGGCGAGGCGGCGGGCGGCCGGCGAGAGCCGGAGGCCGACCGGCAAGGGAGAATCCCATGGCGAACATTCATATTCCGCCGGGCTGGCGGCTCAGGGAGAGCGAGGCGACGCCGGAGTCAGTGTACCTCGACAGGCGGCAGTTCGTGGCCCGCATGGGTGGGGGGGCGGTCCTTGCCGCCGCCTCGCTCGCATGCCGGCCGGGCGGGGCGGCGGAGGCCCAGGAGCGCGGCCCCCTCGACAACGTCCCGGAGACCCCGACCGCGGACCTCTATCCCGTGGCCGTGAACGATCCGCGCTTTACGCCCGGCGAGCGCCACAAGGAGGTTTCGCCCGAGGAGATCGTGGCCACGTACAACAACTTCTACGAGTTCGGCACGGACAAGGACGGGGTGTGGCGCAACGTCGCCCCCTTCGAGGCCCGCCCGTGGGAACTGGAGGTCACGGGCCTCGTCGAGAACCCGGGCGTCTACGACCTCGTGGAGCTGGAACGCGCCTTCCCGCTCGAGGAACGGATCTACCGGCACCGCTGCGTGGAGCGGTGGTCCGTCGTCGTGCCCTGGATCGGCTTCCCGCTCGCCCGCCTGCTGGAGCGGGTGCAGCCGCGAAACGACGCCCGCTACGTCGGCTTCGTGACCTTCCACCGGCCGGAGCAGGCCTTCGGCCAGAAGACTCAGACCTGGTATAGGTGGCCCTACTACGAGGGGCTTCGCATGGACGAGGCGATGAACGAACTCGCCTTCGTCGCGACGGGCATGTACGGTCATCCGCTCCAGAAGCAGAACGGCGCGCCGGTCCGCATCCACGTGCCTTGGAAGTACGGCTACAAGAGCCCAAAGAGCATCGTCCGCATCGATGTCACCGACGAGATGCCGAAGACCTTTTGGAACGACCTGCAACCGTCCGAATACGGCTTCTATTCGAACGTGGACCCGGACGTGCCTCATCCGCGCTGGTCCCAGGCGCAGGAGGAAATCGTCGGTACGGGGCAACGGGTTCCGACGCTCCCGTTCAACGGATACGGTGAATGGGTGGCGGACCTCTACGGCGGTCGCGTGACGCCGGCCGGCGACGTACCGCACGCCCGCTGAGGTTCCGGCGGGCGAGGTTTTTCAATCCGGCGGGGGGCTCCTTGACCCGCCCGCCCTCCCCGGCTAGTGTCGCGTCCCCGGGAATCCGCGAGGTCGAGTAGCCGAGGTGTTTCCGGGACGCGACACCAGGGTCCCGCGGGCCCTGCGGAGGCGGGGCCCGCCCCGAATCGAGACTTCCCCGAAACATATATAGATACGCCCTTGAGACGACGCGCGATCGCAGCGCTCGTGCTTTTTCTGGGGGTTCTGGCCAGCCAGGGTTGCGGCGGCGAATACCCGCAATCCGCACTGCACCCCAGTTCGGACTCCGCCACGATCCTCGACCAGCTCTTCGACCAGATCTTCTGGTGGGCGGTCGGCGTGTTCGTCGTGGTGGAAGGCATCCTCATCTACGTCTTCGTGCGTTTTCGGGAGCGGCCGGGCGACGCGCGGCCCAAGCAGGTCCACGGCCACCTTCTCCTCGAAGTGGGGTGGACGCTGGCCCCGGCGCTCATCCTCGTGGCCATCGCGATTCCGACCATGCGCGCCATCTTCGTCATCGACCGGTCGACGCCGGATCCGGAAGCCCTCGTCATCGAGGTCATCGGCAAGCAGTGGTGGTGGGAGTTCCGTTATCCGGAACTCGGTATCGTGACCGCGAACGAGGCCCACGTCCCCCTGGGCCGCACCATCGACCTGCGGCTCCGCTCCGCGGACGTCATGCATTCGTTCTGGGTTCCGCGCCTGGCCGGAAAGCGCGATCTCGTGCCGGGGATCGAGAATCAGCTCTGGTTCCGGGCCGATTCGGCCGGCGTGTACCACGGACAGTGCGCGGAGTTCTGCGGCACCGCGCACGCTCTCATGGGAATGCGCCTGGTCGTGGACGAACCCGAGGACTTCGAGCGCTGGGCCCGGGCGAATACGGCGCCCGCTTCGGCACCGGGCGCGGCGGAGGCGAGGGCGGGTCAGGGCGTGTTCATGGCGAACGCGTGCGTGAGCTGTCACGCGGTGAGGGGGACGCCGGCGGCGGGGCGGTTCGGCCCCGACCTCACGCACTTCGGAAGCCGGCTCACGATCGCCTCCGGCGTCCTTGAGAACACGCCCGAGAACCTGGCGCGCTGGCTGGATTCCACTCAGCACGTGAAGCCCGGGAATCCGATGCCCGAGGTCGAACTGAGCGACGCGCAGATTCGGCAGCTCGTCGCCTATCTGGGCTCGCTCCGTTAGCGCCATGGCCATGACCGACGCGCATTCCACCGGGATCTGGAGCTGGCTGACGACGGTCGACCACAAGCGGATCGCGATCATGTACTTCGTGGCCGGGTTCGCCTTCCTGCTCATCGCGGGCTTCGAGGGACAGCTCATCCGGCTCCAGCTCGCCGCGCCCGCACGCAGCCTCCTCGATCCGGACCTGTACAACCAGTTGTTCACGATGCACGGCACGACGATGGTGTTCTTCGCCGGCATGCCGCTCGTCGTCGCCTTCTTCAACTTCGTCGTGCCCCTGCAGATCGGGGCGCGCGACGTGGCCTTCCCGCGCCTGAACGCGTTCTCCTTCTGGGTGTTCCTCTTCGGTGGCCTCTTCCTGTATGCGAGCGTCCCCCTCCGGGTGATGCCCGACGGGGGTTGGTTCGCGTACATGCCGCTGACGAATCCCGAGTATTCGCCGGGTCCGGGCATCGACTTCTACGTCCTCTCGCTCCTGATTTCCGGCGTCGGGTCGATCGCGGGCGGCCTAAACTTCCTCGTCACGATCCTCAACATGAGGGCGCCGGGGATGACGTTCATGAGGATGCCGCTCTTCACCTGGATGGCGCTCATCGTCTCCGCGCTCATCCTGCTTGCCTTCCCGCCCTTCACGGTCGGCCTCATCTTCATGCTCTTCGACCGCCGCTTCGGAACGCACTTCTTCGACGCGGCGGCGGGCGCGGATCCCGTCCTCTGGCAGCACCTGTTCTGGGTCTTCGGGCACCCCGAGGTCTACATCCTCATCCTGCCGGCCTTCGGCATCGTCTCCGACGTGATCCCGACCTTCTCGCG
The DNA here is from genome assembly GCA_012270965.1 of Candidatus Palauibacter poriticola. Taxonomy (GTDB): domain Bacteria; phylum Gemmatimonadota; class Gemmatimonadetes; order Palauibacterales; family Palauibacteraceae; genus Palauibacter; species Palauibacter poriticola. The sequence continues at coordinate 26,047 of JAAXHJ010000020.1, forward strand.
GAAGATCCTGTTCGGGTATCCCGTCGTCGTCTTCTCGGGCGTCCTCATCGCCTTCCTCGGCTTCGGCGTCTGGGTGCACCACATGTTCTCGGTCGGACTCGGGCCGGTGGTGAACGCGGTCTTCGGCGGGGCGACGATGCTCATCGCGATTCCCACCGGGATCAAGATCTTCAACTGGATCGCGACGATGTGGGGGGGACGGTTACGCTTCCGGACGGCGATGCTCTTCGCGGCCGGACTCGTGGCGACGTTTACGATCGGCGGCCTGAGCGGCGTCATGCACAGCTCGCCCCCCGCGGATCTGCAGCAGACGGACACGTACTTCGTGGTGGCGCACTTCCACTACGTGCTCATCGGCGGCACCGTCTTCGGCCTCTTCTGCGGCTTCTACTACTGGTTCCCGAAGGCGACGGGACGGATGCTTCACGAGGGCTTGGGGCAGGCGCACTTCTGGCTCAGCTTCCTCGCGCTGAATATGACCTTCTTCCCGATGCACTTCTCGGGGCTCCTGGGGATGCCGAGGCGTACGTACACGTACGCGGAGGGGCTGGGCCTGGAAGTGTTCAACCTGATCTCGACCATCGGGGCCTTCATCTTCACGCTCTCCTTCGTGCCGCCGGTCTGGAATCTGTGGCGCGCGCGGCGGCGGGGAGAGCCGGCCGGCCACAACCCGTGGGACGCGTCGACGCTCGAATGGACGATGGCCTCGCCGCCGCCGCACTACAACTTCGCGGAGATCCCGACCGTCGACCGGCGCGATCCGCTCTGGCATCCCTACATCGAACCGGAATCGCGCGGAGATGGGGATGAACCCGGGGGCGCCGTGCCGCGACGGCAGCCGCACGAGCCGCCGGCGCCGGTGGTCATGCCGAATCCGTCGCACTGGCCGCTCGTGCTCGCCGTGGGGATGCTCCTCATGACGATCGGCGGGCTTGGGTCGCTTGGGCTGACGCTCTTCGGCCTGCTCGTGACGGCGGTGGGGCTCTTCGCGTGGGCCTTCGAGCCCCCGTTCGGCGAGGAGGCGCGCTGATGGAGGGGCCGACCTCGACGGGAATCCCGAACCGCAAGCTCGCGATGTGGACCTTCATCGGGTCCGAGTGCATGCTCTTCGGCACCCTGATCGCCACCTACATGATCTATCGCGGCCGGAACCTCGTGCCGCCCTATCCGCACGACCTGCTGAACATCCCGTTCATCACGGTCACGACCTTCGTGCTCCTGATGAGCAGCCTCATGATGGTGCTCGCGCTCGCGGCGGTGCAGAGGAACGATCTGCGGGCGACGAAGCTGTGGCTCGCGCTGACGGCGTTGTTCGGCCTCATCTTCCTCGGCGGCCAGTACTACGAGTTCAGCCATTTCGTTCACGAGGGGCTGCCGCTGTCGAGGAACCTGTTCTCCTCGACCTTCTTCGTCCTGACGGGGACGCACGGGGCCCACGTCGCGGGAGGCGTGATCTGGCTGGGCACGCTCCTCGTGAGGGCCATCGACGGGAAGCTCGACGCCCGCCACGCGGAGACGGTGGAAATCGCCGGCCTGTACTGGCACTTCGTGGACGTCGTGTGGATTATCCTCTTCACGCTCATCTACCTGCTGGTGTGAGGTCCACGTGAGCCGCCAGTCCGCCGAAGCGCACCCGAGCACGCGCCTCTACGTCGCCATCGCGGTGATCCTCGCCGCCCTGACGGCACTCGAAGTGATGGTGTTCTACATCGAGGCGCTCGCTCCCGTGCTGATCCCGATCCTGATCGTGATGATGGCGGCGAAGTTCGCACTCGTCGCGATGTTCTTCATGCACCTGAAGTCCGATGGCCCGGTCCTCACCGCCATCTTCGCCTGGGCGGTCTTCATCGCGACCGCCATCGTCGTGGGGCTGATGGCGATCTTCGGCAAGTTCGCCGGGTGACCGGTCTTCGCCGGCGCCGGCGGGACGAGGCGGCGTCCGCGCTCCCTGCGGCGCAAGCTCCGGTGAGGCGCCGGGCGAGGGTTCAGCGGGCGGGGGTTGCGGAGAGCGCGTAGAGAAAGAGGTTCACGCCCATCCTGAACGCGGACTCCCGGACCTCCGGCGCGTCCCCGTGTACGCCCTCGTCCTCCCAGCCGTCCCCGAGGTCGGATTCGAAACTGTAGTAGACCGCCAGGCGGCCATCGAGGAAGATGCCGAAGCCCTGCGCGGGATTCCCATCGTGTTCGTGAATCTTGGGCAGGCCGTCCGGCATCTCGTAGAAGACTCGGTAGATGCTGTGCTCAAGCGGCACTTCGGCGAGGGGTGTGTCCGGAAAGAGGCGGGCAATCTCCCGGCGAAAGGATTCGTCCAGGCCGTAGTTGTCGTCCACGTGCAGGAAGCCGCCCCCGTAGAGGTAGGCGCGCAGGCGTTCGATCTCGAGCGCGGTGAAGGACATGTTCCCGTGGCCCGTCGCGTACAGGTACGGATGGTCGGCGAGGTCGGGATCCGCGGCGCCCACCTCCGCGGGCCGGCCGGCCACCGGAATCCCGGTCCGGAGCCGGATCTGTTCGAGGAGGTTGCCGAGGCTCGAGGGATTCGCGTACCAGTCGCCCCCGCCGTCGTAGCGCAGGCGCGTGATCGTCGGTGGCTCCGTCCGCGGCGCCCCTCCCGGCGGCTGGCCGGCGAGACCGGGACAGGATCCGAGCGCGGCCAGCGCGGCGGCGGCGACCGCGACGAGTCCGAGGACGATCTGCGGCGCGCGGTCGCCGCGCCGCTGCGTGGCGCGGCAGTGCGGACAGATGCGCGTCGCGTCCGGCACGCGGCACCGGCAGCTCCTGCACGGCTTCATTTGCCTGAGTTCATCGTGGTGCCTCGGTCGCGTGGCGCGGCGCCCCGGCCGCGCCCTGTCCCACCCGTCTTCCCGCCGCCGCTCTCGGCGCTGACGCGGGGTCTCACCGCGCGGCCCGCTACGGGTGCGGATCGAGGATGGGCAGGTAGATTATCGGTTCGCGCGCCCCGTGGCGAAGGCTTACGATGTGCCGCGCGACGGGCCGCTTCCCGGCCTGGCGGACCACAGAGAACCTGAGCGATGCGTCGATACTCGGCCTACGACCCCCCTGAGTACGTCTCTTGGCAGCCGGACCCCGAACTCCTGGAGGAGTACGGATCGCGCATCCGGGCGGACGACGCCCGCGAACGCGAGATCGCCGCGCTGCCGACCGATGCGCACATCGCGCTGTATCGCGGGCTCCTCCGCTTCCGCCTCAGCGATATCGCCCTCACGAGGTGGGTGAAACAGGGCGTGATCTCGAAGGCGTGGCTCGGGACCGGCGAGGAGGCCGTGACCGTGGGGGCGGTGAACGCGCTCGACCGTCGCGGCCCCGACGGAGACATCGTGGGGCCCATGATCCGCAACCAGGGCGCGAACCACGAAATGGGCATGCCGATGGCGGAGGTGTTTCGCACCTACCTCGGGACGGCGGACGCCCCGGCGGGGGGACGGGACGTGCACCTTGGAGATCTGCGCTACGGCGTGTGTCCGCCCATCAGCATGGTCGCGACGCTGTCGACGGTCATGAACGGGTTTGCCCTCGCCTTCCGGATGCGCGGAGAACGCCGGGTGGCGCTGACGTGGGTCGGGGACGGCGCGACGAAACACGGCGAGGCGCACGAGGCGTTCGCCTTCGCGGCGTCGCTCCGGCTGCCGATCGTCTTCATCATCCAGAACAACCAGGTGGCGCTGGGGACGCGGCTCAACCAGCACCACGTGCCGCCGGACTTCTCGGATTGGGGCGCGGCGTACGGGATTCCCTCCGAATCGGTGGAAGGGAACCACGTGCTCGAGGTCTACGCGGCGACGCGGGTGGCGGCCGAGCGCTGCCGGCGGGGGGAGGGTCCGCAGCTCATCGAGGCGCGCACCTTCCGCATGGGAGGGCACGCCACGCACGACGTGCGCGAGGCCCGGGCCACCTTCTCGCCCGACTTGTTCCGATACTGGGGGCGGCGCGATCCCATCGGGCTCTACGAAGAGTACCTGGCGGGGATCGATCTCGGAGTCGCCGGCACCGGAAACCTGCGAGAGCGGAACCTCCGAAGGCTCGCTTTGGTGGAGCGGGAGGTGGAGTCGGAGATCGAGCAGGCCGCGGGCGAGGCGCTGGCGAGCCGCGAGACGTCCGCTCCCCGCGGCGAGACGGTGACGCGCGGCGTGTACGGCGGGGGGGTGGCATGACGGCCGGGGGTGCCCGCCCGCGGTGGTCGGGCCGGATCGGCGGCGCATCGTGGACGTTGTACGACGCCGCCCGGGCGCCGTCCGGCCTTGGTCTCGGCTATTTCGTTTGCGACGACGCCGAGATGGCGGACCGGCGGACGGCGCTTGCCGCCGGATCGGCCCTCTCGGATCTCGATGACGAAGCCTTCCGCGCGTTGTGGGAGGCGGGACGACCGCTCACGCGGACCGAGCGCCGGGTCGTCGACGGCAGCGGAGCGATCTGGCTTGCCCAGGGTGTGGGACCGGTCTGGGCCGGGGGGGGGAGCGCGGCCGGTACCGTGGGCCTTCGACTGCGCTGCATCAGCGCGCATCGCCCCGTGGTGGAGTTGAATGGCGCCATCCTCTCCGAGATGTCGGATGCGGAACTGATCGCGTGCGTCGGCGCGCCCGAAGGGGTCGCTCCATCCTCCGACTGACGTTTCTCGGAACGGCTTCCTCGCGGCCGACCGTGTCGCGGAACGTTTCGTCGCTCGCAGTGAAGCGCGAGGGGCGGTTGTTTCTCCTCGACTGCGGCGAGGGGACGCAGCGGCAGATGATGCGCTACGGGGTGGGCTTCTCCGTCGGAGATATCCTCATCACGCACCTCCACTCCGACCATTACCTCGGACTGGCGGGTCTGCTCCGCACCATGAGCCTTCAGGGGCGCGAGGAGCCGCTGCGCATATGGGCGCCGTACGGCGCGGGCGAGACGCTCCGCGCGCTCCGCGACTTGGGAGGGGATCGTCTGGCGTTCGACGCGACGGTGCATGAACTCCACGCGGGCGAGGCGCTCGAAGGGGAGGGCTTTCGGGTGGAGGCGTTCGCGACCCGGCATACGCGGCGCTCGCTCGGATACGCCCTCATCGAGGATGCGCGCCCCGGGCGGTTCGATGCGGCGGCGGCTCGCGAGCTGGGCGTCCCGGAAGGTCCGCTCTTCGGCCGCCTCCATCGCGGGGAGAGCGTGGACCTCGAGGACGGCCGGCGCGTCCACCCCGCGGATCTTGTGGGGCCTCTGCGGCCCGGCAGGAAGGTCGTGTACACGGGGGACACGCTCCCCTCTCCCGAAACGGTCCGCATCTCGCGCGCCGCCGATCTCCTCGTGCACGAGGCGACGTTCGCGGAGGAGGAACGGAGCCGGGCGCGGGAGACCGGCCACTCCACCGCCGCCGGGGCCGCCCGGATCGCGCGCGCGGCGGGCGCCCGGCGGCTCGTTCTGACGCATGTGAGCGCCCGCTACGCCGAGCGGCCGGCACAACTGCTCGAGGAGGCGCGCGCCGTCTTCCCCCGGGCGGAACTCGCGCGCGACGGCTGGTCCACCGCTGTTTCCTTCGATGACGGGGATCCGGGGGAACCGGACCCTTGATCCGCGTGCGCGTACCCGGGGACAAGTCGATCTCCCACCGGGCCGCGCTCATCGCGCCGCTCGCGTCGACGGGGTCCGTTGTGCGCGGCCTTTCGGACGGCGCCGACGTGCGGGCCAGCGTGCGGGCGATGAGGCGGCTCGGGGCCGCCGTGGAGTGCGCCGAGGAGGAGCGTGGCCTCACGATCCGTTGCGCGGGCGGCGGGCTCGACCCCGGCCCGGCTCCTGGGCTTGACTGCGGGAACAGCGGGACGACGGCACGCCTTCTCGCCGGGATCCTGGCGGGTTCCGGCATCGCGGCCGTCTTGGACGGCGACCCGTCGCTTCGCAGCCGCCCCATGCGCCGCGTCATCTATCCGCTGCAGGCCATGGGGGCGCGCATCGAGTACGCCGGGGCACCGGAGCGGCTGCCCGTGCGCCTCCGCGGACGAGCCACCGGAACCCTCCGGACGCTGCGCCACCGCGGCAGGGTCGCCAGCGCCCAGGTCAAGTCGGCCGTGCTTCTGGCCGGCGTGCTGGCCCGCGTGCGGGTCGAAGTCAGCGAACCCGCCCTCTCCCGGGACCACACCGAGCGCATGCTGGCCGAGATGGGTGTGCCGCTCGCATTCGACCCCGGGCGGACCGGAGCGGGGGAGGTGAGCTTCGACCCATCCGGTTGGGAAGGCGGGCTCCAGGGTCTCCGCATGACCGTGCCCGGCGACCCTTCCTCGGCCGCCTTCCTGATCGGGGCGTCGCTCCTCGGCGGGCGCGCGGCGAGGGTGGAATCCGTGGCTGCCAATCCCGGGCGTATCGGTTTTCTTTCGGTGCTCGAGCAGATGGGTGCGGGGATCGACCGGGACCCCGCGCCGGCCCAGGCGGGCGAACCGCTGGAGACGTGGACCGTCCATCCCCCGGATGGCCTGCGGGCGTTTTCGATCGGCGGCGACCTGATTCCGCGGGTGATCGACGAGATTCCCCTCCTCGCCGTCCTTGCCGCCCGGGCGCGGGGCCGCTCCGAGATTCGCGACGCCGCCGAGTTGCGCGTGAAGGAGAGCGACCGCCTGGCCGTGCTGGCCCGGACGCTCGCGAAGCTCGGCGTCGTTGTGGAGGAACGGTCCGGCGGTCTCGCGATCCAGGGCCGTTCCGGGCGGTTGCGCGGCAGCGTCGAGACGCGTGGCGACCACCGGATCGCCATGGCGTTCGGGGTCCTCGACGCGGCGGGAGACGCGGACCTGAGGATCGACGACCTGGCCTGCGCGGACGTCTCGTATCCGGGCTTTTGGGAGGCGCTCGAGCCCTTCCGCCGCGGCTCCCCCCGGGGGTCTTTCTCGCGGACGGGAGGAGTAATCGCGGTGGACGGCCCCGCCGCTTCCGGCAAGAGCAGCACCGCGCGGAGCGTGGCGCAACGACTCGGCTTCTTGCATGTGAACTCCGGGCTGCTCTACAGGGCGATCACGTGGTGGGCCCTCGGCAGGGGCATCGCCGAGGACGGGGCCGCGATCGAGGCCGCCGTACCCGGGCTGGACGTCGATCTCGTCCCCGCGCGCGGAGGATTCCAGGTATGCGTAGACGGTGCCCGGCCTGGTCCGGCCCTCGAATCACCCGAGGTGACGGCGCGGGTGTCCGCCGTTTCCGCGCTTCCGGCGGTTCGGGGAGTCGTCTTGGAACGGCTGCGCCGGGCGGATCGCCACCACGAGATCGTTTGCGACGGACGCGACATCGGCACGGCGGTCTTCCCCGGCGCGGATCTGAAGATCTTCCTCGTGGCGGAGGCCGGCGAGCGGGCCCGCCGCCGACTGCGCCAGCGCGGCGCTCCCTTCACGGAGGATGACATCGAGCGCGAGACCCGGCGTATCGAGGCGCGCGACCGCTTGGATCGATCGCGCCCGCTGTCGCCGCTGCGGCGAGCTTCCGACGCCATCGAGATCGATACGACCTCCATGCCCCCGGACCGGGTCGTGGATGCGATCCTCGAGCTGGCGGCCTCCGCTTTCCGCGTTACGAGCACATGACCTGTCCGGTTTGAACGGAGCACCCACGCCCGCACGCGGGAGTGGAGATGGGACCGGCCGGGGCATTCCGCGAGCGAGGGCTCACTCATCGCGGACGGCGATTCGCCGTCCGTTGACGCTCTCGCGGTCCGAATCTAAGTTGGCGCACTGTTCGAGGATCGGTGGCGGAAAAAGTGGCGCTCCGCCCCGCATCCTGTGGAGACCCGACACGAGGGGATCGGCCGGCGGCTGGGCGGAGATGGTGAGGCTCGGTTGAGGTCGATTCTTCTTGCCACGAGGCCCGGCGGGACGCACCGTTGGCCCCGCGCGGGAGCTTGATTCCCATGCCCGACGACACGAACCCTAAGACCGACGTCCCGGAGACCGACACGCCCGAGTCCGACGTCCCCGAGACGACGGACGCCTCAACGGCAGTCGACGACGCCGCCCCGGAAGACGCCACCGCCGCTCCGGAAGCCGACAACGCCGCTCCGGAACACGCGGAGGTCGCCGGCGCGACGCCGGTCGCATTCGAGCCGAGTGCGATCGATCTGGACCTCGACGCCGACCCCCGGGACGACTCGCAGCACGATGAGGCGGAGTACGCCGAACTCTACGCGCTCTACGAGGACACCCTCAGCCGCATCACCGAAGGCGAGATCGTCGCCGCGCAGGTCATCGGAAAGACCGAGACGGACGTCATCCTCGATGTCGGCTTCAAATCCGAAGGGGCCGTCCCGCTCGAAGAGTTCTCGGATCCGGACGAAGTTCGGATGGGCGATTCCGTCGATGTCCTCCTCGAGAGCCTCGAGGATGAGGAGGGCGTCGTCGTCCTGTCGAAGAAGAAGGCGGATTTCCTCCGCGTGTGGGAGAAGATCAAGGACGCCTTCGACAACAACCGTCCCGTGCAGGGGCGCATCAAGCGGAAGATCAAGGGTGGGGTGACGGTCGACCTCATGGGGGTCGACGCCTTCCTCCCCGGATCCCAGATCGCGCTGCGCCGCGTGCCGAACGTCGACGACCTGTTGGGCGACGAGTACGACTTCAAGATCCTGAAGCTCAACAAGCGCCGCCGGAACATCGTGGTGAGCCGCCGCGTCCTCCTCGAGGAGGAGCGGGCGGGGAAGCGCGAGGAACTCAAGAAGGAGCTGTCGGTGGGCGACGTGCGCTCCGGAGTCGTGAAGAACATCACGGACTTCGGCGCCTTCATCGACCTCGGCGGGATGGACGGCCTCCTCCACATCACCGACATGTCCTGGGGGCGCATCGGCCATCCGTCGGAAGTGTGCGAGATCGGCCAGTCGCTCGAGATCAAGATCCTCGACATCGACTGGGACCGGGAGAGAATCTCGCTCGGCCTCAAGCAGCTTCAGGAGTACCCCTGGAAGAACGTGGCCGAGAAATACCCGGTCGGGATCCGCGTGCTGGGCCGCGTCGTCTCGATCACGAACTACGGCGCCTTCATCGAACTCGAGCGCGGGATCGAGGGTCTCGTCCACATCTCCGAGATGTCGTGGACCCGCAACGTGCGCCACCCCTCGCAGTTGGTCGGCATCAACGACAAGGTCGAATGCGTCGTGCTGCGCGTCGATGAGGAGGCGCAGAAGATCTCGCTCGGGATGAAGCAGGTGGAGGAGGACCCGTGGCTGGCGCTCCCGGCGCAGTACCCGCCGGGGACGAAGATCCGCGGACTCGTCCGCAACCTCACCTCCTTCGGCGCCTTCGTGGAGGTCGAGGCGGGAATTGACGGTCTCGTCCATATCTCCGACATGAGTTGGACGCGGCGGGTGCAGCATCCGGCGGAGGTGCTCCGCAAGGGGGAGGAGGTCGATGTCGTCGTGCTCTCGATCGATGCCGACCAGAAGCGCATCTCCCTCGGCTTGAAGCAGGTGCAGGAGGATCCGTGGTATCAGCTTGCTCAGGCGTACCAGCCGGGACGGGAAGTGGCGGGCTCGATCACGCGGTTGCTCGAGAAGGGCGTCGTCGTGGACCTCGGGAGCGATCTCGAAGGGTTCGTGCCGATCTCGCAACTCGGCGTGGAGGAGCCGGTCGCCGAGCCCGCCGACCACTTCGACGAGGGGCGCCGGTTGGATCTCCGCGTACTCGAGACGGATCCGATCAACCGCCGCATCGTTCTCGCCGTCGTGGACGCGCCCGATGTCCCGTACGATGCCGCGGAGGTGGAGTACGAGAACATGCCGGCGTCGAAGTCCGGTTCCAAGGCGGATGACACGGACGAGGGGGAGCAGTCCGATTCCGGTGGTGAGGCAGGGGAGTAGCCCCTTCCACGAGCGGGGAAGAGCGGCGCGGAGGCGCGTAGCCCTCGGCTGCGGCGTCTTGCTGATCGCGGCCGCGGGCTGTGCGTTCATCGCCGGCAGCCCCCCGATCGAGACCGCCGCGCCGAGCGCCGTCGACCCGGAGGGAGCGGCCGCCGCGCTCCGCCTCGCCGAGTTGGACTACGAACAGGGGCGATTCGCCCAAGCCGTGGCGCGCGGGGATTCCCTCGATGCCGCATGGCGTGAGAGCGACCCCCTCCGCGACCTTGCGGACCGCGCCCTCTCGGTGGCGGGCCGCGCGCTGGAGGCGCAGATGCTCCCGGGCGCCGCGGCGGATCGCTATGGCCGGCTCCTCGCGCGGGTGCCTGCCGCCCCCCTGGAGACGGCCACTCTGGAGCGGCTGGTTCGGGTTCTCTCGGAGACGAGCCGCGAGGGCGAGGCGGTCGCCGCCATCCTCTCCGCGCCACGGGGGCTCGAGGCGGTGGATGCGGAGGATCTGCGCCGGTTGACCTCCGCCCTCACGGTCGAGGAGCTGCGGCCGCTGACGGAGACGTTCCCGCCGGAGACCGCCGCGGCCGCGATCGTTCACGCACAACTCGTCCGCCTTCTCATCATCGAGGGGGAGGGGGATGAGGCGAGGCGTCTGGCCGCCCGCATCCTGGAGGGGCAACCCGGCGAACCCGAGCGGGTCGCGGCGGCGATGGTCGCGGGGGCGGAAGTGGACCTTGGCGGCGGCGCCGCGCGCATCGGCGCGATCCTGCCCCTCACCGGCGACCTCTCGGAGATGGGCCAGGTGCTGCGCGAGGGGATCGAACTCGCGGTCGAGCGCTACGGCGACGAACGCCCGGCCGCCTTCGAAGTCGAACTCGTCCTCCTCGACGACGAATCGGATCCGGAGAACGCGGCGGGCCTCGTGCGGTCGCTCGAGGAACGGGACGTGATCGCGATCGTGGGTCCCCTTCGCGCCGAGTCTTTCGCGGCGGCCGCCCGGGCGCGCCGGAATCCGCGGCTGCCGATCATCAGCCCCACGGCGACGGAGGTGCTGAGACCGGCGCCGGCGGCCTACACCCTCTACGACGCGGGCACGCGCGCCTCGGATGTGGCGCGGGAGCTGGCGCGCTGGACCCTGGAGGAGCTGCGGCTCCGGCGGGTCGCCGTGCTCGAGCCGAGCGGGGTCGGGCTCGGCGGTGCCGTGAGCGCGTTCACGCAAACGATCCGGGAACGCGGCGGCCTGCTCGTCGGGCACGAACGCTACGACCCGGGGGCCACGACCTTCCAGGAGCCCATCGAAGCCGTCGCAGCCTCGGAGCCGGACGTCGTCTTCGCGCCGGCGGCGTCCGCGTCCGGCGTCCTCGCCGTCGCGCCTCAGCTCTTCTACTACGGTCTGTACAACGTGATCGTGATCGGGAGCGAGGCCTGGGCCGAGCCGGCCGCGCTGCGTCGTCTCGAACCCTTCGCAACGGACCATCGCGTGATCGGTCTCGCCACGGACCGAGTCAGCCCGGGTACGCCGTGGCGTCGGTTTGTGGCGGATTATGAGAGAAGATACCGCAAGACGTTGCGGGACAACATTATGCCGGCCTTGGCGCACGATGCGACGCTCTTGGTGCTCTCCGCGCTCGAGGGTGCGAGCCTGCCGGTCCCGGCCGCGCTTGCGGCTACCCTCGAGTCGGGGCTGGAAGTCGAAGGCGTGACGGGCCGCCTGCGTCCCGACCCCGAACAATCCGTCGTGCGGCGCTCCACGGAGGTCCGCATGCTGGTCGGCGGTTCGCCCGTGCAGGCGGACCGAGAGCGGCTTCTTGCCTGGCTGGCGGAGGTGCGGGCGGCCCCGTCACCCTTCGCGCCGCGTGCCCCGCTGCGCCGGGACACCCTGCTCACGGACTCGCGGCGCCGCGTGGGAACGATGGGCATCCGGTGATCATGCGTGAGAAACTGGCCGAACTCGAGGCCCGATCCGAGCGCGCCGAGCGAGGCGACCCGGACCGGCTTGCCCGCCAACACGCGCGCGGCAAGTTGGGTGCCCGGGAGCGCCTCGAGCTCCTCCTCGACGAGGGGAGCTTCGTGGAGTTCGACCGCTTCGTCGAGCACCGCTGCACGGACTTCGGGCTGGCAGGCCGGCGCATCCCCGGCGACGGAGTCATCACGGGCTACGGCCGCATCGACGGGCGTATCGTCTATGTGTTCAGCCAGGACTTCACGGTCTTCGGGGGTTCGCTGTCGGAAGCGCACGCCGGCAAGATCGTGAAGGTGCTGGACCTCGCGACGCGCAACGGCGCCCCCTTCATCGGAATCAACGACTCCGGTGGCGCGCGGATTCAGGAAGGGGTCGCCTCCCTGGGCGGCTATGCGGACATCTTCCTCCGAAACACGCTCGCCTCGGGCGTGATCCCGCAACTGAGCGCGATCCTGGGGCCGTGTTCCGGAGGGGCGGTCTACAGCCCCGCCATCACGGACTTCGTGTTCATGGTGGACGGGGTGAGCCACATGTTCATCACGGGCCCCGGCGTCGTGAAGACGGTGACGCACGAGGACGTGACGTTCGACGAACTCGGCGGCGCGGCCGTGCACGCGAGCCGGTCCGGCGTGGCACACTTCCGTTCGGCGACCGAAGTCGAGGCGCTTGGCGCCGTACGCCGCCTCCTCTCCTATCTACCCTCGAACAATCACGAGACGCCGCCGTGGCGGGAGACGACGGATCCGCCGGAGCGGGCCGACGAGGCGCTGCTCGAGATCGTGCCGGACGACCCGAAGCTTCCGTACGACATGCTGGACATCATCGGCCGAGTCGTCGACACCGGCAGCCTGATGGAAGTCCACGCGGATTACGCCCGCAACATCATCACCGGCTTCGCCCGGCTTGGCGGGAACGCCGTGGGCGTCGTCGGCAACCAGCCCGCGGTCCTCGCCGGCGTCCTGGACAGCGATGCGAGCATCAAGGCCGCGCGCTTCGTCCGCTTTTGCGATGCGTTCAACGTTCCGCTGGTGACGTTCGAGGATGTGCCCGGCTTTCTCCCGGGGCTGAGGGAGGAGCACGAGGGCATCATCCGAAATGGCGCGAAGCTCCTCTTCGCCTACTGCGAGGCGACCGTGCCGAAGCTCACCGTCATCACGCGCAAGGCCTACGGCGGCGCGTACGACGTCATGTCGTCCAAGCACATCCGGGGCGACCTCAACCTCGCGTGGCCCAGCGCGGAGATCGCGGTGATGGGCGCGAAGGGCGCGGTCGAGGTTCTGTTCCGCCGCGAGATTGCCGCGGCCGACGACCCCGCGGCGCGCACGGCCGAACTCGAAGCGGAGTATCGGGCGAAGTTCGCCAACCCCTACCTGGCCGCCGAACGAGGCTTCATCGACGACGTGATCGACCCCCGCGAGACGCGCGCGCGCCTCGTATCGGGGCTCGACGCGATGGCCGAGAAGCGCGACCGCAACCCGCCCAGGAAGCACGGCAACATCCCGCTGTGATCCCCTGCGAGACCGGATGTTCGACAAGGTTCTGATCGCGAACCGCGGCGAGATCGCGGTTCGGGTCATCCGCGCCTGCCGGGAGGAGGGCCTCGCGACGGTCGCGGTCTACTCCGACGCGGACCGCCGCTCCCCGCATGTGCTTCTTGCGGACGAGGCGATCCGGATCGGCGGAGCCGCGGCCGCGGAAAGCTACCTGTCGTTGGACCGGCTCCTCGCCGCCGCGGAGGAGACGGGGGCGGGGGCGGTCCATCCGGGCTACGGCTTCCTGGCCGAGAACGCCGGTTTCGCGCGTGCCGTCGAGGCCGCTGGGCTCATCTACGTCGGACCTCCCGCCGAGGCGATCGAAGTCATGGGCGACAAGACGCGGGCGCGGGCGCGGATGGTGGGCGCCGGAGTCCCCGTCATTCCGGGCAGCGAGGCGCTCGCTTCGGTGCGGGAGGCGGTCGTGGAGGCGGAAGAGGTCGGATTCCCCGTCCTCCTTAAGGCGGCGGCGGGAGGGGGCGGCAAGGGCATGCACGTCGTCTCCGGGGCGGAGGAGGTGGCCGGAGCGTTCGGGCGGGCGACGCGGGAGGCGCGGAGCGCCTTCGGTGACGGCCGCGTGTTCGCGGAGCGCTTCCTGCCTTCCGCCCGCCACATCGAGATCCAGGTGCTCGCCGACGACGAGCGGACGGTGGACTTCGGGGAGCGGGAGTGTTCGATCCAGCGGCGACACCAGAAGCTGATCGAGGAGGCGCCGTCCACGGCGATCCACGAGGCGCTCCGGCGCCGAATGGCGGAGGTCGCCGTGCGGGCGGCCGAGGCGGTCGGCTACCGGGGTGCGGGTACGGTCGAGTTCCTGGTCGAGGGAGGGGAGTTCTTCTTCTTGGAGATGAACACCCGCATTCAGGTCGAGCACCCCGTGACCGAACTCGTCACCGGCGTGGACCTCGTCCGGCAGCAGCTGCGCGTCGCCCGGGGGCTCCCCCTGCTCGGCGGCGGCGAGCCGCCGACGGCGCGGGGGCACGCGATCGAATGCAGGATCAACGCGGAGGATCCCGCGGCCGGGTTCGTTCCATCGACCGGCCGCATCGACCGCCTCGAAGTCCCGGCGGGGCCCGGCGTGCGTTGGGACGGCGGGATCCGCACCGGGTCGGAAGTCGGCCCGCACTACGACTCGCTGCTCGGCAAGTTGGTCGTCCACGCCTCGGATCGGGAGGCGGCGATCCGCCGCATGCGGTCCGCGCTCGAGGGGCTCGTCATCGGCGGCGTCGCAACGACCGTCCCGTGGCACCTCGCGGTGATGGACGAACCCGGCTACCGGAGGAACGACCTCTCCATCCGGTACGTGGAGGAGCACCCGGGGCTCGGAGAGCGCGCGGATCCGAGACTGCGCGATGTGGCGCTGGCGGCCGCCGTGCTCCTCTCGGACCGGGAGCGGCCGCGGGTTGTATCCCGCGCTGGACGGCGCTCCCGCGACGGAGGTAACGGGTTGTCGGCCTGGGTGCGGGCGGGCCGGGAGTGGTGAGGCCGCCATGGGTGAGGCTGCCATGAAATATCACGTCGAGGTGGACGGCGGGAATTTCGAGGTCGAACGGCTGGTCTCCGGAGTGCGCCTGAATGGGGCGGAGCGGACAGCCGAGTTCGAGTGGGTGGCGGAGGGCGAAGTCCGGCTCACCCTGGACGGCGCTAACCATCGCGTGTTCGCGCGCCGGAGCCCCGGGGGGTGGCGACTGACCGTGCGCGGCCGGACGTTCGACGTCGCGGTGGAGGATGAGCGCACCCGGACCCTCCGGACGCTGGCCGGCCGGACTGCGGGGGGGCGGGGACCGCGGGAGGTGCGCGCCCCGATGCCCGGGCTGGTCACGCGCGTTCTCGCGGAGGCCGGGCAGCGCGTGGACGCGGGCGATGGGTTGGTCGTGATCGAAGCCATGAAGATGGAGAACGAATTGCGGGCCCGGGAACCGGGAAGGGTGGCCGGGATCGCGGTTCGGCCCGGCGACGTCGTGGACCGCGACCAGATCCTCGCGACGCTCGAAGCGGACACGTCGTGAGCGAACGGCGTCCGGTCGCTTCCACGACGAGCGGCATCGAAGTCGACCCGGTCTACCGCGCGGGCGATGCGGGCCCGGAAGCGGCGCTGCCCGGCGCGTTCCCCTACACGCGCGGCGTGTACCCCACGATGTACCGGGGGCGGCTGTGGACGATGCGCCAGTACGCCGGCTTCGGTACGGCCGCGGAGACGAACGCGCGTTTCCGCTATCTGCTGGGGTCCGGGCAGACGGGTCTCTCCGTCGCCTTCGACCTTCCGACCCAGATGGGGTACGACTCCGACGATGCTAGGGTGCGGGGGGAAGTCGGACGGGTCGGCGTGGCGATCGACTCGATCGAGGACATGCACCGCCTGTTCGAGGAGATCCCGCTCGAGCGCGTATCGACGGCGATGACGATCAACGCCACCGCGCCCGTGCTCCTCGCGATGTACGCGGGCGTGGCTCGGGAACGGGGGATCGACCCGGCGGTCCTCCGGGGCACGCTCCAGAACGATGTGTTGAAGGAGTTCATCGCGCGGGGGACGTACATCTACCCGGTGGAGCCCAGCGTTCGGTTCGTGACGGACGTGTTCGACTTCTGCGCCCGGAAGATGCCGCGCTGGCGTTCGATCTCGATCAGCGGGTATCACATCCGCGAGGCCGGCGCGACCGCGGCCCAGGAGCTGGCCTTTACGATCGCCAACGGGCTCGAATACGTGCGCCGCGCCACCGAGCGGGGGCTGGAGATCGACCACTTCGCTCCCGGGCTCAGCTTCTTCTTCTCGGCCGACCGGCTCTTCTTCGAGGAGGTGGCCAAGTTCCGCGCGGCCCGCCGCATGTGGGCCCGGCTCATGCGGGACCGTTTCGGCGCTGCGGAAGAGAGCTGCCGGCTGAAGTTCCACACACAGACGTCCGGGGCCGCGCTGACGGCCCAGCAGCCGTTGAACAACGTGGTGCGCGTCGCGATTCAGGCGCTCTCCGCCGTCCTCGGGGGAACGCAGTCGCTGCACACGAACAGCTACGACGAAGCGCTCTCGCTCCCGGGGGCGGACGCCGCCCGCCTCGCGCTCCGCACCCAGCAGCTCCTGGCCGCCGAGACGGGCGTCGGGGACACCGTCGATCCCCTGGGGGGATCCTACTTCGTGGAGTCGCTCACGACCGCCCTCGAGGCGCGCGCCGGGGAGTACCTTGCGCGCGTCGAGGAACTGGGTGGCCCCGTGCAGGCGATCGACTACATGCGAGAGGAGATCCACTTCGCGGCGCGCCGGCACCAGGAGGCGATCGAGAGCGGTGAACTCGAGGTCGTCGGCGTGAACGTGCACGCGGACGCCGAACCGGTCGAGATGCCGAAGGCACCGGACTTCGCCCGCTTGGCGGATGAACAGCGCCGGCGGCTCGCGCGGCTCAGGACGGAGCGGGACGGCGCGAAGGTGGAAGCGTCGCTGGGGGAGATCCGGCGAGCGGCGGCCGGAGATGATAACCTCCTGCCCGTGCTGATCGACGCCGTCCGGCGCCGCGCGACGCTCGGCGAGATCAGCCACGCGCTGCGCGACGTGTGGGGCGAATACCGTCCCGGCTAGGAACCCCCGGGTCGAAGTAGCCGCGGGCTGCCAACCGTTCATGGCCGCAGGGTCGGCCACCCCGCGGGGCTGCGGGAAAGTTCGCGGAGACGGCCCGTGGAACCCGGGGAAAAGGGGCACGAGTGCCAACGTACGAATACAGGTGTCGCGGTTGTCGACACGGTTTTGAACAGTTCCAGCGCATGTCGGACGCCGCGGTCCGCGTCTGCCCGTCGTGCGGGGAAGAGCAGGTGGAGCGGCTCATCTCGGCCGGGGGCGGGTTCGTCTTCAAGGGGCCCGGCTTCTACGCCACCGACTATCGGCAGCCGGCGGACGATGGCGGGAAGTCCACCGCGGCGAAGGCGCCGGACGCTGCCTCGTCCCCGCCACCGGACGGCGCCTCGTCGGCGTCCGATCCCGCTCCAACCCGGTCATCGGAAGGCGGCTCCGGCTCTTGACGGGTGACGCCGGGCCGGCCCGGCTCGCCGAGGCGCTCGCATCCGCCCTTGCCGCCGCCGGGGCTCCGGAGGGCTTCTCCCCCGGGCTGGAGCGGCCGCGGGATCCGACGCACGGAGACTGGTCGTCCAACGCGGCGCTCGTGCTTGCGAAGGGACTGGGCCAGCCTCCCCGAGCGCTCGCGGATCGCATCTGCGAACTCATCGATTCCGCGGCCGCCGGCATCGCGGCGGTGGAAGTCGCGGGCCCCGGGTTCCTGAACTTCCGGCTTGCGGACGGACCCATCTGGCAGCGACTGGCGGAGGTCATCGAGGCCGGCCGCGACTGGGGACGGACGAGGGCGTCGCCGACGCTCCGCGTCAATGTGGAGTTCGTCTCCGCCAATCCGACGGGGCCGCTGCACGTGGCCCACGGCCGCGGCGCGGCGCTCGGCGATGCCGTCGCGTCGCTGCTGGAGTGGACCGGGCACGAGGTGACGCGCGAGTTCTACGTGAACGATGCCGGACGCCAGATCGAACTCCTCGGCGACTCCGTCGAGGCGCGCTACGAGGAAACGGCCGGCCGGCCCGCGGCCATTCCCGAAGGCGGATATCACGGCGAGTACGTCCGCGATGTGGCGCTGGCGATTCGAGACGCCGCCGGCCCCGAGGCCCTCGCCTCGCTCGCGCCGGACGAGCGGCGCGCGCACTTCCGGCGCGAGGCGGTGCGGCGGCTGCGCGAGGAACAGGCGGAGGACCTGACGCGCTTCGGCGTCCGCATGGATCTGTACTACTCCGAACGCTCGCTCTACGAGTCCGGGGCCATCGACCGCCTCCTCGAGGCGCTGGAGGATGGCGGGCTGATCTATCGCTCGCAGGGGGCGACGTGGCTTCGGACTTCAAGTCTCGGCGACGAGAAGGACCGGGTGCTCATCAAGGGCGACGGCTCCCTCACCTACTTCCTGCCGGATCTCGCCTATCACCTCGACAAGGCGAGGCGCGGCTTCGAACTCGCGATCGACGTCTGGGGCGCGGATCATCAGGGCCACGAGAAGCGCATGTTGGCGGCCCTGCGCGGCCTATCGTACCCCGATCTGCTCGAGGTGCTCATCATCCAGCTCGTCACGGTGCTGCGCGACGGCAGGGAAGTCCGGATGAGCAAGCGCGCCGGACGCTTCGTGACGCTGGGCGAACTCGTCGACGAGACGGGCCCGGACGTGGCGCGGTATTTCTTCCTCATGCGGCGGGCGGAGGTCCACCTCAACTTCGACCTCGACCTCGCTCTCGATACGTCGGACGCGAATCCGGTCTACAAGGTCCAATACGCGCACGCACGGATGTGCAGCGTGTTCCGCAGGGCCGGGATCGTCGCCGGCGAGGTTCCGGCCTCGCTCGACGTCCCGGACACCTTCGACACCCCGGCTGAGCGCGAGGTCGCCCTGTCCGTCCTGCGGCTTCCGGAGGTCATCGCCACGGCGGCGGCGGGCCGGGCTCCGCACGTGGTCTGCACCTATCTGGAGGAGACGGCGGGGCTCGTAAACGCCTGGTACCACCAGGGGAACTTGGACCCGTCGCGGAGAATTCTGGCGGACGTGCCGGAACGGGGCGCGAGAATCCGGCTCGCGCGCGCGGTGCAGCTCACGCTGCGCAACGGGCTGCGGGCGCTTGGCCTCTCGGCTCCCGAGACCATGACCCGGGACGCGAAGTGACGCACGGTGCCGCCGTTGGCGAGGGTGGCCGGGCCCCGGCGGCCCCGATCCTCGTGGTGGGCAGCGTCGCCCTGGATGACATTTCGACCCCCGCCGGACACCGGGAGGGCGTGGTCGGCGGGACGGCGGTCAACTTCAGCGCCGCGGCCTCGCTGTTCGCGCCGGTCCAGCTCGTGGGCGTCATCGGCGCCGACTATCCGACGGACGAACTCGACTTCCTCCTCCGCAGGGGCGCGGATCTGTCGGGGCTTGAGCGGCGGCCCGGCCGCAGCTTCCGGTGGGGCGGCTTCTATCACCGGGACATGAATACGCGGGACACGACGTTCACCGAGCTGGGAGTCTTCGCGGACTTCCATCCGACGATCCCCGGCGCGTTCCGAAACGCGACATGGGCCTTCCTGGGCGCCATCGACCCCGCCCTCCAGCTTGAGGTTCTCGATCAGATCGAGTCGCCGCTCCTCGCGGCGTGCGACACGATGAACTACTGGATCGAGGGGACGCCGGAGCGTCTTGCCGACGTCATCGCGAAGATCGACCTCATCACGCTGAACGATGAGGAGGCGAAGCAGCTTTCCGGGGAGCACAACCTGGCCCGGGCCGCGCGCTGGATCCGGAGCCGGGGCCCGCGCCACGTCGTGATCAAGAAGGGGGAACACGGCGCCGTGCTGCTGACAAGCGATGGTTTCTTCATTACCCCGGGCTTTCCGCTCGACGATGTGGTCGACCCCACCGGGGCCGGCGACGCGTTCGCGGGCGGCCTGCTCGGGTATCTGGCGCGCTGCGGTTCGGTCACGGGACCGGCGTTGAGGCGCGCCGTCGTGTACGGCTGCGCGCTCGGCTCCTTCGCGTGCGAAGCCTTCGGCGCGGGCCGTATGGTGACGCTCACCATGGACGAGGTGGAGGACCGTGTGCGACGCTTGGGGGCGCTGACGAGATTCGATGTTCCGGCCCTGCGGGTGGAGGCGTGAGAGAACCATGAGCGACGGATTGACCTACCGGGACGCGGGCGTGAACCTCGAGGCGGCTCGTGCGGCGAAGGCCCGGATCTCCGGGCTCGTCCGCGGAACCCGGACCAAAGCCGTGAGTTCCGACTTCGGCTCGTTCGGAGGACGGTTCCGGGCCACGCCGGGCCGGGAACTCGTGGCGAGCGCCGATGGCGTGGGGACGAAGCTCAAGGTCGCCTTCATGGCGGACCGGCACGACACGGTCGGGGCCGATCTCGTGAACCACTGTGTAAACGACATCCTCGTCGAGGGCGCCCGGCCTCTCATCTTCATGGATTACGTCGCATGCGGCGTGCTGGACCCGGACACCGTGACGAGCGTCGTGACGGGACTCGCCGCCGCCTGTCGCGCGAACGGCTGCGCGCTGCTCGGGGGAGAGACCGCGGAGATGCCGGACTTCTACGCGCCGGGGGAATACGACCTCGCGGGGTTCGTGGTGGGCGAGATCGCCTACCCGGAGCTGAGCCGCCGGGATCTGGAGGCGGGAAACCGCCTCATCGGGCTCGCATCGAGCGGCATCCACACGAACGGCTACAGCTTCGCGAGGGCCCTCTTCTTCGACCGCCTCGGACTCGGGGCCCACGACGCCTTCCCGGAGAGCGGGGACTCCGTGTCCGACGTCCTCCTGCGTCCCCACCGAAGTTACCTCCCGGTCCTCGAGCGCAGCCTCGCGGGAGGCCGCGTGCGGGCGCTCGCCCACATCACGGGGGGCGGAATCCCGGGGAACGTGGACCGAGTCATCGGCGGGAGTCTCGATGCGGTCGTGCGCACCGACCGTTGGCCCAGGCCGCACGAGTTCGACGTCATCGCGCGCGAGAGCGGGGCGGACGAGGCGGAACTCTTCTCCACCTTCAACATGGGCGTGGGGATGGTCGCGGTCGTGCGCGAGGCGGAGGCCGGGCGGGTGCTCGACGAGATTCGCGACTCCGGCTGCGAGGCGTTCATCTGCGGCGAACTCGTCGCGGGCAGCGGCAGGGTACACTTGGAGGGTTCGTGACGGGACGGGGCTTCGACCCCATCGCCGGGGCGCCGCCGAGCCGCACCGAGGACCTCCGGCACATGCGCGAGGCGCTGGCCGTGGCGCCGCGCGGACAGGGCCGCGTGTCGCCCAATCCGCTCGTGGGCGCCGTCGTGGCCCGGGGAAACCAGGTGTTCGGCACGGGGTGGCACGCGGAATACGGCGGCGACCATGCGGAGGTCGTGGCGCTGCGGGAGGCCGGGCCGCGCGCGGCGGGCGCCACGCTGTACGTCACGCTCGAGCCCTGCCGGCATACCGGGCAGACACCCCCGTGCACCGCCGCCATCATCCGCTCCGGCGTGCGGCGCGTCGTGATCGCCTGCCGGGATCCCAATCCGGAGGCGCGCCACGGGGCCGAGGAGCTGCGTCAGGCCGGCCTAGACGTCGAAGTCGGGATCGAGGAGAACGCCGCGAAACGGCTGAACGCGGCCTTTCTCTGGTTTCACCGCCAGTGGGTGCCCTTCGCTTCGCTCAAACTCGCGCTCTCCCTGGACGCGAAGCTCGGAGAGGAGAGTGTTCGCACGCCGGTGACGGGGATTCGGGCGCTGGACGCGGTCCACCGGCTCCGGTCCTGCCACGATGCGATCCTCATCGGTTCCAATACGATCGCGATCGATGATCCCCTGCTGACGGCCCGCGGAGAGGTCGTGCCGCGGGTACCGCCGGTACGGGCGGTCCTGGACACCACGCTCCGGCTCCGACCCTCGAGCCAGCTTGTGCGCACCGCCTCGCAGGCGCCGGTCTGGGCCTTCGCCGACCCCGATTCGGACGGCTTCGACGAGCGCGCGGGTCCGCTCCGCGACGCCGGCGTGGAAGTCATCGGAGTCCCGCAGAGCGAGGATCACCGGCTGGACCTGAGCGCCGTGTGGAACGAAATGGCGATCCGCGGCGTGCTCTCGGTGCTCGTCGAGGGCGGTGGGCAGGTCGCCGCATCGCTCTTGCGCGGCGGACACATCCAGAGGATCCATGCCTTCATCGCCCCCATGTTCTACGGGCGGGACGGCGTACCGGCGTTTCCGGGCCTCGATCCGTCGACGCCCGGCGACTGGCTGCCCGTACAGCGGGAATCGCTGGGGCAGGACACGCAGATCGTGTTCGAGCACCGTCTGCTCCAGGAAACTCTGGACAACCTCTGAGCGGCCGGACTCGTGTTCACCGGAATCATACGGGCGGTCGGCGAGGTCGCCGGCCGTGAGCGCCGCGGGGCCGGACTCCGGCTGACGATCGCCCGCGTCCCCTTTCTCGAACGGCTCCGGGACGGGGATTCGGTGTCGCTCGCGGGGGTGTGCACGACGGTTGTCGATCTCGGGGAGGAGACGTTCGGCGTCGACGTCGTCGAGGCGACGCTGGCGCGGACCACGATCGGGAGCTGGCGGGTCGGCGATCCCGTGAACCTCGAACCCGCGCTGTGCGCCGGGGAACCGCTCGGCGGGCACATGGTACAGGGACACATCGATGGGGTGGGGACCGTGGCGGCGGCCAGGCGGAGGGGCGGATCGCGCCTGCTTGATATCGAACTCCCGGACGGCCTCGAGAGGGTGACCGTTCCGCGGGGCTCCTTCGCGGTCGATGGCGTGAGTCTCACCGTCAACCGCCTTACCGGGACGGTCGCGCGTTTCGCCATCATCCCATATACATGGAACCACACGACCTTGGGGCGCCTCGTATCCGGCGCGAGCGTCAACCTCGAGGCGGACCTCATAGGCAAGCACGTGGCGCGTGCCGTCCGAGCGCACGCGGCCCCGGCGGACTCCTGAGTCGGCTCCGTTCGAATGGAAACCGAGACAAGACTTCGGCTGGCGGACATGCCCGCACACACGGTGGAGGCGGCGATCACGCGTATCCGCAGCGGCGGACTCGTGATTATCGCCGACGATGAGGATCGGGAGAACGAGGGGGACCTCGTCTGCGCGGCGGCGCTCGCGACGCCCGAGGGGATCAACTTCATGGCCAGGCACGCCCGGGGGCTCATTTGCCTCGCGATGCCCGATGAGATGGCGGATCGTCTCGATCTCCCGCTCATGACGGACGACCGGCTGGCGGACCCCAACAAGACGGCGTTCACCGTCTCGATCGATGCCCGCCAGGACTTCGGCGTGTCGACCGGGATCTCGGCGCAGGATCGCGCCCGCACGATTCGTGTCGCGGTGGATCCCCAGACGCGGCCGACGGACCTCATGCGCCCGGGCCACATCTTTCCGCTCCGCTCCCGGCCCGGCGGCGTGCTGCAACGGGTGGGCCAGACGGAGGCTTCGGTGGACCTCGCCCGGCTCGCCGGGCTCACCCCGGCGGGCGTGATCTGCGAGATCCTGAACGAGGATGGGACGATGGCGCGCCGCCCGGAACTCGAGAAGTTCGCGGCGGAGCACGACCTTCCCTTCATCACGGTGGCCGCCCTCGTCTCCTACCGGTTGCGTACGGAGAGCCTCGTGCGGCGCGTCGCCGAAGCGGATCTGCCCACGCCGTGGGGCGACTTCCGCATCGTTGGGTACGCGAACGAAGTGGACGGACGCGAACACGTCGCGCTCGTGCGCGGCGATGTGACGGGTGCGGAGGACGTCCTCGTCCGCGTTCACTCGCGCTGCCTGACGGGCGACGTGTTCCACTCCCACCGCTGCGATTGCGGCAGCCAGCTCGAGACCGCGATGCGGATGGTCGTGGAGGCCGGCGCCGGGGTCATCGTCTATCTCGACCAGGAAGGGCGGGGGATCGGACTCTTGAACAAGGTCCGAGCCTACGAGCTGCAGGACGAGGGCCACGACACGGTGGAGGCGAACGAGGCGCTGGGGTTTCCGCCCGACGTGCGCAACTACGGCATCGGGGCCCAGATCCTCGTGGACCTTGGGCTGCACTCGATCCGGATCATGACGAACAACCCGAAGAAGCTTGCGGGGCTCGAGGGGTTCGGCCTCGTGATCCGCGACCGCGTGCCGATCGAACTCGGCGGGGTCGATGATCGGCTGGTCCGCTATCTCCGCACGAAGCGCGAGAAGCTGGGACACCTGACCGGATCCGCGTGAGAGCCGGATCTGAACCCCGGCGGGGAGAGGGCCGCCGGAGGGAAGGCCGCCGGGAGTTCGCCGGAGGGCGGGTGGCGTCGCACGAGGGCGCCGCGGCGGGCGGGCGCCGGACGGGGGTCTGCATACTCGTCAGCCGCTTTAATTCCCAAGTCACGGAGCGCCTGTTGGAAGGTGCCGTAACGGAACTCCTCGAGAACGGGATCGCCGAGAAGAACCTCGACATCGTGTACGTCCCGGGCGCTTGGGAACTGCCGCTCGCCGCGCGCGGGGCCACCGGCCGCGGGTACGAGGCGATCGTCGCCCTGGGCTGCGTGATTCGCGGGGAGACCGCGCACTTCGACCACGTGGGCCGCGCCGCCACGGACGGGCTTGCGCGGGTGCAACTCGATTCGGGCGTGCCGGTCGGCCTCGGCGTGCTCACGCCCGACACGCTCGACCAAGCGCTCGCCCGGGCGGGTGGCGAACTCGGAAACGCCGGCACGGAGGCGGCCCGCGCCGCCCTCCGCATGGTCGACCTTCGGCGACGGCTCGGCTGGTGACCACGACGGCCCGGGCGCACGTCCACTCGCGAGCGCGAAGCTGGGTATTGAACCTCCTCTATGCGTGGGAGGCGGGCGGGGAGGGCACGCCGCTCGAGCACGCGGCCCGAAGCCTCGTCCACCGCCGCATGTCCGAGCGCTACCGGCCTCACGTGCGGCGGCTGCTGAAGACCGTGGCCGGCCACCTCGCCGAGATCGATGCGGCGATCGCGCACCACACGGCCAACTGGCGGATCGAGCGGCTCCACGTGATCGACCGCAACATCCTGCGGATCGGAATCGCGGAACTGCTGTGGTTTGAGGATGTCCCGCCGAAGGTCGCAATCCACGAAGCCCTGAAGCTGGCGCGCAGATATGGCAGCCCCGGAAGCCCGCGCCTGATCAACGGCGTACTCGATGCGGTGCTGAAGGCCAGGGAGGCCGGGTCCTGAGCGAACCCGTGGCGCGGCCGCTCCGGATCCTCCTCCTCAACTGGCAGGACCGCGAAAACCCCGAGGCCGGCGGCGCCGAGGTGCACCTCCACGAGATCTTCGGCCGGCTCGCGGCCCGCGGGCACCTCGTGCGGGCCGTGGTGAGCGGCTGGCCGGGCGCGGCCCCCTCCGCGACGCTCGATGGCATCCACGTCAGGCGGGCCGGAAACCGGCACAGCTACGCGTGGCGGGCCCGGCGCGCCGTGCGCGCGGTCGTGCGCGACTTCGCCCCGGATGTGCTCGTCGAGGACATCAACAAGATCCCGCTCTATGCGCCCCGGTGGGCCGGCGTCCCCGTCGTCGCGCTCGTTCCGCACCTCTTCGGCGCCACGGCCTACGCGGAGGCGTCGATCCCCGTCGCGACGGCGGTGTGGGCCGCGGAACGGGCGATCCCCGGCGTCTATCGGAACTGTCCCTTCCAAGCGATCTCGGAGAGTACCGCGCTCGACCTCACGAAGCGCGGCCTGCTCGCACGCGACATCACGGTCATCCCGCCCGGCATCGATCACGACACCTACCGCCCGGATCCCGCCACGGAGCGCGCGGAGGCCCCGACGCTGCTCTATGTGGGCCGCCTCAAGCGATACAAGGGTCTCGATGTCCTGTTCGAGGCGCTGTCGCGGCTAAGGGGCCGGCTGCCGAACGCGAGGCTCGTCATCGCGGGCCGCGGGAGCGACGAGCGTCGCCTCCGAGGGCTCGCGCGGCGCGCCCAACTCTCGCACCGCGTACGCTTTCTGGGGTACGTCTCCGAGGAGGAGAAGCTCGCTTGGCTGCGTCGGGCCTGGGCCGTGGTCTATCCCTCTCCGAAGGAGGGGTGGGGGATGACGAACGTGGAGGCGGCCGCGTGCGGCACGCCGGTGATCGCGAGCGACTCCCCCGGGCTGCGGGAGTCGGTGGCGGCGGGGGAGTCGGGAGTCCTCGCCGCGCACGGGGATGCCGCGGCGTGGGCAGCTTCGATCCGCGAAGTGCTCGAACAGCCGTCGGTGCGGGAACGGCTCGGAAGGGGTGGGGTCGCCCACGCGGCCCGGTTCTCGTGGTCGCGTGCAGCGGATGAGACGGAAGCGCACCTTGCCCAATCACTCGAACCCCGATGAGGACCGATGCGAACCATCGTCACCGCGCGTAACACCGATGTCTCCGACATTCGCGAGATCATCGAGACGCGCCTCACAAACCTGACTCGTTTCGAGCCGCGCGCGTCGAAGGCCGAGGTCGTATTCACCGGAGAGAAGACGCAGGTGCGCGCGGCGGCCGTGATCAGCGTCGACCGCGCCCGTCCCGTGCACGGGGAGGCGGCGGGCCCCGACCCCCGCACGGCGCTCGACCGGCTCGCGGACAAGCTGGGAAACCAGCTCCGGCGCAACCATCAGCGGTACAACGAGCACTCGGCGCCGCCGATGGATGAACTGTTCGGGAATCCCTTCGATGAGGGCGGAGAGGCCGGGTGAGCCTCACGGTCGCGTCGCTGCTCCGGCGCAAGCGGGAGGCGTTTTCGCTCACGGTCGTGGCCGGCGAGTCGGGCTTGGAGCGCACGATCGAGGTGCCCGAAGTCTCGTCGCCGGGACTCGCGCTGGCCGGCTACAGGGAGCGCTTCGTCTCCCAGCGCGTGCTCATCTTCGGCGAAACGGAGATCGCGTATCTCGCGAGCCTCAACGCCTCGGAGCGCGCCGCCGCCCTCACGTTCGTGTTCGAGTCCGGCGTTCCGTGCGCGATCATCACCAAGAGTCAGGTGCCGCCGGACGAACTCGTCTCCGCGGCGGAGGCGGGCGGGGTGGCGGTGCTCGAAACGCCTCTTAAGACGGGCGACTTCTACCGGAGGCTGCAGCCCTATCTCGAGGAGGAGTTTGCGCCGCGGACCTCCCTCCACGGATCGCTCGCGGACGTCTACGGGATCGGCCTCCTCTTCATCGGCCCCTCCGGCATCGGCAAGAGCGAGTGCGTACTCGATCTCGTGGAGCGGGGCCACCGCCTCGTCGCCGACGATCTCATCCTCGTGCACCGCCGCCAGAGCGACATCCTTCTCGGGCGCGCGCACGAACACCAGCGCCACCACATGGAGATTCGGGGCGTGGGCATCATCGATGTGCGCGCCATGTTCGGGATCCGGGCCGTGCGCCAGCAGAAGCGGATCGAAGTCGTCGTGGAACTCGAAGTCTGGGGCGAGCGCGACGATTACGACCGAACGGGTCTCGAAGCGGAAGAGTGCGAGATTCTGGGCGT
This sequence comes from Candidatus Palauibacter poriticola, assembly GCA_012270965.1. Taxonomy (GTDB): domain Bacteria; phylum Gemmatimonadota; class Gemmatimonadetes; order Palauibacterales; family Palauibacteraceae; genus Palauibacter; species Palauibacter poriticola. The sequence goes on from JAAXHJ010000020.1 coordinate 53,287, forward strand.
CGGGCTGCCGAAGGTCCGCATCCCCCTGAACCCGGGAAAGAACATCACCGTCATCGCCGAAGTCGTGGCCATGAACCATCTTCTGCGCTATTCGGGGGAAGATCCGGCGGCGGCGTTCGAGCGCGACCTCATCGAGCGCATGCGGCCGGTGCGCGACTACCTCGAGTCCGATGACGAATAGCCGCCTCCGCGGCGTCGTCGTGGCGCACGGGGAAGTGGCACATGCCTTCGTGTCCGCCGTCGAGGCGATCAGCGGCGCCAGCGGCGCGCTGCGCGCCGTGAGCAACGAAGGCGTGGGGCCCGACGAACTCGCCGAGATCATCCGAGAGGCGGCGGGCGGCTCGGAGGCCATCCTCTTCGTGGATCTCGCGGGCGGAAGCTGCGGACTGGCCAGCCTTCGGTACGTGCGGGAGAGCGGGAACGGCGCGTGGATCACGGGCGTCAACCTTCCGATGCTGCTCGACTTCGTCTTCCACCGCGAAATGCCGCTCGAGGCGCTCGTCCCCCGCCTTCTCCGGAAGGGACGGGACGGACAGCGCGCGCACCCGTCCCCGCTGGCCGGGACCGGCTGAGCGGGACTCGTGCCGCTCGAACTCCTGCGCATCGATGAGCGCCTGATCCACGGCCAGGTGCTCGTGGGCTGGGGACGACCCCTGGGCCTCGACTTCTACATCGTCGTCGATGAAGCCCTCGCCTCCAGCGAATGGGAACAGGAACTCTGGGCCAGCGCGCTCTCTGACGAGGAGAGCGCCGAGTTTCTGGGGGTGGACGAGGCGGCGCGGCGCTTCGGGGACCTGAGCGCCCGGATGGAGCGCGGCGCGCTCCTGACGCGGGATACGGCGACGATGCGGGCCTTGGCCGAGCGCGGTTGCCTCGACGGGCGGACGGTGAACGTCGGAGGCGTGTACGCCGCGCGAGGGCGGAAGAGGATCCTCGACTACGTGCATCTTTCCCCGGAGGAGATCGAGGATGTGCGGGTGATCGCCGAGCACGCTCCCGTGAGCGCCCGTAACCTCCCCGCCGCACCCGAGGTCCGTCTCGACGCGCGGAGACTTCGATGACCGGGGTCGAGCTGACGGCCGCCGACTGGGCGCTGGCCTGCCTGCTCGGCGCGGCGATCGGTCTCGACGAGGTGTCTTGGCCTCAGGCCATGTGGTCCCGGCCCCTCGTGGCGGGCACGCTGGGAGGAACGCTGTTCGGCGCTCCCGCTGCGGGTTGCCTGGCCGGAGTCTGGCTGGAACTCGTCCTGTCGCGGCATCCGCCCTTCGGCGGCGCGCGGCATCCGGAGACCGGCCCAGCCTCCTTCACGGCGGGGGCGGCGTACGCCGTCGCGGGTGGCGGCGCCCCCGTCGGAGTCGTCGCCGCGGTCGCGGTTGGATGGGCGGCGGGGTGGACGGGCGCGTACTCGGTGACGCTCCTCCGGCGCGTGACGCCGAGGCTTGTCTCGCGGCCCGACGGCTTCCGCGGGGGCGCGGCCGCCCTCGCGCGGCGCCACCGGCTGGCGCTGGCTCTGGACGGGTTGCGCGCCGGACTCCTCGTCGCCGCGCTCCTCGTGCCGTCCGTGCTGTTCGTTCGCCTGGTGTCGACGCAGCCCACCGGCGCGCCGGGCCCCGCGTGGTGGCCCGTGGCCGCGGGGCTCGGACTTGCCGGCGCCGCCGGCGTGGCGGCTCGCGGGCTCGGCGCGCGAGCCCGCCACTGGCCCGCGCTGACGGCGGGCGGCGTCCTCGGAACCCTCCTCGTCCGGTGGCTCTCATGAGGCCGCGCCGGAGGGATTTCGCGCGCGCCATCCTGCGCAGTTTTTCCATCCAGGGCTCGTGGAACGAGCGTACGATGACGGGGCCCGGGCTGGCGCATGCCCTCGCGCCGCTGCTGGCGCGCATCCACACGGACGATCCCGCCGCGTTCAGGCAGGCCGTGCGGCGCCATTCGCGAGCCTTCAACGCGCATCCGTATCTGGCCCCCGTCGCGATCGGGACGCTCGCCCGCCTCGAGTTCGATGGCGATGACCCGGACACCGTGTCTCGCTTCCGTTCCGCCCTCCGCGCACCCTTGGGGGCGCTGGGCGACGGGATCGCGTGGGCCGGATGGCGACCCTTCTGCGCGTCCGCCGCAGCCATCGGCTTCGTGCTTGGACTCGACGCTCCGTACGCCGCCGGCGCGTTCCTCATTCTGTACAATGCCGGCCACCTCGCCCTCCGCATTTGGGGGCTGCGCTGCGGCTGGAGATCGGGCCGGTCCGTGGCCGCCGCGCTGAAGCGCGCGCCCCTGCGGCGCCTGGAGAGGGCGCTCGTGCCGGCCAACCAAGTGCTCATCGGAGCCCTCGCCGCGCTGCTCATCGGCCAGCTTCCGGCCACCGGCCCCGCCCCCTGGAGGGAGGGCGGTGCAGTCATCGTGGCGCTGATGGGTTATCTTGTCCCCCGACACATCTCGGCGGTCGCCATGGCGAGCCTCTTGGCCGCGTGCGCGGTGTGGCTCCCGTGAGCGTCCCTACAGGCGGTGCAGCCTGCCGCGGCGCGCGCCCCGACGCCGATCGTTCGCCCGACCGGAGCGGAAGGTTTCTTTGACGATGCGACACGAAGCAGCGGTACGTATTCGGAACCGGCTGGGGCTGCACGCCCGCCCGGCCGCCGAGTTCGTTAAGCTGGCGAGCCGGTTCCGGGCCGAGGTGTGGGTGGAGAAGGATGAGATGGAAGTGAACGGGAAGAGCATCATGGGCGTGATGATGCTCGCGGCCGGGGCGGGCGCCTCCATCCGTATCCGGGCCGCGGGGTCCGACGCGGAGAACGCGGTGGATTCCCTCACCGAACTCGTGCTGTCCGGGTTCAGCGAGGAACTCGCGCCCGATGTGGACGCGGACGGGCCGGCGTGAGCGAGGTCGTTCACGGGATCGGAGCCGCACCGGGACGTGCGCTCGGCGTGGTTCGGCGTCTCGAGCGTCACGAGTGGCGGCCCGAACACCGGACGATCCCGTCCGACGCCGTCGAGCGCGAGGTCGAGCGCTTCGAGGAGGCGCTGGCCTGGGCCGCCGACCGTGTGCGGGACACGCGCGAACAGGCCGCGCGCTCACTCGGCGAAGTCGAAGCGAACATCTTCGACCCGCAGATTCTCATCCTCTCGGATCCGGACCTCGTCGCGGGCACCATCCGCTATATTCGCGAGAACTTCCTCTCCGCGGAGCGGGCCTTCGACTGGCGTCTGACCGAACTTCGGACGGCCATCATCGATGCGGGCCACTTCATGGTCGTCGACCGGCTGGCCGACCTGCGGGACATTCGGTCTCGCGTGCTCGCGCGGCTGAGCGGGCGCGACGAGGATCCGCTCGCCCTTCCCGAGGCGCCCGGGCTCGTCGCCGTCGACGACCTCACGCCCAGCCTCGCGGTGCGCCTCGACCCGGAACTCGTTCTCGGCGTGGCGAGCGGATCCGGGTCCCGAACCTCGCACAGCACGCTGGTAACCCGCTCTCTGGGCATTCCGGCCGTCGTCGGACTCGGGGCCGACCTCGCGAGGATCGAAGACGGCACAACCGTTCTCCTCGATGGAGGCAACGGCCGCGTCCTGATCGAGCCCACGGAGGCCGAGAAGGCGGCTCATGTGCAGATGGTGCGCCGCCTGTCCGGGCGCCCGGCCGTCGACCTCACGCGCGAACCCATGCCGCTGCTCACGGCGGACGGGGTCCGCATCCACCTTCGCGCCAACATCGATCAGCCGCACGATGTGCCGGCGGCTCGGCGCGTGGGCGCCGAGGGGGTCGGGCTCTTCCGGTCGGAGTTTCTCGTCATCGGACGGAGGGTGATTCCAAGCGAGGAGGAGCAGTACGAAGCCTACCGCGAGGTCGTGGACGGGTTCCCGAACCAGCCCGTGACGCTCCGCACGTTCGATATCGGCGGCGACAAGTTCCCGCTCTTTCTCGACCTTCCTCCGGAGGAAAACCCCTATCTGGGGTGGCGCGCCATCCGCGTCTGCCTGGACCGGCCGCAGCTCTTCCGCAACCAGTTGCGGGCCGCCATCCGGGCCGGGGGGCCGGAAGCCCGCATGCGGATCCTGGTCCCCTTCGTCATCTCCGAAACGGAGATCCTGCGCACGAAGGACATCGTGGCGGAAGTCGGCCGCGAGCTGGGTCAGACGGAACCCGTCTCCTTCGGCGTGATGGTGGAGACGCCCGCCCTTGCGGACACGCTCGATCTCGTGGGGCGGCACCTCGACTTCATCAGCCTCGGCACGAACGACCTGACGCAGTATTCGCTCGCCGTGGACCGCGGCAACGCGCGGCTCCAGCATCTCTCGAACCCCCTGCACCCCGCGCTCCTCCGCAGCTACGAGCGGATCTTCAACACGGCCGCCGCCCTCGACCTCGACATCGGCGTGTGCGGAGATCTTGCCGCGGAACCGGTGGGGCTCGCTCTCCTGCTCGCGCTCGGCTATCGGGATTTCAGCCTCGCGCCCGCATCGATCCCCGAAGTGAGGGAACTCGTGGGACTCCTTTCCGTGGCGGAGTTGTCGGAACTGTGGAGGCGCATCGGCCGCGACGGCTCCCCCGCCGGGATGCCCGGAGAACTCCTCGTGCGGCTGGAGGACGCGATTCCGGTGGAGCGGTCGCCGCTGTACATCTCCTGATTCCGTGGCGCGGCGTTGCCTCCGTCCGATTGGGCGGCCAGTATCTTGGCCACTCCGTCTTCTGCGGCGCTCCGCCGCGAACCTCGAAGTGGGAGACTCAGCCTAGTGAAGGGGATACAACCGTTTTCGTCCGAATCCGTCACCGAGGGGCACCCCGACAAGATCGCGGACCAGATCTCGGACGAGGTCCTCGACCGCATCCTCGCCGAAGACGACGCGGGCCGGGTCGCCTGCGAGACGCTCGTGACGACGGACCTCGTCCTCGTGGCCGGCGAGGTCACCACGACCGCCGCGATCGACATCGAGGCCACCGTCCGGGAAGTGCTGCGCGACATCGGCTACACGCACGCGGAACTCGGAATCGGGTGGGACACGTGCAGGGTGCTCACCGAGATCGACGAGCAGTCGCCGAACATCGCCCGGGGCGTGGATGGGGGTGGCGCCGGAGATCAGGGGATGATGTTCGGATACGCGACCGACGAGACGCCGGAGCTGATGCCGCTCCCCATCATGCTGGCGCACGCGCTGGTGAAGCGCTTGGCCGACGTGCGGCGATCCGGAGGCATCGCTTGGCTGCGCCCGGACGGGAAGGCGCAGGTGTCCGTCGAATACCGGGATGGGGAACCGGCCCGGATCACGACGGTGGTCGTCTCGGCGCAGCACGACGGCCACATCGCGCCGGGTGAGATCGAGGCGGCGATCAGGGAAGAGGTCATCGGGCCCGTGTTGCCGAGCGAGCTGTACGACGAGGACCGGGTGCGGTGCCACATCAACCCGACGGGTTGTTTCGAGATCGGCGGGCCGCGGGGCGACGCGGGCCTCACGGGGCGGAAGATCATTGTGGACACGTACGGCGGCGTGGGCAGGCACGGCGGCGGCGCCTTTTCGGGGAAGGATCCGTCCAAGGTCGACCGCTCCGCGGCGTATGCGGCGCGCTGGATCGCCAAGCACCTCGTCGCGGCGAAACTCGCGCGGCGGGCCGAAGTGCAGCTCGCCTACGCCATCGGGGTCGAGGAGCCGGTCAGCGTGAGGGTCGACACCTTCGGCACGGGGCGCCGGCCGGACGACGAACTCGCCCGCCGGGTCACGGACGTCTTCGACCTTCGGCCGCGAGAGATCATCAAGCGGCTCGGCCTCCGTAAGCCGATCTACCGCCGCACCGCCGCCTACGGACATTTCGGCCGCGAGCCCGAAGGCGATGGGTTCACGTGGGAAAGGACCGACCGGACCGATGACCTCGCCGGATAGCAGCCCGTGGGATGCGGCACCGCTCGAACGCAGCGAGGGTTCGCCACGGGCTCCTAGGCGCCGACAGTCCGGAGGGGTCCGGAGTGCGGCGCAATGACGGAGTCCGCGATGCGGGAGGTCGCGGTGGCGAGCCTCGGGCTCGACAAGACGACGGGCGCCCCCGTCGTCATTCTCAGGGAGAAGGACGGCGACCGTTTCCTCCCGATTTGGATCGGACCCGGCGAGGCCTCGGCCATCGCGATGGAACTCGCCGGAGTCCAGTTCACCCGTCCCCTCACGCACGATCTGTTCAACGCCGTCGTGCGCGGGCTGGACGGCGCCTTCGTCCGCGTACTGATCGCGAAGGTCGTCGACAACACCTACTACGCGTCGCTCGTGTTTCGGCGCGAGGACGAGTTCATCTCCATCGATGCGCGTCCCAGCGACAGCATCGCGCTGGCTCTTCGCGCCGGGGTTCCGATTCATGCGGCGGAGAGTCTACTGGAGGCGAGCGCGTTCGAAATCGAGGAGGCCGGCGTGGCCGAGGGAGAAGCGCCGCCTCGCGGAACCGCGCCAACCCGGGCCCCCGAGGAGCCGCTGAGCGACTATCTTAAGGGGCTGGACCCGGAGGACTTCGGCCGCTTCGAACCCTAGCGGCCCGCGGCGAAAGCCCCGCGGCGAGAGCCCCGCTGCGTTCGAGCGGCGCGGCCTGCCAAGACGCTTCTTCCCGCGCGTCGCCGGGGGGGCGGCGAGCGGCGCGTCGTCGCCGACGGAGGTCCCGTAAACGTTATTCTGGCGGAAGCTCGCCGGAGCCACACGGGCGGTGCGGCGTCTGCTTGCCGTTCACGACCCGGGAGCGGACCTTGCCGGGAAGCACCCAACCGCCGGGGCGCCGCCGACTCCCCACGGACGACCGGGCGCGGACCGGACGGGTTGGGCATCATAGGAGCGGATCATGCGGAGACGTAGCTGGATACAGGTCGGAGCCCTGGCGGTCCTCGCCGGGTGTGGCGGTTCGAACGGGACGGGACCGGACGACCCCGATGTTGTAAGGCCGGACCGCTCGGAATTCGCCGTGCTCAACTCCATCTCGGGAACCCTGCAGCAGTTCAACCGGATCGATGGCCGGATCGTCCCCTTCGGACGCGACATCCAGTTGGGGGCGGGCTTCAAGGGCCGGACGGCGGATTTCATCCAGGATCTGTGGGTGACGGCGTGGGACGCTCCGGAAGGGAGCAAGGTCCTGTTCGGATCCTTCTCCACCGACGAACAGACGCTGGCCGTGTTTCCGAACAACGCCGTCGTGGACCCCGGTAAGCCGACCGTGATCATCGATGGCGGCGGTACGGTGGGGGCGCTCATCCCCGCCCGGGCGCTCGACGCGGTGTACGTGGCCTTCCCGGGCACGCCGATGGCGCAGATCACCGCCGAGGACGTGGGCACCTTCGTGGAGAGGGTGATCCCGGCGGGGCAGTTTCTCGTCTCCGTCGATGGCAACCTCGACGACGAGGACGGCGGCCGGGAGCCGCTCGGCCCGCCCCGCATCGTCCTCCACGAGTTCATCAGCGGCAGCTACTTCGACGAGTTGAGGCTTCCGGAAGGCACGGTTGGGGTGACCGAGGCCATCGTGCTCGAAGACAATATGCTTTTCTTAGCCGGCGGTGGGGTCGATCCGCTGACCGCCGCCCCCCTGGGGGACGGGAATCTCGTCGAAATCGACATGTCCGCCCGGAGCGTGCAGGACGTGAACCCCCTTGGCGGAAACGGAATCTCCATGGAAGCGGGGCGGGACGGACTCGTCTACATCGTGCGCACGAAGGGCGTCGACGCGACGGAGACGGACGTGCTGTCGTTCAGCTTTGCGATTCGGGCATGGGTGAACGGGCCGGAGAATCCGATCCAGCCGCGCGGCCGCGACGGCTCGAACCTCAACTGCCGGGTCGCAGCCGCGTTTCTGGACGGCCAGATGCTCTGCGCCACCTACGCGCCCGCCGGCCAGGGACGGCTCGTTCTACTTTCGGCCGAGGGCGAGTTCATCGATGAGGTGCCGATCGGGGCGGGGACGACCGATATCCTGCTTCGTCCCAGCTGACCGCGCCCGGGGGCGGGGGCCGAGTTGGGACTCGTCACGACCCGGGCGGTGGTTCTCCAAACATACCGGTACAGCGAGACCAGCAAGATCCTGCGCTTGATGACGTGGGACCTCGGCCCCTGTTCCGCGCTCGCGCGCGGGGCGTTGCGCCCCCGAAGCCGCTTCGGCGGCCTGCTGGAACCCTTCGTGGAGGGGGAGGCGACCTTCTACAGCCGGGAGGGACGCGACCTGCATACCCTCTCCAACTTCGAACTCCTCCGTGACCGGAGAGGACTCGACCGTTCGATCGAACTCTTCACGATCGCATCCGTCCTCTGCGAACTCGTGATGCGCCTCGCCCCGGAGCACGGCGATGTGAAGCTGTACCGCACGCTGACCGAGGGTCTCGACGGACTCCACGGCAGGGTCCGGGAGGGGGCGCCGGCCGGCGGGTTCGAGTACGTGTGGGGTGTGGTCAACGCCTTGGGCTTCCGCCCGGAGGTCGAACGTTGCGTCGCGTGCCGGAGTCCCATCGGAGCGGCGGGCGCGCGCTTCGACTTCGAGGCCGGCGGGCTTCGCTGCCGCTCGTGCGGCCCCTTCGGGCCCGAACTCGATCCGGGAGAGCTGGCTGCCCTGCGCACCCTCGTGTCCGGCGGGCCGGCGGAAGGGAGCCGCGCCAACGGCCGCCAGGGCCGCTGGCTGGCCGAGTTCATCCGCCACCACGTGGCGGAGGGGGCGCAGTTGAAATCTCTGCCCTTCCTGCGTCGGCTGGACGGATAGACCCGTGAGCGACCGGTGAGCACCCCGTGAGCGAGGGCGTGGGCGATCGGCGCGGAATCGTGATCGGGACCGCCGGCCATGTGGATCACGGCAAGACCGCCCTCGTGCGGGCGCTGACCGGGGTCGAGACGGACCGCTGGCTGGAGGAGCGGAAGCGGGGGCTCACGATAGACCTGGGCTTCGCGCGGCTCGACCTCGATCCCGACCTGGAGACGGGGATCGTCGACGTCCCGGGGCACGAGGACTTTCTCAAGAACATGCTCGCCGGGGCCACGGGCATCGATGTCCTCCTCCTCGTCGTGGCGGCGGACGAGGGTCCGATGCCGCAGACGCACGAGCACCTTGCGATTGCGCGACTTCTGAACATCCGGCGCGGGGTCGTCGCGCTCACCAAGAGCGACCGGGTGGATGAGGACTGGCTCGACCTCGCGAACGAGACGACCCGGGACCTGCTGGACGAGGATACCGCCCGGACGTCATGGCGGATCGTGCCGGTCTCAGCCCTGACGGGCGACGGGATCGAACCGCTGCGGGCCGCGCTGCGCGAATCGGCGGAGGGAATCGGCGGTGCTCGCCGCGTGGACGACCGCTTCAGGCTCCCGGTCGACCGGTCCTTCTCGATCCGGGGCACCGGCACCGTGGTGACCGGCACGGTGTGGAGCGGGTCCGTCGGCGTGGGGGACACGGTGAGGGTGTTCCCCGGGGGCGACTCGGCCCGCGTGCGCGCGCTCCAAGTGCACGAAGACCCCCGGCGCCGCGTTACCGCCGGCCGCAGGTGCGCCGTCGCGCTCGTCGGCGTCGCGCCGGCCGCCGTGGAGCGGGGCAGCGTGCTCTTGGATCCGTCCGAGTGGCAGCCGAGCGAGCGCCTTGGCGTCCGCGTGCGGGCGCTCGGGAGTCGCGACCGGCCCCTCCGTCACGGACAGCGTCTCAGGGTCTACCTCGGCACCCGCGAAGTCATGGCCCGCCTGCAGACGGCCGATCGCCAGCCCGTCGACCCCGGGGCGACCGCTTGGGCCGTGCTCGCCCTCGAGGCGCCGCTCCTCGCCCGCACGCGGGATCGGGCCATCCTCCGCTTCTACTCGCCGGTGACGACGATCGGCGGGGTCCGCGTGGCGGAGCTGAACCCACCGCCTGCTTGGCCGGCGCGGACGGAAGCGTGGGGGCGGATGCTCGATGGCGCCCCAGCGGAGGCGATCGCCGCCGCCGTGGCTCTGGAGGGCCTGCGCGGTCTCCCCGTCGCCACGTCATCGATCCTCCTCGGACGGCGCGACGCCACGCTCGAGACGGCTGCGGAGACGGCCGGATGCGTGCGCATCGGCGCCCGCTGGTTTGCACCCGGCGCGGTGGTGGAGGCCATGACGGCCGTGGAGGAGCGCATGGCCCGCCTCCACGCCGCGGACCGCCGCGCCCCCGGCGTGTCGAAGGAGGCCGTGCGCTCCGCCATGGCGCCGGCCTGCGACCTCGAACTGGGCGAGACCGCCGTCCGCCGACTCCTCGCCGAACGTCGCCTGCTCGAGAGCGGGCCCCGGCTCGCGCTCCCGGGCCACGCGCCCCGCCTCACGCCGCGGGAGGAAGAGGGGCGGGCGCAACTCGCCGCGACGATCGAAGCCGCCGGACTGCAGCCGCCCCTCGTCACGGAGTTGGGGAAGAAGCTGCGCCTGGACCGGCCCGTGCTCGACGACCTCCTCCGCCTGCTGCAGGAATCCGGCACAACGAAGGCGGTCACGCCCGAGCTGCACTTCGCCGTCGGGGCTCTGGAGACGATGGAGGCGCGCGCGAGAGAGCTTCTCGCCGATGGCGCGCCGGCCCCGCCCGCGCGGTTCAAGGAAGCGTTCGGGCTCTCCCGGAAATACCTGATCCCGCTCCTCGAATACCTGGACCGGGAAGGCGTGACCCGGCGCACCGCCGGAGGGAGAGTCCTCGCCCGCCACGCCGGCTGAGTCTCATGCGGGCCGCGTTAGGCGACGTGGTAGAGGAAACAGCCGCAGTACTCGCACGATTCGACGCGAAGATTGCGATCCGCCTCGGAGGCGCGGGCGGTGGAGACCGCCACGAAGCAGCCGTAGCAGATCCCGTTGATGACCGGCGCGACGACTCGCGGCGCCTTGTCGGCGATGCGGCAATAGCGCTCCCGGATCCGCCGCGTCAGCTCCCCCGCCAGCTCCTCGACCTTCTCGTCGAGCGAGCGGATCGCGTCTTCGACCTTGATGTCGAAGACGTCCGTCTCGAGGTCCGTCAGCGTTCCATCCGTGAGGCCCCGACGCTGCATGCGCAGGTCCTGGATCTGAAGAAGCAGTTCGAGTTGCTGATGCACTAGAGATCCTTCGCGTCGAGCAACTCGATGAATTGTTCGGGGCTCGATATTTCCGCGAGCGATTCCGGCACGTCGGCCTCCTTACCGAACTGCGCGATCTTGCCGAGCACCGGGAGATACTGATTCGAAACCTCCAGCGGCGGCGCGACGATGAGAAAGACGTAGCGAACGGGTTTCTCGTCGATCGCCTTGAAGTCGAGACCCGAGAGTTTGCGGCCGAACGCGACCCTCAACCGGGTCACGACGAGCGAACGGCAGTGGGGGATCGCGATGCCGCGGCCGATCCCGGTCGACCCCAGATTCTCCCGCCGCTTCAACATCTTGTAGAGGATTCCCTCGGACTTCTCGTCGAGGCCCATACACGACACAAGTTCCCTCAGGGCCTCATCCTTCGTCTCGGCCGCCAAGTCGAGCTTGATGGCGGACGGAACGAACAATTCACGAAGCTTCACTTGGATCTATGTCTCCTCCCCACGAGCGCGGGGCGCATATCGAATCAACGGGAACCGGCTGCGCCGGACCCGGCAGACCCCGAGTATACCCGTGCCGGTTTCCGGCTGTCAAAGAACCTCCGGGGCCGCCCCCGGAACTTGCGCCGCGCGCCGGGATAAACGACCGTGTGGAGTAGCAGTCCGTGGCGAGATCCAGCGGCGCTTGATCGCAGCGGAGCTTTTCCGCGGGCTGCCAGCCTTGCGAGTATGGGGGGCGACACGGCTTCGACGCGTGAACCGGAAGCCGCGGAAGCGTGCCGAGGTGCCCGGGGCCTCGTTAAACACCGGGAGACCTTTAGGTGCCAACGACGGTTTGGCTCTGGCTGCGTAAACCTACGTAGCCCGTCCCCGAGAGATCCGGGCCCGAGGACCTCCCGGCGGACGTCGACGAATCGGGCTGGTCACCCCGGCGCGCCGTGAGCCGCGGGTGACGAGAGCACGGCGAGAGCCGCGTACACGGCTGGTTTCGCAAGGGGTCGTTCGTGAACCCTCGCGGGACGAGACTTGATCGCGAACTACGCACGTAGATGCCGTGGCGGATGGGCTCGCGGACGCGGGTTCGATTCCCGCCGCCTCCACTCACAGCCCGTGGCGGGGCCTTGCCACGGGCTGCCAGCAGCAATGAAGGGCTCCACCCGGGGCGCCTCCCCTTCCGGGAGCGCCTCGGATTTTTTTGCGTCCGGCCCGATGGGTCGAGGAGGTTCCGGATGATCGAAGAACTGCAGCGCAGGATCGGGGACGAAGCGGAGACCCTTCTCCACGAGTTGAACGTCATCCTTCCGAGAGAGATCGAGAAGGCCGTCGCCCAGGGCGATTTGCGGGAGAACTCCGAGTACACCGCCGCCTTGGAGCGGCAGGGCTTCGTGCGGGCGCGGCTCGACTATCTGGCACGCCGAATGTCGCAGCTCGGAGAACTCGATATCGACAACATCCCGGCGGACCGGGTCGGGTTCGGTTCGAGAGTCGCGGTGCGCGATCTGGAGGACGACGAGATCGAGTCCTTCAACCTCACGATCGGCGACGACGTCGACATCGAGACCAACGACATCTCGATGGAATCGCCGATCGGCCGCGCGCTACTCGGGAGAAGGAAGGGCGAACTCGTGAACGTGAGGCTCCCCGCCGGCGCGCGCGAGTTCGAGGTCGTCGACTTCCAGACGCTGCACGACCTCTAACGCCAACGGTTCATGGCCGCCGGGTCGGCCGCGCCGCGGTGCCGAAACCCTTGGAGAGTTCTTGCGGAAAATCTGCCGGCCGGTGGCGAGACCCCGAGTCGGCGCCCTCCCGAGCGCGGCGGGGCCGAGGCCACGGGCTGTCGGCTAGAAGACCCGAATCGGCGGGATGAACCTGCCGGGGTTGGCCCGCACCTCGGCGAGGAACGCGTTCAGATCCACCACGACCTTGACCAGCTCCTCGTACAGGGTCTCGTCGCCGACGAGCTGCCCGACCGCCCCTTCGCCGCTCTCGATGAGGCCCAGGATCGAATTGGCCCGGGTCGCGGATGAAGCGAGCGCGCGATACAGCGAGTCCGACGCCAGCAGACGCCCGAGCGTCCCCTCGCCGGCGGCCAGCGCCAACGTCGCCGTGTCGAGGCGGGCGAAGGAGGAAACGAGGCGGTCGTAAAACTCCCGATCCTCGAGCAGGCGGGCGAAGGAGCCTTCCCCGTCCGCGATCGGCCCCAGCACGGCCGCGAGGTTCTCGTTGAGGTCGACGAGGCCGTCGTAGAGCGCCTCGTCGACGAGGAGGCGTCCAAGCGAACCCTCGCCGCCTGAGACGCGGGCCAGCGTAGCGGAGAGATCGTTCGAAAGCTGCGTGAGACCGAGGACGGCGTCGGCCGCCTGGCCGAGGAGTTCGTCGTAGCTCAGCGCCGGCGCCGTTCCGATGGTGTCTCCCGGAACGAGGGTTGCCGAATCGGGAGACCCCGGTTCGATGTCGATGAGACGGTCGCCGAGCAGCCCCTGCGTCCGCACGCGGGCGCGCGAGCCGCGCCGGATCTGCTCTCGGACGCCCACGTTGACGCCGAGCCAGACCGCGACGGCCGCGTTGGAGTCACCGCGCTCCTCCGGGGCGATGAACTCCACGCGCTCGACCTGGCCGACGCCGCGCCCGGCCACTTGGACGGCGGCTCCGGGGCGGAGCCCGGAAGCGGATTCCATGAGCGCGACAAGCTCATAGCGCTCGCCGAACACGTCCCCCATCCGGCCCACGAAAAGGACGCACAAGGCGAGAAGGATGAGAGAGAAGATGAGGACGAACCCCACGCGCATCTGGTCCCATGTGATCGGCTCCGACCGTCGCATCGTATCCCTCCGCCCCGCGCTAGCCGCTGAAAGCCCGAACATAGCGGTCTTCCGTGGCGTGCATCTCCTCCGGTGTTCCGCTGAAGATAATCTCCCCGTCCCTCAGGAGCGCGGTCTCGGTCGCGATCCTGGAGGCGGACCGCACATCGTGGGTCACTACGACCACGCAAACGTGAAGTTCCCGCCGCAGCTTCAGAATCAGTTCATCGATCGTCCGCGTCGTGATCGGATCGAGCCCGCTCGTCGGTTCGTCGAAGAGGAGGATGGGGGGCCGGTGCACGATCGCCCGCGCGATGGCGACGCGCTTGCGCATACCGCCGGACAGTGCGGACGGGAGCAGAGGGAGGACCACGGTCGGGTCGAGGTCCACGAAGGACAGCACCTCCTCGACGCGCTCCCGGATTTCATCATCCCCCAGCTTCGTGTGCTCGTAGAGCGGGAAGGCCACGTTGTCGAACACGTTCAGGGAGTCGAAGAGCGCCGATCCCTGGAACACCATCCCCATCCGTACCCGCAGGGCCAGAGCCTCCGGACGGGAAACCGCGCTGATGTCGCGTCCCTCGATGAGGACCTCACCGTGGTCGGGGAGGAGGAGCCGGAGCATGAGGCGCAGGATCGTCGACTTCCCGACCCCCGACCCGCCGAGGATGCAGAGCGTCCCGCCCCGAGAGACGCCCAGCGACACGCCGCGCAGCACGTCGCGGGCTCCGAACGAGAGCCACACGTCGCGCAGTTCGACGATGTTGGGTTGCCCGGCCCCGCCTTCGTGGGTTTGCAACTCGCGGCGAATCTCGTCGCGCAACTCCGCCTCGAAGGCCTCGCTTCCCGGCTCCGGCGCGCCGGCCGGCGTACGGTCGCTCATGTCGGATCCCTCCTCACCATTGGAACATGACGAGCAGGATCTGGGTGAGGAAGTAATCCACCGCGAGGATGAGGATGGACGAGGTCACCACGGCCCGCGTCGTCGCCCGCCCGACCCCCTCCGTACCGCCCTCGGCGCGAAGGCCGTGGAAGCAGCTCGTGAGCGCGATGATCCCGCCGAACGCGAAGGGCTTGACGAGTCCCTGAATCAGGTCGATGGGGACGACCGTGAGCACGAAGCCGCTCTGGGCGAGGGTTGCCCACACGGAGTTGATGTACAGTTGGGCCGTGGAATCCAGCGTCAGCACCGCGACGAGGAGTCCGCCCAGGATCGCCACGGCATCGGCGATGATCGTGACCACGGGGAGCATCACGAGGGCGGCCAGGAGACGCGGCACGACGAGTTTGCGGATCGGGTCCACGCCCATCGTGCGGAGTGCGTCGACCTGCTCCGTGACCCGCATCGCGCCCAGTGCCGCCGCCATCCCGGCTCCCGCCCGCCCGGTGACGATGAGCGCCGTGAGGACGGGGCCGAGTTCGCGTATCGTGCTGGCCCCCACCACGCGGCCGATGTAGACCGTCGCCCCGAAGCGTTCCATTTCCACGGCGGACTGGAGGGCGAGCACCATCCCCGTGAAAAGGCCCGTCAACATGACGATAAAGATCGAGGCGACACCGATTGTGTCCATCTGCTGCACGAGGTCGCCGCCGTAGAAGGGCCGACTCAAACAGGCCCTCGACACGCGTAGTAGAAGCCTGAAATACGCCTCGACCGCCAAGGCCAGGCGGAGCACGGCATTGCGGGCGAGTCTGGCGGCGGAACGGCGGGCGGAGCCGTCGGGCACGGTCTTTGGCGCTCTCCGGGGGATCGAAGTATGTTCGCCCGACCGCCAGAACGCGTTCGAACGCAACGACTCGCCTCCAGCGATGGGGCGTACGGGCGAGGTTACCGGCTCCCACCGATCCGATGCAAGGCGGCGACGGCCCGCGGAACCGCCGCGCCGCGCCCGGTGGCGGCGGCCGAGCGCCCGCCCCCGAAAGGAGCCTCAAGCATGCAGACCGGACCCGTCCACACCGACCACGCACCCGCCGCCGTCGGCCCCTATTCGCAGGGATACTGGGCCGGAGAGCTGTTTTACTCCGCGGGGCAGGTGGGGTTGGTCCCGTCCACCGGCCAGCTGGTGGGCCCGGATGTCGTCTCCCAGGCGGAGCGCGTAATGACGAACCTCGCGGCCGTGCTGGACGAGGCGGGGCTCGCCTTCGGAGATGTCGTGAAGACGACGATCTTCTTGGCGGACATGGGCGATTTCGGCGCCGTAAACGAGGTCTACGCCCGCCACTTCGAGCCCCCGTATCCCGCGCGCTCGACGGTGGCCGTGGGCGCGCTGCCCCTGGAGGCCCGGGTCGAAATCGAGGTGATCGGGCGAGCGCGGCCGGCGTGAGATCCGGATCGGAATGACGAAGGGTACGGATGACCGGGAGCGGATGGTGACTGGTGTCGCCTGCGGTCTTCAAAACCGTTACGGGGCGTTCGCGCGTCCCGGGTGGGTTCGATTCCCACACGTTCCCGCCACCATTGTGGTCGCCGGGGCGCTGCTGGCTGGTGGGGGGCTGGACGCCTCGCCGCTGTGGGCGCAGGATCCTCCGCCTCTCGCGGCAGTCGCCGATTCCGTCGCCGCCGCACCGAGCCCCGTCGCCGACACCACGGGCCGGCGCCCTCCCATCTCGCCGCTCGGCGCCTTCGGCCGCTCGCTGATCCTTCCGGGTTGGGGACAACTGGAGGTCGGGCGCCCGGCGCGCGGCGCCTTCTACTTCGCCGCGGAGTCCGTCTTCCTGTTCATGGTCTTCAAGTCGGACGGGCGGCTCTCCGCGGCGAAGGAGGAGTTGCCGCAGAACGAGGAACGAATCTCCAACCGCGCGGGACAGCGGGAAAACTGGATCGTCCTCGCCGGGTTCATCGCCTTTCTGAGCGGTCTCGACGCGTGGGTGTCCACGCAGTTCTGGGACTTCGAGCCCTCGATCGGCCCTCCCGCCGACGGATTCGTCGGAATCGCCCTCGGCTTCAAGGTCGATTTCCCCTGATTGGGACCGCCGGCCGTCCCGCCGCCGGCCGTCCCGCCGCCGTCCGGACTCAGCCTTCGCCCGGCCCCCGGTATGATTCCAAGCGGATCTCGTCCGGGGTCACGACGGCGAAGCTGTTGTGATGGAGCCAGTCCCCGGAGTTGAGATAGAACCTCCCCGGCGCGAGTTCGGTGACCTCCGGGCGGTGCGAGTGACCGAACACGACGAGGTCCACATCCTCGTGGGCGGCCAGCACTTCCACCGCGTGCCGCGCAAGGAGCGACGCCCGGGACGATTCGTTCCGGACCCCTCCCGCCTGGGTCCGCCGCGTCCCGCTGGCGAGCCGCGCGAGGGGGAGTCCGAGGTCGGGGTGGACCCACCGAAACAGTCCGCGCCCCACCGGACTGCGGGCGGCCCGGCGCAGCACCCGGTAGCCCCGGTCGGCGGGTCCGAGTCCATCGCCGTGCGCGATGTATGCGCGCCGCCCGGCGATGCGTCGCCGCGTCGGCTCCTCGAGGACTTCGATTCCGACCTCGTCGCGGAGGAAACTCCCCCCCCACGCATCGTGGTTCCCGCCCATGAACAGGACCGGCACGCCGCCCTCGACGAGCCTCCGCAGGCGCGCGAGCACATCGAGCTGACCGCGCGGGATCACCTCGCGGTATTCGAACCAGAAGTCGAACAGGTCGCCGTTGATGAGGAGTTCATCGCCCCAGCGGTCCACCTCCTCGAGGAAGGCGAGGAAGGCGCGCGCGTTCGCCTTGGCCACGGCCCCGAGGTGGATGTCGGATACGACGACGGTGCGTTCGGGCATGGGGCCGAAGCTCGGCGCGCCGGGCGCGGCCCGTCAAACCCGGCGGCGGGCGGTGGCGGGCCCGGAGGCGGGCGGCGGCGGGCGGCGGCGAACCCCGTCACCGAGGAAAGTTCGACACCCGGTGCGTCGTGGGAGCATATTGCGGACATGAAAGGGGCAAACGGAGCCGGAACGACGGAAGTGCGCGTACGGTATGCCGAGACGGATCAGATGGGGCGCGCGCACCACCGCCACTACCTCGTGTGGTGCGAACTCGGGCGCACGGCGCTCATGCGGGAGCGCGGCGTGTCGTATGCAGAACTCGAGCGGGGGGGTCTCTGGCTCCCCGTTTCCCGGGTTGAAGTCGAGTACCGGATGCCGGTTGAGTACGACGAACTCATCCGGATTCACACCCGCGTGGAACGCGTCCGCAGCCGCGAAGTCGTGTTCGCCTACCGGATCGCGCGCGCGTCCGACGACGCGACGCTCGCCCGCGCCCGCACCGCCCTCGTGTGTACCGATGCGGGGGGCCGTCCCCACCGGTTTCCGGACGCCGTGAAGCGGCGGCTGGAGACCCTCCCGGCCGTCGCTGCCCCGCCCGCCGTCCCGCCGGCCGTCACATGATCCGTACTCCGGCGCGCCGCGCCCCGTGGCCGCTCCTCGTCCTCCCCCTCACCGCCTGCGGCGGGGGCTTCGAGCGCGGCACCCCGATGCCCGACGCGGAGGAGGTCGCGCGGCGGGCGCGCGCGGACTCGGGTACCGAGCAGCCGATGCACGTCGTCTTCAGGTGGGAATACGCCGGCGAGAGCGGGAGTTTCCGCGGCGAGGGCGCCGCCCGCGTGAACCCCCCCGACCGCTTTCGTCTCGACCTCTTCTCGACGGGGGAGGGAGGCCTCCAGGCGACGCTCGTCGACGGGGCCCTGGCCACCTCGGGCGACCTCGAGGGCGTCGATCTGCCCCCGACCGTCTTCCTTTACGCCATGGCGGGCGTATTTCGGCCCGGCGACGCGCCCCCCGCCGACGGGTTCGAGATCCCCGGCTTCCGCGTCCTCGAGTTCGCGGTCGAAGGAGGCGCGCTGCGGAGCTATTATCTTGCGGAGGGACGGCTCACCCGCCTCGAGGAGCGGCGGGCCGGGCGCCGCGAGCGGTGGATCGAACTCGAGTGGGGGAGCGACCGCCGTTGGCCGCGGGAGGCCCGGTACCGGGACATCGTGGACTCGAGCGGGGTACGTTGGGAGTTACTGAGCGCAACGGATCAATCACAGCCATACGACGAGGAAGACTATGTCCTGCCGATTCCGCCCCGGAGCGACGGCCGCGACCGCGATGCTCACCATGCTGGCGGGGTGCTACGGCTTCTCCGGCGGCGGCGGGCTGCCCAGCCACATGCGCACCGTCTGGGTCGCCCCGGTCGAAAACGAGAGCACGCAGTTCGGGATCGCGGAGTCGCTGATGGACGAACTCCTCACGGCCGCGCGCCAGCGGCTGGGTCTGCGGCTCGCCTCCGAGGAGGAGGCAGACGCCGTGATCACGGCCCAGATCCGGCGCTACGCCGATGAAGCGGTCAACTTCGACGCCGTCGGGGGCGTCGGCGCGGACGTCTTTCAGCGCCGCGTGACCGTCAGCGTCTCCGTGGAGATTCTGGATGTGGCCGAGAACCTCATCATCTGGGGCAATCAGAGCCTGACCGGGACCGGGGAGTACGAACCCGGAGCGGAAACCGAGGACCAGGCGCTGATCGTCGCGCTCGAGAACCTGGTCCAGCAGATCGTCGACGGAGCGCAATCGCAGTGGTAGACTGACCGGCGCCGGCCGCTGGGGCGGATCGCGCGGGAGCCTCTCGCGCCCGTGCGGCCGGTTCGCCATTCTGGGGTCGTTCGTTCACACGGGCTGATCAACCTTCACTCAACGTCCGGGCGCCAACATGCCGCGAGCCGCTCGACCCCCCACGCCGAAGCCGTGACCGACACCGCCGGTCTCGTCGCCATCCTGGCGGCCGTGTGGCTCCTCTTGTCGGGGTACTTCGACAAACCGCTGCTCCTGGGCCTGGGCGCCGCGTCGATCGGGTTCGTCGTCCTCATTTCCCTTCGCATGCGGATCGTCGGTGACGAGGGGCTGCCGATCCAGCTCCCGGCGGGGCTGCTCCGCTACCTGCCTTGGCTCGTCGTCGAAATCGTGAAGGCGAACGTCGACGTCGCCCTGCGCATCCTGAAGCCGGGCCTGCCGATCCGTCCCCGCGTGATCCGCGTGCGGGCGGGACAGCGCACCGATGTCGGCCGGGTCATCTACGCCAACTCCATCACGCTCACACCCGGGACCGTGACGATCGATACGGAGGGCGACCACATCACGGTTCACGCCCTGACGGAGGAGGCCGCCGAAGGCGTCCTCACGGGCGAGATGGACCGGCGGGTTGCGCGGGTCGAGGGGCGCGGATGATCCTCGCCGCCGTCGTCGCCGCGATCATCGTCACGATGGGGCTCGCCCTCGTGCGGGCGGGGAAGGGGCCGACGGTCTTCGACCGCATTCTCGCGCTGAACATGTTCGGCACGAAGACGGTTCTCCTCATCGCCGTGATCGGGTTCGTGACGGACCGGCCGGACTTCCTCGACCTCGGACTCGTGTACGCCCTCATCAACTTCATCGGCGTCATCGCCGTGCTCAGGTTCTCCAAGTACGGAAACTTCGCCGACCCGGACCGCGAGCGAAGCTCGTGACGCTCGAGATCGTGAGTTCCGTCCTCGCGCTCGCCGGCGCGATCTTCGCGGTCATCGGCGGGATCGGCATCGTACGCCTGCCCGATTTCTTCTGCCGCATCCACGGAGCCGGGATCACGGACACGTTGGGGGCGGGGTTGATTCTGACCGGGCTCATGTTCCTCTCGCCGCACTGGATCGTGGCCGTGAAGCTCCTCGCGATCCTCGTCCTGCTTTGGATTACGAGCCCCACGGCCACCCACGCGCTCGCCAACGCGGCGCTTGAGACGGGGCTCCGTCCGCACGTCGATGAGACGGAGGAGGCGACATCGAGTTCGTAGCCCTCGAGGTCCAGATCGTCACGGCACTCCTCCTCACGCTCCTGTGCGCGACGGCGGTCGCGGTCGTGCGCATGCGCGGCCTGTTCGCCGCCGTCATGCTGATGGGGATCTACAGCTTCCTCGGCGCCTCCTGGATGCTCCTGCTCGACGCGCCCGACGTCGCCTTCACGGAGGCCTCGGTCGGCGCCGGGGTTTCGACCATCCTCGCGCTCGCCACCCTCGCGCTCACCACGCGCAAGGCGAAGACTCCCGTGCGGCGGCCCGCGCTGCCGCTGCTCATCGTCGCCGTCACCGGGGCGGCGCTCGTCTACGGGACGCTGGATATGCCGCACTTCGGCGACCCGGAGGCTCCGGCCAGCAACTACCCGCACCCCTCCTACGTCGAGCGCACGGAGCACGACATCCACGTGCCGAACGTGGTCACGGCGGTACTGGCGAGCTACCGGGGCTACGACACGCTCGGCGAGACCGTCGTCATCTTCACGGCGGGCATCGCCGTGCTGGTTCTCCTGCGAGGGAGCCGCAAGCGCCGGCCCCCGGGCGGGGAGGGGGAGCGCGCGCCATGACGGACCACACGATTCTACGCGTCGTCAGCAAGCTCCTGCTGCCCTACGTCCTCCTCTTCGCCCTCTACGTGCAGTTCCACGGCGACTACGGGCCGGGCGGCGGTTTCCAGGCGGGCGTGATCTTCGCGGCCGGCTTCGTGCTCTACGGGCTCATCTTCGGGCTCACCGCGGTCCGCCGCGTGGCCCCGGCCCGCATGATCGAACTGGTCATCGCGACCGGCGTGCTCGTATACGCGGGCACCGGGGTCGCGACGATGCTCATGGGCGGGAACTTCCTCGACTACGATGCGCTGAACGCCGCGCACCCATCGACGGGGCAGCACTACGGCATCCTCGTCGTCGAACTGGGCGTCGGGATGACGGTCGCCGCGGTCATGATCGCGGTCTATTCGACCTTCGCGGGACGAGGGCGCGCATGACGGAGACCGTCCTCGACACCGTCCTCGGCCTCTACAACTACTGGGTCGTCATCTTCCTGATGATGACGGGATTCTACATCGTCATCGCGCGCGGGAACCTCATCAAGAAGGTCATCGGGCTCAACATCTTCCAAGCCTCGGTCTTCCTCTTCTACATCACGGTCGGGAAGGTCAGCGGGGGGACGGCGCCGATCACGGCCGAGGGGCTGGAGGTCTACAGCAATCCGCTCCCGAGCGTCCTCATCCTGACGGCGATCGTTGTGGGCGTGGCGACGACCTCCGTCGCGCTCTCACTCGTCGTGCGCATCCGCGAGGCGTACGAGACGATCGAGGAGGATGAGATCTACGCACAGGACGAGGCTCGATGATGGAGGCGATCCAGGCCCAGCTGCCGGTCCTGCAGGTCGTCATCCCGCTCCTCGCGGCGCCCGTGTGCATCATCCTCAGGCGGCGCTCGCTGGTTCTCCCGTTCTCGGCGGGCGTGTGCTGGCTCACCTTCCTGATCTCCGTCTTCCTCCTCGGCGAGGTGCTCGAGGCGGGCGTCATCAGCTACGCGCTGGGGGGGTGGGCGGCGCCGTGGGGGATCGAGTACAGGGTCGACGCGCTGGCCGCCTTCGTCCTGCTCTTCGTGTCCGGGATCGCCGCCCTCGTCCTGACCTACGCGCCGCGCAGCCTCACCGACGAGGTCCCGGCCAGCCGGCATTACCTCTTCTGCACGCTCTATCTGCTCTGCCTCACCGGGCTGCTCGGCATCGCAATCACCGGAGACCTGTTCAACGTCTTCGTCTTCCTCGAGATCTCGGCGCTCTCGTCCTACGCGCTCATCGCGCTCGGGGGCCGCCGGCAAGCGCTGCCCGCGGCGTTCCAGTACCTCGTGATGGGCACGATCGGGGCCACGTTCATCCTCATCGGCATCGGCCTCATGTACCAGATGACGGGTACGCTGAACATGGCCGACATGGCGGGGCGGCTTGCCGCCGTGGATGGCGTGCGCACGGCGCTGGTCGCCTTCGGCTTCCTCACGGTCGGGATCGCGCTGAAGATGGCGCTCTTCCCGCTCCACGTCTGGCTCCCGAATGCGTACGCGTACGCGCCGTCGGTCGTGAGCGCCTTCATCGCGGCGACCGCCACGAAGGTCTCCGTCTACATCCTGCTGCGCTTCATGTTCAGCGTGTTCGGCCTCGAGTTCTCCTTCGAGCAGCTCGGACTCGGACGCGCGCTCATGCCGCTGGCTCTCGCAGGGATCTTCGTCGCCTCCGCGGCGGCGATCTTCCAGCGCAACGTGAAACGCATGCTCGCCTACTCCTCGGTGGCGCAGATCGGCTACATGGTGCTCGGCATCAGCTTTGCGACCGCGACGGGGCTCACCGGCGGCATCGTCCACCTGTTCAACCACGCGCTCATCAAGGGCGGGCTCTTCATGGCGATGGGGTGCGTGATGCTGCGGCTGCACTCCGTCGACCTTGATGACATGGCCGGGATCGGGCGCGCGATGCCGTGGACGATGGCCGCGTGGGCGCTCGGCGGTCTCGGGCTCATCGGCGTGCCGGCGACGGCCGGCTTCGTCAGCAAGTGGATCCTCCTCGAGGCGGCGCTCGAGCGGGACGGGGTGCTCATCGCCATCCTCGTGCTCCTCAGCTCGCTCCTCGCCCTCGCCTACGTGTGGCGCGTGGTCGAGACCGCCTTCTTCCATGAACCGAGCGAGCGGGCGCGCGAGGCGCGCGAGGCGCCGCTCTCGATGCTCATCCCGACGTGGGTGCTGCTCGGGGCCACGGTCTTCTTCGGCCTCTATACCGACTATTCGGCGGGCATCGCGCGGCAGGCGGCCGAGGCCGTGCTCCGGGGCATGCCGTGAGCGGTCTCGTCCCGCTGTATCTGGCGCTCGTCATCCCCCTCGCGGGCGCCGTGCTCATCGCGGCGCTCGGCCGCTGGCCCAACGCGCGGGAGGCCGCCACCCTCGCCACCGGCGTGGCGCTCTTCGCCTTCGTCGTGTCGCTCCTCGAGCACGTCCTCGCCGGCGCGAACCCCGGGGTCGTGCTGGTGTGGCTGCTCCCCAACCTCCCCCTCGTGCTGCGGCTGGAGCCGCTCGGGATGATCTTCGCGCTCGTCGCGTCGAGCCTCTGGATCGTCACGTCGCTGTACTCGATCGGTTACATGCGGGCGCACGGGGAAGCGCACCAGACGCGCTTCTACGTCTGCTTCGCCGTCTCCATCTGCGCGGCGATGGGCGTGGCGCTCGCGGGCAACATGCTCACGCTCTTCCTCTTCTACGAGGTTCTCACGCTCTCGACCTACCCCCTCGTGTCCCACCACGGGACGCCCAAGGCGATGAAGGGGGCCCGCACGTACCTGGGGGTTCTCGTCACGACCTCCGTGGGCTTCCTCCTCCTCGCCGTCGCGTGGACGTACGCGCTCGCGGGGACGCTCGATTTCCGGGCGGGCGGCATCCTCGCGGGCCGGGCAAGCGATTCCGTGCTGCTCGTCCTCCTCGCGCTGTACGTGTTCGGGACGGGGAAGGCCGCGGTCATGCCGTTCCACCGCTGGCTCCCCGCCGCGATGGTGGCGCCGACGCCCGTGAGCGCGCTCCTGCACGCGGTGGCCGTGGTGAAGGCGGGCGTGTTCACGGTGATGAAGGTGGCCGTCTACATCTTCGGCCCCGACCTGCTGGCCTCGACCGGGATCAACACGTGGCTGATGTACGCGGCCGGGTTCACGGTCATCGCCGGCTCCCTCGTGGCGATGGCGCAGGACAACCTCAAGCGGAGGCTGGCCTATTCGACGGTGAGCCAGCTCTCCTACATCGTGCTCGGGGCGGCGCTCGCCAACACGTGGGGCATCGTGGGCGGCAGCATGCACATCGCGATGCACGCCTTCGGCAAGATCACGCTCTTCTTCTGCGCGGGCGCGATCTACGTGGCGGCGCACAAGACGGAGATCAGCGACATGCGCGGGCTCGGACGGGCGATGCCGGTCACGATGATCGCCTTTCTCGTCGGCGCCCTCAGCGTCATCGGCGTGCCGCCCCTGGGGGGGAGCTGGAGCAAGTGGTACTTGGCGCTCGGGGCGCTCGACGCGGGCCAGATCCTCTTCGTCGCCGTGCTCATGATCTCCTCGCTGCTCAACATCGCGTACCTGATCCCGATTCCCATCCGCGCCTTCTTCTCGAAGCCCGCGGACGGTTCGGAGCCGGCCGGCTTCCGCGAAGCGCCCGCCTTCTGCCTCGCCGCGCTGTCGTTCACGGCGCTCGGCTGCGTCGTCCTCTTCTTCCTCGCGGACGACGTCTATCGCCTGCTCGTCCCTTGGTTCGGAGCGTAGACCCATGACTGCGGAAAAGATGGCTGCGCGGAAGGGAGGCGCCGGCGGGCGCGGGCACTACTTCGACGACCCGAAGCGCTGGAAGCGGCTCATCGCGATCCTGTTCGTCGTCTGCGCGGTCGTGTTCGCGCTCGACCTCCTGAACCCGCTCCTCAAGCGGATCTCGGGGTTCGAGCTGCGACACCCGGAGCGCGGCTGGGAGGGCTTCCCCGGCTTCTACGTCTTCTACGGCTTCCTCGCCTACACGGCGATCGTCTACACGGCGAAGGCTCTGCGGAAGGGCGTGATGCGCGACGAGGACTACTATGACCGGTAGCCTCCCTCCCGCCGCGGCCATGATCCTGGGGGCGCTCCTCGTGCCTCTGCTGCGGGGCCGGGCGCGCTCGGCCTGGGTGCTGCTCCTGCCCGTCGCCAGCCTCGTCCTCCTCGTGTCGGCAGGGGAGGGGGAGTTCGGACGGGTGTCGATCTTCTCCTACGAGCTGACGCTGCTCCGGGTCGACGGGCTGAGCCGCATCTTCGGCTTGCTCTTCCACATCGCGGCCTTCATCGGACTCGTCTTCGCGCGGCGCGGGGGGAGCGCGCTCGAGGACGCCTCGGCGCTGGTCTACGCGGGCGCCGCGGTGGGCGCCGTGGGGGCCGGCGACCTGATCACGCTCTTCGTCTTCTGGGAGCTTCTGGCGCTGAGTTCCGTCTTCCTCGTGTGGGCGCGCCGCTCGGAGCGTTCGTACCGGGCGGGCATCCGCTACCTCATCGTGCAGATCGGGTCGGGCGTCATCCTGCTCGCCGGGATCATCGCCCACGCGCGGGCCACGGGGTCGGTCGCCTTCGACCACTTGGGGACGGAGACGCTGGGCACAAGGCTCATCCTGTTGGGAATCGGGATCAAGGCGGCCTTCCCGCTGCTGCACAACTGGCTCACGGACGCCTATCCCGAGGCCACCTACAGCGGCGCCGTCTTCCTCAGCGCGTTCACGACCAAGGTCGCCGTCTACGCCCTCGCGCGCGGGTTCGCGGGCACCGATCTCCTCATCTGGGTCGGCGTCGTGATGACGATGTTCCCGATCTTCTACGCCGTGATCGAGAACGATCTGCGCCGGGTGCTCGGCTACAGCATGATCAACCAGATCGGCTTCATGGTGTGCGGGGTCGGGATCGGCACCGAGATGGCCGTGAACGGGGCGGTGGCGCACGCCTTCAACGACGTGCTCTTCAAGGGGCTCCTCTTCATGTCGATGGGGGCCGTCCTCTACCGGACCGGCACGACGAAGTGCAGCGAGCTGGGCGGACTGTACAAGAGCATGCCGAAGACGGCGGGGCTGTGCATCGTCGGCGCCGCCTCCATCTCCGCCTTCCCGCTCTTCAGCGGGTTCGTGAGCAAGTCGATGGTGATGGCGGCCGCCCTCGAGCAGAACCTCGACGTGGCGTGGCTCTTCCTCCTCTTCGCCTCCGCCGGCGTCCTGCACCACGCCGGAATCAAGATCCCCTTCTACGGCTTCTTCGGTCCGGATTCCGGGATCCGCACGAAGGAGGCGCCGACGAGCATGCTCATTGCGATGGGGATGGCGGCCTTCCTGTGCGTCTTCAACGGGACGTTCCCGACTTGGTTCCTGTATCCGAACCTGCCGTACGAGGTGACCTACGTGCCGTTCACGAGAGCGCACGTCATCAGCCAACTGCAGCTGCTCTTCTTCGCCGTCCTCGCCTTCGTGTGGCTGCGGCTGTCGGATCGCGAGCCGCACGAGCTGCCCTCGACGAACTTGGATGCGGACTGGTTCTATCGCCGCTTCGGCGCGGGGTTGGCGCTCACGGCCGGGGGCGTCGCGAGGCGGCTACGGAATGCCGTCGCGGCGCGCACCGTGGTCGCGGCGGGCGGCGCGATCGGATCGGCGCGGCGCTACATGGGCCCGAAGGGCGTGCTGGGACGCACTTGGCCCACCGGCACCTCCGTCATCTGGGTCGCCATCTTGCTCCTTGTGTTCCTGCTCCTCTACTACGCCAATACCCCCTTCACGAGCGCCCTCCCGCCACCATGACGAAGTCCGGCGCGGCGCGGACCGGCGAGGGTCGGGATTCGGACGCCCGGGCCCTCATCGAATCCATCCTCGCCGAGTCGGAGGCGATCGTCGCGCTCGGCATCACGCTCGAGGAGCTGGGCGAGGACACCGCGGTCTTCAGGATGGCCAAGCAGCCCGAGCTGACGCGCGGCGACGGCACGATGTACCACGGCGGCCCGGTCGCGTCGCTGATCGACATCGCCGCCGACATGGTCGTCGCCGTGCGAGCCGGGGGCGGGGTCCCGACCATCTCGCTGCGCGTCGACTACCTGCGCCCCTGCACGGGTCCGTCCCTGCTCGCCACGGCCCGGCTGCGGCGTCACGGCCGTACGATCTCGGTGTCGGACGTCGACGTGCACGACGAGGAGGGGCGCCTGTGCGCGGTCGGACGCGGGACCTACTCGTCGCTGGTGGGCTGATGCGGTGAGGGCGGTCCTCTACGACGGGCACGGCGACGCCGACGCACTCTACGTGGGCGAGGTTCCGGACCCCGAACCCGCGCCCGGCGAGGCCCTGGTCCGCATCCGCGCCTGCGCGCTCAACGGCTTCGATCCGATGATGCTCGGCGGCACGACGGGACTGCGGGTGTCGCTCCCCATGACGCCGTGTGGCGACGCGGCGGGAGAGATCGCGGGCTTCGGGCCCGGCGCGGAGGCGGCCGGACCGCGGAGCGGGGACCGCGTCCTCATCGACCCGTTGATCGAAGGCCGCGGCATGCTGGGCGAGAGGGCTCCGGGCGCGGCCGCCGAGTTTCTTGCCGTCCCGCTCGAGAACCTGCTGCCGATTCCCGAAGGCGTCTCGTTCGAACGGGCCGCCGCCCTCCCCGTCGCGTATGGGACCGCCCTGCGCTTGATCGAGGACCGTGCGCGGGTCCAGCCGGGCGAGACCGTGCTCATATTGGGCGCGACGGGGGGCGTGGGATGTGGCTGCGTCCAGCTCTGCAAACGGATCGGGGCGCGGGTCATCGCCACCGGGAGTTCGCGCCGGAAGCTGGAACGGCTGCGCGGGCTGGGGGCGGATCACGTGCTGCCCTCCGGCTCCACCGAGCTGGTGAGGCGGGTGCGGGCGATCGCGGGCCGGCCCCGTTACCACGATCCCGACGCCGGCGGCGTGGACGTCGTGATCAACTACATCGGCGGGGCCACGTGGGCGGCGAGCCTGAAGACGCTGCGCTTCCAGGGCCGCATGGTCACGTGCGGAGCCACGGCCGGCTACGACCCGCGTACGGACATCCGCTATATCTGGAGCCTCGAGCAGTCGATCATCGGATCGGACGGGTGGAGCCGCGAGGGGCTGGCGCGTCTGCTCGACATGGTGGCCGGCGGCGAACTCGACCCGGTGATCCACGCCGTCAGGCCGGTCGACGAGATCCGCACGGCGATGCGCGAACTCATGGAGCGCGCGGTATTCGGAAAATCGATTCTGACTCCGTGAACTATCCGATCGCCCGCAAGATCCCGCGGGCGGTCCTGGACGCTGAGGCCGACCGGCTGGCGACGATCGCCGACGCGCCGGCGCACCGGAGGCTCGGCGGCTACGCGCGGCTGGCCGGGCCGGGGTTCATGGGCGCGGCGCTCACGCTCGGCGCCGGTACGCTCACCTCCTCCATGCTGTCGGGCGCCACCTTCGGCTACCGCACCCTGTGGCTGATCTGGCTGAGCGCGGGGCTGGGCCTGTTCATGATGGCCGCGATGGCCCGCTTCACCTGCAGGGGCGGCTTCCGCGTCATCCCGGCGCAGAACCGGCGTCACTCGTGGATTGTCGGGTCGCTGATGACCGGCCTCGTCGGCACGGCCGCGGTCGCCGTGATCTTCAACTTCGGCCAGGTCGCGCTCGGCACCCATCTCATCGAATCGCTGGCGCCGTTCGCCGGCTTCGCGTTCCCCGCCGAGACCAACTGGATCATCTACTGCGCGGTCACGAGCTGGCTCATCCTCAGCTACGGACGCCGGGGAGGCAGGGGAACGCGGCTCGTCGAGGCGGTCATGAAGGGCGGCATCGGCATCATGATCCTCGCCTTCGGGGCCGTCCTGCTGGTGGTGGGCGTCGACTGGGACGCGGCGGCGCGCGGCTTCTTCGTGCCGTGGCTGCCCGGCGGCGGCGAGGGTCTGGACCTCTTCATCGCGTCGTCCGCCGCGGCCGTCGGGGTCATGGACTGGGTCTTCTTCCATTACGCGGGACTTGGCCGGGGTTGGGGGCGGCGGCACGAATCGCTGGCCCGCTTCGATCTGATCGCCGGGCTCTTCCTCCCCTTCGTGGTCATCAACTTCCTGATGATCGGGGTGTTCGCGGCGACGCTCTTCCCCCAGGGGATCACGCCGGACTCGGCACCCGAACTGGCGGCCGCGCTCATGCCGCTCCTTGGGCCCACCTGGTCGCAGGTTCTCTTCTACGCGGGCTTCTTGGCCGTGCCCATCACGACGACGGTCGGGATGAGTCTCGCCGGGGCGATGGCGATCCACGAGGCCTTCGGCTGGGAGCCCGACACGTCGTCGTGGCGCTGGAGGGTCAGCGCGCTCCTGCCGCAGGTCGCCTTCCTAGCCGCCTGGAACGCCCGGCCGGTCTGGCTCGTGATCGCGATCGCGGCGTTTCTCTCGCTGGCGAACAACGTCGTCGGCTGGTCGATGTACCTCCTGCTGAACGACCGCGAACTCCTCGGTGCGGACCGCTGTCGATCGTACCTGTGGAACCTCGGCATCCTGCTCCAGGTGACGCTCCTGAACGCGATCGCCGTCACGTACGTCTTCAACCGCCTAGGGTGGTGGCGATGAGCGCTCTGGACCGGCTCCTCGAACGGCGCGCCGGACCATGGTCGGGGCGCGTCTGGGGGCTCGTCCTCAATCTGGTCGCGAATGCGGTGGCGTTGTGGGGCGTCTCGTCGGTCATGCGGACCGGGGGCGGGTGGACGTGGGTGGTCGCCGGCTGCGCGGCCACGGTCGCCTGCCTCGCCGTGCTCGCCCGCCCCGCGCCGTCCCCGGGATCGGACGAGTGAGCGCCGCCGCGCCGCCCGCCCGCGCTCGCGATCGCGAGTCGAACCTCGGTTACTGGCTCCGCGACGCCTGTGACGCCTTCCCCAACCGCGTTGCGCTCATCGACCTTTCGCGTCCCGTTCCCCGCGAGGTCACCTACGCCGAACTCGACGAGCGGATGGATCGGGTGGCCAACCTGCTCTCGGATGCCGGCATCGGGACCGGGGACCGGGTCGCGCTGGGTGTCGGCAACCGCTTCGAGTTCGTCGAGATCCTCTTCGGCGGAATGCGCTGCGGGGCCGTCCCGGTCCCTCTCAACTTCAAGCTGTCGGAGGCGTCGCTGGCCCACATCGTGCGGGACGCGGGTTGCCGGGCCGCCCTCGTCGACACCGCCGCGGCGGAGCGGGCGGCCACGGTCGTCGAACGGTTGGGGATCGAGAGAAGGTGGGAGGTCGGCGGCGCCGGCCGGCGGCTCGAACGGGGCGTCGACTGGCCGGACTACGAGCGCGCGCTCGCGACATCGTCGCCCCGCTTCGAGCCTCCGCGGCTCGGCTCCGGCCACCCGGCGTTTCAGCCCTACACCTCGGGGTCCACCGGCAAACCCAAGGGCGTCGTCCTCTCCCACGACGGCCAGCTCTGGTGGGCGCGCCGTCTGCGGAAGTACTGGCCCGCCGACCCCGGCGACCGGGCTCTCGTCGCGGTGCCTCTCTACCATAAGAACGCGATGGCCGGAGCCATCAAGCCCCTACTGCAGGCCGGAGCTTCGGTCGTCATTCTGCCCGGCTTCGCCCCGGAACCCTTCCTGCGGGCCCTCAGCGAATACCGCTGCACGCAGGTCGGGGCCGTCCCCACCGTGTTCGCGATGGCCCTGGGGCGCATGGACCTGATCGCGGAGCTTGATTTTTCGGCGCTCCGGAAGGTCACGCTGGGATCCGCCCCCGTGCAGCCCGAGCTGATGCACGCGGTCGAGCGCGCCTTCGTCGTCGACGTCGGCGAGAGCTACGGGCTCACCGAGGGCGGGCCGGTCATGATCGGGCCCGCGCTCGACGGACGCCCGACGCCGACGGGAAGCTGCGGCGCGGCGTGGCCCGAGGGAGAGGTCAAGCTCGTGCGCGACGGCCGCGAAGACCCGGAATACGGAGAGCTGTGGGTCCGGAACCCCGGCGTCACGACCGGCTATCACAACCTGCCCGAGGTCAATGCGGCTCGCCTCCGCGACGGCTGGCTCGCCACCGGCGACCTCTTCTTCCGCGACGGGGATGGTTTCTATTACTTCCGCGGCCGCACCGACGACATGTTCAACTCCGGCGGCGAGAACATCTATCCCAAGGAGGTGGAGGAGCTGCTTCTGTCCCATCCCGATGTCCTCGACGCGGCCGTCGTGCCCGTGCCGCACGCCCTGAAGGGTGAGGTCCCCGCTGCGGTGGTCACGCTCGGCTCGGAGGCGAGCGTCACGACCGAAACGCTCAAGCAATACGCGCTCGAGCGGGGGCCCGCGTACGCGCACCCCAGGCGCGTCGCGATCGTGGAGGAGATGCCCCTCACCGGGGTGGGGAAGGTGGACCGGGCGGCGATTCTCGCCGTGCTGGGTCACGCGGAGGGCGGACGCGGAGTGAATGCGGCGCGGGCGGAGTGAGCGCGGCGGGGCGGAGTGAACGCGGCGGGGGCG
>JAAXHJ010000083.1 GCA_012270965.1 Candidatus Palauibacter poriticola
GGACCGGGCCGAGAGGCTCGCGGGGCTGGAGCCGAAGCCCGGCAGGGGCTGGCACTCGCTGCGGCGCAAGTTCGCCTCCGACCTGATGGACCAGCCGGTGGAGGGGCTCTGCCAACTCGGCGGCTGGAAGACGGCCAGGACGGTGCTTCGCTGCTACCAGAGAGCCGACGAGGGACAGCTTCGGAAGGCCCTGGAAGACCGCCGCCGGGCTCGCGGCTGAGATCGAGACCGGCGGGAGTCATTCGGCGGGAAATCGGGCTGTCTAACATGCAACCACAATCACCGCAACAAGATGCGAAACTTCAACCACATGTCGGCCCGGCAAGTCCCGGAGAACGCCGGGCACGTCAAGGACCCGCTCCGGGCTTCGGCGGCCACCGCCGCCGACACCGCCACCCTACCACACCCCGCCCACCCCGAACAGCGAAGAGCCAGAAATCAACCGTCCGTGAAAGCGGGACAGCTCCACAATCCTAGCATTGAAAGTGCCTTAAAATGACTTGTTCAAGGTCCGTCACGCTACCATCACCATAAAACCACTTGACAAGTTCTTCGCAAGTGTAATCTTCGTAATCATCCTCATCGAACCCAAGTTCCTCGTCACCGCCGCCAGTTCCGAGTCCGGGCTGCGTACCGTCGCCGCAATCGCCGTTGGGACAACCACCACCGCCCCTGTTCGGGTTTGGGTCGGCCGGTCTGATGGTTCGCGCCCCAAATGGTTTCTATCGCGTTCGTATACTTGGCATCGTGCGAAAACGGTTCGTCAATCGTCGGCTCAACAACCCACGAGCCAACACCCTCGCAGTCCGCCCCCCCTCCCCCCGAGGGGAGCCGAGCCGGTCGAAGACCGAACGGCTTCCGGCTTCCGGCCGATACGCACAAGGTCGGGCCGGGGCCGCTGGCCGAGATATCGCCGATAGGATTCCACTTGCTCCGGCAAGATGCCGTTCCGGATCGCCCATTCCTCGCCGCCGGGACCGTTCAGCCTCGCCAGAAGCCGGGACCGTTCGGCCAAGTCGTCCACGGTCGCCGGAAGCACCTCCGACGGCGTGAGGAAACGCCGGTACTTCTCAATGTGCTCCGGCTCGAACCCCATCGACATCGCCCATTCCTCGCCGCCGGGACCGTTCAGCCTCGCCAGAAGCCGGGAGCGTTCGGCCGGGTCGGCGGGATGCAACGCCTCGAAGTTTTGGAAGAAACGCGACATGATCGGTTGCGGCTCCGGCACGACAACGGCGTAATCCGCGCACGCCGCCGCGACCGCCAGAAGGCCGAAACACACCAGTACGGCACGTCCAACCACTCGCGAACACAGCATCGGTCCCCGCTTTTTTGTCGCTCCGGGACGTATCCGGGTAATACGCTAAGCGCGGAACCCGCTGTGTGGCAAGCGGCGGGAGCCCGTCCGGCGGGGAGCCGGTTCAGCGGTTGCGCCAGAGCACCGATTCCGGCGTGATCTCGTCCACGGTTCGGGCACCGAGGAGCGCCATCGTGCGCCGGAATCCCTCGTCGAACCATTTGAGGACGAGGTCCACGCCCCGCTCGCCGCCGGCCCCCAGCGCGTAGAAGTAGGCGCGGCCCGCCAGACAGGCCCTCGCCCCGAGCGCGACGGCCTTCGCGATGTCGCTGCCGCGACGGACCCCGCCGTCGATGAGGACGTCGAGCCGATCCCCGACCGCGTCCGCGACCGGCCGCAACAACTCCATCGTCGGGGGCGCGTCGTCGAGCTGCCGTCCGCCGTGGTTCGAGATCACGATTCCCTCGACGCCGGCGTCCGCCGCGAGGACGGCGTCCTCCACCGTCTGGACGCCCTTGATGACGATGGGACCGTCCCAGATCGAGCGCAGCCAGTCCACGTCGTCCCAAGCCAGCTTCGGATCGAACTGCTCGTTCACGTACTGCGCGAGACCCATGGCGTCGACGCCCCCCGTCCCGCCCGCCGCGTCCCGGCTCACGGCGCTCGAGAAGATGATCGGCTCGGAGGTGAGGAAGTCCCACGTCCAGCCGGGTTTCCGGATCCCGTCCACGATGGTGTCGAGTCCGAGTTGCGGGGGGAGCGTGAAGCCGGTGCGGATGTCGCGCTCGCGCCGCCCGAGCACCGCGACATCGACGGTGAGGAGGAGCGCCTCGTAGCCGGACTCGCGGGCCCGGTCGACGAGTTCCGCGACCAGGCCGCGGTCCTTCCACACGTAGACTTGGAACCACCTGGGACCGGAACTGACGCTGGCCACCTCCTCGATCGAGCGCGTGCCGAGCGTCGAAAGGCTGTAGGTGATCCCCGCGCGCGCCGCGGCCCGGGCCACGGCGAGTTCGCCCTGCGAATCCGCGATGCGGCTGAACCCGGTGGGGGCGAGGATGAGCGGCAGCGGGTGGCGCCTGCCGAGGACCGTCGCGCGGGGATCCACATTCGTCACATCCCGCAGGACGCGCGGGCGGAACTCGAGCCGGTGGAAGGCGTTGCAGTTCCTTGCCCGGGTGCGTTCGTCCTCCGCAGCGCCGTCGATGTAGCCGAACACGCCGCGCGGGAGCCGGCGCCGGGCGACTTCCCGCAGGTCGTCGACGCTCGCGCAGCGGCCGAGCCGGCGCGCGGCGGGGCTCAGCTCGAACCTTCTGAAGCGGACGACGGAGCGCAGCGTCCCCAGTATGGAGCCTTCCGCCACGCCGAACACCGAGGCGACGACCCCACCGCCGACGAAGCCGATGACCGCGAGCGCGGGAGGCCAGATATCCACGAGGGACGCCATCTGGAGCCCCCCCGGCAGGGTGTCGGCGAGGACTTCGATCAGCGCGCCGACCAGCGCCCCGGCGAACGCCCAGATCAGGGCGACGCGGACGATCCCGCGGAGGTGTCTGCGCCTCTTCGTCATGTCCGCTGCGTCATGTCTGCTCCGTCATTTCTGCCTCACGATCCGGGCGTCGGCTTCGATCTCGACCCGGTATCCTGATCCGATGAGCCCCGCCTGGACCAGCGTGTTGGCGGGCCGGATGCCGCCGAAACGATCGCCGTGCGCGCGGGCCACCGGCTCCCAGTCCGCCAGTTCCGGCACGAAGACCCGGGTCCGGACCACACCCTCGAGGCATCCGCCCAGCGCTTCGATCACACCCTCGATCTTGTCGATGATGAAGTGCGTCTGCGAGGCGGGATCGTCCCCGCCGACCAAGCGATTCCGGTGCGTGGCCGTCGTCCCGGAGACCGCGATGTGGTCGCCCGTCCGCACCGCCCGGCTGTAGCCGGCGAGGTCTTCCCAGACCGTGCCGGAATCCACGCGCCTCCGGCCGCCGGGCCCGGTTCGAACCGGATACGGCGACGGAAGCTCGTCCAGGTGGTGGCTGAGGTCGCCCGCCGCCGTCAAGTAGGGGGGTCGCCGATACTCATCCCCGCAGTCTCCCGGAATGGGGTCCAGCGCCCCGCTCGCCGCCGCCAGCGTCTCCCGGTCTTCCGCATCGAGCTTCAGCGACGAGAGGCGCAGGTTGTCGGCGATGTGCTCGCGGCGCCCCAGCCGGGCCCCAATGATCACGCCGGCCACGGCGGGCCGGTCGAGGATGGCGCGTGCCGCGACGTTCGCCATCGAGACGCCGTGCTTCTCCGCCACCGACGCAACCGCCCGGAGCAGTGCCTGCAGCCGGTCCCAGCCCCCCGCCGCCTCGACGAAGCGGCGATATTTCATCTCGGACCACGTCTTCACGCCGCGTGGCCCCGGGTCATCCGCGTCGAGCCAGCGCTCGGTCAGAAGTCCGCCGGCCAGCGTTCCGTAGGCGAGGAGCTGGACGCCGTGCCTGAGGCAGACCTCGGCCATGGCGCCGGCCGCGCGTCCGTCGAGCAGTGAGAACGAAACCTGATTGGAGACCGCGTCGATGCCGGTGCGGAGCGCCATGTCGAGATGGACGGCGTCGAAGTTCGTGAGTCCGAGGTGCCGGATCAGCCCCTCGTCCCTCAGTTCCTGGAGGGCGAACAGGCAGTCGAGCCAGCTCGGATCCGCGTAGCGCCAGGCGTGGAACTGGAGGAGGTCGATCGCGTCCGCGCGCAGGCGCCGCAGAGACCGCTCCACCGCATCGCGCACGGTCGCCGGCGTGTGCGGACCCGGGGCGGGCGTCCACTTGGTGAGAAGTTGCATGTCTCCGTCGCGATGCGGGGCCCGGGAGGCGCACGTACCGGCGATCTCCTCGGCCGAACCGTAGTGGTCCGCCATGTCGAACGTCGTGAAGCCGGCCGCCGCATACGCGTCCAACGCGGTCGCGGCCCGTTCGACGTCGAGCGGGCCTTCGCGTTCGAGATCGGCGACCTGCCACAGTCCGGTCAGCACCCGCGAGATCTCCAAGCCGGGAGCCAGTTCCCGGCGCTCCGGCCTACTCAGGAGGCAACTCGCGGAAGAGGTGGTCGACGTCCACGCCGGAGGCGCGCAGCGCTCCCATCTTGCGGAGGTAGATGAGCGATCCCAACGCCATGACACCGATCCAGAGCGGCGTGGAGCGCAAATACCACGCCGCGGCGTCGGTCGTGAGGTCTTTCCACGTGTGGGTCGCGAGAAACGCCCCCAGGAGCACGATCCCGGCCACGCATACGGACGTTCGCGCAGCCGCGCCGCGCAGCACGCGGAAGTTCGCGGCGATCTCCGGGTTGCGCCGCGGGAGGACGAGCACGGAGACGCACATGAGGGTGAAGTTGACGAGCATCGACGTGACCATGATGTCGACGCCGAGGAAGAAGTCTCCCGCCCACTCGCTGCCGACGATCGCGACCGAGGCCAGCGCGGTCGAGAGGAGGATCGCGGCGTCCGGCGTGCGGGTGGTCGAGCGCACCCGGGCGAGGCCCGACGGAAAGATCCCGTCTTCGGCCCAGGCGAAGACGAGGCGCGAGACGGAAAGGATCATCGCGGGCAGGTCGTTGATGAGGGCGATCGCGGCCCCCGCCACGATGAGAACCGTCCACCACGGGGGGAGCACGTAGCCGAGGAGCCCGGGCGCGGTGAGGTCCTGTTCCTGCGCCCGCGCCCACACGAACTCCCACGGAACCGTGTGATAGACGGCGGCCGTGAAGAGCAGGTAGTACGCACCCACGATGAGGACCGCGAGACCGATCGCGAGGGGGAGGGCCCGGTTCGGATTCCGCGCCTCCCCACCCGCCTGCGCGATCGCATCGAAGCCGACGAAGCTGGCGAAGAGGAGGCCGGAGGCGGCTAAGAAACCGGCCGGGCCGAGCGGCGGAGGCGTGGCCGCCGGCACCTCCACCCCTTCCCTCGCGAGCAACGCCGCCGCGAAGTCGCCCTGGTCGAACCAGAATCCGGCCACGATGACGATCGCGCCGAGAGCGAACATGACGACCATCAGCGGCAGCACGGTGCGTTCGTAGGCCTTGAGGCCGCGCAGGTTCACCCACGCGAACGTCCACAGCATGGCGAGCGCCAGCGCCACCCGGACCGGACCCGCGTCGAGCGCGTCGGCCAACCCCGCCATCCCCAGCGCGCCCGCGATGTCCCGCAGGAACGGAACGACGAGATAGGAGACGACCCCGATGACGATGGAGAGGCCGAACCACTGCGAGAAGCTCGCCACGAAGCCCCAGTACGGACCGAGCGCCCGGCTCGCGAAGACGTAGCTGCCGCCGGCCCGCGGCATGGCGGAAGCGAGCATCGCGTAGGCGAGCCCCGCGAGGACGGCGGGCACGGCGCCGAAGGCGAACGCCGGGAGCACGTTGTCCGCGATCCCAGGGACGTTCCGCTGGATCATGACGGGAACCACGTTGATCCCGGCGCCCAGCATCGAGCAGATCCCCGTCGCCGCCAGCCCCCACAGCCCGAGCTGGCGCGCGAGCCCCGTCCCCGCGGCCCCCGCCGGCGGATTTCCGCGGCTTCCCCCGCCGCTCGCAGGTGTGCCGGTTCTCGTCATTCCACCTGATTGGATGCGGCGAGAATCTCCCGCCCTCGCCCTGGCCGGATAGCAAACCGGTAACCGCCAGCCGCCAAGCCGCGGCCTGCGGGCGTTCCACCGACGCGGCCCTCACGAGAGAGGGGTTGATTCGCCGATCCTCCGGGCCAGCCGGGTTCCGCGCAGCAGCATCGGTTGCGAGGCGTTATCATGCGCGGTGCCCACCGCTCGAATCAAGCGCTCCACCGTACGGGGAAGGCAACGATGCTCAGACAGCTGCGAATCCGGAACTTCCGGCTCTTTGACGACCTTCGGATCGCTGGCCTCGAGCGAATCAACCTCCTTGGGGGACGCAACAACGCGGGGAAGACCAGCGTGCTTGAGGCGGTCTTCCTGCTGTCCGGTGGCGGGAACCCGCATCTCGCCTTCCGCCTGAACGCCTTTCGCGGCCTCGATCTCGCGCGAGGGTCGCCGGATGTCGTGGCTGCGACGCACTGGAAGACGCTTTTCGCCAATCTGGAAATCGACGGTGCCATCACGGTCAGCGGTGTCCACACTGAGCATGACCGCCTCGTGTTGGACGTGCTGCCGCCGACGCGGTCCGGGACCATCCCGTTGCCGCAGGCGGTCGCGACCAACGGTGGCGTCGGCGTCCGCGAGGGGCCACCCCCCGGAGCCGGACGGACCGACGGGGAACCCATGAGCCCCTTGGAGTTGCGTTGTCTTTACCGACGCGGCGGCGAGTCGACAGATGCACACCTCCGCCTGACCTCCGAGGGCCTTGAGCTGTCGGTTCCCAAACCCTTGGTCTCGTTTCGGGGGGTGTTCCTTTCCTCGCGCAGCGGCAGTCCGCAAGAGGATGCCGGGCGTTGGGCGCAGCTCAGACAACGGAAGATGGGCCACCTGCTGACGGAGGCACTTAGGAACGTTGAGCCCCGCCTCCGCGCGGTGGAGGAGCTCTCGGCGAGCGGCGCTCCCATGATCTGGGCCGACATGGGGCTCAGCGAGATGCTGCCGCTCCCGGCTCTGGGGGAGGGCATGACGCGCCTCGCGAGGATCGTCCTGGGGATCACGGCCGCGCGCCACGGGGTGGTGCTCATCGACGAGATCGAGAACGGGTTTCACCACTCTGCTCTGGGTAAGGTATGGACCGTGGTGGATGAGACCGCGCGGCGGTTCGAGGCGCAGGTCTTCGCCACCACACACAGCTTCGAATGCCTGTCGGCGGCACACGCCGCGCTCGACGGCGGCTGGCGCTACCATCGCTTGGAGCGCTCAGGGGATGGCGAGACGAGCTGCGTCACATTCAATGCCGAAGATGTAGAGGTTGCGGTCCATCGCGGCTTGGAGGTCCGGTAACCTTGGCGCAACCTCGTCCCCAAGCGCTCAACCAGCCGACGCAACTGCTCGTGGAGGGGAGGGACCAGTTTCACTTCTTCGAAGCGTTTCTCAAACACCTGATGTTGAACAAGGTTCAGGTGCAGAACTTCGGCGGCGTGAATGATCTGCGGAGCTTCCTCGGGGTCTTCAGAAAGGCGTCGGAGTTTCCCGCGTCACCAGTCTCGCGGTCGTGCGGGACGCGGAGACAAACGCGGACGACGCCTTTAGGAGTGTCTGTGGAAGCCTCCGGAAGGCGGGACTGGTGGAGCCCGGTGAGCCCGGGCTGCGCCTGGACGGAGAGCCGGCGATTAGCGTGATGATCCTGCCGGGAGAGGGTCAGCCGGGGATGCTGGAATCCCTGTTGTGCGAGACCTTTGCCGGGGACGACCGTCGCGCCTGTGTTGACGAGTTCCTCGCTTGCGCCGAGAAGGTCCAAGGCAAGGCGCACCCGCGCCGGGCAAAGGCGCGTGCGCACGCGTTTCTGGCCACCACTCCAGATCCGCACCTGTCTGTCGGTTACGCCGCCAAGCGAGGGCACTGGGACTTCGAGCACGTGGCGCTGGCACCCCTCCGTTGCTTCCTCGCCGACATCGCGGTGTGACGTCTCACGGCGACGCCGGCGCGGGGCGCCGGCGGAGGACCGCGCATGGGAGCAGGCCTCCCGACACGTCGGGTCAGACTTGCTCGCCCGCGAGGAACATCCACGTCTCGACGGCGGTGTCGGGGTTGAGGGA
This sequence comes from Candidatus Palauibacter poriticola, assembly GCA_012270965.1. Taxonomy (GTDB): domain Bacteria; phylum Gemmatimonadota; class Gemmatimonadetes; order Palauibacterales; family Palauibacteraceae; genus Palauibacter; species Palauibacter poriticola. The sequence goes on from JAAXHJ010000083.1 coordinate 7,980, forward strand.
CATGCTCTCGATCCCCTCCTCCACGAGCCAGCGCGCGAGATCGGGGTGGTCCGACGGCCCCTGTCCGCAGATCCCGATGTACTTGTCCGCCTTCGCGCAGGCGCGGATCGCCATCGAGAGCGTCGCCTTCACCGCGGCGTCGCGCTCGTCGAAAATGTCGGCGATGAGCCCGGAGTCGCGGTCGAGGCCGAGCGTGAGCTGCGTCATGTCGTTCGACCCGATCGACATCCCGTCGAAGTGCTCGAGGAACTCGTCGGCGAGCAGGGCGTTCGAGGGAAGCTCGCACATCATGATGAGCCGCAGCCCATCCTCCCCGCGGGCGAGGCCGTTCTCCGCCAGGAGGTCGACGACGGCCCGCGCCTCGGCCACCGTGCGGACGAAGGGGACCATCACCCACACGTTGTCCAGCCCGATCCTGCGGCGAACACGCCTCAACGCCCGGCATTCGAGTTCGAACGCGGGCCGAAAACTCTCCGACACGTAGCGGGACGCACCGCGGAAGCCGAGCATCGGATTCTCCTCGTACGGCTCGTACCGCCGGCCACCGATGAGATCCGCATATTCGTTCGACTTGAAGTCGGACAGCCGCACGATGACGGGCTCGGGGGTGAAGGCGGCGGCGATCGTGGCTACCCCCTCCGCGAGTTTCTCAACGTAGAATTCGACCGGATCCGCATAACCGGCGTGCTGGACCCGGATTTCGCGCCGCAGTTCCTCCGGCAGCTTTTCGAAGTCGAGCAGGGCCTGCGGATGGACGCCGATCATGCGATTGATGATGAACTCGAGCCGGGCGAGGCCCACCCCGTGGTTCGGGATCGAGGCGAAGTCGAACGCACGGTCCGGGTTTCCCACGTTGAGCATGATCTTGACCGGGATGGGGGGCATGGCGCCAAGCCGGATCTCTCCCTCCTCAAAGTCGAGCAGCCCCTCGTAGACGTAGCCCGCGTCACCCTCGGCGCAGGACACCGTCACGTCGCCAGCCTCCGCCAGCCGCGCCGTCGCGTCTCCGCAGCCGACGACCGCGGGAATGCCGAGTTCCCGCGCGATGATCGCGGCGTGGCAGGTGCGCCCGCCGCGATTCGTAACGATGGCGGCGGACTGCTTCATCATCGGTTCCCAGTCCGGGTCCGTCATGTCCGTGACGAGCACGTCGCCGCGCCGGAAGCGCGCGATCTCCGACGCCGACCCGATGACGCGCGCCGGGCCGCCCCCGATCCGGCCGCCGATGCTGCGCCCCTCGGCCAACACCCGGCCCCGCTCCTTGAGCGTGAAGCGGGAGATCACTCCACCCGCGCGACTCTGTACCGTTTCAGGGCGCGCCTGCAGGATCCGCAACGCGCCGTCGATGCCGTCCCGGGCCCACTCGATGTCCATGGGCCGGCCGTAGTGCTCCTCGATCAGGATCGCTTGGCGAGCCAGCTCGTGCACCTCCTCGTCGGTCAGCGAGAACCGGTTTCGGTCCGCCTCCGGCACCTCGACCGTCCGCACGGACGCGGCTACGGCGCCGTCCCCGGCCGCGGTCTCCGATCCGCTCCCCGATCCAGCCTCCGGTCCGGCGTCCGGTCCAGCCCCCGAGCCGGCATAGACGAGCTTGATCGCCTTGCCCCCGAGATTCCGCCGCAGGATCGCGTGGCGACCTGCCCGCAGGGCGGTCTTGTAGACGTAGAACTCGTCCGGGTTCACACCGCCCTGCACCACCGTTTCGCCGAGACCGTACGCGCTCGTGATGAACACGACATCCCGGAAACCGGACTCCGTGTCCAGCGTGAACATCACGCCGCTCGAGCCCTTGTCCGCGCGTACCATGCGCTGGACGCCGACGGAGAGCGCCACGTCGCGGTGCGCGAACCCCTGGTGCACCCGGTAGGCGATCGCCCGGTCGCTGAAGAGCGAGCCGTAGACGTGGTGTACCGCCCCCAGCACCGCGCCGGCGCCGCGGACGTTGAGCAGCGTGTCCTGCTGCCCCGCGAAGGAGGCCTCGGGGAGGTCTTCGGCCGTGGCCGAGGAGCGCACGGCGACGGAAACCTCATCCGGCGCGTGGCCGGCGGCGCCGAGTTCGCGGTAAGCGGTCCCGATGCGGGCGGCGAGTTCCGGCGGAAGCGGCGTCTCGGCGATCCAACCCCGGATCTCGCGGCCCGTACGGGCAAGCGCCCCCAAGTCCTCGACGTCCAGGGCATCGAGCGACGCGTGGATGCGTTCTCCGAGCTCGCCCGAGAGGAAGTCGCGGTACGCCCGGGCCGTGATCGCAAAGCCGCCGGGGACATCGACGCCGGCGGCCGAGAGATGGGAGATCATCTCGCCGAGCGAGGCGTTCTTCCCCCCGACGGATTCGAGATCGGCGAGTCCGATCGACTCGAATGGCGCGATATACCCGGACACGGCGACTCCCGAGCCTCGCGGCCCGTGCGGTTGTGTCAGATGGATTGAAGCGGGAAAATCAGTGTACGATGACCCAGCGAACGGTGTTCTTCGTCTCCGACCACTCGGGCGTCACGGCCGAGACCCTCGGCCACAGCCTGATCGCGCAGTTCGACGCCCTCGACTTCACAAAAATCACCGTACCATTCGTCTCCACCGTCGACAAGGCGAAACGGGCCGCCGCGAACATCAACACCGCGGCGCGCGTGCAGGGGTCGCCGCCCATCGTCTTCAGCACCCTCGTGAAGGAGGACGTGCGCGCCACCGTGCGGGAGATCGTGGAGGAGACCGACGCCCTCTTCCTCGACTTCTTCGACTCCTTTCTCGGACCGCTCGAGAAGGAATTCGGCCACAAGTCGCAGCACGCCATGGGGGTTTCGCACGGCATCCAGAACTACCGGGAATACGACCGCCGCATCGAGGCGATGAACTTCGCGCTCGCTCACGACGATGGCTCGAACCTGACGGGATACGGCCAAGCCGACCTCGTCCTGGTGGGCGTGTCGAGATCCGGGAAGACCCCGACCTGCCTCTATCTCGCACTCCAGTACGGCGTGTTCGCCGCAAACTACCCTCTCGCGGGAAGCGATCTGGAGGAGCGGCGGATTCCACCCCCTCTCTTCGACCACCGGGACAAGATCCACGGGCTCACGATCGAGCCCCGGCGCCTGCGCGAGTTGCGGCGCGCGCGCGGGATCGGCCGACGCTACGCCTCGCCTCGCCAGGTGAGCTTCGAGACCCGCCGGGCGCAGTCGCTGTTCGAGCGCCTCGACATCCCCTTCGTCGACGCGACGCGCTGCTCGATCGAGGAACTGGCCAGCCGCATCCTCGACGCAACCCGCCTCGAGCGGCGCACGACATCATGATCCACTCTCCGACCGGAGGACCCGCCATGCGTTATTCCCGCACCGACCCGGCTCTCGGCGCCCGCTCGGCTCCCATCGTCCGCTCGGCCCCCGTCGTCTGTTCGGCTCCCGGCATCTGTTCGGCTCCCGTCGTCCGCTCGGCTCCGGTCGGCCTGTCGGCGCTTCTCTGTGCGGCGCTTGCCGCGCCCGGGGCCGCCGCGCTCCCGCAGGAGGGCGACGCCGTGCAGGCGTGGGACGTGACCGCGCCGCTCGGCGAGACGCGGGAGGTCGACTTCACGACGGACGAGGGGACGTGGATGTCGGTCGACCTCGAACCGGGGGGGCGGTGGCTCGTGTTCGACCTCCTCGGACACATCTACCGGCTTCCGGCGGAGGGGGGCGAAGCGGAGGTGCTCACGCAGAACACCGGCGTGGCCGTCAACTACCACCCGAGCCTGTCGCCGGACGGTTCGACGATCGCCTTCATCTCGGATCGAGGCGGACAGAGCAACCTGTGGCTGATGGACGCGGACGGCTCGAACCCGCGCCCCGTGTTCGAGGACCAGGGGCTGCGCGCATGGGAGCCGGCGTGGAGTCCGGACGGAAGGTTCATCGTCGTACGGCGCGCCTCGACGCGGCGCGGCGGGGGTGGCCCGGAGCCGGGGTTGTGGATGTACTCGAGGGACGGGGGTGAGGGCGTGCAACTCCTCGGCTCGGACTATTCCGGCGCCTCGTGGCCTTCCTTCTCGCCCGACGGAGGGTCGCTCTACTTCCACTTCCGGGCCGCGCCCCCGGGGCTATGGTCCGGCCGGCTGGACATGGTGCAGGGGCACAAGCAGATCCGGCGGCTCGACCTCGAGACGGGGCGGGTGGACGAGATCACGTCCGGCGTCATGGTGCAGCAGGGGCAGACCTCGAGCGGCGGGGCGATCGCGCCGGAACCGTCTCCGGACGGGCGGTGGCTCGCCTTCGCGCGCCGCATCCCGGATGGGACGATCTCACACGGGGGGCACCGCTTCGGGCCCCGCACCGCGCTCTGGCTGCGCGATCTGGAAACGGGGGCGGAGCGCGTCCTCATGGACCCCATCGAGGTGGACATGGCGGAGGGGATGAAGGTGTCCCGCGACCTGCCGGGGTATAGCTGGGCTTCGGACTCGCGATCGATCACGGTCTCGGCGGGCGGGAAGATCCGCCGCGTGGATCTCGACGGCGCCGTGGCCACGATCCCGTTCACGGCCCGCGTGCGGCGGACGATCTCGGAGATGGCGGGGCGGCCGCAGATGGCGCTCGGCGAGACGTTCAGAGTGAAGTTCCCGCGCTGGACCGCCTCCTCGCCGGACGGGAGCCGGCTCGCCTTCCAAGCCGTGGGACGGGTATGGATCATGGATCTGCCGGATGGGACGCCCCGGCGGCTCACGCCCGACTCGTTCCAGCCGTTCGAGATGGCGCCCGCGTGGTCGCCGGATGGGCGCTCGATCGCCTTCACGAGCTGGGCGGACGCCGGCCGGGGGCACGTATGGCGCGTGTCGGCGGACGGAGGCGAGCCGGAACAGCTCACGACGCGGGCGGGGGAATACCTCAACACCGCGTGGAGTCCGGACGGCCGGGACATCGTCGTCACCCGGGGGTCGGGGGCGACGGCCCACGGGCGGACGGTGGCGAGCAATCAGTTCTTCGACTTCGTGCGCGTGCCGGCGGAGGGCGGCGACGCGACGCTGATCACGAAGGTGGCGCGGCCCTACGCGGGCGGGCGTCCGCTCATGCCGCGGCGGCCCGTCTCGCAGGCGTTGTTCGGACCCGATGGACGGCTCTTCTATCCGGAGGCCCTGGGGCCCGGGGACGGCGAGCCGGCAGGGACCGAGATCGCCTCCATCCGCCTCGATGGGAGCGACCGCCGGGTCCACTTCACGCTGCCGGACGCGGACGAGGCGGCGGTGTCGCCGGACGGGGCGTGGCTCGCCTTTCAGGAGGGCGACAACGTGTACCGGATGCCCTTTCCGTACGGCGGCACGGGGTCGAACATCGTTCGCATCGCCAAGCGCGACGGCCAGCTCCCGGTCACGCAGGTCAGCTTCGAGGGCGGGATCCATCCGCGCTGGCGCGACGCGAACACGCTCGAGTTCGTGAGCGGCCCGCGCTACTACGCGCACGACCCGAACAGCGGCGAGACGGTCGAAACGCCGATCAACCTCGAACTCCCGCGCCATATCGCCCGCGGGAGCGTCGCCTTCACCGGCGCGCGAATCATCACGGTCGAGGATGGCCGGGTCATCGAGGACGGCGACATCCTCGTGCGGGACGGCCGCCTGGGCTGTATCGGCGACTGCGACACGGCCGGGGCGGACCACGTCATCGACGCCTCCGGCACCACGATCATGCCCGGCCTCATCGACATGCACGCGCACCATCACCGCGACCACGTGGGCGTGATCCCGCAGCGCAACTGGGAATCCGCCATCTACATGGCGTACGGGGTCACGACGACGCTCGACAACTCGCAGTGGTCGTCGAACGTCTTCCCCGCCGCCGAACTCATCGAGGCGGGCGCCATGATCGGCCCGCGCACCTACAGCACGGGGGATCCCGTCTACTCCGGCGACGGGGCGCGCCAGAACGAGATCTCGAGCTACGAGGTCGCCGAACGGAACGTGGCGCGCCTCGCGTCCTGGGGCGCGGTGATGATCAAGGAATACCTCCAGCCGCGCCGCGACCAGCGGCAGTGGGTCACGGACGCGGCCCGGGTGCGCGGCCTGCGCGTGACCGCCGAGGGCGGCGACATCGAGTACAACATGGGCATGATCATGGACGGACACACCGGGTGGGAGCATCCGCTGAGCTACGTGCCGCTGTACGGCGACGTGACGAAGTTCTTCGGCCAGTCCGAAGCCGTGTATTCCCCCACCTTCATCGTCGGCGGTCCCGGCGCCTGGAACGAGGAGTACTTCTTCCAGACGTACGAGGTGTGGAAGGACGAGAAGATGCGCCGCTGGCTTCCGTGGCGGATGCTCATCCCCTCCACCCGGCGCCGCATGATGCGCCCGGAGACGGACTACAGCTTCCCGCTCCTCGCTCGCGGCCTAGGCGACATCATCGAGGAAGGCGGCTGGGGAGCGATCGGCTCGCACGGCCAGCTACACGGCCTGGGCTCCCACTACGAAGTCTGGATGGCCGCGGCGGGGACCGACGAGATGACGGGGATCGAGATCGGCACGATCCACGGGGCCCACTTCCTGGGTCTCGAACACGAGACCGGGTCGCTCGCCGAGGGCAAGCTGGCGGACTTCATCATCCTCAACTCGAACCCGCTCGACGACATCCGGAACACGGCGGACATCCGGCTCGTGGTTAAGGACGGGATCGTCTACGACGCGGACACCCTCGACGAGGTGTGGCCGGACCCGAAGCCGTTCGGCGACCACTACTGGGTGGACGAGGCTGCGTTGATGAGCGACGACCGCCCCACCGACTACTGGGACCGGCGGCGGGGAGGCGACGGCGATTCCGAACCCCGGAACCGACGTTCGGAGAAGCTGGACTCGGACCCCAGTTGATCCCAGGTTGATGGGTATCGGGAACTTGGACACGGGAGGCCGTGGCGGGACGTAGCCGGCGGCGCGTGATTCGGTTCCGGAGGGGGTCGAACGGGATGGGAGCGGAACTCATCGGGATTCTGAGCGTGGGCGCGGCGCTGGCCGCGCTGATCGTTGGCCTTTCGCACAGGCACCACGAGGACATGAAGGGAATGCGCGGCGACTTGCGCGGCGAGATCCACGGGCTTCGCGGCGAGATCCACGGGCTTCGCGGCGAGATCCATGGGCTTCGCGGCGAGCTGCGAGAGGAGATTCACGGCGTGCGCAGCGAGGTGAGCAACCTCCGCGGAGAAGTGCACGCGTTCCGCGTGGAGATCACGGATCGGGTGGCCCGGATTGAGGCGAAAGTGTTCAACGGCGCGGCGACCGAACCCGGCAACGCGGCGTGATCACCGCGATCGCGGCGCGTCAGTCGCTTCCCCCGATGGCGCGGCGGATGGCGCGGGCGGTGATCCCGGCCCGGTAGTCGACGAGGCGCCGCCCGTTCTCGATCGTCCGCTCCACCGGTGAGAGATCGACGCCGTTGATGGAGAAGAGGCCGGCCTCCAGCCGCTGATCCGCCCGGATGGTGTTCGGATCGACCGTGGCCATGATGGACGAGTAGTGATAGTCGTCGTGGTACTCGTTGCGGGTCGCCACGCACTCGTCCGGCTGCTGGAATACCCCCAGTTCCTTCTTCAGATAGTCGCAACTGTAGATGTCTTCGGTATAGTATTCCGGGATGAAGTGGACGCGGACCGGACGATCCGCCCAGGCGCGGTTGAGCGCGGCGGCCACGTTCTCCATCCCGCCGACGTTCCCTCCGCTGTCCCCGATGAGGACGAGATTCTCGAACCCGTGCGCGGCGAGGCTACCCAGGACATCCGTGAGCATGGCCTCGAACGTCTCCTGCCGGACGCTGATCGTCGCGTGGTAGCGCATGTGTCCGGACGGCGGATCGATGTTCCCCTCAGGGACCAGCTTGATGACGGGGGCGACGAGCGCGTTCCCCAGTTCGCGCGCGATCGCCTCCGCCGTGGCCCGCAGCACGACGTTGTGCTTGCCGCTGGCGAGGTAGGGGCCGTTCTGCTCGATGCCTCCGGTGCCGATGAGGGCCGTCGTCATCCCCTCGGCGAGGGCGTCGCGCACCTCCATCCACGTCATCTCTTCGATCCACACGGTGTCGAGCCGGTCAATCGGGCGCGGGGCGTCCATATCCTGAGCTTGGAGCGGCGCGGCGGCGACGGCCGCCAGGGCGAGAAGCGCGGAAGCGGCGAGGATTCTGCGGAACACGGCGGTCTCCCGGGATCGAGGGCTACGGCGGACGGCGGAACATCCCTTACTATACGGCGACGGTAGCGAGAGATTCGAGGTCCGCGTCAGAGTCCCGAGAATCGGAGGATCGGATGAGGTCGGTGCCCATGGCCAACGCCCGCGCGCCGAGGGACGGATTTCGGCTCGGAGGCGCGTCCCGCGGGGGCGCGTCCCGCCGGGGGGCATCTCGCCGGGGGGGCGTCCCGCCCGCAAGCGTGCTGCTGGCCGCAACCGCGGTGGCGTGCGGCGGTCCCGCGCCCGAGGCGGAGCCTTTCGACGTGGTGGAGGCGACCATCCCCGAGATGCAGGCGGCGATGGAGAGCGGACGGCTCACGTCGCGGCAGCTCGTCATGGAGCATCTGGCGCGGATCGCGCGCTACGAGTGGTGGCTCAACGCGGCGGTCTCGATCAATCCGAACGTGCTCGGGGAAGCCGAGGCGCTCGACGCGGAGCGGGCGGCGGGTAACGTGCGCGGGCCGCTGCACGGCATCCCGGTCGCGCTCAAGGACAACATTCACACGACGCATCTTCCGACGACGGGCGGATCGCTCGCCTTCGAGGGGTACTTCCCGCCGTACGAGGCGACGCTGACGACGAACCTGCGCGAGGCGGGGGCAATCATCATCGCGAAGGCGGGGCTCACGGAGTTCGCGAACTTCATGGCGGGGCCGCCGAACCAGATGCCGGGCAACTACAACGCCCTCACCGGCTACGGCCTCAACCCCTACGACCCGCGCCGCGACCCGCGCGAAGGCCGCAACGACGGGCGTCCGGCGCTCTCCACGGGCGGCTCCAGCTCGGGGATCGGGACGGCGGCGAGCTTCTGGTCCGCGAACGTGGGGACGGACACGGGCGGGTCGATCATCAGTCCCTCGAACGCGAACATGCTCGTAGGCATTCGACCGACCCTCGCGCGCGTCAGCCGCTGGGGCGTGGCCCCGGTGACGCTGGACCACGACATGGCGGGGCCGATGGCCCGCACGGTGACCGACGCGGCCATCGTGCTCGGGGCGATGGAGGGGGCCGCGCCCGACCCGAACGATGCGGCCACGGCGCGCTGCGTGGCGCCGCCGGGTCGGGACTACACGCCGTTCCTGAACGCCGGCGGGCTGGAGGGTGCCCGGATCGGGATCCCCCGGGCCTTCTACTACGAGCCCGTAGAGATCGGAGGCGCGACGATCGGCGGGCTGAACGGAGAGGCGGCCGCGCTCATGTCCGAGGCCATCTTGGTCCTCGAGGCGGCGGGCGCGGTGGTCGTGGACCCGGCCGAGATCCCCAGCTTCGTCGATCCGGACCCCGAGGCGAACTTCAATGCGTGGCCACTCTGCATCGGCGGGCACCAGGCGAAGGGTTCGGACGAGGGGTGTTCGGTCAACTTCAAGTACGGCATGAAGCGCGATTTCGACGCGTGGCTCGCGTCGCTCGGGCCCTCGGCGCCGGTCGGCACGCTGACCGAGCTTCGGGAGTGGAACCTCGCGCACCGCGACGCGGGATCGATGAAGTACGAGCAGTCGCGCTACGACATCTCCGACGAAATGGACGTCGATGCGGACCGGGCGCGGAACGCGGCGGACATGGCGAAAGACTCGCTTCTGAGCCGAACGCGGGGAATCGACGCGGTGCTGGAGGCATACGACCTCGACGCCATCTTCACCCCGGGGAGCCGGGGGGCCGCGCTCGCGGCGCGGGCGGGGTACCCGCACATCGTCGTGCCCTTCGGCTTCGTACCCAACGCACCGACGCCGGCCTTCCCCGGGGGCTTCGACGCCCGGCCCGCGCCGTTCGGGATCGGGTTCACCGGGGGAGCCTGCAGCGAGCCCCGACTCATCGAACTCGCGTACGCCTTCGAGCAGGCCACCCTCCGGCGCGTGCCGCCGGAGAGTTTTCCGTGACCTACGCCGCGCGCGACCTGGTTGATCTGCTCGACCTCGAGCCGGTCGAACGGAACATCTATCGCGGGCAGAACCGGGACGTCGGCACGGGTCGGATCTTCGGGGGGCAGGTGCTCGCCCAGTCGCTCGTGGCGGCGCGACGGACGGTTGACGCGGAGGACCGCTCCGCGCACTCCCTGCACGGATACTTCATTCTGGCCGGCGACCTGGAGATCCCGGTTGTCTACTTCGTGGACCGTCTGCGCGACGGACGGAGCTTCACCACGCGGCGGGTGACGGCGATCCAGCACGGGCGAGCGATCTTCAACATGTCCGCCTCGTTCCACAAGACGGAGGACGGCATCTCGCACCAGGATACGATGCCGGATGTGCCGCCGCCGGAGGCGCTCGAGTCCGAGATCGACATCATACGGCGGCACGCGGATCGCGTCCCCGAGCCGCTCCGCTCCCTCGTCACGCAAGACCGGCCGCTCGACCGCCGCCCCGTCGCCCCGCTCGACCCATTCAGACCGAAGCCCGACCGGCCCGTTCGACGCGCCTGGATTCGCACGATCGGAGACTTGAGCGATGATCCGCTCCACCACCAGGCCGTCCTCGCCTATGCCTCGGACTACGGACTCCTGCGCTCCGCCCTCGTTCCGCACGGCCGCACCTTCTTCGACCGCGACGTGATGGGCGCTTCGCTCGACCACGCGATCTGGTTCCACCGCCCCTTCCGCGTGGACGAGTGGCTCCTTTACGTGACCGAGAGCACGGTCGCGAGCGGCGCGCGGGCGTTTACGCGCGGCAGCTTCTTCACGCGGGACGGGGCGCTCGTGGCCTCGGTCGCCCAGGAGGGGGTGATCCGAACCGGCGGCCGGCCCGCCCCGGCCAGCGAGCCCGCTCCGGCCGGCGAGCCCGCTCCGGCCGGCAGATCCGCTTCGGCCGGCAGGCCCGCCCCGGCCGGCAGGCCCGCGCCGACCGACAGACCCGCAACCGATGAGGGAGACGGCAAATGACACGGCTGACACGGCGAACCCCACGAATCGGTGTCCTTTACTGCCTCGCCGCGGTCGTCGCGGCGTGCGGCGGTCCCGGCGACGAAGGTGGCCCCGGTGACGAGGCCGGCCCCGGCGACGAGGGCCGCAACGCGAGCGCAGGCGGAGAGGCGCGGGCGGTGGAGCCCGTCAACGACCTGCCCAACCCCTACGAGCGCTTGGAACCCTGGGCGGAACTTCCCCCGGGCGCGGTGCAGTGGGGGCAGGTCACGGGCGTCGAGCAGGGACCCGATGGTCATCTCTACGTCATGCACCGCTGCTTCGAGAACAGCTGCGCCGGCCGGCCCGAAGACCCGATCGTCAAGTACGACATGTCGGGCCGGGCACTCGCTTCCTGGGGGGCGGGACTGTTCAACTATCCGCACGGGTTCCACATCGACTACGAGGGGAACGTCTGGGCGACGGACGCCCGAGGAAACGGGGAACTCGGGCACCGGGTGTTCAAGTTCAGCTCCGAAGGCGAACTCCTGCTCACGCTCGGGCAGGCCGGCGTCGCGGGGCTCGGTCCCGACGTGTTCAACCAGCCGACGGATGTCCTCGTTCTTCCCGGCGGCGACGTTCTCGTCACCGAAGGTCACGGCGAAGGCAACGATCGCGTCGTGCGCTTCAGTCCGGCGGGAGACTCTCTGGACGCGTGGGGCGGGCCCGGCTCGGGGCCTGGCCAGTTCAGCACGCCACACGCCATCGCCCGGGATTCGCAGGGACGGATCTTCATCGGCGACAGAGCCAACAACCGCATCCAAATCTTCCTCGAGGACGGAACGTTCCTGGAGGAATGGAAGCAGTTCAGCCGTCCGAGCGGGATCTTCATCGACGACGACGACACGATCTACGTCGCGGATTCCGAGAGCTGGGGGCCAAACAACCCGGGCTGGAAGAAGGGGATCCGGGTCGGGAGCGCCCGCGACGGGTCGGTCTCCTACTTCATCGAGGACATAGAGTCGACGACGATCGAGCACAGCGGGGCCGAAGCCGTGGGCGTGGATTCGGAGGGCAACGTCTACGGCGGCGTCGTGCGCCGCCGCATGCTCGAGAAGCACGTGCGAATGAGGTAGGGACAACGGAGGGCGGAGGAGGACGGCGGGGGACCGCGGGCGGGCTACTTCGTCCAGATCACCACGGCCCCGCAGCGCGCGTCGTATCCGCTGAACTCGGGCGGCAGCTCGCCGGCCCCCTGGTATACTTCGATGCCGCCGACCTCCGCCGGCAACACGAGCGTGTCCAGCTCCCGAACCGGAATCGGTGAGCCATCTAGATAGGCGCTGAGTTCACAGCCCCCGGGCGTGAATCCTCCGGCCGCCCTCGAGCTTTCGACCCAGCAGTCGCGGAAGCCGGAGCCGGGGCACCGAAGGCGGATGCCGGGCGCGTCGGCGAGCATGTGCGAGACGCGGAGCGGGCGCCGGCGGTCGATGTCCTCCAGCGTGAAGTACGTGCCCCCGCCGATGAGTTCGCCGAAGTACTTGCGGTCGTAGAACCCGTTGATTTCCAGCCGCCGCGGCCGGGTTGCGGTCACGACGAGCGGCTCCATCTCCACCGGCGCGGGCACGAGACCGATCTGGAGTTCCGTACTCAGTCCCCGGACCACCGTCACCTGATAGCGGAGGGAAGCGTAGCCGATCCTCTCGACCTCGAGCATGTGCTCCCCGCCGGGCACGCCGGTGAGGGCGAACCGGCCCTGGCGGTCGCTCTGGACCTCGGCCGGGCGCCCGACGAGCGCCAGCGTGGCCGTCGCCACGGGCTCCTCCGTGGACGCATCGAGCACAAGGCCCACGATCCTCCCCGGCTCGGTGTCTCCGAACAGGACGCGCAGGCGAACTTCGTGCGGCGCTCCGGGCTCGAAGGCGACCGTCGCCTCCTCGCTCGAATCATCTCCGAACTCCGCCCACAGCGTCGCCGCCCGCGCATCGCCCGGAACGCAGAGCGAGAAGCGCCCGTCCGCCCCGGCGGGTTCGCGCAGAGGCCTGAGCACCTGGTCGGCGGTCCAGCGGAGGACGACCGTGGCCCCCGGGAGGTTGAGGGCGCCCGACTCCTCCGTCACGAGGACGTGAAGCGAGGCCCGTTCGCCGCACTCATCCTGTTGGCCCGCGACCGCGCCCGCCGTCGTCATCAACAGCAATGACGCGACCGCTGTCGTTCGTGCCGACCTCGCCTTCGATCTTGCGTGGATCATCGCTTCGTGGTCTCCCGTGAACCTTGGTCAGCCGAGCGCGGCGGCGATCGCCGCGGCGTGCCTGCCGAGGAAAGCGTCGAACTCCGCGACGAGCGCGTCGCAGTCCTCGTCGTCGTGCGCGAGCGAGACCGTGACGAACCCCCGGCGGGCAACGTAGAACCCCGCCAGCAGCATCTCGAGCTGGAAGAGGTCGCGGGCCGCCATCGGCGTGTGGGCGACGTCGGCGCGGCGGCGGATCGGCGGCCGCTGAAAGTGGACCGTCATGATCGAACCGCGGCCCGTCACCTGCACGGGCGCGTCCCTCGCCGCCGCGACCCCGTTGAGCGCGGCGCGCAGGGCGTCTCCCCGCACGGTCAGCCGGCGCACCGCGTCGGGAGCGAACACGTCGCGCAGCCCCACGAGGCCCGCCGCCATGGTCAGCGAGTTGTTGTTGTGCGTGCCGGGGTGGCTCAGATGGTTCTCCCGGCGCGGATCGAAGCGCTCCATGAGGTCCGCGCGCCCTCCGAAGGCGCCGAAGGAGGCGCCGCCCCCGAGGTACTTTCCGAAGGTCGTGAGGTCGGCGTGGATGTCGAGCGCCTCCTGCAGGCCGCCCGGAGCGAGCCGCGACGTCTGGACCTCGTCGAAGATGAGCAGGACGCCCGCGCGCCTTGTCGCATCCCGGAGCGCGTTCAGGAACACCCGGGTTCCGGGGATGCATCCGCCCCCCGCGAGCATTGGTTCGACGAGCACGCAGGCGAGTTCTGTCGCCCGTTCGGCGATGAGGGATCGCGCGGACTCGGCATCGTTGTAGTCCGCGACCGTCCACGGGAATGGCACGTTGAGGCGCCGGTCCGCCCCGGTGAAGCTCAGGGGTCCGCCGTGGTAGGCGCCGTCGAACACGAGCACCCCCTCCCGGCAGGTCACGGCGCGCGCCAGGCTGACCGCCATGAGGTTCGCCTCCGTCCCCGAGTTCGTGAAGCGCACGCGCTCGACGGACGGAAAGCGCCGGCAGATGAGTTCGGCGAATTCCTGCTGGTTCGGGCTCGGGCCGCCAAGCGTCAGGCCCCTCCCCACCGCCTCCGCGATCGCGGCCTGGATGGCGGGGTTCGAGTGGCCGTAGAGCCCGGCCGTGTAGTCGTTAAGGAAATCGACGTAGACGTGCCCGTCGAGATCGTGGAGCCGCGACCCCTCGCCGCGGACGAGGGTGACGGGGAAGGGATCGTAGTGGTTGACCGTGCGCGTGTCCGCCCCCGGGAGGTAGTGCGTCGAGCGCTCGAAGCTCGCCTGGCTGAGCGGGTTCGCCGCCGCGTAGCGGACGGCCGCATCCGAGGCGAGTTCCTCGAGGCTTCGGGTCTGGACCGGGCCTGTGGCCAAGGGTTCCGTCCCGCGTTTGGGTTCCGCCGCCCGTCGGCGGTCTCCCGGGGTGCCGTCCCCGCGGCAGCCCCGGCGTCCCGCGGAGATTCGCACCGACGGAAGCCGGTTTCAAGAGGGCGGCGGCTCGAAACCCCCGCCGCCGGCGCGACGCGGTCTCGGTCGGCGCGCGAGGACGGGCGACGGCCCCTCATTCGGCGCGTGGCGGGGAGCTTGCGGGGGGGGGGGAGGGTAAAGGGTGTAAAGTGACAGTCCAATTCGTCGAGGATGGTCCACAACCATGCGAAGGGAGGAATCCCGAATGTCCCCAAGGCTGACGCACTGGCTGCCCGCTCTGGCGATTCTGCCGTTCGTGGCAGCCTCCGCATGTGAGAACCTGCCCGAAAGTGATGATCCACTCTCGCCCCCCGCCGTCGCCGAGATCCCGACGTTCATCGAACATCTCGATGCCGACGGGGCGGTCGTCGAGCTCACGCCCCCCGCGGTGGAGTGGGATGGCGCCTACCCGATCCGTATCGTTCGGCGGGACGAGTTCGGGGGGACCGTCTCGGAGGAGGTTCTGACCCGACCACCGCCGTTCGATCTCGCCGAGACGATCAAGCAAATGACGCCCGCCCAGAGAGATAAGATGGAGAGAATGCTGAAGGCGGTCGCCTCGAAGATGCCTGAATCTAAAGCGGGGCTGGCGCTCGACGAGGTGAGGAAGATTCGCGGGAGGCAGAAGTGACACCGAAGCGGGGTGGGGCGCCGAAGCGGAGCATTACGATTACGGTGCCGCTTTGGGCCGCATGGCTCGGCGCTATCAGCACGCTGTTCCTCGGCGTTGCGTACGCCATGGCGGCGGGGCTGGTGTCGGGGATCGGTCCGTGGCGGCTGCTTGCCATCCTCCTCCTCTGCGCGTGCGTGGGTGTCGGAGTCGCCGGCTTGGTGGCCCGGGCAGGAAACGCCGGACGACGAAGACGCTGGCCCTGATCGCCGCGCTTCTTCTGGGGCCCGCAGGGATCAACGCCGCCGAGGCCGGCACACGGACTTCGGTGCCGGCCCCCGAGCCCGCTTACTCCGGGCTGGTCACTGGCTGCTTGGTGGGCGCATCCGCGGTAAGGGTTGGTTACGCAGCGCAAGGAAACGACGCACTTTGGTGCGTTCTCTCCGTTTTTGGCCTCATCGGCGCCACCACCGCATGTATCGTCGCACTCGTGGCGCTCTTGTCGAACCCGCTTACTTGGGTTCTGATCGTGGGGGCCGTAGGTGCCTGCGATTTTCTTACCGTTGGAGCCCTCATAGCCGCGCTTACGACGTGCCTTGGCGGCGGTGGCGGCAAGACGCCAAGAAAACCGGCGGGCTTGGACACCTAAACTATAGGGGGTGACCGCCGTGGGCCGTCTTCCGGCGAGGCCACCTCCGGCGGCACTAGGCTGCGCCGTCCCGGCGTCACCTCCAGCGTTCTGCGGAGATTCGCTCCGAAGGTAACCGGTCTTCAGGATACGGCGGTCGGAACTGCCGGCCCGATTGGCGGGCGTTCGCCCTCCGCCGGTCGCTTCCGTATCGTGTATCGTCCGATCACCCGCCGATCTGCGGAAGGACCTGCGGAAGGAGACGAGCCGACCGTGGAGAGACGAAGACTCACTCATACGGACCTCGAGGTGTCGCGTGTCTGCATGGGCACGATGACCTTCGGCTCGCAGACCGGTGTCGATGCCGCCGCCGCGATGGTGGAGATGTGTCTCGAGCGGGGTATCGACTTCTTCGACACCGCGAACGTCTACAACCAGGGACGGTCGGAGGAGATCTTGGGAGAGGTTCTCGGAGACCGGCGCCCGGAGGTCGTCCTCGCGAGCAAGGTCTGCAATCCGATGGGCGACCCCGTCGAATACGCGGGCCTCGCGCGCGACGCGATCCGCCGCGGCATCGACGGTTCGCTGCGGCGACTCGGAACGGACTATCTCGACATCTACTACCTGCACCTGCCGGACTATGGGATCCCCATAGAGGAGAGCCTCGCCACGCTGGAGGAGCTTCGCGTCGAGGGACTCATCCACTACCCGGCGACGTCAAACTACAGCGCGTGGCAGATGTGCGAGATGTTCTCGATCTGCGAGCGGGAGGGGTGGGCCAAACCGTGGATCGCCCAACCCATGTACAACCTCGCGGCGCGCGGGATCGAGCAGGAGTACCTCGCCTTCACGGGCCGCTACGGGATCTCGAACGTCGTCTACAATCCGCTCGCGGGCGGGCTCCTGACCGGGAAGCAGCGGCCGGGAGCGCCTTTGCCGGGGACGCGCTTCGACGGCAACCGCATGTACCTGGACCGCTTCTGGCACGACGCATACTTCCACGCCGTGGCCGAGGTCGAGGCGATCGCCCGGGACGCGGATCTGACGCCGGTGCGGCTCGCGCTGGGATGGCTGCGGGCGCAGGAGGGCGCGGACTGCATCATCCTCGGCGCCTCCCGCATCGAGCACCTCGAGGAGAACCTCGCCGCCTTCGACGCCCCGCCGCTCGACACGGACGTGCTCGCCGCCTGCGACAGTACGTGGGCGCGGCTTCGCGGGCCCACGCCCGCCTACAACCGCTGAATCTCGAAACGGGGCGCGAACCACCGTCGGGGCGCGAACCACCGTCCGGGGCGCGGACCCTACCAACCGGGGCGCGAACCACCACCGGGGCGCGAACCACCGCCGGGGCGCGAACCACCGCCGGGGCGCAACCACCACCGGAGCGCCGTTACGCGTCGCGCGGCGAGCCCTCCAGCAACCCCTCGAACGGACGCTCTTCGGGGCCGTTTTCCGTGCAGACCGCGTAGCGCGTCTCCGCAGTGCCGTACATGGCGACGCCGGCCGTCTCTCCCTGCTTGTCGAGCAGGAAGAACCGGACGTCGAAGTTCGGTAGGCCGCGCGCGTTGAGGAGCCTCGACTCCACGGTGTTCGACCTGATCCGCTCCAGCGCGGCCATGCCCGCATCGAGCGGGCTCATCCCCTGTCGCATGAACTCGACGGCGAGGAACGACGAGAGATTGTAGAGGTTCGCCTCGCCGCGCCCCGTCGAACCGACGGCGCCCACATCGTTGTCCACGTACAGCCCCGCCCCGAGGATCGGCGAGTCGCCGGTGCGGCCGGGGATCTTCCACGAGAGACCGCTCGTCGTCGTGACGCCGCAGATGTCCCCGTCCGCGTTCACGGCGTTGCAGTTCGTCGTTCCCCAGAAGGAATGGGCCGGGATCAGGCCATCGTCGACCATCGAGAGCCCGGCTTCGAGACGCTTGCGGGGGTCGAGCCAGTGGCCGGGGTCGATCCGCCGGCGCCATTCGAGCCACAGGGCGCGCGACGCCTCCGTGTTGAGGTCGTCCTCGATCTCGAACCCGAGTTGGCGGGCGAACGCTTGGGCGCCCGCACCCACGAGCAGGTGGTGGTCCGTGAGTTCGGCCACCGCCTTGGCGACGAGCGACGGAGTGCGGACCCCTTCCAGCGCCGCGACCCCGCCGGCCCAGCGACGGGGGCCGTGCATGCAGCAGGCATCGAGTTGGACAACGCCGTCCGCGTTGGGCAGCCCGCCGTAGCCGATCCCCATCTCCGTCGGGTCGTTCTCGGGAATGTTCACGCCCGCGATGAGGGCGTCGAGCACGTCCTCGCCCTCGACGATGCCCCGGAAGGCGCGTTCCACGGAACTTTCGGGTCCGCCGTTGTTGAAGCGGATCCCGCTGAGGTCGGAGACGACGACGGGCAGGGCGGCCGGCGAACGGCGGACGGCGGGAGCCCCGAAGCGGGAGGAAGCGCGGGGAGGGCGGCGCTCGGCCGCCAGAGCGGCGGGCGTGGCGGCCGCGGCCAGGCCGGCGGTGGGCGTGGCGGCCGCGGCCAAGCCGGCGGCGGAGGTGCGGACAAAATCTCGACGGTCCATGCTCATGTTCTCAATCCTCGGTCGGAGAGCCCGTGTTGCCTACAACATACGGCGGTCCAACTGGGCGTGGGCGCGAGTCTATGTTATCATGATCGGCAATAGAGATAACATCAGTTCGGGAGCGGGATGCCGCATGATGATCCGGACGCAAATTTCGGTGGACGGGGAACTCTACGAGCGAGTGAGGGAAGCGGCACGACGAGAAGGGATTTCGATCGCGGAGTTGTGCAGGAGAAGCTTGGCCGAAACTCTTTCGAGACTGCCCGACGAGCAGCCGTGGATGGCCTATCTCGGAACGGTCGACGGCGAAGCAGGCGACAGCGCCACCGTCGATGAGGTGGTCTACGGGCGGGAGACGCCGTGAGCCTTGAATTGAAGGGACGAAGGGTTTTTCTCGACACCGGTATCCTCATCGCGGCCGTCAACCGCCGAGACCGGTACCATGCGCAGGCGCGTTCGCTGTTCGGCGGGCCCGCGCCACGCTGGCACACTTCGGTGCTCGTCTGGTCGGAGGCTTATTCCTGGTTCCTGCATCGTCACGGCGAGGAGCAGGCGCGTGCCTGCCGCCGCCTCTTGGAGAACCTCGACGGGCTCGTCCTGCTTGGGGGAACGTCCCGGCTCCACCGTGACACATGCCGCATTCTCGACCGGCTGCAAGGGGCGCGCCTGACGTACGTGGACGCATCCAGCCTTGCCCTGATGGAGCGGCACGAGATCGGGATCGCATGGGCGACGGATTATCATCTGGGCCTCACGGGGGCGGAAGTGTTTCCGCGCTCGTGAGCCGCGGTGGGCGCCACGCCTTCCCGCCCGAATGTCGAAGAGGCCGCCATGGAGCCACCATGGAGCGGCCGTAGCGTCGCAATCTTGACGCGTCGTGGACGGCGCCGGCCACGAATTGGACGGGAGCGAAGATGAGCCTTCGGGTGTGCGTGGGAGGGGCGACGGGGTGGACGGGCGAGAGCGTGGTGACCGCCATCCTCGAATCGGACGAGTTCGAACTGACCGGCGCCGTGGGGCGGCGGGCGGCGGGACGGACGGTCGGCGAAGTGCGGGGAGAGGCGGACGGCTCCCGGATACGGATCCTGGCCGACGTGCCGGAAGCGCTCGGCGAGCCGGCCGATGTCTACATCGACTACACGCACCCGAGCGCCGTGTACGGGAACATCATGTGCGCGATCGAGGCGGGCGTGGCGGCGGTCGTCGGGACGTCGGGGCTCACGGGACGGGAGTACGGGAAGATCGACCGGGCGGCGCGCGCGCGAGGCGTAGGCGTGATCGCCGCCGGCAACTTCTCGATCACGGCCGCGTTGCTGAAGCACTTCTCCGGGATCGCGGCGCGCCGCGTGCCGCACTGGGAAATCGTCGACATGGCGTCGGCCGCGAAGCCCGACGCGCCGAGCGGCACCGCACGGGAACTGGCGGAGTTCCTGGGGACGGTCGCGACGAACGAATTCGCCCGTCCCGTCGAGGACACGCTGGGTTCACGGGAGGCGCGCGGAGCCACGATCGGCGGGGGGCAGGTCCACTCGCTGCGGCTTCCGAGCTACGTCATCTCCGTGGAATCCATCTTCGGTCTTCCCGGAGAACGGCTGTCGATCCGGCACGACGCGGGGCCGAGCGCGGAACCCTACGTGGCCGGCACCCTGCTCGCGGCCCGGCTGGCGCCGGAACGGGTAGGCCTCACTCAGGGACTCGACCGGCTCCTCTTCGAGTAGCGGGCACGGCGCGGCGTTCCCGCGCGGGAACCTCGTCAGAGCCTTGGACGGAGTCGCAGACGCCGGTGGTCAGCCTCCGGGGTGTTGGACGGGGTCGCAGACGCCGGCGGTCAGCCTCCGGGGCGGTCGGCGACGATCGCGATCCGGGCGCCGTCGGGGCTCACGGCGAGTCGGGTGATGCCGCCGACGCCCACGTCGGAGAAGTCGGCGATCTCGGTCCAGCCGGAGCCCTCCGACCAAGCGAACAGCCGACTGCCATCTCCCATGAGAATCTCGCCTTCGGGGGTCCAGGCGTAGTCCTCGCGGCCCGGCAACGTCCGGGTGATCCGCTCCGCGGTGTCCGAGACGGGGTCGAGGCGATCGATCCACCACTCCTCGTCCGAGACCTTGCGCACGAAGGAGATCTCCTCCATCCCCGGAATCCGGTGGAGAGACCGGCCCGGACGCTCGGCGACGACCCGGATCTCCCCGCTGAGCGCGTCGCCGACTTGGAGGGTCGGCGGACTCCCGAGAATGAACATCGCGACGACGTGCTCGTTGGCCCACGCGTGGTACCCCACCGGCTCGGCGGTGGCGAAGATCGGCCCCAGCGCTTCGCCGGAGAGGTCGTAACGCCACAGGTACTGCCTGCCGCGGATCTCGTGGATCGCGGAGAAGGCGTCCTGCCCCGGGATCTGCAGCGCCGAGAACTCGCTCGCCTCCTCCGTGTGCGTGAGCCGCT
The DNA here is from genome assembly GCA_012270965.1 of Candidatus Palauibacter poriticola. Taxonomy (GTDB): domain Bacteria; phylum Gemmatimonadota; class Gemmatimonadetes; order Palauibacterales; family Palauibacteraceae; genus Palauibacter; species Palauibacter poriticola. Next base: position 28,908 of record JAAXHJ010000083.1, read on the forward strand.
CCGGGGCGGCGGGCTCGGCCCCGGACGCCGCCGCGAGGTGCATGATCTCGGTCTGCCTGCGGTCCAGCGCCGCCGTGTGGAGGATCGCCGACCCATCGAGGAGGAAGCTGGGCTGGTTATCATACGCGTCGCGGTCCGTCGCCCGCTCGAGACCGGAGACCGAGAGCGCGCCGCCGTCGCGGACGAGCGCCCCCAGCCAGATATCGGTCGAGGGAGAGCCCGCCGCCGTCGGCGTGTAATCCGCGGGTGCCGGCCCGATCTCAGGCATCGGCCCGTCCGGCGGCTCCGCCGGGAAGGATACGGCCGCTTCGGAGCCGCCCACTTCGGAGCCGCCCACTTCCTCGTCGCCACCGTTGTCCGGCGCGCAGGCGATCCCGGCCGAGAGCAGGAACGCCAAGATCGTCGTGGTTCGCGGAATCATTCGTGTCACTCCTCTTGGGCTCGGGCTTGGCAGGCGGGGCAAGCCCCGCTGCGTTCGAGCGGCGTCGGCGCGGGGTCTTGGCACGGCCTGTTACGGGTCCTCCGGCAGGACGCCGAGGATCACGCGCGAAGGATGGTCGGCGGACCGATACACCGTCTGAGTGGCCGCCTCGTAATCCCCCGGCGCGGCGCGGTACGTATCGACGAACGTCTGCGGGTTCCGGTCGTAGGCCGGGAACCACGAACTCTGGACGTGGACCATCAGCCGGTGCCCCGCCTTGAAGGTGTGGAAGCGGTCCCGAAGGTCGATCTCGATCCGAGTCACTTCCCCCGGCACCATGGGCTCGGGGTTCTCCAGATCGTTACGGAAGCGGCCGCGCATGATCTCGCCCGCGAGGTGCATCTGGTAGCCGCCCATGGGGACATCGCAGTTCCCGCTGGGCGGGGCGTCGTCGGGGTAGACGTCGATCAGCTTCACGATCCAGTCGGAGTCCGTCCCCGTCGTGGAGACGAAGATCTCGGCCCCGATCGGGCCCGCGATCGTGAGGTCCGCCTCCAGCGGTTCCGATTGGTAGACCAAGACATCGGAGCGACCCGAGGCGAAGCGCTGATCCTCCACCTTCCACAGGTGGCCCAGCGTCGTGCGCTCCTCGGCCGAGAAGGGCACCGGTTGGCTCGGATCGCTCACATACGAGTCCGAGTCGGAAGCCGGGTCCGAACCGTCTCCCGCCGGCGGCGGCTCGAAGCCCAGCGTCCCGTCCGGACCCGGGTACAGGCTCACTGGGGTGACGCCCGCCGGCGGCCATGAGTCGTAGGCGCGCCATTCGTTCGTCCCCGTGAGGAAGACGTGCGCCTCCGTCGCGTCCCATGTCCCCCCGTCCTTCAGGTGATGCTCGAAGAAGGGGAACTGAAACTCGCGCTGGAAGTGGAGCGAGGTCTTCGTGTCGAAGGCGATGCAGCCGAGGAAGTCGCCGTCCATGCGCCGCCAGCCGCCGTGCAGCCACGGGCCCACGACGAGCGTGTTCTCGAGGCCGGGATTCCGCGCCTCGACGGTCCGGTAGATGGACATCGGGCCGTAGAAGTCCTCGGTGTCGAACCAGCCCGCCACACTGAGCGTCGCGGGGCGGACGTCGTCCAAGTAGCGGAGGGCGTTCTGCCGCTGCCAGAACTCGTCGTAGTTGGGGTGCTCGATGAAGTCGCGCCACGCCGGTACGTCGCCGTGGAAGTAGAGTTCGTCCACCGTGGCGGCGGAACCGGCGTTGAGGAAGAAGTCGTACCCCGACGTCGTGCCGTAGTCGAAGCGGGCCCCGCGCGTGTCCGTGGGGCCGTCGCGGCGGCGGGCGTTCCCCGACAGCCACGAGAAGGCGTACATGATCCGGAAGGCTCCGTTGTGGTGCCAGTCGTCGCCGATGAACATGTCCGACGGCGAGGCCTGCGGGGAGGCGGCGACCAGCGCCGGGTGCGCGTCCACCATTCCCATCACGGTCTGCCAGCCGGGGTAGGAGATCCCCCACTGTCCCACGCGTCCGTTGTGGTTCTCGACGTTCGCCAACAGCCACTCGATCGTGTCCCAATTGTCCGTGATCTCGTCGGTGTCGGCCGGACCGCGCGGTTCCGGCGCGGGGGCGCGGATGACCTCAAACTCGCCCTCCGACCTGAACTGCCCCCGCACGTCCTGGAAGGCGAAGATGTACCCGGAGCGGTCGAACTCCCGCGACGGCCCGAGCGGGTTCCGGTACTCGCCGGGCTCGTACGGACCGATGGAATAGGGAGTGCGGAAGAGGAGGATGGGATATTCGCGCGAGCGGTCCCGCGGCTCGTAGACGAGCGTGTACAGCTCGACCCCGTCCCGCATCGGGACCCTGTACTCGGACTTCTCGTAGTTCCCGAGGAGGTCGTCGTGGTGCGCCGCCGCGGCGGCTTCGGCCTCGGCTTGGGAGTCGGTGGTCGGGGGAGGCGGCGGCGGCGCATTTGTCGCGGCTTCCGGCGGCCCGCACCCCGCTCCGAACGGCGCGACCGCGCCCAGCGCAACCGCGAACAGCGCGACCGCCCGGCGCACCTTCCCGATTCGACGGTGCGGCCGGTCTGATCGCCTCATCATCTTCCCCCTTCCGGCCTCAATCGGGCCTCAACGCTCAACGGCGGCGAAGTTCCGCCCAGTGCGCGAGGGCGTTCCCCAAGCGCACGTTCGGGAGCGTGATAGCCGTCACCGAACCGTTCAGCGTGTCGCCTCTGAGCCTGAGTTCGACGGACAGCACGTAATCCGTGCGGTTCGCGTCCGCCGTGCCGATGTCGCCCCTGAAGCCGCCCCTCAGGTATTCGCCGTCGAAGCGGGCGTTGTTGAGCAGCGTCCACAGGTCGTCGCCGAGCTGGACGTGGGCGCGTCCCCCCTCGTCGATCGCCAGCGCCAACCGGTGCGGCCCCCGGTGCGTGTGTATCTCGCCGACCCAGTCCCCGGCGAGTTCCGGCATGGGCGTGAATCCGACCAGCGGGGCGGCGGCGTCTCCGGCCTCCTCGAGGATCCCCTCGCGCTCCAACCGATGCGCGTCGGGGAGCTCCGGCGGCGGCGGTCTCGGCACGGCGTCCGGGAAGAGGGTGTGCCAGATGAGGTTCGAGATGTATCCGGTGACGGGCGTGGCCGAGTTCGAGAGGACGACGACGGCGGCGTTCTCCTCCGGGGCGATCGCAAGTTCCGTCCGGACGCCGCCCATCCCGCCTCCGTGGCGCTGGAGGCGGAGGCCGCCCGGAAGCTCCCGCATCACCCAGCCGATGCCGTACGCGTCGGTGGGAGCGCTCTCCCGGATCGGCTGCCGCATCGCCTCGATGGACGCGCCGGAGATGATCCTGCGCTGGTGGTCGAGGTCGGGGCCAAGGTGGAACATCCCGAAGCGGACGAGGTCGTGCGCGCTGCTGAACACGGCGGATCCGCCGGGATGGTCGAAGTCGTAGAACGGGATCGGGCTCTGGTCCGTCGCGTACCGCGTCGCCGTGAACTCCTCGAGTCCCGGGCCGATGCCGACCGAGGTTCGGGTGAGGCCCAGCGGCTGGAACACCTCGTCGCGCATGAAGTCGGGATACGACTGCCCGGAGACGCGCTCGATGATGTAGTCGAGGATGCCGTAGCCGAGGTTCGAGTAGTTCCAGCGTTCGTCCGGCGCCGTCACGAGGTTGGCGTAGCGCCGGATCGTCTCGTCCATGTGCGGCCGCCGGTACGGTTCGTCTTCGTAGAAGAACTGGTAGTGGAGGGGGAGTCCCGCCGTGTGGCTCGCGACCCGCCGCACGGTGGCGCGCGCCGCGTCCCAAGCCCGCCCGTCGATCTTCGCGGGGCCCAGATAGTCGTTCGCCGGCGCGTCGAGGTCGACGAGCCCCCGCTCCACTAGGACCATGAGCCCCGTCGCCGTGATCGGCTTCGAGATCGAGGCGAGCGAGTACATCGTGTGTTCCGTGGCCGCGATCCGGCGCCCACGGTCCGCCCACCCGAACCCCTCCTCCCATACGACCTCGCCACCGATGGCCACGGCGACGGCCATCGAGGGCTGGTCCCAAGCCACGAGCGCGCGCCGGATCTCGTCGCGAACGGACGAGAAGTCCGGGACGGTCTGGGCCCGGACTTTGCTCGCGCCCGGTCCGCAGGCGACCAGGATGAGGACGCCAAGCCGCAGGACGCCGACGCGCCCGACAACTCGCCTCATGTTCACCTCCTCGCGCCGCCCGCGGTTCCCTCTTCGTCCACGGCGTCATCTCGACAATGTACGGTGAAGGCACGCTCGGGCGAGCGTCAACGGAGGTGGGCGCGGGTCTCCGGCATGCTGGCTTCGGCGGGCGGCGGTGAGGGCCGCATTGACCTCCGGGCGAATCCGCTTCCATGATGCTCGCATGGCTGGGCGGCGGGTCCAACGCCGGCCCCGGCGGACCCTCGACTTGCGAGGCGGAACCATGTCCGAAATGGATCGGCGCACCTTCGTGCGAACCGGCGCCGCGGCCGGCGCACTTCTCTCGCTGGGCGGCTGTCGGGCGCCCGGAGGCGACTCCGGAACGACGCTGGACGGCACCTCGGCGGCGGCGGCTTCGACCGGGAGCGACGTGCCCGACTTCGCGCTCGACGAGATCACGATCGACGCCGTGCACGCGGGGATGCGGTCGGGCGAGTACACCTGCCGTTCGATCACGGAGATGTACCTCGAGCGGATCGAGGCGCTCAACCGGCGGGGACCGCGCCTGTTCGCGGTACTTGAGACGAATCCCGACGCGCTCGAGATCGCCGACGAACTCGACCGCGGGTTCCAAGCCTCGGGGCCCCGGGGGCCGCTGCACGGGATCCCGCTCTTGCTGAAGGACAACGTCGACACGGCGGACCGGATGACGACGACCGCCGGATCGACGGCGCTCCTCGGGTCGATCGCGCCGCGGGATTCGTTCGTGGCGGCGGGGCTGCGCTCGGCCGGGGCGCTCCTGCTCGGCAAGGCGAACATGAGCGAGTGGGCGGGCTGGAAGTCGTTCGAGTTGGGGGCATCGGGCTGGAGCGGCCGCGGGTGGGACGGGGGCCGGGGCGGCTTCTGCAGGAACCCGTACGCGCTCGACCGCACTCCGGGCGGGTCGAGTTCGGGGTCCGGGTCGGCGGCCGCGGCCAACCTCGCGGTCGCGACGATCGGCTCGGAGACCGACGGCTCGATCGTCGGCCCTTCGTCGCGCAACTGCCTCGTCGGCATCAAGCCCACGATCGGCCTCCACAGCCGGGGCGGGGTCATCCCCATCGCCCACAGCCAGGACAGCACCGGCCCCATGGCCCGCACCGTGCGCGACGCCGCGATCATGCTCGGCACCATGGTCGGCGTCGACCCCCGCGACCCGCTGACCGCCGCGAGCGCGGGCAACTTCCTGACCGACTACACGGGCGCGCTCGACCCGGCCGGCTTGGACGGCGCCCGCGTCGGCGTCCTGCGCGAGTACGCCGGCTTCGACCGCCGCGTCGACTCCCTGTTCGAGGAGGCGCTCGACGTCATGCGGGCGGAGGGCGCGACCGTCGTCGACCCCGTCACGCTCCCGGAGGAACTCCGCTTCGGCAACGAATACGAGATGGAGGTGCTGTACCACGAGTTCAAGGCGGATCTAAACGCCTACCTCGCCTCGCTCGGCCCCGACGCCCCGATCAGGTCGCTGGCGGAACTCATCGAGTACAACGAGTCGCACCACGATCTCGAACTCGCCCTCTACGGGCAGGAGCTGCTCGTGCGCTCGCAGGAGCGGGGGCCGCTCACCGACCAGCGCTACGTCGACGCGCTGGCCGCGAGCCACCGCCTCTCCCGCGATGAAGGGATTGATCGGGCCATGGACGAACACCGGCTCGAAGCGCTCGTAGGGATCACGGCGGGGATCCCCGCCATGCAGGATCCGCTCGATGCCTCCGGCGGGGGCGGGGGCGGGTGCTCCACGCCGCCGGCGATGGCGGCCTACCCCAACATGTCCGTCCCCATGGGGTTCATCCGGGGACTCCCGGTCGGAATGTCGCTCTGCGGCCGCGCCTGGAGCGAGGCGACGCTCATCCGTCTCGCGTACGCGTTCGAGCAAGCCACGAACGTGCGGCGCCCGCCGACGTTCCAAGCGACCGTCCAAGTCTGAGCGCGCCCCGGCAGCCCGTGGCGAAGCCTCGCGCCAGCGCCGAGAGCGGTGAGGCGACGGCATGACGCTCACCGATTTCATCGACCGCCATTACCGCCACTTCAACGCGGCGGCGCTGCGGGCGGCCGCCCAAGCCTACCGCAACCTGATCGACGGCGGGGGACGGATGCTCGTCACGCTGGCCGGAGCCATGAGCACGGCCGAACTCGGCCTCTCCCTGGCGGAGATGATCCGCGCCGGGAAGGTGCACGCGATCTGCGCCACCGGGGCAAACCTCGAGGAGGACCTGTTCAACCTCGTGGCGCACGACCGTTACCGGCGCATCCCCGACTGGCGCGCGCTCACCGCGGCACAGGAGAAGGATCTCGAGCGGCGCGGGCTCAACCGCGTCACCGACACCTGCATCCCGGAGGCCGAGGCGTTCCGCGCGGTCGAGGCTCCGCTCAGCGAACTGTGGCGGGCGGCCGACGCCGCGGGCGAGCGCCGGCTCCCGCACGAGTACCTCTACCAACTGATCCGCGACCGGACCCTCGCGGACCGCTACCGGATCGATCCGGCCGATTCCTGGCTCGCGGCGGCGGCGGAGGCCGGCCTCCCCCTGTTCGTGCCGGGCTGGGAAGACTCCACGCTGGGCAACGTCCTCGTCGCCGAACAGCTCGCCGGCCGACTGGGCCGGCCGGGACCCGTGCACGGCGGCACGGAAATCATGGTGGCGCTCGCGGAGTGGTACGCGCGCGCGAGCACCGGCCGAACGATGGCGGAGGCGCCCGGCATCGACGCCGACCCGGACGCAAAGCCGACGCCGTCGGACACCGGCACCGCCCCGAACGCAAAGCCGACGCCGGCCGACGCGGGCGCCGACCTGGACGCGTCGCCGGTCGGCCTGTTCCAAATCGGGGGCGGGATCGCCGGCGACTTCGCGATCTGCGTCGTGCCGATGATCCGGCAGGATCTGCGCCGCCGGTGCCCCTACTGGGCGTACTTCTGCCAGATCAGCGACTCCACCACGAGCTACGGGTCGTACTCCGGCGCCGTCCCCAACGAGAAGATCACCTGGGGCAAGCTTGACGTGGACACACCGAAGTTCGTCATCGAATCCGACGCGACGATCGTCGCCCCGCTCGTGTTCGGCTACGTCCTAGGCTGGTAGGCCGCGCGGCCTCTGGACGATCGGTCCCGGGACGGTCGGTCCCGGGACGGTCGGGTCCCGGGACGGTCGGCCGCCTATCTCCCGCCTTCCCCGCCCTCGAGGAGCGCCTCTAGGTTCCACTCCTCCAAGGCGTCGACGGTGGGTCGGTCCGTCCAGTCGAAGCGGAGCGGCGTGATCGTGACGAGGCCCTCGTTGTGCGCTTCGGTGTCGCTCCCGGCCGGGATGGGGTCCGGAGGCCCAAAGACGGGACGGAACCGGCGCCTTCCTTGGGCGCGATCCACCTCCTCCCCCGGTTCTTCGGCCACCTCCTCGTAGTCGACACGGAAGTAGCTGCCGCCCATGGGCCGGGCCGCGATGCCGCGCGTCTCGGCCGCCGTCGCGACGGGGAAGTTGAGCGAATAGACGATGCCGGTCTCAGGGCCCCGGCGCCGTAGTTCCGCGACGAAGCGGGCGACGACGCCGGCCGCGTGCTCGAATCCGTCCGGACGCCCGCCCTGCGAGGCCGCCACGGCCGGCATCCGCAGGTACGCCCCCATCATCGCGGCCCCGACCGTCCCGGACATGTGCGACACTTCACCGATGTTCGCGCCGATGTTGATCCCGCTCACGACGAGATCGAAGCCGGATTCCGGCGCGAGCGCACGGACGGCGAAGAGGACGGCGCCGGCCGGCGTGGCATCGACGCAGCTCCCCGCCGCCGAGGTCCGGACGCGGATCTCCTGGTTCAGGCTGACGCTCATGCTGGTCCCGCTCTGCTGGCCGCAGGGCGCGACGACGGTCACCTGGCCGACCGAGCGGAGCGCCGCCGCCAGCTCCCGAATCCCCGGCGACTCGATGCCGTCATCGTTGGTCACGAGGATGTGGTAGGGAGACGTATCGCCTCGAACCTCACGTGCCTCGTCCGCGTTTTCCGCGCCGCAGGCGAGGGTGCCGCACCAAGCGAGCGCGGCGAAGGCGCGGGCGCCGACCCGGGCCGGGTTCGACGGTACCGCGGCGTTCCTGGCGAGCATAGGCCGTCCCTCACTGTTTTTTTTCTCCGGTCCGTTGCTCCGATGCTGCGGGATGGATTATTTTGTCCGGCAGCGAACCACGAAACCCGCAGCCTTTCCGCGGGACTCGACCGGGCTTGAGCCGGTAGAGGCGCAGCGTGAAGACGATCCCGAAACTGGCGGCGCTCGTCGTCCTGCTGAACGTGGTGCGCTACACCGTCGGCGGGTTCATCGAGGGGTTCACGATCATGGAGCCGATGCACCGTCCGCTGCCGCTCTTTCCGGAGGCGTTCGATCAGGACTTCTCGTCCACCGACTTCATGATCTCGCTGGGGTACAACTACGCGATGTGGTTCGTCGCCGCCGTCGTATTCCACCTGTTGAACCCCGTGCTTCGAGGCTCGATCTGGGTCCGCAGCCTGAAGAGCTATCTGCTGATGGCGGCGTTTTTCTGCGCCGTGGCCGCCGTCTACATGAATCACTATGTGGAGGGGATCCGGCCCTTCTACTACTGGAGCATGGTGGACGCGCTCATCGTCTTCACCGTCGTGGCGCTCGCCAACGCGCTGCTCTATCCCCGGTTCTTCCGCGACCCGGCTGGGGAGCCCGTGGCAAACCGTTCACGGCCGCCAAGGTCGGCGCAGACGCGATCCCTGGCGCCGCTCCTCCCTCTCGCACTCCTGCCGGCCTGCGGCGATGCCGGCGACGGATCGGCCACCGGCGCCGCCGGAACCTTGGACGGCCCGGACGTGGTCGTGAACGCCGTGACCGAGGAGGTGTTCACCGCAGGGTCTGTCGAGGGCGACGCCTGGGACACCTTCGGCAGCGTGGATGCGGTGGGCTTCGACGAAGAGGCCAACCTGCACATCCTCGACAGTCAGGCCGCCCGCGTCTTTATGGTCGGGCCGGACGGATCGCTGATGCGTACGGCGGGAGGACAGGGTGAGGGCCCCGGCGAGTTCGACTCCCCCAGTGGGTTGATCGTCGCGCGCGACGGCTCCTACACCGTTATGGGGCTGATGCGAATCGACCTCTTGAACCCCACGGGCGAGTTCGTGCGACGCGTCGCGTTGGACCCGATGATGATGGCAGCGACCATGACCGACCTGGCGCTGCCCGACGGCCGCTTGGTGACCCGCATACGCCTCGGTCTTGGCGACGACGAGGGGCCGGGGGGGCGTCCGATTCACATCTTCCCACTTGACGGCACCGAGCCGGAAGTCCTCTACACCGCCTGGGATCTGCCGGGAGAGGAAGAGGATCTCGTCGAGACCGAACGCTCATCCGGCGGATTGATGATGCGGATATCGGCCGGCCGCGCCTTCGAGCCCCCCCTCGCCCGTGACGTGCTGACCGATGGCCGCCTCGCGCTGGTCGACTCGGTCGGCTACCGCATCAAGCTGATCGCTCCCGATGGCCGCGTGACAGGAACGATCGAGCGCCCGATTGCGCCCCTCCCGGTCGACGAGGGAATCATGGCGGCCGAACGCGAGCGGTATCGCGAAAACACGGCGTCGCTCCTCGATTTTGGTGAACGATCCGCCCTTTCCTTACAGTTTGAGGTGGAGGGTGCGGAGGCCCTCCGCTTCGCCGACGAAGTACCGGTCATCGCCGACATCGCGGTGGACTGGGAGGATCGCATCTGGGTGCTGCGCCGGGGTCCGACGGGTGACGACGACGGCCCCACCGACATCGTGACGCACGAAGGGGGCTACATCGGCACTCTGCCGCCGGATGGGCTGCGGACGCCGCACGCCTTCGGCCCCGGTGGCCTCATGGCCTACATCGAGACCGACGAGCTGGATGTGCAGACCGTTCGCGTGGTCAGGCTGACGGCGCTGGAGCCGTCACCGTAAGGCAGATTCCCTATCATATCGGCAGTCCGGGGCCGGACCCCGCGCGGCTTTCACAGCAGCCGGTTCGCGGCCAGCGCTCCGACGTAGGCCAGCGCGAGCATGTAGCCGAACTGGGCCAGCGGCCATTTCCAGCCGGCCGTCTCCCTTCGCATCATGGCGACCGTGGACATGCACTGCAGCGCGAACACGAAGAAGACGAGCAGCGCGACGGCCCCTCCGAAGTCCAGATCCCGCTGCAGCGCCGCCCTCAGCTCGAGAGATGTCTCGTCGGTGTCCTCGATTCCGTAGATGGTCCCGAGCGTGCCGACGATGACCTCGCGCGCGGCGAGGGAGGAGACGAGGCCCACGCCGATCCTCCAGTCGAACCCGAGCGGTTCGATCGCCGGTTCGATCACCTGCCCCATCTGTCCGAGCGCGCTCTCCTCGACCGCGGGCGGGGCACCGCCGACCCGGGGGAACTGAGCCAGAACCCAGAGGACGATGGTCACGGCGAGGATGATCTTCCCCACCCTCCGGAGAAAGACCTTGCTCCGGTCCAGGAGGCGGAGGGCGATCGTCCGCGGCGCCGGCATCCGGTACGGCGGCAGCTCCATCACGAACCCGGCGGGCTTTCCCCGCAAGAACGTGCGCCGGAGGAGAAAGGCGGTGCCGATCGCCGCGGCGAGGCCCAGCGCGTAGAGGCCGAGCATCGTGGCGGCCCGCGTCCCGACGAACGGCCCCAGGAGCGGACGCTCCGGGATGAACGCCGCGATCAGGAGGGCGTAGACCGGCAGCCGCGCCGAGCAGGTCATGAACGGGGCGATGAACATCGTCGCCATCCGGTCGCGCTCGTCCTCCACGGTGCGCGAGGAGAGGATCGCCGGAACCGCGCACGCGTAGGCCGAGAGGAGCGGCAGGAACGCCCGTCCCTGCAGACCGACCCTCAGCATCGTGCGGTCTGCGATCACCGCGGCCCGCGCCATGTAACCGGAGTCCTCCAAGAGCCCCAGGAAGAGGAAGAGGATGAGGATCTGGGGGAGAAAGACGAGGACGGAGCCTACTCCCGCCCACACGCCGTCGATGAGGAGGTCGCGGAACCATCCCGCGGGCAGCCGCGCCGCAAGCCACTCGCCGGAGGAGGCGATGCCGAGTTCGACCCCGTCCATGATCGGCGTGGCCCAGGTGAAGATCGCTTGGAAGACAAGCGCGGCGAGAACGAGAAACACGGCCGGGCCCGCGATCCGGTGCAGGAAGAGGGCGTCCAGACGCTGCGTCAGCCTCGGTGGCGCGGCCGAGCGGTATTTCGCGGATGCGAGCGCGTTCCGGACCCCCTCGCGGCGGCGGGAGAGCGCGTCCATCGTCGGCAGCCCGGTTCGTCCGGCCCGGGAGCCCGACCCCGATTTCGCGACGGGCGCGGATGTGGCCGAGCGCACGGCCACCCGGTCCAGGAAGTCGGCGACCGCCTCGACGCCTCGCCCCGTGCGCGCGTCGGTCCGGACCACCTCGACGCCGAAGGCTGTGGCGAGCGCGTCGTCGTCCAGCGTGCCGCCCCCCGCCTCGAGTTCGTCCGCCATGTTGAGGACGAGGAGCGTGGGCCGTTCCCGTTCCAGCACCGGGCCCACGAGCATGAGCTGCGTCTCGAGCCGGGCCGCATCGACGATAAGCACGATCGCCTCGGGGGCCCGCAGCCCTTCGATCCGGCCTTCCAGCACGTCGCGCGTGATACGCTCATCGGGGGAGCGGGCCGAGAAACCGCTTACCCCCGGCAGGTCGACGATGTCCAAGTCGAGGCCCGAGGCGAAGCGCGCCCGGCCGACGTGCTTCTCGACCGTGACGCCCGGATAGTTCGCGACCCTCTGCCGCAATCCGGTCAGACGGTTGAAGAGCGTCGTCTTTCCCGAGTTGGCCGGTCCGATGAGGGCCACGACGGGCGGTCCGGAGGCGGGCGCGGCCGTGCCGGCTCGATCATCCGCGCGCGCTGGGGTCGCGACTGGGGGCATGGTGAGAAACTACCGATAACGATTATCGTTAGTTGAGACTGGTTCTCAACCAAGGGAGACGCTAGTATGTTGAGCTCCGACGGTCAAACCGGATCGAGGGTCAAGCGAGGTCGAGGTCAACCCGGCGTGAAAAACGGAAGATCCAACGGTTCCGCTACGTCGCTGATGGACGTGCCGCTGCGAACGGCGGTCGAACTCGAACGCATCGACGCACCGAGCGACGAGGTCGAACCGCTGCTCGAGCGCGGCATCCTGCCGGGCTGCCGGCTGCGCCGGATCCGCAATTCCCCCGCGGGAGATCCGGTCATCTCCGTCGAGGGCACCCTCCTCGCGCTGCGCCGCGAATCCGCCGCGCAGCTCTTCGTGCGCGAAGTGTAGCGGGCCGCAGGACAAGCCCCGGCCATTCCGTCAATCCCCAGACTCGGCGGGCCACGAAGCGGTCGTAGCCAAATGGCGCTGCCAAGACTAGGCATACGGCATCACCGGCACCTTGCCGAGCAGGCGCGCGTAGACGGTGAGCGCGCCCCGATGGTGCGCCGTGTGGTCCGTGATCCCGTTCACGATCGCCCCTCGCGGTTGGCCTTCCATGATCCGCGGGTCGCCGATCGGCGCGCGGAGATCCTCGTCCGACGCGGACCCGATGATCTCGATCGCCCGGCCATAGGCCCGGTCAACCCATGCGATCGCCTCGGCCAGCGAAGTGACGGCCCGCGCCTCCTCGAGATGTCCTTCGAAGTCCATGTTCCAGCCGTCGCCGAACGCGCCGTCGACGAACCAGTCGACCGTACCGGCGGCGTGCGCCACGTGGCCGGCCACGGTGAAGACCTCCGGACTGGGCCCGAAACCCGAATCTTCCTCCGTGAACGTCTCAAGGGTCTTCTTGAACAGGTTCATGGACATGGTGAGGTTGGCGGTCAGGCGCTCGGCGTAGGACATGGGCGCTCCCTGGATCTGTTCGGTGTTTATTCGGCATTCGGGAGCATGCATGCTGGTCGGCGCGTTGTCAAGCGAGCGGGGATCGACGGACGGCGCAGAGGAGGTGCCACCCGCCGCGGGGAGCGCACGCCGGGAGGGGGAAGATCCTCAGCGGATCGCGGGCAGAAGCCATGGGCCGGCGCAGGATGCGCGAGACCGCGCCCGATGGATCGGTGCCCTTGATGGACCAGGCGGACGAATCCGAAAACGCGACGCCGCCCGACGGCAGCGCATCGAGCAGCAAGTTAGGTTTCAAATCCCCACTCCTCGCCGATCATGTCTTCGCTGTTGCCGATCCGCAGACCCTCGTCCTCGACCGGTGCCCACGCCTCCACGAGAACTCGGTCTCCGACCTCCTCCGAGGACATGTCGGAGCGCTGGATCGTGCGCCGGCCGCGGCCGAGCGAGCACCGCAACGAACCCGGCGGCGCACCGCGCGCCACGGCTGAGGTTCGGTCGTGACATCCGCCCCATCTTGGCCTCCCTCCGTCGCAGCTTAGGTTGTCTTGGGGCTGTTCGAGTGTGAGCGCGGTCCGAGGCCCGTCTCCAAGGAGGCGATTCCGCGCTGCCTACTATGGAGGTAGTAGATATGATGCGCAGGCGATCTTCCGGCACGGTTTCCGACTCGTCCATCCATCCGATCTCCCGGATCCATCCGCGCGCTCTCGTCGCGCTCGGCGCCTCGTTCGCGTGGGTCGGCTGCGGAGGAGGGGAGGCGTCGTCCGACGAACCGGCGGGGGCCGCGGGGGCGGCCGCCGACGCGCCGCCGCCGTTCGAGACGACGGAGGTGGCCGATGGGGTGTACCAGTTCCGCTGGGTTGGACACAACGCCCTCTTCGTCGTGACCTCGGAGGGCGTCTTCGCCTTCGATCCGATCTCCGTCGAGGCCGCCGCCAGCTACGCGGAGGAGATCCGCCGGGTCGCGCCGGGGGCCGAACTCGCCGCCATCGTCTACAGCCACAACCACGCGGACCACGCGACCGGCGCGGAGGTGCTGCGCGAAGCGTTCGGGGCGGACGTCCCCATCTACGCGCACCGGAACGCGGACGCCCCGCTGCGGGAGGCCGCGAATCCCGACCTTCCCCCGCCCACGGCCACCTTCGATGAGACGATGACGCTCGCGGGCGGAGAGATCGAACTCCACTACCTGGGCCGGAGCCACGGCGACGACATCGCCGTCGGCTTCCTGCCGGCGCACAGCCTCGCCTTCGCGGTGGACTTCGTGTCACGCGACCGGTTCGGATACCAAGATCTGGCCAGCCTCCACTTCCCCGACATGTTCGGCGCGATCGAGGGCCTGCTCGAGATTCCGTTCGAGACGATCGTGTTCGGGCACGGGCCACCGGGAGACCGGGCCGCGGTCGAGCGGCAACTGACCTACTACCGCGATCTGGACGCGGCCGTGCGCGAGGCGGTGCGGGCGGGGCTGAGCGAGGACGAAACCGCCACGACCGTCCTCATGGAGGACTACAGCCACTGGGACCGCTACGACGACTGGCGCGACCTCAACGTGCGCGGCATGCACCGGAAGCTCTTGGCCGCGGGTGCCGCCGAGGAGGGGGAGGGCGAACACGGGGAAGGCGGTGAGGAAGGCGAGGGCGAGCACGACGAGGGGCGCGAAGGCCGGGGCGAGCACGACCGCGAGGGCCTCGAGGGCCGTGGCGAGCATGGCCGTGAGGGCGGCGAGCACGGTGGCGAGGGTGGACACGATGAGGGGGACGAGGGCGAAGAGTCGGGCGAGTACTTGGGACGCGACGAAACGTGGGACCATGTCCGGCGCGGGGCGCGGCTGGTCCTCTCCTTCGATCCGGGCAGGAATGTGTTCGCGGGGACCGTGGAGAACACGACCGCTCAGACGCTCTGCGCCGTGCGGGTCGAAGTCCACCTGTCCAGCGGGACCGAACTCGGACCCACGCCGCGGACGGATCTGACCCCCGGCACCTCGACGACCGTCGAACTGGGGACGGCCGGAGAAGCCTTCGAACGTTGGACCGCCCACCCGGAAGTTTCGAGCTGCTCAACCTGAGAAACGTTCCCGCGGACTGCTTGGGATATCTTCGTAATCTGTTCCTAGTAAAATGTTTATGGACACGGCAGTAACACTTCTTCCACCATTATTTCCGCCGGGAAGAACTGGATCACCTTAGCCCGTGGTGGCGGCAACCGGACGGTAACTGTTCGGTCAGGCCGTGGAGGAAAGGTCGGTCGGCACTTTTGTCGAGGCGATCCACCCACTCTCCGTCTGTGTCACCGTTGAGCCACCAGCGCGGCGGCCGGACCCATGCCCGGACAGGCCAGCCGAGGTGCTCGCCAGCCGCGAAACCCTTTGCGCGGCCGGCGAACCGACGACATCGTTCCGACACCACGGGTCTCACCTCCGCTCTTTCCCCGCCGTCCCGATGGAGGTGGGAGGAGCCGCTCGTCGGCGGCTCGGCCGCCATCGCGGGCAAACCCGTCAGGGATTCGAGACCGCGGCCTCACCGAACGGTTACACCGGACGTAAGCGATGGAGTGGGCGCGTTCCCTCCGACGGCAACGGTAACCCTTGCGCCGCACAGACGGACGCGAGGCCGGCTCGACCGAAAACAGTGCCATAAGACCTTCTGTTCAGTGGCCGTACCGCTTCAGCGCCACCAAGAACGGATCCGGCGATGGCCGGTCGATATCGACAATGAGAACGTCCGTGATCTCTGCTAGGGGGAGGTCTCCCGGGTATCCGGCCTCCACGAAAGGGACGATCATCTGCCCCGCTTTTTTCGCATCATCGATTGCTTCGTCGTAGGTAACAATCCTCTCCACGGCGGAACGTGATAGCAGCAGGAAGGCAGGATCCGGGCAGCCATCGCGCGGATCCAAGAAGAAATAGGCGTCCAAAGCCGTCTTCAGGTCGCTATCTCGGACGGAGCGGAGATCACACAGGGAAACGTGAGATCTCGATCGAAAGTACGCGTCGTACTCCCACTTCTTGATCAAGGGATGGGCCAGAGGATTGGACAACACCACTTCCTCACTCCGGATTCGCGGCCATGCATTCTGCGTCGTCACATGGAACACGTTCCCGCGGAGGCGGTTCAAGAGAGTTGTCCGCAGTTCGGAACGGTGGGCCTTGACTCGTTCAACTCGGTACATCGGGCATCAAGAGCTTCGGGTTGTCGGTCGCCCCGGTGGCCATCGCGCGGGCGTTTGTCGCCGCCAACCGGATACCGCAGAAGTCATCCAGAATCTGGTGGTGACCGTCGGTCTTTGTCGAGAATCAGGAGGCCGCACGAATCCCGCGTCGCACGGGCCTCGTCCACGGATACGCTGCCATTTGACGGCTTAGGCGATCACCGGTAGCGTTCAAGACGTGGGTTTGGGCGGTGTTCCCGCGCGGTGCGCTGGCCGGGTGCGACGATTCTCCTCGTGACCCGCTGTCGGCGCACTGACACCGGTTTACCAAACGACCGGGCGGCCCGGACTGGGAAGTGTTCCGAGAACTTGCTGACGGACGCGCCGCTGAACGAGGGGCAGCCGTCGATTCGGCTGGACGCGTGGAGTGATTGACGTCAGAACAACGGCCTGAGCGGCTTGAACCGGCCTGAGTCGGCAGACTCACCGCCATGAGGGGCTGCCTCTCGGCGGCACAACCTGAGAGGCGTAGTGATGGGTCGCTTGATTGGCCTGCTGTTCCGCTTGCTCTTTGACGCATGGATGGAGGGACCGTCGGCCGGGAGCGGTCGTGGACGCCCCGAGATAAGACTTTATCGGCGGGACCTGCGCCAATGGAGGAGGGTGGCGGCGCGGGATCTACTCGGCCGGGGCCCCGAGAATGGTCCCGACGGGTCGTTCGTGGGCTTCGTTCCTGCCGACGAGCGGCTCGCCCACGTCACGGCGAACACAGGGCAACAAGTGGACATGCCCGCGCCTGAAGCGTCCGTTTTTTGGCCGCTCGGGTTCGAAGTCTCGGATGGCGTGATGGTTCGGGGGAAGGAGGACCGAAGTCTCCAGCGCGCCCGATGGCGACCGATACTACCCGGTCCCGCAGAGTACGAATGGCGGGGCGACTTCCCTTGTCCGCGCGTGTTCGTCTACCTGCTCCGGATTGAGGGCGGTGGCACGGTGGCCGCCTGCGCTGCCGCGAGCCGACCAGTCGGCTTCGACATGGCCCGCGAGACGTGGGAGCGGACCCTTGAGGAAGCGGCGGCTGACGGACTCCCAACCCTGTGGAGCGGCGTGGAACATCCCTGGCCCAGCTCTTCCGCTCCTCCGAACTTCTGAACACCCCCTCGCGCCCGTGGCTACTCACGGCCCTGCACCCCGACGTGATCAACAATACGGCGGGCGCCGTGTGGATTGGGGATTGGGCGCGGCGAATGGCGTGGAGCTATGCGGTGTGGGAGCGCTACGAAAACCTCGAACCTTTTGACCCGCGACACCCGCGGTGGTGATCTCCCCCCGACACTACGCTGACGCTAGCCCCCTTTGTTCCACGGTCTGTCAGATGGGCATCGACGAATCATCCGCAGGTGGTGCGCATATAGGGAGGCGTCTCGCGCCGTCCAGCAGTACCCGTACGCCCTCTCCGAATGGCGAGTTCGTACATCGCGGCTTCCTCAAGCGACCAGGGCGAAAAAGGGCATAGCGGCGGAGGTCTGTCTGATCGAAGTCGTACCCGACATGCATCAACGCGATGTCCACCGATCGAGACGCAATCCAAAATCCGCAGCGTCGCCGCATCAGCGCGGCGTAGGATGAGGACCGCCGCCGGGACTTCGTCCCCGTCGCCCGTCCGGCGGCGGTCGGCGAAGGGGACGATCGGGCATCGATGCGGTTCCCGTCCGAGTCCGCGCCATCGCTTCGCGTAGCAGCGCGGAGGGAGGCACGCCCGCTGTGGCCGCCTTCTCCCGTTAGGCGGCGTGCTCCTCGGGCGTGACGCGCGCGGCGACCATCACGGTGCGGCGCTCAGCCATGGGCGAACCCGCGACGGGGTTCGGGGCGCGGTCTCCCCGCGTCCGCCGCTGCTTCGCGCGCGGCGTGAAAGCTAGGGGTCGTAGGGGGGCGGAGCGTCCCCCTGCAAGCCCGCCACGTTCAACGTGGCGTAGGCTGGCTTGTCTCCCATAATCATGCAGATCCTTGCTTGATTTGCATGACCGGGTCACGGGGAAGGCCCGGGCTGTCGAGCGCCCGCAGAGGCGAGCGTAGCGAGCCGGAGCGGGCGCTCAACAGGGACGGTGGTCGGATCGATAGGCTGGCAGGCCGTAAGGGGCCGTGGTTCAGTTTGGTCGCCACCGTCCTTCCCAATGTCCTGAATGGATACACGAGCATCGAGGCTCGTATGACAAGCACAGGAGAAGGGAAGAACTCATGAGGAGCATCCTCCGCACCGTCGGGATCGACATCTCCAAGGACTGGCTCGACGCCTTCGCCGCGCCCGAGGGGAGAGCGTCCCGGTTCCCCAACGACCGCGCCGGCTTCCGGAAGCTGATCGCCTGGATCGGCTCCGGGATCGACCGGATCGCGTACGAACCCACCGGCGTCTGCTTGTGAGATGGATACTTGCGGCCACTAACGGCCGTCAGCCAGCGCCCTGGGGTCTCCTCCGAAGCCGTTCTCGGGACACCGTCCGAAGCGATGGACGAGGGCTTGCCCATCGCCGGCCGTATGGGCCGTGCGGTCGTGCGTGACCCGGCGGACCCGCCCGAAAGGAGCGGTACCCCGGTAGGCGACCTCGACCCTGTTCCGACCGGGCCGCCAGCCGCCGTGTCAGCCGGCCCGCGAGGGAGATTTGTCTCCTCGACCGCCCGGGCGGGGGGCTGACGCCCGGAGGCCACGGTCCCCGACCCGCCATTGGCCCGGCTTCCTCCCGGGTACTCTCTCGAACGCGGGGCGCAGCCGATGAACGAGTTCGCACTGATCCCGGGCCGAGGTGGCCGGGGCACCGCATCGAGCGCGGCCACCATGTGGGCGGCGGGGACGACCGTGCGGACCGGTGGTACGTGGTGCCCTCCTCCCGGAGAGTCTCGACGGGTGCCGACCGGTCGGGACCGGGGGTTCCACACGATCAAGGCGGCGGAGGTGG
>JAAXHJ010000024.1 GCA_012270965.1 Candidatus Palauibacter poriticola
GCGCTTCTGCGGCGCAAGCTCCTAGCAGAGTCGTCCCGCGGCAACACACGCGGCTGCTGTGCGGCTATTGCTCCAAGGCTCGCAATCGAATCACGCGCACGACGGGTACGTCCATCTCTTCCATCTCAACGTACGCCATGAGCCCGTCGGGACCGAAGGCACGTGGAATTCGCACGTGATCTCTGTTACGGGGTCCGGAGAGAGGGGGTGCGAGGATGTCGGAGAAGCCGACGGAGGCGGGGGGCCTGTAAGCGCCGGAGCGCGCGCCGGAAGTCGGAGGTGGTACCGCGGCTGCTTCGGGGCGAGGACATCGGCGAGTTGAGCCGGGAGATCCGGGTTCCGCCGCCGGAGCTGGAGCGCTGGCGGCGGCTGTTTCCGGTCGACGAAGATCCGTGAGAACCAGTAAACTCCACCCCTCGACTCCCACCCCCCCGGCGCCGCTATGAATCACCGGTCGGCTTGTCGGAATCGGCGGGGCTTCGTCGGAATACGCACATGGCAGGCGGACCCCGTTTCAGACCTGCAATTAGGGCCGGCTAAAGCGCCCAACTCGGCGAAGCTGGGGCGCTCCTCCGTCCAATACATCGACGGATCGGGCCAGCCAGCGATGGAGCTGAGATACGTCTTCATTGAGCTGGCCGCATCCTACTGGTCCGGAACGCCGACGAACGACTTCTTCGTGAACCTGCTCGCGAATGAGCACCGAGTGGCGACGTCCGCCGACGGCACCTTCGAGGGCTGCGACTCGGCCTCCGGGAAAGTGAGGTGGACTGCAACCGAGGTCGATCTCGTGTTCGGTTGGAACTCCGAACTCCGGGTGCTCGCGGAAGTCTACGCCTGCGACGACGGGCGGGAAGCGTTTCGTGCGCGACTTCGGCGCCACTTGGAACAAGGTGACGAACCTCGACCGCTACGATCTGACCTGACCGCGGCGTGGACGGCGTGGTGCACTACGGCAGGATTTCGTAGCGCACTACGTACGGAATGTCGAGTGCGTCCTTCTCCACGACCCACATCTCGGTCTGATTTGCCTCCGAGATGCGTGCTGTTGTAGGAAGCCGCACCGTGCCGATACTCGTTCCCGACGCGTCCAGTACGAGCCACTCGCGTTCGCCCTTCTCGTCCGGCCCGGCCAACCACGTTGTGCCGTCGCTCGCCACGCGAACGGTGGTGACGGGCGGAAAATACCGGCGTTGCTCATAGAACGCCCGGACGGCTCTGGCGTGAGCTCTGCGATCAACAACGCTTGGCGCATCTAGAGTCCGACTGATCGCCTCCGCAAAGAAGCCCGCTGGAACCGGACGAGCCTCATAACCGATCCGACGTCGAAACAGTGTGTCACCCAAGGCACTAATTCTCGCCACGTGGAACGCTGCGGAACCCGAACCCTCCCAACTCCCACGCCTGACCACGACCGCGCCCGATCCGTCGGGTGCGTAGGCTATCAGGTCGTCGTCGGGCAGTGGATGCAGCAGAAATACTCTCGCGCTGGGCCGCGCGAGCCCAGCTCTGATCTCACCGGGGCCACCTGTTAACGATAATACGACCAGCGTGTCGCGACGTGAGCCCGTGGTGTCGGAAACGAGCACCGGATAGTGCGATGTGTCCGCTCGCATAGCATCCGTCGTGGACGAGAACCTCATGGACGAGAAGGTCGGCTCCCCTACCAGATCACCGTTAGCGAGGAGTGCTCTCGGCACGAAGCTCAAGAAATAGGACGCCAGCGGAGCGTCGACGGCATACCGGATTGTCTTGGCTTCACCGGTCGCGACATCGAAGAGCGTGAACCTCCTCAATCCGACATCAACAACCCACAACCGTGACCCGTGCCAGCCTATCGACGATGGAGTCAGGAACTCTCCCGGGCCTTGGCCTCGACCGCCGAGGTCCCGAACGAACTCTCCGGCGCGCGTAAAGACTCTGACCACGCCCTCCTCCGCCAGCAGGACGTACACATGGTCGGCGTCCATTACCACGTCGCGCACGGCGGACAGGCCATAAACCGGATCGTCAACGCTCCCTATCGACACGACCTTTCGAAAAGACCATTCCGGCGTCTGCCCCAGAACCGGACTAGGCCCCGCATGGATTTGGCACACGAACACGAGCCCTGTTAGCATCATACCACTGATGGCTCGTCCACACGCTCGGTACATTCCGTTCTCTCCTTACGGGTTACAGGCGTAGTTGCGCCATCTTGCTTCGTATCACCTCCTCGTCGGCTGCCGCATACGATTTCGTGAGGATCCCTCCATCGCAAGACCGCTTGGTCTCACCTGCACGTCGTGGGCGTGCAATGGGCCAAGTCGATCCGTACACCGCGCTGAATGCTTGTGGATCGAGGGTGGTCACGGGGATCGGTTCTGCGGGAGCCGTGCGTCCGTCGAGCATGGCGATGACGAAGCATGGGTCTCCGTCTACGTAGCATCGGTTGCAGGCGGGAGTGGAGCACTCCGTCACGCCGAGTCCAGTCTGCCCGGCCGTGCAGTTATAGCAGAGATTTCCCTCCGAATCACGAAGGTGACCCCACTGACAGTCCCAGCACTGCGCGACTGCGGGTTCCGCCGACGCTGCGCCCGTGGCGACGGCAAGGCCGAGGCTCAGCATGAGAGTTCGAGTGAGTTTCATGATCTCTCTCCTTTGCTTACGGTGAATCCGGGGTGCTTTCCCAGGAGTACTTCACGAGTTCGGTGGTGTTCAACGTGCGTACCGCGAGAACCACCGGGGCATCCGCAGCGCTTGCAACGAGTCCGAAGGGGGCGTCCATCGCGGCATGCCTGACGAAGCGCCCGAGCGAGTCGAACCAGAGTAGAAGGCGCCGGTCGGTTCCGCGGTGAGCCATGGTTTGGACGTATCCCGATCCGACCGCGACAACGGACGTGGAACTCCAGATGCCCGCGTCCAAACGCAGTGAGTGGGCCACATCATCCGCGAACCAGCCGGGAGTGATCCGTTCAAGCTCAGCGGGCACCGAATTCATCCCGATGCGCCAGGTGTGGAAGGGACTGGAACTCTGCCACACGATCACTTCATCGTCCCCTGCAGCCAGCGCCAGGGTGCGCATGTAGGTCGAGTCCGGGGTCCAAGCGCCCCGACCACCCGGCAGTTGGATTCGCGGCGGTGCGGAGCCCGGCAACGCAAGAAACCACCCGGTCACCGTCCGCGCCGCCGCGCTGGCTCCTCTTGCGGTCGGCAGCCATCGCCGTGAAAGGACGTCCCCCGCCGTGTCGGCGACGACGACGGCACCGGCGGCGGCATCGACGATTTCCAGCCTGGCCTCGTCGAGAAAGCCGACGCCGATAGCCCGGCCGACCTCATGCGCGAGAATGTCCGTCGCGACGACGCCGCGGTACACGCGGACACCCGGATCGGCATGGAACCACGCGACGATCAGTTCGCCCGATGGTGACAGGGCCGCGTTCCGCAGCAGTCTCCCCTGCGGGACGGCGACACTCATCCGCTCCGTCAACTTGATCGATGCGTTGGGCGGTCGAGGAGTCGTTGGCTGCCCAGGTTGGATCGCGGGCGGCGGGCGTCCGTCTCGAATCAGGTCGGCCGAAGCGTCTCCGGGCGAGGCGAGGAGTGGAACGGAAAGGGCGAGAGAGCGGACAAGCCTGCGGGGGCGCGCACACCCGAAGCATGTTGATGCCGACCACGAACATGAACGACGTTGAACATGAACGACGTTCTGATTCCGGCACTCGGTTGTCCACATGGAACCCGGTCTCCTGTCGGGAAACAAGCCGTGCGGCACCATCGACTCGGCCAGGATACCCCCCCCCCGATCCGCTCGTCAACCCACTGCCCCCGAGGTGCCTCGTCCT
The DNA here is from genome assembly GCA_012270965.1 of Candidatus Palauibacter poriticola. Classification (GTDB taxonomy): domain Bacteria; phylum Gemmatimonadota; class Gemmatimonadetes; order Palauibacterales; family Palauibacteraceae; genus Palauibacter; species Palauibacter poriticola. Next base: position 3,825 of record JAAXHJ010000024.1, read on the forward strand.
CGCCTCCGGCCTGTCCGCGCGCGGTGCGTTCACCGACTGGTCCGGGACGCCGACGAACGCCTTCTTCGTATTCTCTTCAGCGCTGCGGGGTGACCCGCCCCGTCATGACGTTCTTTAGCGACGGGCTCTGAAGCGCGGGCTTAGAGTTGGGCGAGGGACCTCAGGTCGTTGACGAGAGTGGACCGGGCCTCTTCGTCGCAGCAGAGGACGAGGATCGTGTCATCTCCCGCCACGGTCGCGAGGACGCCGTCGAGACCCGCCCCGTCAAGGGCGATCGCGACGGCGTTGGCGCAGCCGCTCAGCGTGCGGATGGCGAATAGCGCGTTGCCCGGGCCGATGTCCAGGGCGAGGTCGCTCAGCGTCGCCGCCAGCATGCGGCGCGGGCGGGGCGGCGTCGTGTCCCGCCCCGGGCGCTGGTATCTGGGTCCGCCGGGGCCGGGCCGCTTCACGATGCCGAGGCGCTGGAAGTCCCGCGACAGCGTCGTCTGGGTGGTCGAGATCCCCTCGCGCGCGAGCGCCGCCACGAGTTCGCTCTGGCTCTGGATCGGCTGGCTGCCGATGATCTGCAGGATCGCCCGCTCGCGGGTCCTGCGGCGGTCGGGCGTCATGCGAGCACCGCGTCCAGCAGCCGTCCCTCGAGGTGGGCGCGCCGGATGGGCGGATCGGCGCGCCCGTCAAGCCAGCTTTCGAGCGCCGCCACCGCGCGGTCGACCTCCTGCAACTGCTCCAGCACCCGTCCCGGCGCCGGCCCACCCGGCGAGTCGTGCGCGGCGACGGCGGCATCCGGCCGCAGCACGGAGTGCACGTCGTCACCGGCGGAGGGACAGCACGTATTCAGCGTCTCAAGATCCAGATCCCACAGCTCCACGCCGCCTCCCTCGGCCAGGCGCACGGCCTCTCCCACTTGGTGGTGCGCGGTGCGAAACGGGACGCTGCGGCGGACGAGATAGTCGGCGAGTTCTGTGGCGGTCAGCATCCCGCCCGCCAGCGCGGCCTCCATGACGTCCGTCCGGTAGCTCACGCCCCTCGCGATCACGGTCGCCGCGGCGAGCGACCAGTCTGCGGTATCGAGCGTGTCGAAGAGGCGTTCCTTGTCTTCCTGAAAGTCGCTGTTGAAGGTGAGCGGCAGACCCTTCATCAGCGCGAGCAGCGCCGTCACGTTCCCGATCGTCCGGGCGCATTTGCCGCGCAGGATCTCGGCCGCCTCGGGGTTCTTCTTCTGCGGCATGATGCTGCTGCCCTGCGCCACGGAGTCGTCGAGTTCGATGAACCGGAACTCCCGCGTGGACCAGAGCACGATTTCGTCCGCCCAGCGCGAGAGATGCGTCGAGAGCATGGCGCACGCGTAGGCGGCGTCGAGCACGTAGTCGCGGTCGCCGACGATGTGCATGCTGTTGGCGAAGGTGCGGTCGAGCCCGAGCAGGGCGGCGCTGCGGGCCGGATCGATCGGGAACGACGTGCCCGCCAGCGCCCCCGCGCCGAGCGGCGACACGCCCGCCAACCGGTGTGCCGTCCGAAGCCGTTCCGCGTCCACGGCGAACGCGGCCACGTGGGCGAGAAGGTGGTGCGCGAGGCTCACCGGCTGCCCCCGCTGGAGGTGCGTATAGCCGGGCAGAAAGGTCTTGCGGTGCGAGGCCGCCTGGCCGGTCAGCACGCGCTGCAGCCCGGCGACGCCGGAGAGGACGTCCTCGAGGCGCTCGCGCACGTACAGCCGCAGCGCGATGGCCGTCTGGTCGTTCCGGCTCCGCGCGACGTGGAGCCGCTTTCCGGCTTCCCCCACGCGCTCGACGAGCGTGCGTTCGATCCACGCGTGCACGTCCTCGTCCGGGCCTGCGACCTCGAGTTCCCCGGCCTCCACCTCCCGCAGGATCTCCGACAGGCCGGACAGGACCAAGTCGCTGTCGCCCCGGGAGAGGATATCCGTCTCGCGCAGCATGCGGGCGTGCGCGAGGCTGGCGAGGAGGTCGTGCCGGACCAGCCGGCGATCGAACGGCAGCGAGTTCGTGAACTCCCGAATCGCCGGATGGACGGACCCCTCGAAGCGCCCGCCCCACAGCATGTCATCCGGCATCAGAACCCAGCGTCCGACACAGGACGGTTCAACCCGAGCCGGATGCCACCGCCCGCCCGGGCCGCTGCATGGGCTTCGACGAAGTCCGGACGGTCTCGACGGAAGCGGTCGCGGTCCAGTCCCGGCCATCGTCCGCCGCCGCCCGCACCCGCGCGGCGAGACTCGAGGGGAGGCCCCACAGGCGGACGAACCCGCCCGCGTCGGCTTGGTCGTAGACCGAGTCCTCCTCGAACGTGGCGAGATCTTCCCGGTACAGCGAGAAGCGGGACGCGCGCGCCACGGGCATGGCGGAGCCCTTGAACAGCCGCACGGTCACGTCTCCGGTCGACATGGCGTGCGCCTCGTCGAGGAAGGCGTCGAAGGCGGCCCGCAGCGGCGAGAACCAGAGCCCCTGGTAGACGAGTTCGCCGTACCGGTCGGCGATGCCGCGCTTGAAGCCCGCCGTGTCCCGGTCGAGCGTGAGCGCCTCCAGGTCGGCGAGCGCGGCGAGCAGCACAGTTCCGGCCGGCGTCTCGTAGACTCCGCGGCTCTTCATGCCGACGAGCCGGTTCTCCACGAGGTCGACGCGCCCCACGCCGTGGGCCCCGGCCGTCTCGTTCAGCTTCTGAACGAGCGCCACCGGATCCAGCGCTTCGCCGTTGAGCGCCAGCGGCACGCCGCGCTCGAACGAGATCGTGACGTCTTCCGGCGTGTCCGGCGCCGCGGCCGGGTCCACCGTCAGTTCGCGCAACTCGTCCGGCGCCGCGGCGGTCGGATCCTCGAGGATGCCGCCCTCGAACGAAGTGTGCCACAGGTTCCGGTCGATGCTGTAGAGCTTCCGCGGGCTCCCCGGCACCGGGATGCCACGCTCCGCGGCATACGCGAAGGCGTCCTCGCGCGACGTGATCTCCCACTCCCGCCAAGGGGCGATGACGGTCAGCTCCGGCGCGAGCGCCTGGTAGGCGAGTTCGAAACGGACCTGGTCGTTGCCTTTCCCGGTGCAGCCGTGCGCGACGGCGTCGCAGTCGAACTCCCGGGCGACCTCGACCTGGGCGGCCGCAATGACGGGCCGGGCGAGCGATGTCCCGAGCAGGTAACGCCCCTCGTACACGGCCCCCGCCTTGAGCGCCGGGAACGCGCACTCGGTGAGGAACCGCTCGCGAAGGTCGACGACGCGGCAGGCGATGGCCCCCGTCGCCAGCGCCTTCTCGCGGATCGCGTCGAAGTCCTCCCGCTGTCCGACGTCTACCGCGGCCGCGACTACCTCGCAGTCGTAGTTCTCCTTCAGCCAGGTGACCATCACCGAGGTGTCGAGGCCGCCGGAGTACGCCAGGGCAACCCGCTTCACGTTCTTCTTCGTGCATGTATTCATGCGTCGATCCTGAAATGGCGGCTGGAGTCAATCGTTCAAGAGGCGGCAAATTATACATGGCGATGAATAAATATGCAAGCTGCAGACAGCACAGGTCAGTGCGGGCGGTACGCCTCCACCCTGTCCGGATCCGTTTCGAGGCGGGGCCCGCCGATGAGGTCTACGCAGTCGGGGACGGCCGCGAAGACCGCGTCCAGACATTCGCGCACGGCCTTGGGCGACCCCGGGAGGGTGATGATCAGTGCCGAACCCCGCACCCCGGCTGTCTGGCGCGAGAGGATCGCGGTCGGCACGTGGGGCCGGGCAACCGCGCGCATGGCTTCACCGAAGCCGATGAGTTCCTTCTCCAGCACCGCGGCGGTCGCCTCCGGCGTGACGTCGCGCGGGGCGGGACCGGTGCCCCCGGTGGCGATGACCAGGCAACACCCGGCGGCGTCGACCAGTTCGACGAGTGTCGCCTGGATCAGCTCCTTCTCGTCGGGGATGACGCGCGCGGTCGCCTCCCAGGGCGAGGTGAGGACATCACGGAGGTACGCCTCGACGGCCGGACCGCCCCGGTCCTCGTACTCGCCCCGGGCGGCGCGGTCCGAAACCGAGACGATGCCGATCCGCGCGACGACGACGCCCGGCCCTGCCGATGAGTCGTCCATGGCCCCTGGCGGACGGCTAGACCCGCACGGCCAGGCCGTCGTGGAGGGCCGTGCGGTAGGCCTTGAACGCGGGCACGAAGCCCATTAGGAATCCGGCCGTCACCACGGCCCCGAGGAGGAGCAGCTCGATGGCACCCGGTGGCCGGATCGGAATGAAGAGCCCCACCTGCGCCTCGACCAGGGACTGTCCGGCTGAGAGCAGCGCGTACACGAGTGCGAGCCCCGCCAGCGCTCCCGCCGAGGCTAGGCACACCGACTCGAGCACCAGCAGGGCGACGATCCGGTTTGGTCCGGCTCCGACGGCGCGCAGGATTGCCATCTCCCGCCGCCGCTCGTTGAGCGAGGTGTAGAGTGAGACCAGCATGCCCAGCAACCCCACCAGCACGACGAAGATGGTCACCAGCCGCAGGCCGGTCTCGGCGTAGCCCAGGCTCCGCCACATCTCGTTGAGGGCGGCTCCGGGGATCACGGCCATCATCGGCTCGTCCTCGAAGTCGTTGATCTCGCGCTGAAGCTGGAGCACGTCCCGGCGGTTGGTCGTGCCCACGAAGAACGAAGTCACCTGCGTGACTTCGACATCCTCGATTGAGACATCCGACGCGTGATCGTGTTCGTCGTCCGCGGGGGCCGCCTCGGCCTCGTCTTCGTGAGCGTGCCCGTCGTCCGCCGCCTCCGCTTCCTCGTCATGAGCGTGGCCGTCGCCCGTGGCCGGCGGCTCACCGTCCTCCCAGTGGATAGCCTCCATGCCCTCGAGCGTCACGTAGATGGCGCGGTCAACGGGGGTGAACGTCTTGGCGAGGACGCCCACGACCGTGAACGGCATGTGGTCGTGGTTCACGAAGCCCACCTCGCCGAGCCCGTGCGTCACCGCGATCTCGTCACCGAGCGCGTAGTTCAGCTCGGCCGCCACGTCCGCGCCCAGTGTCACGTCGAACAAGTCCGCGTTCGCCCGTCCCTCCGCCAGCGCGATTTCCTGGCCTCCGCGGTAGCGGTAGTGACGGTAGAAGTCCTCGGTCGTTCCGATGACCCGGAATCCTCTATGGCTGTCCCCCAGGCTGTAGGGGATGGTCCACGCGACCGCGGGGTGCTCCGCCCACTCCTCGTAGGCCTCCCACGAAACGTTCTCCGTCGGCGCTCCCATGCCGAAGACCGAGTACAGCAGCAGCTGAATCGTGCCGCCCTTGGTGCCCACGATGAGATCGGTCTGGCTGATCGTGTTGGAAAAGCTCTCGCGCATGCCCACGCGCACGTTCTCGACGCCGATCAGGAGGGCGACGCTGAGGGCGATGGAGCCGACGGTGAGCGAGGTGCTGAAGGCGCGGTTGCGGAGCGATTTGAGCGCGAGGTCTAACACCAGCATCAGAGCACCGCCTTGTTGACGTCGGGGAGCGAGATGGTGCGGGAGAACATGCCCTCCAGCGTGCGGTCGTGGCTCACGAACACCAGCGTGGCGCCGGCGCGCTCGCACTCTTGGAAGAGCAGTTCGAGGAAGGCCTCCCGGCGATCGAAGTCCAGGGAGGAGGTCGGTTCATCGGCGACGATGAGTTCCGGAGCCCCGATCAGAGCCCTGCAGGCGGCCACCCGCTGCTGCTGGCCCACCGAGAGTTCCGTCACCGGCTTCTTCAGCAGGTCGCCGATCTGGAGCTGATCGGCCAGCAGCGCGGCGGTCTCCTTCACGCCCGCGCCGTCCAGCCGGGCCCGGCGTCCCGCGTTCATGCGCGCCGGGAGCGCGATGTTGTCGAGTACCGACAGGTAGGGGATGAGGTTGAACATCTGGAAGACGTAGCCGATGTGCTCCGCCCGGAAGGCGTCCCGCTCTGCGCCCGAGAGCGACGCGAGGTCCTTGCCGAGCACCCCGACCTCGCCTTCCTCCGCCTCCAGAACCCCTGCCAGCACGCCGAGCAGCGTGGTCTTGCCGCTCCCGCTCGGGCCGAACAGGAACGCACGCGTCCCCCGCTTGAGGGTCAGCTCGGGGATGTCCAGCACCCAGGGGCCGTCGCCGTAGCGGAAGCGCAGGCGTCGGATGTCGATGGCGAGGCTCATCTATCGGCGTCTCCCTGCGAAGCGCGGCACCACAAAAAAGCGCGCCCCCGGCTCGCCGAGGACGCGCTCAAGGCATGCAAGTGGCCGCATCGAGAATCAGGAATCGTACGGATAGACGCGCTGGCCGCTGAGGGTGAAGCCGACGTAGCCGTACACGCTCTCCGTCAGCTCGATCTCGAGCACACCCTCGACCCACACCGGGTTCCACCCGTCCAACTTCGCCCGCTTGCCCTCGTCCATCTCGATGTAGACGAGCTGGTTGGGCGGGGGAGGCGGCGTGTGGATGCAGGCGCCGACATAAGGTACGAGGAGGAACTCCGTCGCCGTGGACGCCCAGTCTTCGAGCGGCACCGTGAACCCGGGGATCTTGACGAGCTTGCCCGCGAGAGCCGCCAACTCCTCGCTCGGCTCGCCCGTACGGTAGTTGAGGCTGGCCAGAAGACGCCAGCCCACCTCGGTGGGATCGTCCGCCGATGCGGCCGGTGCGTCGACCGGGGGCTCCGTGACGGCCTCCGGGGGGCCGCCCGCGCCGACAACGGTCACTACGAGCAGCGTGGCGGCGGCTGCGGAGAGAAGTCTGCGGCTGGCGTTCATCGGAAAACTCCGGTTGTGAAAGTTCTCAGTTCGATCTTGGCCCGTCCTGCCGGTCATCCTCGGAAGCCGGCCGCGAGAGCGTGGGATACTTGATCCCGAGTTGTTCAAGGTACGTCTCGAAGCGGGTCTCGTCATAATAGAACCTCTCCAGGAGCGGACGGAAGGTGTCCATGATCTCCCGGTTGAGGTCGATGGGGGGCGGGTCGTCCGGGCCGATGAAGGGGACATACTCCACGCCCGCCGTCTGTTCCTCCCGGAAATACGTCCAAGCCTCGTCGACCAGCTCCGGCTGGGCGAAGAGTTGGAGCGCCGTGCGGGCCATCACGCGCGCGCCGGCGACCGCGCCCTTGTGTGCGATGGGGGTGGCCATGGCCATCGCGCTCGACCAGTGGTGGCCCGGAAGTCCCGGCACGTTCGACGGGAAGCGCAGGGTCACCGTGGGCACGTTCCACGAGATGTCACCGATGTCGTCGGATCCGCCGCTCCGGCGCGGCCCCGGCTCCCCGAGGGGCGAGAGGGCGATGGGCATCCCCGACGGGACGCTTCCCACCGATTCCTGCACCGCGCTCGCGAAGTCGTGGTCGTCGTCCGTCCACTCCGGAAGCCCGACCTCCTCGATGTGTTCGTACATCGTTTCGGCCACCACCCTGTTGAAGTGGCGGGGCCAGGCGGCTCCGATGATCCGGTACGACATCTCGGTGTCGGTCATCAGGGCCGCGCCTTCGGCGATGCGGATGGCCGTGTCGAAGTTGCGCTTGATGTCCTCGTAGTCCATTTCGCGGATGAAATACCATACCGAGGCGCTCGGCGGCACGACGTTCGGCTGGTCGCCGCCGTCGCTGATCACGTAGTGGGAGCGCTGGTCGGGCCGCAGGTGCTCGCGCCGGAAATTCCACGCCACGTTCATCAACTCGACCGCGTCGAGAGCGCTGCGGCCCCGCCACGGAGCGCCCGCGCCGTGGGCGGCCTCGCCCTCGAAGGTGAACTCCACGGAGACGAGCCCGGTGCCGCTCCCCTGTCCCCAGTTCACCGACAAGTTGCTGCTCACGTGCGTGAAGAGGGTGATGTCGATGTCCTCGAGATAGCCGTCCCGCACGTACCAGGCCTTGGAGCCCAGTTGCTCCTCGGCGACCCCGGGCCAGAGCACGAGCGTGCCGTCGATGCCCTCGGCCTCCATGACTTCCTTCAGCGCGAGCGCGGCCACCACGTTCACGGCCTGCCCGGAGTTGTGACCCTCCCCGTGGCCGGGCGCGCCCGGAACCAGAGGGTCGTGATAGGCTACTCCGGGCTTCTGGCTCGCCTTCGGGATGCCATCGATGTCGGACCCGAAGGAGATGACCGGCTCGCCGCTGCCCCAGCGCGCAAACCAGGCGGTCGGGATGCCCACGGGCGCGTATTCGACGGTGAAGCCGTTCTCCTCCAGGATCCCGGTGATGTAGGCCGAGGTCTCGATCTCCTGCTGCCCCAGCTCGGAGAAGGAGAAGATCTTGTCGACCATGACCTGGGCCAGCTTGACGCGCTGGAGTACGCCCTCTTCCACACGGGCCACGAGCGGCTCCAGCTCCTCGTCGGACAGGCCCTGCGCGGCCGCCGGGACGGTGTCGGATACGTCCTGCGCGGCCACCACGACGGTGGGGGCGGCAAGAAGGGCGACCAGCGTCGCCGCCAGCGTTCGTTTACGCATCTTACTCCTTGAGGCACCGGGAAGAAGGAACCGAAAGGCAAAGCGACCTCTTAGCATAAGCACGGGCGGCCCGCGCCGGAAAGTGGGATGTCGCCCGCCCGAATGTTGCCCGTCCGAAGAACCTTCGCGCGGGAGCGTCAGCCGGAGCCGGCGGTCCTCGTGACCCTGTCCCCTTCCGCTTCGACGACATCCCGCGCCTGGAGGCTGCGCACCGTGTGCCGGCGGTGCCGGAGGGCGATGATGGCGTCGGCGGCCGCGGACGCCGCGGAGAGCGTCGTCGTGTAGGGCACGCGGCGGGAGACCGCGGCGCGGCGAATCATGTAGTCGTCGTACTGGGCGTGCTTTCCGAGCGGCGTGTTCAGAAGGAGTTGTACGTCGCCCGAGACGATGCGGTCGAGGAGATTCGGACGCCCCTCGTGCACCTTGAGGATGCGCTCGCACGGCACGCCGCGGCCCCGCAGGTATCTGGCCGTCCCCTCCGTGGCGAAGACCGTGAAGCCCAATTCGTGAAAGCGGCGCGCGATCGGAACCATGTTCGGCTTGTCCTGGTCGTGCACCGTGATCGCAACGGCCCCCTCCGTCGGCAGCCCCTGGGTGACCGAGATCTGCGACTTGGCAAACGCAAGCCCGAAGCTGTCCGCGTATCCCATGACCTCGCCCGTGGACCGCATCTCCGGTCCAAGGACCGTGTCCGCGTCCGGGATCTTGTCGAAGGGGAGCACCGCCTCCTTCACGGAGACCTGATGCGGGACGAGTTCGTCGCCGAGGTCGAGGTCGGCGAGCCTCACTCCCGCAAGCACGCGGGCCGCCACCCGGGCGAGAGGGACGCCGGTCGCCTTGCTGACGAACGGCACCGTGCGGCTCGCGCGCGGATTCACCTCGAGCACGTAGACCGTCTTCTCGTGCACGGCGAACTGCACGTTGATGAGGCCCCGCACGTCCAGCGCGCGCGCGAAGTCGCGCGTGAAGCGGCGCATGGCCTTCATGTCGACATCGCGCAGGAGGTACGGCGGCAGGACGCAGGCCGAGTCGCCGGAGTGTACGCCGGCATCCTCGATGTGCTGCATGATCCCGCCGATGAGCACCGCCTCTCCGTCGCACACCGCGTCGACATCCGCCTCGAAGGCGTCCTCGAGAAACCGGTCCAGGAGCACGGGATGTTCCGGAGAGGCCTGCACCGCGCGCGCGAAGTACTCCCGCAGCGAGACCGGGTCGTAGACGATCTCCATGGCGCGGCCGCCGAGCACGTAGCTGGGGCGGACGAGAACGGGATACCCGATGGTCTCCGCGATCTCCAGCGCCTCTTCGATGCTCGTCGCCGTCCCTCCCGGCGGCATCGGAACCCCGAGTTCACGGCAGAGTTCGTCGAAGCGACGGCGGTCCTCCGTGCGGTCGATCGACTCGACGCTCGTCCCGAGGATGGGAACGCCGAGCTGCTCGAGCTGGCGCGCGATCGTCAGCGGCGTCTGCCCCCCGAACTGGACGATGACGCCCTCCGGCTTTTCCCGCTCCACGATCGCGAGCACATCCTCCACCGTCAGCGGCTCGAAGTAGAGCTTGTTCGAGATGTCGAAGTCCGTGGAGACGGTCTCGGGATTCGAGTTGATCATGATCGTCTCGAACCCTTCGTCGCGCAGCGCGAGCGCGGCCGAGACGCAGCAGTAGTCGAACTCGATGCCCTGTCCGATGCGGTTCGGGCCGCTGCCGAGGATGATGATCTTCCGCCGCTCCGAACGCTCGGATTCGTTCTCGTCCTCGTAGGTCGAGTAGAGGTAGGGGGTGGCGGCGGGGAACTCGCCCGCGCAGGTGTCGACCGTCTTGTAGACGGGCCGAAGTCCCGCGCCCTGGCGCACCTCGCGCACCTCGGCCTCCGAGATGCCGCGCAGTTGTCCCATCTCCGCGTCGCCGAAGCCGACTCGCTTCAACCGTGCGACATCCCCGGGCGTGACCTGTGCGGCCGCCGCGAAGGCTTGGCCTTCGCGCACGAGCTCCTCGAGCTGGAAGAGGAACCACGGGTCGATCCCCGTGATGCGGTTGATCTCGGCCACGGCGATGCCCGCCTGGAAGGCGCGATAAAGCTGGAAGGGGCGTTCCGGCGTCGCGGTGCGGATCGCGGCGCGTACCGTGTCGACGGCGTCGTCCTCGAGTCGGTCCGCGTCGGGGTCCGGCGAGGGCAGCCACCCCGACCGCCCGTTCTCGAGCGCGCGGAAGCCCTTCAGCCACGCCTGCTGGAACGTGCGGCCGATCGCCATCACCTCGCCCACGGCCTTCATCTGCACGCCGAGCGTCGCGTCCGCCTTGGGGAACTTCTCAAACGCGAAGCGCGGGATCTTCACCACCATGTAGTCGAGCACCGGCTCGAAGCAGGAGGGCGTCACCTGGGTGATCGCGTTCGGGATCTCGTCGAGGCGGTAGCCGACCGCGAGCTTGGCCCCGATGCGCGCGATGGGGAACCCGGTCGCCTTCGACGCGAGCGCCGAACTCCGCGACACCCGCGGGTTCATCTCGATGACGAGCATCTGGCCCGTCGTCGGGTGCACGGCGAACTGGATGTTGCAGCCGCCCGCGTCCACCCCGATCTCCCGGATGCACGCGATGGCCGCGTCCCTCATCGCCTGATACTCGCGGTCGGAGAGCGTGAGCGCCGGCGCGACGGTGATCGAGTCGCCCGTGTGAACCCCCATGGCGTCGAAGTTCTCGATCGAGCAGACGATGACGACGTTGTCCGCCCGGTCCCGCATCACCTCGAGTTCGAACTCCTTCCAGCCGATGATGCTGCGGTCGATGAGCACCTCGCCGATCGGCGACGAGCGGATGCCGGCGCGGACGAGGTCCTCGAACTCCTCGCGGTTGTACGCGGTGCTGCCGCCGGTGCCGCCGAGGGTGAAGGACGGCCGGATGATGGCCGGGAATCCCGTGCGCTCGACCAGCGCGAGCGCCTCGTCGAGCGAACGGGCGAACCCTCCCGCCGGCAGCTCGAGCCCGATCCGCTGCATCGCTTCGGCGAACTGCTCCCGGTCTTCGGCGAGCTGAATGGCCCGAACGTCGGCGCCGATCAACTCCACCCCGTGTTCGTCGAGCACTCCGCGTTCGGCAAGCTCGAGCGCGACGTTGAGCGCCGTCTGGCCGCCCATCGTCGGGATGAGCGCGTCGGGCTTCTCCACCTCGATGACCCGCCCGACCCAGTCGGCCGTCAGCGGCTCGATGTAGGTCGCGTCGGCGATGTCCGGGTCCGTCATGATCGTGGCGGGATTCGAGTTCACGAGGATGACCCGGTATCCCTCCTCTCGGAGCGCCCGGCAGGCCTGCGTCCCGGAGTAGTCGAACTCGCAGGCCTGGCC
>JAAXHJ010000066.1 GCA_012270965.1 Candidatus Palauibacter poriticola
GGCGCGCCGCCGACATGTATTCGGTGAACAGGCCGTGGACCGAGGACGAGTTCCGCAAGCTCCGCGAGGCGGCCGAGACCGCCGGGGGCGTGCCCTGGGCTCCCGACGGGTACTACACGTACGCTGACCGCCACCTTCACATCACATATTGACGAGAGCACTCGAGAGGGGAGTCCGAACATGAACGGAACGATCGCGGCGGCCGCGCTGGCCGCCGGGCTGGCGGCGGCGGGAGTCGGCGGCGCGACCGCGCAGGAGCGTCCGCCGCCCCCGCGCCCGCAGTCGGCGCTGGCGCTGGACATGGAGAGCGCCGACTGGGAGACCTCGGCGCGCGCGGTGGGCGAGGCGCTTCGCATCCGGGCCGCGGAGCGCGGCCCGGCGCTGCGGCGCGCCCTCATCGGGGCGCTGGAGGCTCAGGGGATGCCGGACGCGCCGCGCGCCCCGAGCTACGAGGCGGGGGCGGACTACGTCGACGCTCTGCTGGACGCGGTGCTGGAGATGAGGGATCCGGCGTCGATCCCCGCGCTCGTGCGCTCGCCCACGTTCGGTGCCCCGGTCGCCACGGCGCTGGCCGACTTCGGCCCCCGGGCGCTCCCGGCCGCGCTCGAGGCGGCGACCTCGCCGGACTCCCGCGAATTTCTGGTCTCGAGTGCGCTCATGACGCTGCGCATCATGGTGGAGGAGTGGGGCGGCCCCGCGGCCCTGTCCCCCGAGCGCCGGGCGGAGCTCGCGGCGGCGGCGGCGCTGTACCTGAACGGGCCCGGCGAGGCGTACGCCGAACTCACCGCGGATAGTGGATGGCGTGTGGGGATCGTGGTCAGGCGTGCGATGGGGCTGGCGGCGGTGCTCGGCGATTCCGGGTTGCGGAGCCGCCTCGAGGAGATCGCCGCCGACGCCTCCGTGGCCGAGGCGCTGGGCGTGACCTCCGACGGTTCGGCGGCGCGCACGCAAGCCGAGGCGGCGGCGCTGCTCGCGGGCACCCCGCCGCTTCCGCGCCCCAAGCGCTGGTAGCCGCCCCCCGGAGCGGCGGCCGGCGGCCGCGCGGTTCTTCATCGGTTGGCAGCTCGGAGTCGCCCTCCCTCCGCTGATGGCGTAGCCAGGAGCGCCAGCGGCGTCGGGAGCCAGGAGCCGCGAGTGTCCTGTATCAGTAATCTGTTCGCATGCCCGCACGGGAACGCGTCGATTCCCGGCGCGGATCCGCTAACCCGGATTTCTCACACTCTGCCCGCAGGGCGCTCGAACGAGGTTGTCTTGGGCATAGTGGGCGCGGCAAGGGCCGGACTTGGGGCGCTCGGACAGTCCCGACAACGGCGCGACCCGTTTCGGCGTGCTTTCGAGGGGACTTTCGGCGTTCGTGGCGGGCCGGGATGAGGCGGGGAGACACGGGCGCGTCGGCCCGGACCGCGGGCGGGGCGGCGGGTCCCGCGGCGTCTCTACGTGGGGAAGCGCGCGTATACGCGGGCGAACTCGGCCTGGAAGGGGTGGTTGGAGTCCATGGCGACGGCGACGCGGCGGACGGAGACGGAAACGCGGGCGCCGATCCTCAGGAGCTTGAGGCGCAGCGAACCGGCGGTGGCGTGTGCGAGGCTGGTGTGGTTGAGTGCGTTCCGCACGCGGGCGGTGAGGACGGAGGCGAAGGCGGAGAAGAGGAGCCGGAGCTGGTTGGCGCGCGTGGGGGTGGCGGAGGTGCGTGCGGCGAAGAGGTCGAGCTGCTGCTCCTTGATGGCGTTCTCGGCCTCGCCCCGGGGGCAGTAGATGCGCTCGTAAACGGTTCTGGAGGAGGCGGTCCCCTCCGGTGGGGAGGTGACGACGAAGCGGGGGTCGGACTTGCCGGGGAGGTGCTCGGTCTTGGCGACGACGCGCCGGGCGCGCGACCAGCTCTCGCGGGTGGAGTGGGAGAAGTCGCGGAAGCGCCGCGCGGTGCGGTTGCGCCTGAGGGAGCTGGCCTCGGCGGCGGGGAGTTCCGGTTGGATCCTCGCGGTGAGCCGTTCGTTTTTGGCGAGGCCGATGACGTAGTGGATGCCCTCCCGCTCGCGGAAGGCCATGAGTTCCTCGCGGGCGTAGGCGGAGTCGGCGCGGACGAGGATCTCGACGCGGGGCCGGCGGCGGCGGATGAGCGCGATGACGCGCCCGAGCCGCTCGGTGACGCCCTCGGCGGGGTCGGCGTTGCCGGGCCGCAGAACGGCGGCCAGGGGGTGGTGGCCGCAGAAGATGTACGGGGGCGGGAGGCAGTAGTGGTTGTGGTAGCCGTGGGAAAGCGGCCCCGCTGGCGGCCGCGGACCTCGATGTCGGTGCAGTCGATGTCGAGAACGAGGCACGACGGGGGCGCGCCCGACCAGGACTCGGTGAACGGGACGGGGAGCAGATCCTGGAGCGCCTCGGGGTCGTGGCCGATCCTGTGGTAGCGGCCCGGCTCGCCCTCGGGGGCGTGCTCGAGCCGGTTGAGCGTGCTCTTGCCGGCCAGGGGGGGCGCAGTCCCGGCGGCCCCCCTCGAGCTTGCCGGAGAGGAGCCCCGGGACGGGGTCGGGGCGCAGATGGTCGTGGCCGTTCAGATCCTCGTGGCCCATGGCGAGGCCGACGATGCGCTGCGCCACCAGCGTGGAAAGCGAGTGTTCGACGAGGCGCGAATCCCGGTAGTCGAGGAAGCAGGCGGCGACGCGCTCGAACAGGCCCGCGGCTCGTCCGACCCGGTCGAGCGGGAGCGCCCCGGCGTTGGAGGTGATCGCGCCGCCGTTGAATGAGGCCACGACTCTGCGGCCGCGGCAGCCTTGAAGAGCGAACGAGATGGCCTTACGCTGTGTCGGCCTCGGTCCTCCTTTTCCGTAGCCGTGATGTTCTTGTGCAAGAACAATTTAGCGACTACCGGAGGACGGTGTCCACTTCATTCTGTGAGAAATCCGGGCTAGAGCTTCGGGGGCGTGACCCCGGTCTGGCCCTGGTACTTCCCGGCCTTGTCGGCGTAGCTGACCTCGCAGACCTCGTCGGATTCGAAAAAGAGGACCTGCGCGATCCCCTCGTTCGCGTAGACCCGCGCGGGGAGCGGCGTCGTGTTCGAGATCTCCAGCGTCACGTGGCCCTCCCACTCCGGCTCGAAGGGAGTGACGTTCACGATGAGGCCGCAGCGGGCGTAAGTGCTCTTCCCCACGCAGATCGTGAGGATGTTCCGCGGAATCCGGAAATACTCGATCGAGCGCGCAAGGGCGAAGGAGTTCGGGGGAATGATGCAGACGTCACCCGAATACTCGAGGAAGGAACGTTCATCGAACTTCTTGGGATCGACGACCGGAAAAAGTGCGTTGTGGAAGATCCGGAATTCGTCGGCGACGCGCATGTCGTAGCCGTAACTGCTGACGCCGTAGGAAATGACGCCGTCGCGGATCTGGCGGTCGGCGAAGGGTTCGATCATCCCGTGCCCGCCTGCCATGCGCCGGATCCAGCCGTCGCTCTTGATCGCCAATCAGTCCTCTCGGTTTCGGGGACGGCCGCTCACGGTGCGGCGTCCACCTCAGTCTTGGGAAGGCCCTGACCCCATCATCATCCAGCTCGGCATGGTGAGGCGCGACGACTGCCATGTAAAGAGACGGGCGCACTGGCATAAGCACCGATACCGTGAGCATGGCCCGGGACATCCTTCGGAAGATGTACCACTTCGCTCCGTACCGATACGACGTCTACTCGGCGTCTGACGGGCAGATTGTCATTGACGCGACCGAAGATCAGATCTTCATCGTCGTGTTTCCGAGTCCTGCGGGAAGCGCTCGCTGCGCTGCAGGCAAGAAGAACGCAGGCGATAGACCTTGCGCGCCGCGCCCGCCGGCGACCGAAGCCGGAGCCCGGGCAAGAAACCGGAGAATAGCTGCATCAGGTGTGGGTGAGGGCGATCCAGCCCGCCCAGAACCAAGCGGCGATGAGCGCGGCGCCTCCGACCGGCGTGATCGCGCCGAGCCAGCCGATTCCGGACAGGGCCAGGGCGTACAGAGTACCGCTGAACACCGCCACGCCGCACAGCATGAGCAGCCCGGGGCGCCTCCAGGCCGCCTCCGGCCAGCGGGCCGCCGCAAGGCCGAGGAGGATGAGCCCGAGGGCGTGTACGATGTGGTATCGGACCGCCGTATCGAAGATCGCGAGGTCATCCGCCGGTAGGCAACCCCCGAGCGAGTGCGCGCCGAACGCTCCCGCCAAGATGCCGAGGCCCGCGAGCAGGCACCCGGCCGCGAGCAACGCGCGGTGCGGCGAATCGGTGGTGATCAGTCGAAGATCGATCCGGCACCGGCCCGGCGCGCGGCTTCGCTTGCGACCGCCTCCATCACCCGATCCCAGCGCTCCGGTCCGATCTCGGCCAGCGTCGCCTCCAGAATCGCCGCCAGTTCCCGGCCCTCCTCGCGCCGCATGAGGGAATCGCCGTCTTCGAGTTCCAGCCGCTTTCGCAGCTCCGCCGTGCGTTCGATCAAATCCCTGTGGCGGAGGCGTTCCTCGTAGCTCATCAGCCCCCCACTTGGCTCAGTGCCGCGAGCCCGCCGCTCCCGGCCGCGGTCCCCAGCTCCAGGTAGTGGCGTTTCGGCTTCCCGGCCAGCGCCTCCGCCACCGCACCGGCGATGCTTCCCGTCTCGCGCAGCGGACCCTTCAGATCGACCTCGTGATCGCCGAACAGGCAGGTGCGCAGCTTGCCGTCCGCGGTCAGCCGCATGCGATTGCAGCGTTCGCAGTAGTTGTGGGAGAGCGGCGTGATCGCGCCCACCGTCCCGGCGCCGCCCGGGAAGCGGTAGTACACGGCGGGTCCGTTCCCCCGCGGTCCCGGGTCCGGCAGGAGATCCTCGATCGCGCGGATCTTCTCGAGCACCTCGTCCGTCGAGATGAAACGATCGGTAAGGTGCAGATTCCGTCCGACCGGCATGAGTTCGATGAAGCGCACGTGCCACGGCCGCTCCCGCGTGATCTCGGCGAAGTCGACGACTTCGCGGTCGTTGAGGCCGCGCATGATGACGCAGTTGATCTTGATCGGGGCGAACCCCGCCTCCTCGGCCGCCCGGAGGCCTTCCATCGTTTCGTCGAAGCGCCGCGCCGGCCGCCGGGCGATCTCCTCGAAGCGGTTCCGGTCGAGGGTATCGAGGCTCACATTCACGCGCGCCACTCCCGCTTCCCGGAGCGCCGTCGCGAAACGCGGCAGGAGGATGGCGTTCGTGGAGAGGGAGATGTCGTCGATGCCCGGGACCGCCGCGATCATGCGAACGAGGTCCGGCAGGTCCTTGCGAACGAGCGGTTCTCCACCGGTGATGCGGACCCGCTCCAACCCGAGCCCGGCCATCTGGCGGACAATCTCGGAGACTTCCTCGTACGCGAGCATCTCCGGCTTGGGGATCCACGCGAGCCCCTCCTCCGGCATGCAATACGTGCAGCGCAGGTTGCATCGATCCGTGACCGAGATCCGGAGATACCGGATACGGCGGCCGAACTGATCTCTCATGGCACCGATAGTGGGGGTTGCGCGGGAAGCTCGCCGCCCTCCGGGCCGGAAGCGGCGAGTGGCGGGGACGTGCCCCCGGTCAAAGTCCCCGCATCCGGAATCGGGGCTCCCACCCAGTGCGAATCACCATCCTCGTAGTGCTCGTGCTTCCAGACCGGCAGTCTGACCTTGATCGTTTCGATGATCCACCGCGAAGCCCGGTAGCCGGCGTCGCGGTGTTCCGACGTCACCGCGATCGCGACGCTGACCTCCCCCAGCGCGAGATCGCCCACGCGGTGAGCCGCGGCGACGGAGCCCACGTCGAACCGTTCCAGCGCCTCGCGACAGATGTCCGACAGCTCCCGCTCCGCCATCTCTCCGTACGCCTCATAGGAGAGGCGCGACACCGCGCGACCGCGGTTCGTGCGGCGGACCCGCCCTTGGAAGAAGAGCAGCGCGCCGTCCGCCACGGACCCGATCTCCCGAACAATATTCTCGAATTGCGCAAAACCGTCCAGGCTCTCGCGGGTGATCCAGCTCCGGACTCGGTCGCGCGACGTCGGCGACATCGGCTCAGCCGCCCGCCACGGGGGGGATGAGCGCGACCTCGTCCCCGTCGGAGAGGATCGTGCCGGCCTCCGCGTAACTCTGGTTGACGGCAACGACGACCCGCTCCGGAAGCCACTCGAATCCCCCCGGCCCGCGCAGGGCCTCGACGAGATCCGCCACGGTGCTGTCCGCCGCGAGTTCCGCCGACCCCTCCCTTCGCGCGGCGAGTTCGCCGTACACGCCGAAGAAGAGGGTGCGCACCGAGATCCGATCCATCATGGGAGCGCGTTCGCCAGCGCGAGGTAGGCGAGGAGCCGGGGTACGATCCCCTCCTCGCGCAGCGTCGTCACCCGCACCCGCGTTCCGGCAAGCCCCGCGGGATCCGGGAAGGCCGCAACGGCGAGGTTGCCCCGGAAGGTGCAGAACGCGATGTGCGTATCGCTCTCGGTGTCGACCCAGGCGTCCGCCATGCGGTCGTCCCCGAGGAAGAAGTCTCGCGTGGCGGCCAGTACATCCGCCGGGGCCAGCGCACTTACGGTCTCTGTTGTCATGGACCCTCCCCGCGTACCATCCAGCAGCCGAGAAGATAGGGACGCCGCAGCCCTGTCTCAAATCCGACCGACCCCTTCGACAAGAGCGCCCGGCCGTGCCCGCTACGCAGTTTTCTCCCAACGTCGCCCGGCTCAAGGCATCGGCCACGCTGGTGTTGGCCGCCCGCGCCCGGAAATTGAGAGCGGCGGGCGTTCCGGTCGTGGACCTCTCGGCCGGCGAGCCGCAGTACCCCGCACCGCCCTTCGCGGCGCACGCCGGAATCCGTGCGGTCGAGGAGGGGAGGACGGGGTATCCCCCCACTTCCGGGCTTCCCGAGCTGCGCGAGGCGATCGCGCGCTACCTGCGTGAGACGACGGCGGCCGGGACGGTGGACCCGGACGCCGTGATCGTGAGTGCGGGCGTGAAGCAGTCGCTGTTCAACTGCTGCTACTCCCTCTTCGGCACCGGCGAGGAAGTGCTCGTGCCCTCCCCCTTCTGGCCAAGCTATACGACGATCGTCCAACTCGCGGGGGCTGCACCGGTCATCGCGGAGACGACGTGGGAAGGCGGGTTCGTGCCGACCGTGGAGAACCTCGAGGCGGCCCGCACGACGCGGACGCGGGGACTGCTGCTCAACAGCCCCGGCAACCCGACCGGAGCCGTCATCGCGCCCGAGCTTCTGCGCGACATCATGACGTGGGCGGAGCGACACGGGATCTGGGTGCTCTCCGACGAGATTTACCGCCGGCTCGCCTACTCGGCCCCGGCGCCCTCGGTGTTGGACATCGCGGAGCGCGGGGAGAGAACCGTCCTGCTCGACGGAGTCTCGAAGGCATTCTGCATGCCGGGGTTCCGCATCGGATATGCCGTGGGGCCGCGGGACGTCGTCCGCAAAATGGCCGATTTGCAGGGGCAAACGACCTCCGGGGCCGTCGGCCCCTCCCAGCACGCCGCCGCCGCCGCGCTCGGCGAGAGCGCTCCCCGCGAGGCGTTCGTCGCGGATCTCCTCTCCCGGCTCTCCGAACTCAGGGAGCTGGGGCTCTCGAGGTTCGCGAAGATCGACGGGATCGAGGCGTTTCCGCCCGACGGGGCCCTGTACTTCTACGGACGGCTCACCGACCGCGGCGCCGCGTCGCTCGACGTCGCCGAGCGGCTGCTCGCCGATGCGCGGGTCGCGTGCATGCCCGGCGAGCCGTTCGGTTCTCCGGGACACCTGCGCTTCAACTTCGCGGTCGAGCGGGAAGTCTTGGAAGAGGGACTGGAACGGATCGCCGACTTCTTCCGCTGACCCGCGGCCGCGGTCCGGTCAGCTCCCGTCCCCGAGGTTCGACGCCACCTCGTCGCGGAGTAGGCGCGAGGGCTTGAAGACCGGCACTCTCCGCCGCGGAACGCGGACCGGGTCTCCCGTGCGCGGATTGCGCGCCATGCGCGTCTGGCGCTCCCGAACCTTGAACGTGGCGAAGCCGCGAATCTCGATGTGGTTGCCTTGCACCACGGCTCCCTTGACGGCGTTCAGAAACGCGTTGACCACCGCGGCACAGTCCCTCTTCGTGACGCCGGGGCCGATGGCCTCGTGGACCTGTTCGATGAGATCCGCCTTCGTCATCTCCCTCTCCTCCGAGCGTTTGCAACCCTGTGAATTAGCGTTCCGCTCCGGGACGGGAGCGACTCTATCTCAGTTCAAACAGGAGCCTCGGCGCGCTTGGGCGCAGCGGCGCCGCCGACCCCATCCACCTCCGCGCGTCGCCGATACTCAGTCCGCCGAGCAAGTCGAACAGACCGATGGTCGGTTCGCGCGGACGCACGACCCCCGGATCCGCTCCCAGACCCGCCATCCGACCGGCGAGCGCGATGGTCTCGGGCAGAGTCATGAGGCCATCGACGAGTCCAAGATCGTGCGCCTGCCGGCCCGTGAAGACGCGACCGTCCGCCAACCCACGCACGGTCTCCCGATCCAGGTTCCGGTTCTCGGACACGACCTCCACGAACTGCTCGTGTACGTCTCCCACGACTTCTTCGAGAATCTTGCGGCCCTCGGGAGAAAGGGCGCGGTCCAAGCCACCCAGATCCTTGTGCTCGCCGCTCGCCACGACCTCCCAGCCGACGCCGACCTTGCGGAACAGCTCCTCGGCGTTAGGGAACTCCATGATGACGCCGATGGAGCCGGTCATCGTGCCGGGCAGCGCGTACACGCTGTCGGCCCCGATGGCGGCATAGTATCCGCCGGAGGCTCCCACATCGCCCATCCAGGCGAGGACGGGCCGGTCGTCGTCCTCCCGCAGATCGCGGATGGCTTCGAAGATGCTCTGCGAGGCCCCCACCGTCCCTCCCGGGGACTCAATCTCGATCACGAAGGCGCGCACGCCGGGATCGTCGCGAAAACCGTCCAGCGTCCCGGTGAACGCGGCTTCGTCCGTGATCACGCCGCGCAGCGGGATGACCGCAATCCGCCCGCCCTGGAGAAACGACGTACTCCCCACCGTCCACCAGATGGACAGGACCGCGCCCACGCCGAAGAGGCCGAGCAGCGCCAGGAGAGCGATCAGCGTGTTTCGCTTGTCGTAGGTCACGTCGCGCGGTGGTCCGTGGGTGTGGGTCCGTGGGCGAAGGTCGGACGCAACCTAGACAACGCGTCGCCATCATTCAACGCGTAGCGCGCAATCGACATAGGCGCCATCAACTTGGGGCGGGGCTGCCGGGACTCCGCATCGTCTCGACGAAGCGGTGGAACAGGTACCGGCTGTCGTGGGGTCCCGGTGCGGATTCGGGGTGGTACTGCACCGCGAACACGGGCCGCTTGCGGTGGACGAGCCCCTCCACGGTGCCGTCATTCAGGTTCCGGTGCGTGATCTCGAGATCATCCCCGCCCTCGATCCGCCCCTCCCTTTCGCGCACCGCGAAGCCGTGATTCTGAGAGGTGATCTCCACGGCGCCCGTGGCGTGGTTGAGCACGGGGTGATTCCCGCCCCGGTGCCCATAGGGCAGCTTGTAGTTCGTGCCCCCGAAGGCGCGCGCGATGAGCTGGTGTCCGAGGCAGATGCCGAACAGCGGAACCCCCGCGTCGCTCAGCGTGCGGATGCGCTCCACCGCGCCCGGCACCGCCTCCGGATCGCCGGGTCCGTTCGAGACGAAGACGCCATCCGGGCGGGTGGCGAGCAGCGCTTCGGCGTCCGTATCGCACGGCACGACGCGCACCCGGTATCCCTCGCGGCGGAAGAGGTCGAGACTGCGCGTCTTCACTCCGTAGTCGAGGCAGAGCACGAGGCCGCGCTCCGTCGACCCATCGAGGGGACCGAGTTCGTACGGTTCGGATGTGGAGACGGCCGTCGCGAGGTCGCGGCCGGACATCTCCGGCTCGGCGGCCAGGCGTTCCGCGGCCCGCTCCGGCGCCACCCCATCGTGCGCCATGACCGCCCGCATCGCGCCCGCCTCGCGGATATGGCGCGTCAGCGCCCGCGTGTCCGCACCGACGAGCGTCGGGATACCGTGTGAGGCGAGGTATTCGGGCAGCGTGGAATCGGCCGGCCCGGATCCGATCTCGTGCGAGAGGTGCCTCACGACGAAGCCCGCGACCCAGGGTCGCCGCGATTGAACGTCGGGATCGCGGATGCCGTAGACCCCCTGCATGGGCGCGGTCATGACGACGATCTGCGCGGCGAAGGATGGATCCGTGAGCACCTCGTGATATCCCGTCATCACCGTCGTGAACACGGCCTCGCCGGCGGTCTCGGTCTCGGGGCCCGCATAGGCGCCGCCGAATCGGCGGCCATCTTCGAGCAGAAGGTATCCGGGGCGTGCTTGCGTCTCGCTCAAGTGGCGCGTCCAATGTGGCGGTTGAAGGTGCGAGAGCCCGGGCATCGGTGCGCGGCCCGCATGCCCGGCGAACCCAAGCCGCGGGAGGTGCGTTGACAACCGACTCCGGACCCGGGCGGGAGAGCGGGACCGATCCTCCGCTCGTCCATATCTTCGCCGACGAATCCTGCCTCGGCAACCAGTTCAAGAGTCGCAGGAATCCGGGGGCGGCCGCCGGTCTCATCGAACAATTCGACGAGCGCCGCGGCTGGTACCGGCGGGACTTCGCCCACTTCGATCCGGACACGACGAACAACCGCATGGCGATCACCTCCGGCATCGTCGGGCTGAGCTCCCTGCGGCGGGCGTGTCGCGTCGTCTTCACCACCGACAGCCAGTATCTCGTCCGCGGCATGAAGGAATGGGTCCACGCCTGGGCCCGCCGCGGCTGGCGGCGCAAGGGCGGACCGATCGAGAACCTCGGTCTGTGGCGGGAACTCGTGCGGGTCGCCGCGCGCCACCGCGTCGAGTGGCGCTGGACCCGGGGACACGCCGACGACGTAAAAAACGCCTACGCGGACCACTTGGCGGTAACGGCGGCGCGGGATCGGCGCGGCACCGGCGGACTCGTCCCGTCCGGATTCGAGAGCTGGCTCGCGGAGGCGCAGGACGGTGAGCGGTACGTTGAGTTTCTGGATCTCCCGAGCGACGCGTTCACCGAGGACCGCCGCCCGCCGGTTCGGGACCAGATCGAATGCGACGGATGATCCGCGCGCCGGTAGAAATCGAAGTCGCCCGCCGCCGCCTCCCACGTGGAGCCGCTGAGGACCGGCGTGCCCGGGGCCAGCAGGCCGTGGCAAACCCCCGCGTCAGCGCCGAGAGGGGGTGAAGCGGCGGCACCCGGGGGCTGCTACGGGCCGGGGTTTCCGCTTCGGGAACCGGGATCCCCCTCGTCGCCTTCCGTCCCATCGGGATCAGCGGCGCCCTCCTCCGATCCGGGTGCGGCGACTTCGTCGGACGGGGCCGTCTCTTCCGCGGGGTCGGGGGAAACCTCCAGCAGCGAAGGCGGCGCCTCGGGGAGGCTCTGCTGGCCGGGAAGCCCCTGACGCAGAATCGATTCCGGCGCCGCATCCGGACGGGCGGAGAGCACGGTCAGCACGAGCGCGAGGAAGAGGAAGCTCCCCCCGCCGTACCAGCTCATCTTCGTCAGCGCGTTGGCCGCCTGCCGACCCCCCATGAAGGAGTCCGTGGAGGACGAGGCCCCGCCGAAGGAGGCGGCCAGCCCGCCGCCCTTCCCGGACTGGATGAGGATCATCACGCACAGCACGAGCGCGATGAGCGAAATCAACACGATCAGGAACGTGAACATCATCTACCTGCCATGGTTGGATCGGCGCATCAACCGGCCGTGGCGAAAGCCCCGCTGCGTTCAAGCGGTGCCGGATGCGGGGTTCGCCACAGTCCGCCAAGCTAGAGCGGCCGGCGTGGCGGGGCCAGTTTGTCCGCGCACGACGTGTCCGCACGGGCATGTCCGCCCGCAACACCGGCGGGTCACTCGACATGGCGCGCGGCGCACTGGGACCGGCGGAAGGTCGGGCTGTCGGAGTTACCGGCCCGCGGCGCAGATCGCGGCCCAACTGTCGGGATCGAGGCTCGCGCCGCCCACGAGGACGCCGTCCACGCCGGGGGCGGCAAGGAGCGTTTCGATGTTTGCCGGCTTGACGCTCCCGCCGTAGAGGATCGCCGCCCGCTCGGCATCGCATCCCACCACCCGCGCGAGGTGGCGGCGCACGATGGCGTGGGCCTCCGCGGCATCGGCGGGGCTCGCCGTACGTCCGGTGCCGATCGCCCATACGGGCTCGTAGGCGTAGGCAAGGCGGGCTCGGCCCTCGCGGCCAAGTGGGCGGAGAGCTTCCCGAATCTGCGTCTCGAGCACCGTCGCGAGCCGTCCGGACTCGCGCTCCTCGAGCGTCTCGCCCACACACAGGACGGGACGGAGGCCCGCCTCCAGAATGCGCACCAGCTTGCGTCCCACGGCCGCATCGGTATCGCCGAACTCCCGGCGGCGTTCCGAGTGGCCCGCCAGCGCCCAGGTGCCGCCGGTCGCCGGGACCATGGCCGCCGAGATGCCGCTCGTGTGCGCGCCCTCCACCTCGGTGTGCACGTCCTGCACGCCGAACTCGAGGTCCGGACGCCCGGCGGCGGCCGCCGCGAAGGCCGCCAGGCTGATCGCGGGGGGAAACACGACGACCGTTGCGTCGCCGCGGCGCCGGTGGCGCGCCGTGAACCGTTCCACGAACGCCTCCGTCTCATTTGGGCCGTGGCACATCTTCCAGTTCGCGGCGAACACGGGGGGGCGCGGCTGACTCACGGACGTCTCCTTTCGGCGAGGGCGTCGAGTCCGGGCAAACGCCCGCCCGACAGGTACTCGAGGGCCGCTCCGCCCCCGGTGCAGGCATGCGATACGCGGTCGAGAAGCCCGGCCCGGCGCACGGCGGCCGCGGATTCGCCACCCCCGATGACCGTGAACGCGCCCGCCGCCGTCGCCTCCGCGGCGGCTTCCGCGATCGCGAACGTGCCCCCGGCGAACCGCGGATCCTCGAACAGGCCCATGGGACCATTCCAGAAGAAGGCGCCGCACCCGCGCAACGCCTCCGCGAAGCGGGCGCGAGACTCGGGCCCGATGTCCAGGGCGGTCATCCCCGGCCCGATCTCGTCGACTTCGACGCTCTCGACGCTCTCCCCCTCCCCGCCCGACCGGTTCAGGACGAGCACGTCCGTCGGCAGCCGGATCCGTTCCCCGCCCGCAGACCGGATCGAGCGGGCGAGATCGAGCGCCGTCTCTTCGACGCGCGAGGTCCCGGTCTCGCTGCCCTGCGCGCGGAGGAACGTATTCGCCATGGCGCCGCCCACGAGGATCAGATCGGCGCGTTCCACGAAGCGGCGCATGAGCGCGATCTTGTCGCCGATCTTGGCCCCTCCGAAGGCGACGACGAACGGACGGGGCGGGCGGTTGAGCGCGTCCAGCGCATCCAGTTCGCGCTCGACGAGCAGTCCCGCCGCGGACGGAGTCAGGAGAGCGGGCACGCCCGTCGTCGACGTGTGCGCGCGGTGTAGCGTCCCGAAGGCATCGTTGACGAAGAAGTCGCCCAGCCGGGCGAGGCGGCCGGCAAGCGCCTCGTCGTTCGCCGTCTCCCCGGGCAGGAAGCGCGTGTTCTCTACGAGGAGCACCTGACTGGTCCCCAGTTGGCGGCTGGCGCGGAGCGCGTCGCCTCCATCGCACGGTGCGGAGAAGAGGACTTCGGTCGCGAGGAGGTCGGCGAGCGCGGAGGCCACGGGCGACAGCGACAGCGCCGGATCCGGCCGGCCGCCCGGGCGGCCCAGATGCGAGAGCAGCACCGGCCGGGCGCCACGCCGCAGCAACCACCGGAGCGTCGGCAGGGAGGCTTCGATGCGCGTCGCATCCGCGACCTGCCCGGCGTTGAGCGGCACGTTGTAGTCCACCCGCACGAGTCCCCGCTTCCCGGCCAGGTCGGCCGGAAGGTCGCGCAGAGTCCCAACGGGCCGCGGCAAGAGTCCCGCCGCGTTCGAGCGGCGCCGCTCAGGCCTCGACGGCGGCGGGCAGACGCTCTCCGACGAAGCTCGCCAGATCCACGAGGCGATTCGAATACCCCCACTCGTTGTCGTACCACGAGATGACCTTCACGAGCGTGCCGTCCATGACCGATGTCGACTGCGCGTCGATAACCGCGCTGGCCGGGTGTCCCGTGAAGTCGACGGATACGAGCGGTTCCTCGGTGTATTCGAGTACGCCGTCGAGCGGCCCCTCCGCGGCCTCGCGAAACGCCGCGTTGATCTCGCCGGCCGATGTGTCGCGCGACACGGTGGCCACGAGGTCCACGAGCGACACGTCCGGAGTCGGGACGCGCATCGCCATCCCGTCGAGCTTCCCCTCGACCTGCGGGAGAACGAGGCTCACGGCCTTCGCCGCGCCCGTCGTCGTGGGGATGATCGAGAGCCCGGCGGCGCGGGCGCGCCGAAGGTCCTTGTGCGGAAGGTCGAGAAGCTGCTGGCCGTTCGTGTAGGCGTGGACCGTCGTCATGAGACCGCGCTCGAAACCGAAGCGGTCCAGCAGAACCTTCACAACCGGCGCGATGCAGTTCGTCGTGCAGCTCGCGTTCGAGATCACGTCGTGCCGCGCCGGGTCGTAGTCGTCCGCGTTCACGCCCAGCACCAACGTGATGTCCGGCTCGATGCCCGGGGCGGAGATGATGACTTTCCGCGCGCCGGCCCCTATGTGCCGGGTCGCAGCCTCCCTCCGGCGGAAGATCCCCGTGGATTCGATCACGATGTCCACGTCGAGGTCCGTCCACGGGAGGTCGGCCGGGTCGCGTTCGGAGAAGACGCGTACGCGTTCCCGTCCCAGTACGAGTTCGGCCCCGTCCACGCGCACCTCGCCGGGAAAGCGCCCGTGCACGGAGTCGTACTTGAACAGATGGGCGAGCGTCGCCGCATCCGTGAGATCGTTGATCGCAACGAAATCAAGGTTCCCGCGCGGATTCTGCAACGCCGCGCGGAGGATGTTCCGGCCGATGCGACCGAAACCGTTGATGGCAACCCTCACGCTCATTCGGATTCCTCTCGGGAAGGATCGGGATTACGGGCGCAGCGCCCCGGTCGGCGATTCGTCCCCGTCCAGGGGACGCAAGGTGCGCGCAAAACTAACGGTGGCCACGCTGCGGAATCCAGCCTCGGCCAGCGTCTCGGCACAGGCGATCGCGGTGGCTCCGGTCGTGAGCACATCGTCGACGATGATGGCGCTGCGGCATCCGTCCGGAAGGCCGGCGCGCACTAGGAAGCGACCCTGTACGTTCGCCCGGCGCAGAGCCCCCCGGACGCCCGCTTGGCGACCGCCCCCCGGCCGGCGATCAAGGAAGAGTCCCAGGGGCCCGACGCCAAGGTCGGCCAGCGCGCGGGCCAGCTCCCCGGCCTGATTGAATCCCCGTTCCCGCCGCCGGGCGGGCGTGAGCGGCACCGGGACCAGCCACGGCGCGCCCCCTCCGATCCGGGACGCGACCGCCTCGGCGCCGGGAGCCATGCGGGCGGCCATCCACGGGGCGAGAGAGCGCCAGCGGCCGTACTTCAGCGCGCGTACCGTCCGGGCGGCCAAGCCCTCGAAGCAGAACGGCGCGGCGGCCGCCACGAGGACGTCGGGCCACTCCTCGCACGTGCCGCACCGCACGAGTTCTCCGGCCGCCGCCGCGATGTTGCCGAGCGGTTGGGCGCAGCGCGGGCAGCGGGGATTCGCCAGCCGCGGGAGTCGTGACCGGCAGAGCGCGCACAGCGGCGGGCCATCGGGAGCGACGCCGCGGCGGCACCCCACGCACGCCGCCGGCACGAGCGCATCGAAGGCCGCGGCGGCGGCTCGGCCCGCGAGACGGAGCCGGCGGGCGCGCACCGCAACCCTCGCAACCTTCACGCCGCGCTCGATCCGTCCCCCGGCGGGCCGCGGCGAAATCCCGCTGTGCTTCACCGCTCCCGGCGCTGACGCGGGGTTTCGCTGCGGGCTGCCGGTCCCGATCCCGGCCGCATGGCGAGTTCCGCCACGGCCGCTTCGCGCATCGCCTCGAACGGGGCCGCGCGGTCCGGGAACCAGCGCTCGAGCGAGAGCGCCGCCTGGCCGACGAGCATTTCGAGTCCGCCCATGGCCCGGATGCCGAGGGCGCGCGCGTGCCGAGTCCACGCCGTCCCTCCCGCCGCGTACACCATGTCGAAGGCGGCGCCGAACCGCACCCCGTCCGCGCCCCGATCCAAGTCGAGGGGGAGCGGGTCCGCGGGAGAAAGCCCGAGGCTCGTCGAATTCAGCACGAGATCGTACATCGCCCCGGGATGGGGTGCCGCAACCACACGCACGGCGTCCACCGCGCGGTCGGCGTTTGCGGCGTAGCCGGCGTCGGTTGCACGGTTGGCGTCCGCGGCGCGGTCGGCATCGGTCGGGTGGTCGGCGCCGGTTGCGTGGGCCAGCGCCCGATCGCGCAGCGCGCGTGCCCGCGCCGTTGTCCGGTTGAGGACTTCGACGGACGACACGCCGCCTTCGAGGAACGCCTGGACCGCCGCCCGGGCCGCGCCGCCGGCGCCCAGCAGGAGCACGCGCGCGCCCCGCGGCTGGAAGCCGAGACGGGTAAGGGCGATGCGGAGCCCACCGACGTCCGTGTTATCGCCCGCGAGTTCGCCATCCGCACGTCGCCACCAGCAGTTGCACGCCCCGGTGGCCCGTACCGCGGCGCTCGGCCGCGTGAGCCCCCGGGCCGCCCGCAACTTGTGCGGGAGCGTCACGTTTCCGCCCGCCAGATCCGCGCTCCGCATGACCGGCCCGACCTCGTCGGGAGCGGTTCGGCGGGCAACGTATTCCGCGTCGAGTCCGAGGACATCGAACGCCGCGCGGTGCATCGCGGGTGAAATCGAGTGCCGCACGGGATCTCCGAGGAGCGCGAAGCGCAGCGTCACGACCCGGACCCCTCGCGCCCTCCCCGTCCGTCGCCGCCGAGCGCGTCGAACAGCCCCCGCATGGCCAGGGTTAGCAACTCCCGCGTCGCTTCATACGTTTCGATATCCCCTCCGTACGGATCCGGAACCCCGCCCTCGCTCCGGCCTCGGTCTTCGGGCAAAAAATCCGTCATGACGTGGACGGCCGCGTCCGGAGCCAGGCGCGCGGCCGCCCGGGCGTGCGACGCCTCCATGCCGATGATGAGGTCGGCCCATTCGAGCAGTTCCGGCGAGAGTTCCCGGGAGGTGTGCGCGGCGAGATCGAGTCCGTGCGCGGCGGCGACCGCGATTCCGGGACCCGAGGCCGGCTGGCCGGGGAACGCGAAGGTGCCCGCCGATGCGCAGGAGACCTCCGCCCACCCCCGCGCGTCAGCTTCCGCCCGCGCGATCACCTCGGCCAGCGGACTGCGGCAGATGTTGCCGGTGCAGACGAAGAGGAGGTTCATCGCGCCGATCTTCCGGGAGGAGGCCGGAATCCGGGAGATTGCGGGGATCCGGGAGGGTGCGGGGATGCGGGAGCGTGCGCGGAAAGGATCCGGGCAACGTCCGCCGCTGGTACAGCGCCCTCCCGGAGGAGTTCGACCGCCTCCCCCCTCACGCGCACGAGGGTCGACGGGGTGGACGCGGCGAGATCGCCCGCGTCCAGCCAGCCCACCGTTCCCACCGCGGATCCGACCCTCGACAGCACGGCGCGCACCTGCCGGCCGGTCCTCGCCGGAGGCTTCCCCGTCACGTTCAGGCTCGTGGACGTCAGCAGCCCGCCGGCTCGATCGAGGAGGCGTCTCACGACCGGATGGGGGTCGACGCGCACGGCGACCCCGTCGTCGCTCCCGTCCTCCAGCACCAGAGTGAGCGGTCCCGGCCAGAAGGCATCGGCGAGCCGGCGCGCCGCCTCCGCCCACCGCGTCGCGGGCAGCGCCTCGCGGAGCGCGGCGCGGTTCGCGGCGAGCTGGATCAGCGGCCCAGGCGGCCGGCGCTTGATCGCGGCGATCCGCGCGTCGACATCCGGCCTCGGCCGGCCACCCAGCCCGTACACCGTCGAGGTCGGGTGGGCCACGACCCCCCCGGCATCGAGCAGTGCCGCCGCCCGGTCGAGCGCCTCATCCTCCTCCGCCACCGCCCGGCCCGCCCCGGCCCCTCCCGGAGCGCCCGGAGCGCCCGTCCACTCGCGCCACTTCACCACGTCGATACCGTTTCCGCCCCTGTCTCCATGAAACAACGAGAATCCGCCACAAACAGGCCGTGGCGAACAGTCCACAGCGTTCGAGCGGCGCTGCATCTCGCCACGGCCCGTTATTTGCCGGCAGCGATCAACCCGGTCTCAACCATAGCGCGCGCCAGCGCCAAATCGTTCGCCGTCGTGATCTTCAGGTTCGCCGGATCGCCCTCCACCGTGGCAACGCCGATGCCGAGCCGCTCGCACAGCAGCGCGTCGTCCGTCATGGCGGCGGCGTCCCGCGCTTCCCATGCGCCCGCATCATCGAGCGCGTGCGTACGGTTCAGGACCGCGGCCGGAAACCCCTGCGGCGTCTGTACGCGGCGGAGTCGTTCGCGCGGCAGCGTCTCCTCGATCCAGCCTCCCTCGTCCATCCGCTTCACCGTGTCCTCGATGGCGATCACCGGCACCACCGGGCCGCTCCGAGCCCCGTCCACGACGCGCGACACGAGTTCGGCCGACACGAACGGACGTGCCCCATCGTGCACGAGCACGGTCTCGACGGACCCCGCCAGGGCCTCGACGCCGGCGCGCACGGAATCGGCCCGAAACACTCCGCCCGGCACGACGAGCACCCCATCCGGGAGCCAGTCCGGGGGCGAGGCCGCCCGCGGCGGCGACAGCACGAGTACGACCCGGCCGACACCGGGATGGTGTACGAGCGTCCGTACCGACCAGGCGAGAACCGGCATGCCGCAGAGGTCGACGAACTGTTTGGGCCGTGACGCACCGAAGCGATGTCCCTCCCCCGCCGCCACGACGACCGCGCCGACGCCGCGCACGGGGGCCGGGCCCGCCGACGGCACTAGTCGGGTTCCGGACGGCGGCTCACGGATTCGAACGCCGTGAAGGCCTTGTGGAAGTAGAGTTCGACGGTGCCGGTCGGCCCGTTGCGCTGCTTGCCCACGATGAGTTCGGCCTTCCCCGCCAGCCCTCGTTCCTCCACTTCTTCCGGCTTGCGGTGCATCTCCTCGCGGAAGATGAAGAGGACGACGTCCGCATCCTGTTCGATCGCTCCCGACTCGCGCAGGTCGGAGAGCCGAGGCCGATTCCCTTCGCGCTGTTCCGGCGCCCGCGAAAGCTGGGAGAGCGCGAGGAGCGGCACGCCGACCTCCTTCGCGATCGCCTTCAGCGACCGGGAGATGGCGCTGATTTCCTGCTGGCGGTTCTCGACGCGCGCTCCGCCGGACATCAACTGCAGGTAATCGAGTACGACGAGCCCGACTCCGACCTCCGCGTGGAGGCGCCGCACCTTGGCGCGGAGTTCGATGGGCGAGATCGCGGGCGTATCGTCGATCCAGATCGGGGCCGTGTTCAGGTGGCCGGCTCCGCTCGCCAACCGCGTGAAGTCGTCGGGCGACAAGCGCCCCGTCCGGAGCCGGCTCGAATCCACCTTGGACTCCGCGCTCAGCATTCGCTGCACGAGGGACTCTCGCGACATTTCGAGCGAGAAGATCGCAACCGGAACATCCTCGCCGATCGCCGTATGCTGGGCGATGTTCAGAGCGAGGGCCGTCTTGCCCATCGAGGGGCGCCCGGCAAGGACGACCAGGTCCGCCGGCTGGAACCCCGCCGTCATCCGGTCGAGATCGGGAAACCCGGACGCGACGCCGGTGATCGAGCCCGGGTTCCGCACGAGTTCGTCGATCCGGTCCATCGTCGAGCGCAGGACCTCCTTGATGCGGACGAAGGTCCCGCGCTGCTCCGCCTGCGAGATTTCGAAGATCCTCTGCTCCGCGCGGTCGAGCGTCTCGTCGACCTCGCCCGATCCCGCTTCGTAGGCGTCTTGGATGATCTCGGTGGCGCTGGAGATGAGCCGCCGGAGCACCGTCTTGTCGCGCAGAATCCGGCAGTGGTAGGCGATGTTGGCGGCGGTGGGCACCGCGTCCACGAGTCTCGCGAGGTAGGCCATCCCCCCGACGGCATCGAGTTCCGCCGCGGTCTGCAGCTCGTCGGCGAGCGTGACGGCGTCGATCACGTCGCCGCGCCCGTACAGGCGCACCATGGCGCGGAAGATCCGGCGGTTGCCTTCCCGGTGGAAGGCGGAATCGTCGATTCGTTCGAGGGCGATGGCTACGGCATCGCCGTCGATCAGCATCGCCCCGAGGACCGAGATCTCGGCCTCCTCGGACCAGGGCGTGCGCCGGGCCTCGATCCCGTCGCCAGGGAGGCCGATCGCCGTCTCAACCACTGCGGGCCTCGCGGTTTTCGTCGTCGTCGAGCATGCGGCGCACGATCTGCAGATCCTCCCACGTCGGCCGGATCCAACCCGGGTTGCGGAGCAGCGCCGCCGGGTGATAGGTGGCGACGACGGGATACCCGGCATAGCGGTGTACGGTGCCCCGAAGCCGGCCCAGCGCGGACTTCGTCTCAAGCAGCGTGCGCGCGGCGAAGGCGCCGAAGGCGACGATCACCTCAGGTTCGATAAGCGCGAGTTGCCGCAGGAGATAGGGGGCGCAGGCCGCGACCTCATCGGGGAGCGGGTCGCGGTTCCGGGGCGGGCGGGACTTCAGCACGTTGCAGATATAGACGGACGTCCGGGGAAGCCCGATCGACAGCAGCAGACGGTCGAGCAGACGGCCGGCGCGGCCGACGAATGGGCGGCCGGTCTCATCCTCGCGCGCCCCGGGCGCCTCCCCCACGCACACGACGCGGGCGTTCGCCGCCCCCTCGCCGAAGACGGGGTTCTTCCGCGAGCGGTGGAGCGCGCAGCGAGAGCAGGAGGCGACGAGCGCGGCCAGCGTCTCCAGATCCGGCGCCTCCGCGATCAGCGGCCCCATCGGTGCCGGGTCGGGGCTCGCCTCCCCGCCCGCGACAACAGCGGCACCCGCCCTCGACACGCGCCCACCGGCGACGTCCGCCAGCGCCACGCGTCCAGCCGCGGCGTCGGCCCTCGCTAGGTGCCCGGCGGCAGTGCCCACCCTCGCCCCACGCCCGGCGGCGGCCAGACGGCGTATGACCTCCTCGCGCGTCGCATGCTCGAGCATGAGCGCATTCCCCTCCGCGGAGAGCGTATGCTCGAGAAAGGTGCGAGCGAGCGTCCGGACCCCAACCTCCGGCAGGTTAACCCCCGCGCTCCCGGGGTCCGGCCGGTTCACCTCCGCGTCGCCGCCGGCGCCGCCGCCGGGATCGCGGCTTCGACCCGGTCGAGCAGCTCGTCTGCCAACTCGGTCTTCTTCGCCAAAGGCAACTCCTCGACCCCGCCGCTCCGGTCGATCAACGTGATGCGGTTCGTCTCGGATTCGAATCCCGCTCCGGGCTCCACGGCCGAGTTCACGGCGACGAGGTGCATGCCCTTCCGCTCGAGTTTCTCACGTCCGCGGGCGAGCAGGTCCTCGGTCTCGAGCGCGAAACCCAGAGTAAAGATTCCCTTCCGTTCGCGGAACGCCCTCGTTTCCAGCAGCAAATCCGGTCCCGCTTGGAGCGCGAGTTCGAGCCCCTCTCCGGCCCCGTCCGTCTTCCTGATCTTCGAGTCCGCCGCGCGGGTCGGTTCGAAATCGCCGACGGCGGCCGCCATCAAGAGGATGTCCGCATCGGTCAACGCGGTCTCCAACGCGGCCAGCATCTCCCCGGCCGTCTCGACCTCCACCACCTCGGGCCCCGCGGGTCGCCGCATCCGGCCGGGCCCGCTGATGAGCGTGACGTCGCCCCCGCGCCGCCAGGCGGCCTCGGCGAGCGCGAACCCCATGCGGCCCGAAGAACGGTTCGCGATGAAGCGGACGGGATCCAGCGCGGCTCTCGTCGGCCCCGCCGTCGCGACGACCTTCCGTCCGCGCAGACCGGTCGCCGTCTCGAGCGCCCGTCCGATACGCGGCACGATCTCCTCGGGTTCCAAGAGCCGTCCCGGCCCGCTTTGCCCCTCCGCGAGCGGACCATCGGCAGGCCCGGCGATTTCGTAGCCGACCTCGGCCAGCCGCGCGACGTTCGCCTGCGTGATGGGATGCTCCCACATCCGCGTGTTCATCGCGGGACAGACGATGACCGGCGCCCGCGAGGCCAGCACGGCGGTCGTCGCCAAGTCGTCCGCGGCCCCGGCCGCGAGCCTGGAGATGAGGTTGGCCGTCGCGGGTGCGACGACGACGACATCGGCTTCGAGCCCGAGATCCAAGTGCGCCATGGGCCGGTCCCACAGCGACGCGTGTACCGGGCGGCCGGTAATCCCCTCGAAGGTCACGCGTCCGATGAAGCGCTCGACCGACGCCGTCAGGATGACCTCGACCCCGGCGCCGGCCTCGATCAGGCGGCGGGCGAGGATCGCGCTCTTGTACGCGGCGATCCCGCCGGACACGACGAGGAGCACGCCACGACCGTCGAAGGGCCGCACAGTGTCGGGTTGCTAGGGCATCAGCGTGGGGCGCGCCCGGACCAACCGGTATTGCAACTTCTTCTCGTCCGAGGTCAGCGCGTCGGCGGCGACCGTCGTCAACTTCTCCGCGCCGTAGGGGGAGCGCTCGAGCGGGAGGGCATTGAGTTCGCGCGCATACTTCGCCGCGACGAGTACGCCCAGGTACTTGTTCGTCGCCGCCTTCGCCACGGCGTCCGGGGTAAACACCTTCATTCTATTCCTCCTCGACCATCATCGGTGCTGCGCGATCCATGGGCATTCCGCGGCGCGAGCCCGTCTGGCAGGCCGCGCTCGTTCAGCAAATCTACCACCTGAGTCAAACGGCATCCAACTCCCCAGCGGCGCCCGGCTCCCCAACGGCATCCAGCTCCCCAACGGCATCCAACTCCCCGATGATGCGTTTCACGGTTCGCCACTCCGGCGCTCCGAGATGGCGGGGGGGCGCGAGTCCCTTCGCCACGAGCGCCGACACTTCGGCGACCGCCTCCTCGATCCGGTCATTCACGACGAGCCGATCGAACTCCGCCGCTGCCCGCAGCTCCGACCGGGCGTTCGTGAGCCGGCACCGGAGCTGCTCCGGACCTTCGCTGCCCCGCCCCCGCAACTGACGCGCAATCCGCTGGCCGGTGGGCGGAACGATGAAGATCGAGAGGACCTTCGCGACGGCCTCCCGCACCTGCCGGGCCCCCTGCACGTCGATGTCCAGCAGGAGATGGGCACCCGCTTCCCGCGCCCGCTCGAGGTTGTCCCGCGGCGTTCCGTAGCGTTCGCCGTGTACCGTCGCGTGTTCGAGCATGGCCCCCGAGTCCACGAGCGTCTCGAAGCGGCTCCGCGAGACGAACCGGTAGTCCACCCCATCCCGTTCGCCCGCGCGCGGCGCACGC
The DNA here is from genome assembly GCA_012270965.1 of Candidatus Palauibacter poriticola. Taxonomy (GTDB): domain Bacteria; phylum Gemmatimonadota; class Gemmatimonadetes; order Palauibacterales; family Palauibacteraceae; genus Palauibacter; species Palauibacter poriticola. Next base: position 23,307 of record JAAXHJ010000066.1, read on the forward strand.
GTCGTCATCGAAACCGAGAACAGGAATCCGGGTGAGCGGGCTTCGGCGAGCAGCCGATCCCGGATCGTCGTCTTCCCCGCCCCGGAGGGTCCGGAGAGGATGACGGGAAAGGGGGCGCGGACCCCGGACGCGGCGGGGCTCACTCGACGTTCTCCACCTGCTCCCGGAGCCTCTCGATCTCGTTCTTCGCCTCGACCACGAGTCTCGAGATGCGGGAGTCGTTCGCCTTTGCGCCCAGCGTGTTGAATTCGCGCTGCAACTCCTGCACGAGAAAGCCGAGCCGCCGCCCCACGGGATCGTCGATCGGGGCCTCGAGAAACTCCTCGAACGCTTCCACATGCGAGCGGGAGCGCACGAGTTCCTCGCTGATCTCCCACCGATCCGCGATGAGCGCGATCTCGCGCGCCAGACGATCCTCATCCAGACCATTCCCGGCCAGATCCGCGATCGCGTCGCGAAGCCGGCGGCGCTCGCGCTCGAGCCGCTCCGGCGCCAACGCCTCCGCCCCGTCGATCGCCTTCCGGAGCGCCGCCAGCCGCCCCCGGAGATCGACATCGAGCCGCGCCCCCTCCCGATCGCGCATCTCGACCAGGAGGTCCAGCGCATCCGTCGCCGCCTGTTTCACATCGTCCATTTCCGGCACGAACTCCGCGCCCTCGACGCCCGGCCTCCGAAAGATGCCGCCCACGCGAAGCAGCGACGCGATGTCCGGTTCACCCGCCACCCCGAACTCATCGCGAAGCCGCGCACACGCGCTGAGGACCTCCCGCACGCGCGCCTCGTCCAGGCTCGCGCCGCCCGCGTCCGGCGCGCTCTCGGTGCGGACAAAGAGATCCAGCCGGCCGCGGCGGGCCCGGGATTCCGCAAGGGCGCGAAGCTCGACTTCCCAGCGCTCCAGGCCGGGCGGCACCTTCACCACGACCCTCAGCCCGCGGGAATTCACCGAGCGCGCCTCGACCGTGACCGTCCCGTCCTTCCGCGCCACGGCCGCGGAGCCGTAGCCGGTCATGCTGCGGATCACTTCGACGTCTCCGGACGCGGAGCCGGTGTCGATGGCGGTCTGCCCGCCGTCGCCCGGCCGATCAATTGAAGAATTCCCAGCGAAGCCCAAACACGTTGAGCTGCCGGGGGAAGAGGGCGCCCTGAAAATCGCCGAGTTGGTCCGCCCCCAGGTTGCCGAAGCGCCAGAAGAACCGAAAGTCGGCGATCTTGAACATCAGGTGTCCGCCCATCCAGCTGTCGGCCTCCAGCATCACCGGGTCGGGCGAGCCGGGGACCGGGACCCACCGCGCCCCGCGGCGGTCGATGAACAGGGACACCCAGATCCGGAGGTTCTCGTCGAAGAAGGTGTCGGACAGGTATAGCTCCGTGCGGAACAGGCGGTCGGGAAGGAAAAGGGTCTCGGTGCCGTGGGAATCGAACTTGCGCCACGAAGCGCGCAGACGGATCGGCTCCACTCCCCGGAGCAGCACGCCGATGGGCACGACCGGCCCGTCGAAGCGCGCCTCCAGCGAGGTGATGTCCACCTCCCCCGTGTCCGCCGCCACCAGCCGGTCGAAGGGGGCGCCGAAGCCGACCTGCCGGTCCAACCGCTGCTCGGAGTAGCGACCGGAGAGGTGGAACGGCCCGATCGCGAGGGCTGCGGAGGCGCCGCGGGAGTCGAACCGTACGCTGTCCGCGAGTACGAAGTCCGACGTCCCGAGACTGTCGAGCATGGGATGTTGCGGGAAGCCGATGCCCCGGGTTCCCCGCGCGGTGAACGCCCTCAACTCGATCGGAAAGAAGAGCGTCTCCCGGAAGGCCACCCCCCCGCGCCAAGACTTGGTCGGAAACTCGTTCCAGCTCGCGAGTTCCGCCCCCCCCTCAAGGGCGAACGGACCGATGGGCTGCCAGGCCGAGAGATCCGCAATGCGCGATGCGTAGGCGTCGCGCCCGGCGAAACGAAGGCCCATCGAAACGCCCCCCGACCCGGGCTGCGCCGAGAATCGCAGGCCCACGCCATCCGCACCCCGTTGCGGTGCGGAGACGCTGTCCGGGAGGTTGTCGACGACATCCGTGAAGCTCGTCGCCTGCCCGTAGGCCTCGACCTGGGCCCGTTGCCCGAGGTTCGCCCGCGTCCGCAGCACGAACTCCCGGCGCGAGAACTCCAGCGTGTCGAGCCCGGTGCGTTCGATACTCTCGGAACGGTACTCGAACTGAACTCCGAAGTCGTTCGAGCGCGGCATCCACGAGAAGCGGCCCTGGACGGCGAAGCGGTCCTGGTTGTTCTGCCGGTCTTGGACGTCGTACCGCTCGAAGGAGGCTTCCACGTTGGACGCGCCTCCCAGCCGGTTGGCGAAGACGGCGTCGAGGATCTCGGAGCGGGGATCGCCGGTCACTCCGCTGACGCGCGAGTAGGCTTGGACCCCGTCGTGGCGGATGAGGTCCACATCGATGACGAGGCCGTCCGCGCCGCGATACACGCGCACCCGGTCGACGTAGTTCAACGACACGCGCCGGAGGTCCGCCTGCGCCCGGGAGAGAGGGAGGATTTCGCGGCCGTCGACGTAGAGGGTCGCGAACCCCGGCCCGAAGCCGCCGTCGAAGACGTGGTGCGGCCCTTGGAAGAACTCGCCGCGAACCCCCGTGATTCCCGGTACGCGCTCGAGCAGAAGTTCGAGGAGGGTGAAGGCGGGCGACGCGTGTACGCACTCCCGGTCGCAGTCGAAGATCTCGTGCGTGGGGCCGCGCAGCCCCGTCAGCCGCTCCGGAAAGCTCTGCGCCCGTCGCGGCGTGCTGTCGGCAAACGCCGCGAGCACCGAATCGGGCACGACCTCGAGGCTGTCCGTGACCGGCGGCTCCTGGGCATGCGCCGCGGAGACGCCCCCGGCCGCGAGCAGAAGCGGGCCCAGCAGCCCGAGGCAAGACCCCGCGTGACGAAACCCCGCGCGGCAAGACCCCGCGTGGCGAGACCCGGCCTCGGCGCCGAGGGCGGTGCGGCGCCCGCCCGACAAGGCGCGGAGGTGGATCTTCGTCACCCTCGCTCGCGGACGCGCAGCCATTCATGGACGAGCCGGACCCCGACCCCGGTGGCTCCCTTCGGCTGCCAGCCGCGCGCCTTCCTCGCCCACGCCGTCCCCGCGATGTCTAGGTGGGCCCAGGGCACGTCGTCCGACACGAACTCGCGCAGGAACCAGCCCGCAGTGATCGTGCCCCCGCCCCGGCCGCCGATGTTCTTGATGTCCGCGATATCGGAGTCGAGCTGAGCTCGATAGGCCTTCCACAGCGGCAGGGGCCACGTCCGTTCCCCCGCCGCCTCGCCGGCCTTGGATAACTCGTCCGCGAGGCTCCGGTCGTTGGCGAGCACCGCCACCGCGTGATGGCCGAGCGCGATGACGCAGGCCCCGGTCAGCGTGGCCAGGTCGATGATCGCCACCGGATCGAGCCGCTGCGCGTACGTCAGGGCGTCGGAGAGGATGAGGCGACCCTCCGCGTCAGTGTTGATGACCTCGATCGACTTCCCCGAGAGACCGCGGATCACGTCCCCCGGCTTCACGGCATCCCCCGCCGGGAGATTCTCCGTCGCGGGCACGAGGCCGATCACGCGCTGCGGGATCTCGAGGCGCGCCGCCGCGATCACGATCCCGAACACGGCCGCGGCACCCGCCATATCGTACTTCATGTCCTCCATGCCCGAGGCGGGCTTGAGCGAGATTCCGCCGGCGTCGAAGGTCACGCCCTTGCCGACGACGACGACGGGGTTGCCGCCCGATCCCTCGTGCTCCATCTCGATGAAGCGCGGCTCCTCGACGGATCCGCGGGCCACGGTGAGGAGACCCCCGAAGCCCTCCTCCTCCAGCCGCTCCCGGTCCCGCACCTCGACCCGGAAGCCGTGGGCCCGCGCCAGCTTCTCCGCCTCCGCCGCGAGGTAGCGGGGCGTCGCGACGTTGCCCGGCAGCGTCACGAGTTCGCGCGTGGCGTTTTGCGCTTCGGCGAGCACGCAGCCCCGCCGCACCGCGGCCTCGGCCCTCCGGCCCTCCTTGCCCCCGCGGCCCGCCTCGCCCCCCGCGATGAGGACCCGCCCTTCCGGTGCGGCGGTGCGTCCCTCCGCGTCGCGGAGCCCGTCGTAACGCCAGTCCCCCAGGGCGAGCCCTTCGGCGCACGCCTGCCACACCGCGCCGTCCGCCGTCTCCGGCACGCGAAAGGCGACGGACCCGAGGCCGCGTTCGCGAGCCGCTCTGACCCCGGCCCCCGCCGCCCGCCGGCACGACTCCGCCACCGGCCGCGCCCCGGCGTCGAGGCGAACGACGAAGACATCCGGGCCCTTCGCGGCCCCGAGCCGCGCCCAGCCCGACGCCTCCCCGGAGCGCCCCCGGCCCTCCAGCCACGCCGCCGCCGGGCCTTCCCACCACTCTCCCGTCGGCTCCGCGTCCTCGAACCATGGGACGACGAGGGCGTCCACTTCCCGTTCGACCGGTATCCCCGAGCGTATCTCCACCGACACCTTCCCTGTCTCGATCCTTGTCTCAACGAAAGAAGCGGGCTCGGCAGCCCCCTGGAGGCCTGCGGCCCGCTTCCGTTGGCGTGATGGCCGGCACCGGACGCGGCGGGCCCCGGCCCCTTCAGCGACCTAGGCCGTGGCGAAAGCCCCGCTGCGTTCGAGTGGCGCTGCATCTCGCCCGAACCGCTCCGCTCCGCGTCGCTCCTCGGTCACATAGCGCTGCTATGCTCCCTCGTCGCTCCTTGTCAGGCAAGCGCCTCGCCACTGTCGGCGCTGACGCTGAGTTTCGCCACGGCCTGCTAGCCCGTGACCAACGCCCCGCTGCGCTTCGCCGCTCTCGGCGCGGGCGCGGGGGTTCGCCGGTCGGCTAGGCTCAGCGCTCGTCCATCGGCACCCAGCGCAGGCCCATCTCACCCACATACTCCGCACGCGGCCGAATGAGCCGGTTGTCGGCGTGCTGCTCCATGACGTGCGCCGTCCAGCCCCCCATCCGCCCCATCGCGAAGAGCGGCGTGTAGAGGTCGATCGGAATGCCCAGCGCGTAGTAGACCGTCGCGCAGTAGAAGTCGACGTTCGGATTGATCCCCTTCTCGGAGATCATCCTGTCCTCCAGCTTCCGGGACATCTCGTAGAACTTTCCGAGACCCGCCTGCTGCGTGAGCACGCGGGACATCTCGCGCAGATGCGTCGCCCGCGGATCCTCCGTCTTGTAGACTCGGTGGCCGAAGCCCATGATCTTCCGCTTCTCGGCGAAGGCCCGGTCGAGCCACGGCCCCACGTTTTCCGTGTCGCCGATCTCGAGCAGCGTGTGCATGGCCCTCGCGTTCGCGCCGCCGTGCAGCTCGCCCTTCAGCGCCCCGACCCCTCCGGTCACGGCCGAGTGCATGTCCCCGAGCGTGGCGGCGATGACGCGGCAGGCGAAGGTCGACGCGTTGAACCCGTGGTCGAGGTAAAGGAGCAGCGTCCGGTCGAGCGCGTCGACGGCTTCCTCCGTGCCGGGCTCGCCGTTCGCCATCCTCACGAAGTCGGCGGACAGCGAGAGCGATGGGTCGGGTTCCAGCGGCTCCAGTCCCTGCCGAATGCGGTGTATCGCCGCAATGATCGTGGGAGTCCGCGCCGCGAGCCGCTCCGCCTTGCGCCGGTTCGCCGCGCTCGAGTTGTCCTCGGCGTCCGGATCGTACACGCCCTCCAGGGAGACCCCGGTGCGAAGGGCCGCCATCGGCACGGTCTCCGCCGGGAGACCCTTCAGGCCCTCCACCGTTCTCGGATCCAGTGCGCGCCGCTCGGCCAGCGTCGCCTCGAACTCGTCGAGTTCCGAGCGCCTTGGCAAACGCCCGTTCCAGAGCAGAAACACGCCCTCGGGGAACGAGACGTTCGGCGCGAGTTCGTGGATGTTGTAGCCCCGGTAGACGAGGATGCCCTTGAGTCCGTCGATGAAGCTGAGTGAGGTCTGCGAGGCGACGACGCCTTCCAATCCCTTTCCGGCGGCGGCGGTCATTCTGTCACGAGCCCTTTCGGTATGGCGCGGAGGTTTTCCACGCGGACGGTCGGCAGCCCGTTGAGAAAACCCTGGCGCGATCGAGCCGCGATGCGGGTTCTTGCCGCGATGCGGGTTCTTGCCACGATGCGGGGTCTTGCCACGGACTGCTAGCGGATAGCGGGATCGAGTTTCGCCTTCTTGAAGTGCTTCTTGAGATCTTCGAGACTGAGCTGCTCGAACGAACCCTGCGGGAGCCGAAGCCGCCGCTGGGTCTGGTACGGGTCGGAGAAACAGACGAACACGACCGCCTCGAAGTCGTCCGGCGGAGCCTTCTCGTTCGGGTCCGGCCAGAAGACCTCGCGCGAGGCGAGCCATGCTTTCCACCGGCGTCCGTCGTCATCCTGGAAGGTCTTTGTCATCTCCACCTCTGGCGGCCGGGACGCTCGGCTCACGAATGGGCAACGGGACGTTTCCGGCCTGGATACGCGTTTGCCGCAGCCGTGAAAGATAGCGTGCGATCACAAGATCGGGAAGAAGGTTCGCGGCTCGGCGGGACCGGCGAATGCAGGCTGATTCGGTCAGCCCGGCGGGACCTCCCGGTCCGGCGCATCGGGCGCGGGGAGCCGGCATGCGAACGCGAAACCGCCGCCCATGAGAAGGCCCACGAGCAGTGCGAGCAGTATCGTCACGAGGACGTAGTACAGTGTGATGGTCATGGGGAAGAATGTCGGATCCGACGGCGGATGTCCAGCGCTTGGCGGCTCGTGGCGAACAGTTCATGGCCGCCGGATCGGCCACGCCGCAGCGCTAAAACCCTTGGAGAGTTCCACAGAAGAGCCCCGCGTCCCGGCGCTCGAAGGCGGCGGGGCTTTGCTTCGGGCTGTTACGGGCGTCGGCGGTGCGGGCGGCGCCGGTGCAGGCGGCGGATAATGCGTTGCTGGAAGGCGATCCGTTCCATCACCCGATCGACGATCCGCTGGGCGCTCCTTCGCGAACGGCCATCGGAGACCAGGTCGTCGTACCGCACGGGCCGGCCCACGTAGATGGAAACGCGCTGTCCGATCCGCGGCAGGCGGGCACCGATCGGAAGGACGCGATCAAGTCCCTCGAGCGTGACCGGGACCACCTGTGGGTGGTTTCGGAGGATGACCATGCCCGCGCCGGCCCGCCCGCGTCCGACCTGCCCATTTCGCGAGCGCGTACCCTCCGGAAAGAGCGTAAGCGTCCCCGCTTGAAGCACGCTTGCCGAGCGAATCATCGCCCTCAGGTCGCGGCGGCCGCGCCGCACCGGAATGCACTTGAACTGGTGGAACACCCAGGCAAGGAACGGGTTTCTGAAGAAGTTCTCCGCCGCGGCCGCGTTCCACGGCCCGAGGTGGGGCCGGAACATCTTCTCGGGAAAGAACAGGTAGTAGGCGATCGGAAACGAGTCGATCATCGATTGGTGATTCGAGAGGACGAGCGTGTTCGCGAGGTGCGGGATTCGCCGGCGCCCGTACACCCGCGTTCGATTGAGGAGGCCGAAGAGAAGGAAGACGCAGGGCGGAGCGATGAAGTTCGTGATGATCCAGCGGGTGACCGGCGTCAGCCACCGAGTGATGGGGCCAGGGGCCCACTCCGGAGGCGATGCGCTCGCCCGCTTCGGGTTCTCGCGATCCATCATCGCCTGAGAGTAGGTTGCCGCGGAACCAGCGGGAAGGCCGGGCAGTCGAGACTGTCGGCGAACCGCGATGATCGGGAGTCAGCGCGCGTGCGAGTGATGGATCTTGCCATCATCGGAGCAGGGCCGGTCGGGCTCGAGGCCGCGGCCCGCGCGTCCCGGGCGGGACTCGCGACGGTCTTATTCGACGCGGGGGCGGTGGCGGACCATGTCCGTGCCTGGGGCTGGCTGCGGCTCTTCTCCCCCTTCGAGTGGAACGCGGGACCGGCCGGGCTGGAGGTGGTGCGCGGCCAGGGGGGCGAAGTGCCGGCGGCGGCGACGCTGCTCACGGGCGCGGAGTTGCGGCGACGCTATCTGCTTCCCCTGGCCGCGGCCCTGCGGCCGAGCGTGGAGGTCCGTGAGGGCGCGCGCGTGCGGGACGTCGCCCGGGCGGACCGGCTGAAGGGCGAGGCGCTCGGCGACGCCGCCCGGGCCGACCAGCCCTTCCGGCTGCTCGTGGAGGAGAGCGGGGCCGAGGCCGAAGTGTTCGCCCGGGCCGTGTTCGACTGCTCGGGGACCTACGGGCGGCCCAACTGGGCGGGCCCGGGCGGCACGCCCGCCATCGGCGAGCGGTCCGCGCGACGCGCGATCGAATACCGCATCCCGGATGCGCTCGGTGCCCAGCGCGGACGCTACGCCGCGCGACGCACGCTCCTGCTCGGAAACGGACACTCCGCCGCCACGACCGCCTGCGCCCTCGGGTCGCTGGCCCGGGCTGTGCCGGGGACGCGGTTCACCTGGGCTAGCCGCGAAGCGCACGGCGTCCCGCTGCGGGCGATCCCGGATGATCCGCTCCCCGAGCGCGTGAAGCTCACGCGCCGCGCCAACGCGATCGCCGCCGAACCGCCCCCCGGTTGCGAATGGCTGTCCCGGAGCCGGCTGCTTGCGGTCGCGCAGGTCGACTCGCGGGGGCTCGAGGTCGATTTGGAGGTTGGCGGGAAGGTTCGGTGCGACCGCTTCGACCGAATCGTGGCGAACGTCGGCTACGAGCCGGACGACCGCCCGTATCGCCAGCTCCAGGTGCACGCCTGCTACGCGTCTCTCGGCCCGATGGGGGTCTCCGCCGCGCTCCTCGCCGCTCAGGGCCCGCAGGGCGGCGCGCCGGCGGACTGCCTCATCGGCCAAGGCGCGCTCGGGCCCGAGACGTTGCGCAACCCCGAACCCGATTTCTTCATCCTCGGTGCCAAGAGCTTCGGCAAGAACTCCGCCTTCCTCATGCGGACGGGGTACGAGCAGGTCGCCGACGCCTTCGCTCTTCTCGGGCGGAACACGGCGCGCACGGCGGAGGCACGGTGAGCCGGCCCCGGGGCACGCTGACCTGGCGGGCCGTGGCGGGCCGCGGGGCTCACATGCGCTTGTAGGCCGGGCCGCTGCCGCCTTCCCGCGGCGTCCAGCGAGGACCCAGAACGTCCGTCGCCTTGCAGTCGATGCAGTTTGGCGCATTCACGACCAAGCGGTCGCCGTCGCGCTCGTACACGCCCGCCGGACAGAGGTGGGCGTACAGCTCCGCCATCTCCGGCGAAACCTGGCCGCCGCCTCGGCCAGCCCCTCCAGCCTCCGTGCCCGCCCCCGCACCCGGCAGGAGGTGCGAGGGGATGTCGTCGCGGGTCGCGTTTCCTGAGCGGAAGACCGCATCCACCTTGGTGACGGCGTGTTCGGAGTCATACGCGGACTCGAGCCCCAGCCGCTTGCGGCGGGGGCCCGCCGCGTCGGGCTCGCTCGGGGTCCGGGCACCGGGAAACGTCCCGCCCGTGGCCTGCATGACCCCCGCCTTGAGACCTCCCGAGAAGAAGCCCGACTTGAAGGCGAGCCGCTGGTTCCGGTTGCGGTATAGCGGATCCTGGATGAGGCTCTCCCTCAGCGCCGCGTCGTAGGACGCGAGCCGGGCCGCCGGGACGGCGTCCCCCGCCCCGTTCGCCCCCTCGCCCCCGTCCGAGAGAGCCCGGCCGATGGCGTCCGCCGCGAGGATTCCCGACCGCATCGCGTAGTGGATGCCCTTGAGGGAGGCGACGTCGACGAGGCCCGCCGCGTCCCCCGCGATGAGCAGGCCGTCCCCGCTGAGCCGGTCCGGGATGGCGTGGTATCCACCTTCCGGAATCGTCTTCGCTCCCCACTCCACGAGTTCGCCCCCGTCGAGGATCCCGCTCACGAACGGATGCTGCTTGAAGCGCTGCAGCAGTGCGTGCACGTCGAGGTCGACGTAGGGCGCGTCGAGACCCACGACGAGACCCAGGGAGAGGAGATTCCCACCCATGGGATAGATGAAGCTGCCCCCGAACGCATCCCGCGGAAGCGGCCAGCCCATCGCATGCGTGACCGCGTCGGGCGGGTGCGGCACCTCCCACAGTTCCTTGACGCCGAGCGCGAAGATCTGCGGGTTCGCCGAGCCGACGCCCTCCCGCTCGAGCCAGGCCTGGCTCAGAGGCCCGCGAGTCCCTTCGGCAAGAACCGTGACCCTCGCGGAGAGGTCCATGGCCGGCATGTAGCCGCCCGCCGGATTCCCCTCCCGGTCGAGACCGGCGGGCGTCGTGCGGACGCCGACGACCTGCCCGCCGCGCATGAGGAGCGCGTCCGCCGGGAACCCCGTGAACACGTTCACTCCCAGATCCTCCGCTCGCGCACCCAACCAGCGCACGATCTCGCAGATCGAGGCCACGTGGTGGCCGTGGTTCCGCATCGAGGGCGGGGTAGGGATCCGGATCCTGCCGCGCCGCGTGAGAAGGAGCACCCGGTCGCCCGCCACACGGCCCCGGAGGGGGAACTCCGCCTCATCGAGGTCCGGAAAGAGCGCGCGAAGGGCCTCCGGGTTCACGACCGCCCCTGAGAGGCAGTGCTCACCGATTTCGCCCGACTTCTCGAGGACGCCGATCTCGATGCCGGCGAGCGGCCCGCCCTCGGCGCGGTCGAGCGCCGCCAGTTGCGCCATCCGCATCGCTCCCGCCAGCCCGGCGGGGCCTCCGCCCACGAAGAGGACGTCCAGCGGCACCGCTTCCGGGTCGGGATCCTCTTCGACTATGAAGCGCGCCGCGGGCAGCGGTGGCTGCGCGGTGGCGGGAATAAGCGGTTTCACCGCGGCGGCCCTCCAGATCTCGGGTTCCTCCCCCGCGGCGGCCCGACAACGCCCGCCTCGCCGAGCAGCCGCAGCGTGGGTTCGAGCGGGAGCGCTTCGACCGTCCGTCCCCGGTGTCCCGTGACGGACGTTGCCTTGAACAGGGAGTTGATGACGGCCTCGTCCGTCGCCTCGACCACCGCTTCGAAGACGCGGGACAACGAGCCGCCGCCCCGGACGGGAACCCCCTCGCCGGTCGAAAGGGCGATCGCGTAGTCGCCGGAACCGTGCGACATGTACGACCCCGTGCGGGCGATCCCCATAAAGGCGCGGTCCGCCACCCGGTCGAGTTCGCGGTGGGCCAGCGGCAGGTCCGTCGCGATCACGATCATCACGGAGCCGCCGCCATCGCCCTGGCCACGCCCGCCGCGCAGACCGGCCGCGGCGAGCTGCTCTCCCACGCGTACGCCGTCGATCCTCAGCGAGCCCCCGAAGTTGCTCTGCACGAGCACGCCGACGTTCACGATCCGCCCGCCGATCTCGAACCGCCGCGACGAGGTCCCGATGCCGCCCTTCCAGCCGAAGGCGATCGTCCCCGTCCCGGCCCCGACCGCCCCCTCCTCCACCGGGCCGCCCGCCGCCGTCCGCAGCGCCTCGCGCACGTGCTCTGGCCGGATCGGGCGGACGCGGATGTCGCTCAGATACCCGTCGTTCGTCTCGCCGACGACCGGATTCATCGAGCGCACATCGCGGTTCGCCGGGAGCGACAAGAGCGTATCGAGGAGCGCATCCGCCGCGCGGAACACGCTCAGTGTCCCGGTGAGGAGGATCGGCGTCTCGAGTTCGCCGAGTTCGTTGACCTGGCTCAGTCCCACCAGCTTCCCGAACCCGTTCCCGACCGCGATCGCCGCCCGCACCCGCCGCTCGAAGACGTTGTCCCCGTGCGGGAGAATGGCCGTGACCCCCGTCCGGATCGAGTCGCCCACCCACACCGTGCGGTGGCCCACCCGCACGCCGGGCACGTCCGTGATCGCATTGTGCGGCCCCGGCGGCAGACGCCCGATGAGGACGCCCGCCTCTCGCGCGCGCGACCGTTCTCCGTCGCCCGGCCGCGCCTCCTGGCCCGGCGCCTCCCCAGGCGGCAACACCGCTATCGCCGCGAGAACGAGCGCCGCCCGCGACCCCGCCCGGCTCGCCGCCCGGCTAATCTCCACCGCTGATCGTCGCCCGCTCGATGTAGTCCAGTGCGGCGAACTCCGCCTCCAGATAGGCGTTCCCCTCCTCCTGGATGCGCCCCTGGCTTGGCCCGCTCCCGTCCGGCGCCCCTTCGCCGTATTCGGCATACAGCGCGTCCACAACCTCCATGCCTTCGACGACCTCGCCGATGGCCGCGAACCCCATCCCGTCCAGACGCGAGTTGTCGCCGAAGTTGATGAAGAGCTGCGTACTCCGGCTGTTCGGCATCGCCGTCTGCGCGAAGCTCACCCGCCCGCGCGTGTTTCCCATCACGACCGGATCGTCCTGGATGTTCGCCTCCCGCCAAGCGCTCTGGATCTCCGGGTCTCCGTTGATCCCGAACTGCGCCATGAAACCGGCGATCACGCGGAAGAACCTCACGTCGTCGAAGAACCCGTTCTCCACCAAGTTGTAGAAGCGGTCCACGCCGTTGGGAGCCCACTCGCGGTGCGCCTCCACCACGAACGTTCCCTTCGACGTCTCGAAGCGCGCCTGAAACGTCTCCGGAGCCGTCATGTTCACCCCTGCCGATACCAGGTCCCCAAGGAATGCGCTCGGTCCTCCGCCCCCTTCATCCACCTCACCCACCTCACCCTCCTCACCCACGCAGCCCGCCCCGGCCATCAGACACCCGAGGAGCAGCCAACCCAGCCCCGAACCGGACTTGGACAGACGCGACCGTGCCATCTCGACCCCCGTCAGCTTTCATGTTTCGTGTTTCCCGCGCTCACCACGCACCGTCGCCACGCTCTGCCGGCGGGCGTGCCGTCAGATACGGCGTGCCACGATGTAACGATATGCCACCGGAATCGCGACAAGTACGAACAGCGTGCTCGAGATCAGCCCGCCGATCGTGGCCAGCGCGAGCGCGTTCCAGATGTTCTCATCCTGGGAGGGGGCGAAGAGGACGAGAGGCAGGAGTCCGAACACCGTCGTCAACGTCGTCATGAGGATGGGACGCACCCGCTCCAGCGTCCCCTGTACGATGGCCGCGCCCGTCGGCATCCGTTTGCGCACTTCGCCGATGTGGTAGACCACAAGGATGGCGTTGTTCACCACGATGCCGCCCATCATGATCGTGCCGATGAACGCGGTGCGGGTGAAGGTGGCGTCGGTGTAGAAGAAGATGAGGAAGACGCCGATCAGGGCGAAGGGCAGCGAGAAGAGCACCACGAACGGCGCCACGAGCGACTCGAACAGACCGGCGGTCACCATGTAGATGAGAAGGATGGAGAAGGCGAGGACGACCCACATCTGCGTCGTCTCCTCCGTCGTCCAGCCCCCGAAGCGCGACTTCTCGATCCTGTATCCCGGCGGGAGTTCCATCGCGTCCACCACCGCGTCGCGGACGACATCGCCGAACCTCACCGGGCCCCGAAACTCCCAGGCCACCGTCCTCTCGTACTGCTGGTCTTCGCGCCGGATGCTGGCCAGCACCTGCCGGCGCCCCACCTCCGCGACGTTGGCGAGCCGGAGTTCCTCGCGGGGCGAGATCGGCACGCGCAGATCGCTCAGGTCGTGGAAGTCGAACTCGCGGTAGCCGTCCACCTTCACGGCGTAGCGCACCTCCTCACCGCCCACCCGGATTCGGCTCCCGGACGGACGCCCCTGGATGTTGCGGGACACGTAGTCGAGCAACTGCGAAACGGGGAGATTGTAGGACGCCAGCGCCTCCCGGTCCGGCTCCACGTAGTACTCGAACTCCTTGTCGCGCTGGTACCAACTGCCGCTCGCGTTCGGGTCCACCTCGCGGATCCGGGAGAATCGCTCCAGGCGCGACGCGATCTCCTCGGCGATCTCCTGCACCGTCAAGTAGCTGTACCCGAGCACCTTGAGGCTGTAGTTGGGTGGACTCGAGCCGCCGCCGTAAAAGCTGGGACCGAACCCCATCACGCGTACGTCGACGCCCGAGAACCCGTAGCTGTAGGCCGTCATCTGGTCCTTGATGGCCACCGGAATCGACGTGTGCTCGATCTCGTCCGGGAACTCCGCGCGCATGTAGGCGTAGTTGGGCTGAACCCGCGCGTCGAAGCGCTCCACTTCATCGATGGTGGCGAGCTTCGCCTCGAAGGAGCGCACGAGTTCGTCCGTGCGGTCCAACCCCGCGCCGCGCGGGAAGCTGATCGTGATCGTGATATAGCTGTCGCGTCCGCCGAATCCGCTCCAGTAACTCCCCGTGCTCACGTGTCGGTCGAACAGGATCCAGCTCCCGGCGAGGCTCCCCAGGCAGACGAACGCGACGAGGACGGGGTGCCGAAGGGCGAACCCGAGGAGCGACCGGTAGCCCATGATGTAGAACGGTTCGGACCGCCGGGTCGGCGCTGACGCGGCTTCCCCCGTGGTCAAGGCCGAATCGACCACCGCTCCGGTGGAGTCCCGCATGCGGGCCACCCGCGAGGCGAGGGCCGGGACGAAGGTGAACGCGACGAAGAGGCTCGCGATGATCGAGAAGCCGACGGCGAAGGTGAGCGGCAGGTAGTAGACCCGCAGCTCTCCCTGTAGGAAGAGGAAGGGGACGAGCACGATCGCGGTCGTCAGCGTCGCGGCGAGAACGGGCAGGACGACTTGGCGCGCCCCTCGGCTCGCGGCATCCGATGGGCCGGCCCCCGCCCGGCGGTGACGCTCCACATTCTCGAGCACGACGATGCCGTTGTCGACGACGAGGCCGAACCCCCACGCGAGTCCCCACAGCGTGAGCAGGTTGAGCGAGAAACCCCCGATGTAGAGGAAGTTCACCGCCGTTAGCACGCTGAACCCGATCGTCGCGAACACGACGAGGACGGCGCCGAGCGACCGCAGGAAGAGCGTGAGCACGATGAAGATCACGATGGCGGCCGCGATGGCGCGGAGCCGAAGTTCCGTGAGCTGCTCGCGGATGTTCTCGCTCGTATCGCGCAGCAACTCGAGGCCCACGCCCGCCGGGAGCGTCGAGGCGAGTTGGGTCATCGCGGTCTTTACGTCGTCCGCGACCTGGATCACGTTCGTGCCCGACTGGCGGTACACGCCGATCGAGATCGTGGGCTGGGAGTTGATGCGCCAAAGGAACATCGGGTCTTCCGTCTGGTCGCGCACCTGCCCCAGGTCGCCCACGCGCACGGGACCATCGGGCCGCGTGAGGACGATCATGTCCGCGATGTCGGCCACCTCGAGCGCCCGCGTGCGCACGGCGATGGCGTACTGCCTCCCGTCAAGTTCGACCGATCCCGGAGCCTTCGGCTCGGACAGCTCGACGATCCGCCGGCTGATCTCCTCCGGCCGCAGCCCGAGCGCCTCCATGCGGCCGCGATCCAGCTCGACGGCGATCTCGCGGCGCTCGGCGCCCCAGACTTCCACCGCGGACACGCCCGGCAGCCCCCGCACGAGAGGGGCGATCTCCTCCTCGGCGATCTCTCCCAAGCGCGCGAAGGTGTACGGGCCGGTGAGGGAGAAGCTGAGGAGCTGCTCCTCCTCCTCGGCGAATTCCTGCGGGACGTACTCGGAGAGGAGGGGCACCACCCCCTCGGGCAACTCGTCGCGGATCGAGTTGATCCGCTCGCCGAGCGCGAGGCGGGCGAACTCCATGCGCGTGTCGCGCTCGAATTCGACCTCGATGCGGGCGCTGGACCCCGTCCCGCGCTGATCGGCGGCGGACTCCGAGACGACCTTCTCCACGCCGCCGACCTGCTGGATGACGGTTTCGAGCGGCGCGGTCACGAACGCCTCGAGCGCCTCGGGCGAGGCACCGTTCCAAGTGGCGGTGACCGTGAGACGCGGGAACTCGACTTCGGGCAAATCCTCGACCGGAATGAGCCGGAAGCTCGTCACGCCCAGCGCGAAGAGGGCGACGTAGATCGCGGCGGTCGCCACCGGCCGGCGGATGGCCAGATCGATCATGGTTCCACACTCCCTCGCGCCATGCCCGGAGCCGCCGGCCCGGAGCGGCCACCGAGGCCGTACCCCGGCTGCGGCCGGAGCGCGGCCGGGTCGCGGCGCTCGGGCCGCGGTCCCGGGTCGGGCCTCACGGATACGGATGGCTCGACAAGAACCGAATATACGACCGGCACGACGATCAGCGTGAGGAAGGTCGCGGAGATGAGGCCGCCGATCACCGCGACGGCCAGCGGGGCGCGGAGGTCGGCCCCGGCCCCCAGCCCGGCGGCGAGCGGGAGGAGCCCGACCACGGTCGTGATCGTCGTCATCACGATGGGACGAAGCCGCAGCCGGCCCGCTTCAAGGATCGCCGCCCGCTTCGCCAGCCCCGCCCGTCTCCGCTGGTTGATGAAGTCGACCTTCACGATGGCGTCGTTGACGACGATGCCGATGAGGATCACGAGCCCGATGCCGCTCATGGCGTTGAGGCCGTCCCCGGCGATCCAGAGCGCCGTCACCGCCCCGATCGCCGCCAGCGGCACCGCGGTGAGGACGACGAGCGGCTGCACGAGCGACTCGAACTGGGCGGCCATGATGAGGAAGACGAGGGCCAGCGCGAGGGCGAAGGCGAAGGTGAGCGAGCGGAAGCTGTCCTGCATCTCCTCGTTCTCGCCGCCGACGCGCACCGTCGTGAGCGCCGGCCGCGGGATATCCGCGATCGCGGCCTCCACCTCCCGGACGGCCGTCCGGAGTCCCCCCTCCGCCACGTCGGCGAGCACTTGGATCGTGCGGTTCTGGTCCTCTCGCCGGATTTCGACCGGACCGAACCCCTGCCGGACCGTCACGAGTTCGCCGATCGGCACGCCCTGCAGCCGCAGCGCGAGCACCCGCTCGAGTTCCCGGCGGGCCGTCTCCGGAATCGTGACCCGGATGTCCACTTTGTCTGCGAAGACCGAGTACGCGTTTCTCGTCTCCGACCCCCGCAGGTAATCCTCGATCGCGGTCGCGACCGAAGTCACGGTGATCTGGTGGCGGGCCGCCACCTCCCGGTTGACCTCGATGACGAGTTCCGGCTGCGTGCGGAGGAAGTCCAGCCGGACATCGGCCAGCGCCGGCACGCCCGAGATGCGGGTCTCGATCGCCTCGGCGACCGGCACGAGTTCATCCAGCTCCCCGCTCTGCACCTTCACCGCGAGGTCGGCCTCCCCGATCGCCAGCGCCCGGCCGAGGGAGGTGGCCCGTCCGGTTTCGATCGTCACGAAGGCCGGATCCAACCCGCTCCCCGCGAGTCGCGCGCGCAGCTCGGCGATCGCGTCGCGCGTCGGCCGCGACGACCCGGCGAGCTGGACGTCGAGCGCCGCGTTGTTGAGTCCGGTCAGGTCGCGCGCGGCGAGTTCGCTGCCCCGGCTGCGCCCTACCCGGGTGAAGACGCCCGAGACGTCCGCCATGCCGAGCAGGAGCCGCTCCACGTCCCGCGCCGCCTCGTCCGTCGTCCGAATGGGCGTCCCCTGCGGGAGGTTGAGTTCGACCCAGAACTGCCGCTCGTCGACGCGCGGCATGAGTCCCCGCGGGAGAGATGCGGCGAGCATGACGGCGCCGGCCAAGGCTACGACGGCGATCGAGAGAACCTCCAGCCGGTGCCCCAGCGCCCATGCGAGCGTCCGCTCGTACCGGTCCGCGAAACGGAGGAAACCGCGCTCGAAGGCGCGCAGGAAGGGACCGAACAGCCGGCCCAGGATCCGGCCGACCCCGATCGCGACATCGACGCCCGTGAGCCGGACCGAGCGCCCCACGTAGGCGACCCCGCCCCCGACTCCGCGCACGACCGCGACGGCACCCCTCCGCAGCGCCCGGCCGAACTGGCGCAGGCGCCCCGGCCGCTCGGCTTCCGATGCGCCGGGCTGCCCCGAAGGGGAAGTCTCGCCGTCGAAGCCCGCAGCTTCTGCTCCGCGCCTCCCGCGAGCCACCTGGGCGGCGAGTACCGGGAGCAGCGTGAGCGCCACGAGCAGCGAGGCGAGGAGAGAGAAGGTGACCGCGAGCGACAGATCGCCGAAGAGCGCGCCCGCCACGCCCTCCACGTACAGCACCGGCCCGAACACGGCGATCGTGGTGAGCGTGGACGCCGTGATCGCGGCCGCAACCTCCCGGGCGCCCCGCCCGGCCGACTCCCGCGCGCTCCCGCCCGACTCCTCGCGGTGCCGGAAGATGTTCTCGAGCACCACGATGGAGTTGTCGACAAGGAGGCCGACCCCGAGCGCCATGCCGCCGAGAGACATGATGTTGAGACTCACGTCGAACGCGTAGCAGAGCGCGAAGGCCGCCATAACCGAGATCGGGATGGCGAGCCCGATCGCGAGCGGATACCTCGGATCCCGCAGGAAGAGG
This sequence comes from Candidatus Palauibacter poriticola, assembly GCA_012270965.1. Lineage (GTDB taxonomy): Bacteria > Gemmatimonadota > Gemmatimonadetes > Palauibacterales > Palauibacteraceae > Palauibacter > Palauibacter poriticola. The sequence continues at coordinate 41,485 of JAAXHJ010000066.1, forward strand.
AAAAGAACGAGGAAGGCCAGCGCCCCGCCCAGCAGCAGGGCCGAGACGACGTTCGAGATCGCGTCCCGGATGAACGCCGCCTGGCTGGAGGCGATCTCGATCGAGATCCCGGGGAACTCCTCGCGGAGCTGGTCCAGCGTCTCGCGCACGCCGTCCGCCACGCGGACCGTGTTCGTGCCCGCCTCCTTGAACACCTGCAACCCGATCGCGGGCTCCCCGTTGTACCGCGCGATCGTCTCGAGATCCGCGATCGTGTCGACGACGGTGGCGACGTCGGCCAGCCGCACGGGGCGAACCCCGAGACGCTGCGGCCGCGCGATGACGACGTCGAGCAGTTCGTCGACCTCCCGGAACTGGCCCAGCGTGCGCAGGCTGTATTCGAACCGGCCCCGCTGGATCGTGCCCCCGGGCGCGTTGTAGTTCGCCTGGTCGAGCGCGTTCGAGATCTCGCTGAGCGAGACCTCGTGCACGTCCAAGTATTCCGGGTCCACGATGACCCGCAACTCCCGCTCGGGCCCGCCGGTGAGCCCCGCCAGCGAAACGCCGTCCAACTGCTCCAAGCGGCGCTTGAAGACGACCTCGGACAGATCGCGCAGGTTTCTCAGATCGGCGCCGCTCACGGCCAGCGTCATGATCGGATCGCTCGTCGGGTCCGATCTCAGAATCGTGGGCCGCTCCGAGCCTTCGGGGAGGAGGTCGGAGAGGTTGTCCAGCTTCTCCCGCGTGTGGAGGGTCGCGAACTCCATGTCCGTGCCCCACGCGAACTGGAGCTGGACGAGCGACTGTCCCTCCCGCGAGCGCGAGGAGATGCCGCGCGCCCCCGGGATCGAGTACAGTCGCTGCTCGATGGGTTCCGTGATGAAACGCTCGACCTCCGCGGGCCCCGCGTCCGAATACGTCGTCCACACGGAGAGCGTGGGGAAGGCGACATCCGGCAGGAGGTCGATGGGCAGGCGGAGGAAGGACACCACGCCCAGCACGCCGATGCCCACGTAGAGCATCGCCGTGGCGACGGGCCGTCGAAGCGAGACGTCGGGAAGCGCCAAGGTCAGCCGACTCGAATCGAGCGGAGTGTCGTCATGGGATGCCGGGCCTGCCCTCGATGTATTCGGCGAGACCGGACCACGCGAGTAGGTAATCGTACCGGCGCTGGATCAGCGAAGTCTCCGCGCGTTGCACCGCGTCGACGGCGTTCTGAAGCTCAACAAAGCTCCCGGTGCCGAGCCGGTACCGCTCCTGCTCCATGTCGAGACGCTCGCGCGAGATCGCATACGCCTGGTCCAACAGGCCGAGGGTCTGCGCCAATTCCCCGATATCGGCACCGTAGCGCCGCACGTCGCGCTCGATCTCCAGCCGCCGGCGCCGCAGGTCTTCCTCGGCCTGCCGTCTGGCGGCCGATGCCTGCGCATTCTGCTGCTCACGCTGGAAGCCGTCGAAGAGGCTCCAAGAGGCCGAGATCCCGAAGCTGTGACTCGTGTCGCCGGGGTCGAACTGCCAGAACGAGTCCTCGGGACCGAAATTCTCACCGCGACCCCAGCCCAGACTCACGCTGATGCGTGGCAGGTAGCGGGTGCGGGCGGACCACAACGACGCGGCGGCGGCGGAGCGTTCCGCCTCGAGCGCCGCAAGCTCGGGATCGGAGGTCACGGCCGTCCGAACGATGAGGGCGATATCGGGGACGCCCTCGGGCATGCCATCGTCGCCCGCGAGCACGAGGCCATCCCCCGCTTCGGGCGGCAGTCCCATGGACACCACGAGTTGGCGGAGCCCGGCGCGCAACTGGTTTTCTTCGGCGTTGAGGGCTATCCGCGCATTCAGGAGGTTCGTCTCCGCGCCGAGCACATCCGTTCGTTCCACGGCCGCGATCTCGTACCGGCGGCTGGCGATCTCGAGTTCGAGTTCCCGGTCCGTGATTTGAGTTCGCGTAAGCTCCAGCAGTTCCTGTCGCCGCAAGGCTTCGAGGAACTCCCGGCGCACCGTCAGCACGACGTCGCGCTGCTGGTTGTCGTAGCGTCGCTGCGCAGCGCGAAGGCTTGCCGTGGACCGCGAGATCTCGGAGAAGCGCCGGCCGCCATCGAGCAGGGTCCAGTTCAGGCTCAGCCCCTGGCTTGCACTCTGGCTCGAAGACGTGAGCGTACCCGGGAGCGTCTCCGACAACCCTTCCTCGCCGACGAACGTGGTCCGCGAGAAGCCCGACCGGTTGAGCCCGGCGCTCACGCCGGCCGTGGGGAGAAGGGCTCCCCACGCAGCCAACCGGTCGGTGCCCGCCCGATCCGCCTGAGCCCCGGATATCCGCAAAACCGGACTCTCGCTGAGGGCGACTCGGATCGCCCCCGTGATGTCGAGCGTATCCGGGAGCGCCAACCCCTGCGCCACCGAGGGCGCAGGGGCCGCGAGACCTCCAGTCGCGAGCAGGGCGGCGAGCGCCGCCGCCGCGCGGGAGCAAGGCCTGCGTTGTCCGCCTCCGGGCCTCACCGCGAACCGTCCGTGGAGCCACTCGCCGAACCGTCCGTCGCTCCGTCGGCGGCCGGCTCCGTCGGCGTCTCCAGCTCGCCGTGGTTTTCGATCCGCACCTGGGTGTCGTGCGTGAGCGTGGCGTGGCCGTCGACGAGCACGACCTCGCCGCCCGCGGGTACGAAGGTGTCGTCGCCGTCCGGGTTGGGGATGATCTCGACCTGCGTGTCGTTCTCGAGGCCGAGCGTGACGTATTCCCACTGCGCGCGCCCCGCATCCGACCCCGGGGCTCCCTCCTCGAAGACGAACACCACCTGGCGCCGGTTCCGCTCGACGACCGCTTCCTTCGGCACGAACGTCCGGTCCGCGAGCTGGCGGCCGGCGATCCGCACGTTCCCCGGCATCCCCGGCACGATCCGGGCCTCGGGATTCGACAGGCGCACCGTGACCCGCGCCGTCTGCGTCTCAGGATCGATCAAGGGGTTCACGCTCACGACGCTGCCCTGAAAGACCTCCCCCCGGAGCGCGGCGAAGGTGGCGGTCGCCTGCCGCCCCACCTCCACGAGCGGGAGTTCGGAATGGAGAACCTCGGCATCGATATCGATCTCGGATAGGTCGACGATCGTTGCGATCGAATCGCCCGTTCTGACGCGGCTCCCGTGCGCCACTCCGAGGTTCGCCACCAAGCCGGCAAAGGGGGCGACGATCCGCGTCTTCTCCAGTTCGTAGCGAGCTTCCGCGAGTTGCGCCTCCTGGTCGGGGAGCCCCACCCGGATGCGGGCCTGCTCGGCACGAGCCAGCCGGACCGAATCCGGCAACTCCTCATCGAAGAGTACGCGGTCCAGATACTCCGCCTCGGCGCGCGCCACCGCGGCTTCCACCCGCTGCTCCCGGATCTCGTAGAGCGTGGGATCGATCCGCACCAGGAGCTGGCCCGCGCGCACATGCGTCCCCTCCTGCACCGATACCGCGGTCACGGGTCCTTGGACCTCCGCATGGAGCGGGGCCCGGCGGAGAGATGCGGCCCGCCCGCTCGCCGTGACCCAGAGCACGAAGGTGTCGCGCTGGATGACGGCCCCCTCGACGGGAAGGAAGATATCCGTGGCGAAGGCGGCCGCCGAAGCCGTCCCCCGCACCGCCTCGACCACGGAGTCGGCCGCCGGGTCTCCGAAGGTCTGCGGTCCCTCTTCCTCGTCCTCGTTCAGCCGCATGAAGATACCGGTGACGGCCGCGCCCGCGACGAGCAGAACGATCAACGTGACCCAATGACGTGCCTTCATAAGCCTCGCACCGCTGTGTTCGGGGGCGCGTTCCTCGCCCCTCGATGTTCAAGTCATCGCCCCGGTCGTCCCCCAAGGCACCGACCACCGAGCAGTCACAACCGACATCGATCGACCAAGCGGGTCGGACCGAGTAGTCGCGTCAGGCTCAATCTATCGCAGAACCGTCAACCGTGTATCAATCGGAGGGGATCGAGGCTTTGACACGGGAACACGTTCCGACCGTTGTACGGCCCGGGGACCGTCCGCCTCACTCCGCGAGGGAACCTACGCCGAGGGGGACGCCCGGCCAACTAGTTAATTAGTAGAGCGTGCTCCCATGGCCCGTCGAGCGCAGGGCGAGCGCCGACGGAGGCAACGGGACGGGGCGCGCGGAGCGAGAACCCGTCGGTCACCGTGCCGGAACGCGGCTGTGGACGGCTACGCGTTGGGCGCGAATTCGCGTCGAGCCGCACCACACCCACGGTGTGCCGGTCAGATCAGATCCAGTCCTTCTTGCGGAAGTCCGTCATGACTTCGGCGAGCTTCTCCATGTCGGACGGGAGGCCCATCGAGAGCCGGCTCCAGTCCGTCATCGGCGGGAACGGGCGGCCCACGTTGAACCCGGCCTCGTACATGCGCTCGTTGTAGGTCGCGAGTTCGCCCTTGATCCGGTGCATGATGAAGTTCGTGTGGCTCGGCAGCACCTCAATGTCGAGCTGGGCGAGGGCGTCGTGCATGACCGCCTTCGCCTCGTTGTTCGTCTTCACGCTCTGGGCGAAGAAGTCCTCGTCGGCGAGCGAGGCGATGGCGGCGACGCCCGCGACGTGATTGGGCGCGTTCCGCGTCGCGAAGGGGAGAACCCGCTGGACGGTGGCCTCGTGCGCGACTCCGTAGCCGAGACGAATCCCGGCCATCGCGTACACCTTGGAGAAGGTGCGGGCGACGATCAGGTTCGGGTGGCGCTCGATGAGCGGGATGAAGGTCTCGTAGCCGGGATCGTCCGCGAGTTCGAAGTACGCTTCGTCCACGAGGAAGAGGTGCTGCTCGCTCTCGTCGCGGATCCAGTCCGCGATGGGCCTGGTCGAGGTGAGCGTACCCGTCGGGTTGTTCGGGTTGCAGAAGTAGATCACGCTCGGCGCGGACGACTTGGCGACCTCCTCGCGCATGCGGTCGATGTCGTGTGCGTAGTCGCTCGTGAGCGGAACCGTGACATGATCGTACGCGAACGGCTGCGAGTACCGGGGGACGTCCTCGTACGTCGGCTCCGCGTAGATGAGGCGGCCGCCGGGCGCCGCCCAGGCCGCCGCGGCGATGCGCAGGATCTCGGTCGATCCGGAGCCGAAGAAGAGCTGGCCGGGCTTGACGCCGAGGCGCGCGACGAGCGCCTCGCGCACGAGTTCGCCGGTCGCGCCGGGATAGCGGTTCGCCTCGTCGAGTCCGTCGATGATCGCCTGCCGCGCCGACGGAGCGATGCCGAGCGGGTTCTCGTTCGAACTCAGCCGGACGGGTCCGTTGTAGTCGCGTCCCGGTCGGCGCGGGTTGAAGATGGTGTCGAGACCGCGCGCCGTCGTCGCGCCCGCCAGGGGTGCGGCAAGGGGTGCGGCGGCGATGCCGGCAACGCCGGCGCCCGTGAGTCCGGTTCGGAGAAACGCCCTTCGCTTCATGTGGCCTCCCTGATGTTCCGAGGACGCCGCCGCCGCGGGGAGGCGGCGCGCGTCCGTCCCGCGCGTGCGGCTACGGACCTGTTGTAACGCGACCGTTGGAACATGGCCGTTGTCCCGGCGTTCGTCCAGCATGGCGGGTTCAGGCGGGATGCAGCGCCGCTCGAACGCAGCGGGGCCTTCGCCACGGGCTGCCGAGACACCCGTGTCCGGCGGGCCGCGCACCATCCACCCTACGCCATCCGCACCTGTACAGTTATGTTTTCTTCCGCGGGTGCCCCCGCCGGCCGTTGGTGGTGGGCGAGGACGGCCCCGATCGGCATTGCGGATTCTTGCTTGCCGCCGTCGCACATCGGCGCGGCGGCTCTGTTCATGAAGACACTTGTGACGGATTGCGACTGTGACTGAATCGACGTTCACCTCCCTTGAACAGCTTGGTGCCTGGGAACTCGCCGCCAAGGGGCGGGCCCTGCACGTGACGGCGCAGATCGCCGCTGGCGCGGACGGACGCCCCGCGGTTGGCGAATGCCGCACGGCGGCCATCGACTGCATCGGGCGCCGCCTCGCCGGCGAGTTGCCGCGGAAGGCATCCCGGCACCGGTCCTTCCACTTCGACGACGGGCAGACGAATTGCCGGGTGGTTCGCCAGCGCAGCGGCCGCGGGGATTTTTGGGCGGCGCGCGTGGAGTCGCGCGCGGAACCCGACCGCGCCCTCGTGACCGAAATCGTCGTCGCGGCGCCCGGCGACGAGCGGGAGCCGACGGTCGGGGTCCGTGTCCCGGGCTGGCCGGCTTCGGCAGGCCAGGCGCAGGAGACCCTTCCTCCGGCCGTGCTGCGCCACATTGCCGGGGCGGCTCCCCTCCTTCAGGGTGGCGACGCCCTGGTCCTCGACCCCGCGGCGGTGTGGACTCCGCAGGAGATGCACGAGTTCATCACCACGCTCGTCGATCCGGCGCGTTCGCTGCCGGTCGTCGTCATCACGGAACCGACTCTGGGGGGCGATGCGCGCGCCCTGCTGGAACGGTCGGCGCGGGTGGCCCGCGCGCTGACCGGACTGGCCACCGTGACCGTGCTTCCACAACGGTTCACGTACACGCTGAGCGATACCGTCACGAAGACGCTCTCGGTGTACGACGGCGCCTGGCGGGTGTACCTGCCCGGCTTCAGCCCGCAGGCCCGGCGCTTCGACCATCCGGTGTACCTGCGCGACCGTGTGGAGACGGCGGACGGCTTCGAGGCGACGACGCAGGAGGTCCTACGGATCGTCGGCGACCACCATGTGCGGACGACCGAGGGGGATCAACTCCGCTTCGATGCGGTTCTGCCTCGCAAAGACCGGCTCGCCGATGCCGCGCTCGGCCTCGCCGCGCCGTGGCGGCGCCTCCCGGCCGCCGTGTCGGCGGGCGCGGCCCGGCTGGCCGTGCGGCCGCGCCGGTGGATGGGACGGCGGCGCGCACACGGACCCGCGACCACGCCCGCCCCCGGTTCCGGCGCGGGGGTCTCGTCCGGCGGGACGGCCCCGGAAGTGCCCCAGCCCCCAGGCACGAAGACCAGGAAGACGGAGGCCGCGGCGCTGCGCAAAGAACTCTCCGGCGTGCGGCGCGACCTGCAGGCGGCGCGGAAAAAGAGCGAAACGCTGGCGGGCGAACGCGACCGCGCACGCGAGCTGGAGGCGGCCGCGCGAGAGGAGCGGCAGGGGGCGGAGCGGGAGGCGCGCCGGCTCGAGGGGCTGGTGCGGTTCCTGGGCGGCGACCCGCGGACGCCCTTCCCCGTCGCCTGGGACGAAATCCCCAAGTGGTGCGAATCGACGCTGGAGGGCCGCGTCGTGCTCGCGGAGCCGGTGCTAAGGGGTCTGCGGGGGACCCTGTTCGAGGATGTGGGGCTCGCCGCCATCTGTCTTCACTGGCTCGGCCACGAGTACCGCGATGCCCGCCTGCACGGCGGCGACGGCCACCTTTACGGGCTCGTCCCCGGCCTGGCGGCCGGCATTCGCAACGAACGGTGCGGCGGGGACAGCTTCCAGTTCGACTGGCGCGGCGAGAAGCACCAGGTGGATTGGCACCTCAAGAACGGCGGAAACACCCGCGACCCCCGCCGCTGCCTGCGCGTCTACTACTTCTGGGACGCCAGCCGCCGGGAAGTCGTCGTCGCTTCGATGCCCTCCCACCGGCGGTCGGCCCTCACCTGATCGCGCCGGGGTGCTCGCACGCCGCACGCCGGGCGTGGACATGCCGTTACGCAGCTGACCGGTGACCTTCGACGAACACGAGATCCGGCGGCGGCTGCGCCTGGGTGAAGACAGCCGCGTGGGATTCAAGGGGTTCGAGTTCCGCGGCAACCGTCCGATGCGCCCGGAGAGGAGGAGCATCGCCGACGAGCTGGCGGCGTTCGCCAACGCCCGCGGTGGCGTGATGTCCTGCGGCGTCACTGACTCCGGTCGGGTCCCCGGGATGACGCGCGGCGAGATGGGTGCGCTTGAGGAACTCGTCGTCAACCTCTGTACCGACGCGGTAAGGCCGTCCATCGAGGTAACCACGTGTCGTGCCGAGGCCGACGGCAGGACGCTTCTTCTCGTCGAAGTTCCGCCCGGCTACGCGCTGCACGAAAGCCCCGGGGGGGGTCGTTCCGCCGCATTGGCAGTTCCAAGCGCCGGATGACCAGCGACGAGAGCCTGCGTCTCGGGTCACCGACGGCGGCGCCGCCGAACGGCTCATCCGGATCGTGAGCATCGTCGGCCAGTCCGCGCTCGTCGAATACCGAGTCGCCAGCGGGCCGTAGCCCTGTCCGCATGGAGCGGCGAACGACGACACCGGCATGGCGGCCGGCTCGCCGCTATCGGCGTCCCCCGGGTTCGGGGCGCCGCGGTGGGTCGGGGGGGAGGTCGTCCGGGCCGGTGGCGGACGGCGGTTCTCCGAACAGGAGGCGGACGGCGGACCTCGTGCCGCCCGTCAGGGAGTCGAGGGTGGCGCGCAACTCCTCCCCGCTCAGTCCCTCCAGCTGGATCTTCAGATTCTCCGGCAATCGGCGGAAGAGTTGGGCGGTGCGCCGTTCCCGCCACTCGGGACTGGGCTGCCGCCGCGACTCGTCCTCCCCGCCGCGCGAGGCCAGCAGCGGGAGGGCGAACGCCGTGTCGATCTCGGCCGCGCGCTCGTAGTGAGCTTCGGCCTCCTCCATGTCACCGGCCCGGGCGAGGGCGTTTCCGCGATGGAACGCGGCCCACGCCTCCATATTTCGCGTCCCCAAGTGGCTGAGGCGAACCACCTCGGTCGACGGCGGCGCACCGGAGAGGTGGGCGGCGAGACGCACCGTAAGCGTGTCCACGAGGGCAAACACGTCGTCGCCCCGCGCGAAGTCGGCCGACGCGATGGTCCCGTTGTCGAGTTCGAGCAACTGGGCGTCGATGCGCATGTCCTCGGCCGACCCCGTCACGCTGCCCCAGAGCAGCGTGCGGGCACCGCTCCCGCGCGCCACCGTCATCGCCAGAGCCTCCGGGATCTCCTCCTCCTCGGAGACCCCTCCCTCCATCAGGAGGTCGTACAGACTCTGCCGGCCGACGACGCGCAGACCCGGGAGTTGCGCCAGGTTCGTCGTGAGCAGGTCGGCGAGACCCGAACCGAGCCACTCGAGTTCGGTGTCGGGCACATTGTTCCGGAAGGGCAGGACCGCCAGCGAGTTTCGCCCCAGATCGGACGCCGAGCCCGAGAAACTCAGCGCCTCTCCACCGCCGCCCACACCGTCCCCGACCGCGGCGGGCGCCGCAATCTCCGCGCCTCCGCCGTTCGCCGGCTCGGCCGTCGCGATCCGGTAGGTGCCGATCGCGCCCAGGGAGGCCAGGGTGACGAGGAGCCAGGCCTCCGCCCGGCGGATGCGCTGGGGGCCGCGTTCGCCGTGATACCAACCGATGACCAGGAAGGCGGGGAACCCGAGGATGCCGAGGAAGACGACCGTGTCGAGAACCTTCCTCGAAAACCCGTAGGTCCCGACGAGGAAGTCGGTGATCTCCACGCCGAGCCAAGCCGCGCCCACATACACGAGCGCGATCTGCACCATGCGCCGCTTCCGGATCTTCTCCAGAATCGACGCGCCGCTCCCCTCTTTGTTCGTCATCATCCGCCCGTCCCCGTCTCCGTCTCCGTCTCTCGCAGGTACGCTGGTCCGCCGCCGAAGGCTATCGCTAAAGGCTATCGAGTCGTGCGACACCGCCGGAGCGGCGAACGGTTGCCGCTCCGGCGAGCCACCGAAGCCACGGACGCCGCGGACGCCGCGAGAGCCTCGGGCCGTTAGCGGTCGTTCCCTCCGTCGGGCTCATCCCAGAACCCGAAGCCTTCCTTGCGCAGCACCTCCAGCGGGATCGTGTGTGTTTCGTCGCCGATCGTGATCGCCACGGTGTAGCTTCCCGGATCGGCCAAGCCGCCCCCGCCGCCCCCGCCGCCGAAGAAGCGGCGGATGGTCGACATGCCGCCCCGCTCGCGGACGGCCTCCCCCACCTGCTGGAAGACGGCGCGCATGGCCGCCGGGTCGGCACCGCCGGCCGCGCCGCCCGCCATCGCCACCGCGGCGCGCACTCCCCTTCCGCCGCCGCCCCGCGCCGCCTGCCGGCCGGGCTGCGGATAGCGCTCGGCGGGCCTCTCCTGCCAGCCGCCGGCGCCGCCGCCTCCACCGCCTCCGCCTCCGCCGAACATGCGAATGATCGCGCCCTGGTTACCGCCCTGCATCATCCCGAGCACCTGGTCCATCGTCTCCCGCGCCACCCCTTCGTGCTCGACGAGCGAGTCTCCCACCGCCTCGTAGAGCCGCGCGGTCCGCAGGCTGTCCAGCCGATCCGCCGGCGACGGTTCCCGCGGCGCGCTCCGCCGGTTGAACGTCCACCGTACGCGCTGCACGCCCGCCGAGGCCGGACCGTTGAGCGTCTGCACGGTGTCGCCGGCCGCGTTCAGGATCGCGATCGAGGCCTGCGGGCGGTTTCCGCCCCGCGCGGCCGCCATACCCGCCGCCATCGCGAAGGCGGGAACCTCCGACGCGGCAGCCGGAGCCTCCTCCTCTCCGGCCTCCTCTTCGTCAGCCTGCTCCGCGGCCTCCTCGCCCTCGCCCTCCTCCTCGCCCTCTTCCTCGGCCTCTTCCTCGGCCTCTTCCTCGGCCGCCGCGGCCGCCTCCGCCTCCGCCTCGGCCACCTCAGCGAGCGCGTCCGCTACATCCTCCGGGATGTAGTAGGAGATCTCGGCCCCGTAGCGTCCCGCGTCCCCCTGGAAGGTGCTCTGCGCGATGAACTCGCCACCCACGGGCGAGTCCCCGAACTGGATCGCCGTCTTGGGCTGGAACACCGTCACGGCCTCCGGCAGGCGTCCGCCATCGAGTTGCTGCAGGAGCGAGATGTCGGCCACGAAAATGGAGCGGCCGTGCGTGCCCGCGATGATCTCGCTCTCGCGCGGGTGGATCTTGAGATCGTGGACCGGCACCGTGGGCAGCCCGTTCATGAAGCGCGTCCACGATCCGCCCCGGTCCGTGGACACGTAGGCCCCCACGTCCGTCCCCACGAAGAGGAGGTCCGGGCTCACCGGGTCTTCCCGGATCACGTGCACGAAGTCCGGCGCCCCGGTCGGAAGGTTCGACGAGATCGAGCGGAAGGTCTCCCCCGCGTCATCGGTCACGTAGACGTACGGCGTGTAGTCGTCGCGCCGGTGGTTGTCGAACGTCACGTAGAAGCGGCTCGGGTCGTGGCTCGAGGGCTCGATCCGGCTCACGTACGTCCCCTCCGGAACGCCGTCGAAGCGATCCGTGAGTTCGATCCACTCCGCCCCCTCCGGCGTCCGCCACACGCGGCCATCGTCCGTCCCCGCGTACAGTTCGCCCTCGTTGAGCTTCGACTCGGCGAGGGAGACGATCGTGGCGAAGTTCTCCGCGCCCGTGACGTCCGGCGTGATGCCGCCCGTCGTGTTGTACGCGATTTCGATCTTCTCGGGGTCCGCGTAGGTGAGGTCGGCCGAGATCGGCGCCATCTCGTCCGTGTCGTACGTCCACTTCAGGACGCGGTTCGCCCCAATGTACAGCGTCTGCGGATCGTGGGGCGACAGTTCGAGCGGCGTATTCCAGTTGAACCGCATGTCGTAGAGGGCCGAGTCCCGCGCCACGAGGCCCTGCAGTTCCTCGATCTGCGCGACGTTGCCCGCCGGGGGATCGTCGGGGTCGTCCCCCGTCAGGATCGCGATCGAGTCGCGCAGCACCTGCGTTTGTTCGCGCCAATCGGGATGCTGCAGCTGATGGCGCTCGCCCGTGCGCGTGTTCCGCCAGTAGATCCGCCCCTGCTGCGATTCCCCGAACACGATGTCCGGGTTCGTGGGATCCTGCGGCGCGTAGAAGCCGTCGCCGCCCCCGATCGAATACCACATGTGATTGTCGATGGAGCCGCCGGCGCGGGCGCTCGGCCCGCACCAAGTATAGTTGTCCTGCAGTCCGCCGCACACGCGATAGGGCGTGTCCATGTTATAGCTGACCGCATAGAACTGTCCCATGGGAATGCGGTTGGGGAACTCGAAGTTGCCGCCGCGATCCCACGTGATCGCGATCCCGCCGTCGTTGCCCAATATGAAGTGATCCGGATCGGTAGGATCCCACCACAGTGCGTGATAGTCGACGTGTACGCCTTGGGCCGGGTTCCCGACCGTACGACCTCCGTCCCGGGAGAAGAAGAGGGAGGACCAGTAGATGAAGTCGGGATCGTCCGGCGACACCCAGACGCCGGAATAGTAGAAGGGCCGCGAGTTGTTCGAGTTCATGAACTCCCACGTCTCACCGCCGTCCGCGGAGCGGTACAGGCCGGAGGCGTGACGATCCCCGTTGTCATCCGCCTCCTCCGGAGCCTCCGCCTCGACCATCGCGTACATGACCTGCGGATAGCTCGGCGCGATCGCGATCTCGAGCCGTCCCAGCATGGTCTCGGGGAGGCCGTTGCCCTCCACCTTCTCCCATGTGTCGCCGGCGTCCGTGGACTTCCAGATCGCACTCCCCGGGCCGCCGCTCTGAAAGAAGTACGGACCGCGCACGCGCTCCCAACTCGTCGCCCACAGGATGTCCGGATTCCGTGGGTGCATGTCGATGTCGACGAAGCCCGCCTTGTCGGAGACGAAGTTCACGCGCTCCCAAGTGTCGCCGCCGTCCCTCGTGCGGTAGAGTCCGCGCTCCTCGTTGTCGCCCCACGGGTGCCCGAGCGCGGCAACGTACACCCAATCGGCCTTCGTCGGGTGGACGACGATGCGGCCGATCGCCTGCGTGTCCTCGAGTCCCTTCAACTCCCACGTGAGCCCGCCGTCGACGGACTTGTAGATGCCGCCGCCGGGCGAGATCGAGTTGCGGGAGTCCTCCTCGCCGGTCCCGGCCCACACGATGTCGGGGTTGCTCGGCGAGATCGCGAGGTCGCCCATCGAGATGACCCGCTCGTTGTCGAACACGGGCCGGAAGGTCGTTCCGTGGTTCGTCGTCTTCCAGATTCCGCTCGTGGCGCCGGCCACGAAGAAGGTTCCCGTCCCCGGGATCCCCTCGACGTCGGTGACGCGCCCGGCCATGTTCGCCGGGCCGATGGAACGCCACTCCATCTCGGCCATGAAGTCCTCATCGGCCACCGCCTCCCGGGCGGCCTCTTGGGCGGCCGCCGAGGCGGGGAGGATGACTGTCGCGAAGAAGACGGGAAGAAATGCACGCTTCAGCATGATTCGCGGCTCCTGACCGTGGTGGTGCTCGTGGCCCTCTCCGCCAACGCTCGTTGACGGGTTCCCGGGACGCAATGCTGCTTCGTGGGCGCACGGGAGTAGACACCCGCGCGTGACCCGGCGTTTGAGGACTCGAAGGCTCTTCAGCTTCCGGGCGGAGGATCGTCGCCCTTCAGGGCGCGGATGCGCCGCACCACGCGGTCGCGCCATGCACACAGCGCCTCGGTGGCGGATGCTCCGTACGTCTCCTCCATCTCCTCGTGGATGCCGTCGATCACGCGGCCCGAGAACTCGGGGTCCGCTTCAAGCTCCCGCCACATTGCCCGGTACGCGTCGCCGTAGCGCCGGTAGTACTCCCCCGCGCCCCCGTCCGCGTTCGTGTGTCCGGTGCCGAACGGTCCGAGCAGCGCCCACCGCAGCCCCATCCCGTCCCGGACCACCGTGTCGATCGCCTCCGCGGAGGCCGCGCCCGATCCGTACAGGAAGACGGCCTCCCGGATCAACGCGGCTTGGAGCCGGTTGAGGAGGAAACCGGCCAGGTAGCGGTTCATCCGCACCGGAGACTGGCCCACGCTCTCGAGAAAGGCGAGCGCGGCAGTCAGTACGCCGGGGTGCGTGCCCTCCCCGGGAAGGACCTCCACGACCGGGATGACGTGCGGCGGATTCACGGGGTGCGCGACGACGCAACGGCCGGCGCCCGCGAGACCGTCCGCGATCCGCGACATGTCGTGCGCGGATGTCGAACTGGCCAGAACCGCGCCGGGATCCGCCGCCGCGTCCAGTTCGGCGAAGATCCGCTGCTTGATCGCGAGCGTCTCCGGCCCGCTCTCCTGCACCCATCCCGCGCCCGGCAGCGCCTCCTCCAGCGTGTCGCAGCGGCGAATCCCCCGCCCTTCCCGGGTGGCGCCCTCGGCATCGATGAACCCGAGGGCCTCGTCTTCGTCCGCGGACCCCCGCGCCCAATCGAGCGCGCGCGCCAGCTGCTCCGGGTCGGGGTCGAAGACGCGCGTCTCGCAACCGGCCCTCGCGAACACGCGGATCCAACTCCGCCCGATGACTCCCGCCCCGACGACGGCGGCGGTTCGAATCGCGGGCTGGCGGGGCATGGCCACCGGTCCCTTGCAACCTGGATGCTGCCGGGTCACGGGCCTGCTTCGTCGGGGAAGCGGGGCCGAAGGGTCATGCCGGAGGAGGGACTCGAACCCTCAAGGGATTGCTCCCACCGGATTTTGAGTCCGGCGCGTCTGCCAGTTCCGCCACTCCGGCTTGCGAGCGCGGCCCTCAGATCTACAACAGCGGGCCGCGCGCGGCTATTGCATCTCGTCGAGCGCTTGGTACACCAGCGTGCGCAGCTTCGCGTGATCGTCCACGCCACCCGCCGGGATGAGCTGCGTGAAGTAGACGACCACGAGGTCCTCCTCCGGGTCCACCCAATAGGTGGAATGGTACGCCCCGCCCCACGCGTACTCGCCGACCGAACCGGGGGTCCCGCGCGCACCGAGATCGGAGAGCACGCTGAACCCGAGCCCGAACCCGACGCTGCCATCCGGCCGGAACCGGTTCCCAATGTGGTTCACGGTCATGAGTTCGACGCTCTTCGAGGACAGGATGCGCGCCCCGTCGAGTTCGCCGCCGTTCAGCATCATCTGAAGGAAGCGGGCGTAGTCGTGCGCGGTGGAAAGGAGGCCGGCGCCGCCGGAGAAGCTCGTCCGCGGGCCATCGACGTACGCGCCCTGGCCGACCATGCCGCCCGGGTTGGGCGCGGGGGCGAGACCGTCTGCCGACGCCGAGTACACGACGCTCAGCCGGTCGCGCTTCTCCTTGGGCAGGTAGAAGTGCGTGTCCGCCATGCCCAACGGCTCGAACATCCGACTGCGAAGGAAGCCGTCCAGCGGCTCGCCCGACACTTCCTCCACGAGCGCGCCGAGGATGTCCGTCGCATAGCCGTACACGAAGCGTTCGCCCGGCTGCGCGTCCATGGGGAGGGCGGCCATGCGTCGTACCGTCTCCCGGATCGGTTCGTCGCGGTGCGCGAAGTACCAGCCCTGGATCTCCGCCTCCGCCCACAGATCGGCCGCCGGACCGCCCCCGTAACCGATTCCCGCCGTATGGGTGAGAAGATCCCGGATCGTGATCGGGCGGTTCGCCGGCACCACATCGTAGCCGCCCCCGCCATCCGCGACGGCGACGGTCGTCTCCATGTACTCGGGCAGGTAGCGGCCGAGCGGATCGGAGATGAGGACTTCTCCCGCCTCCTGCAGCATCATGACCGCGACGCTCACGATCGCCTTCGTCTGCGAGGCGATGCGGAAGATGTCGTCCGTCTCCATGGGGTCGCCCGCCGCAACGTCCCGGTGACCGACCGCCTCGAGGTAGGAGACCTCGCCCTCGCGCGCGACGAGTGCGACCGCGCCGGCCAGTTCCCCCTCCTCCACGTAGGACTCCAAGGCGCCGCTGAGCCGCTCGAGCCGACCCGCGTCCGACTCGGCCGGCGGCGACCCCGGGACGCCCGCCACCGCAAGCGCCACGCCGACCACGAGCACCGGGAGTGCGCCCCACAGGAGGCGCTTGGGCATTCCGTTCATCCTTCGTCCTCCATCTGCCGGAGTCCCCGCCCCGTCAGTCGAGCGCGGGGTGCCGGGTGTGCCAGTTCCGTCAGTCGAGTGCGGGGTGCCGCGTGTGCCAGTCCGTCGCCGCCTGGAAGGCGTGCGCCACGCTCAGGATCTTGTCGTCGGCGAACAGATCTCCGATCAGGGTCGTCGTCAGCGGCTGCTCCGCCTCCTCGCCCTCGGGTCCGAGCGGGCCGAAGCCGTACTGGACGACCGCCGCGGGGTGTCCCGTCTCGTTCGTGAGCCCCACTTCCCCCGAACCGGTGGCGAACATGTCGAAGCCCTCCATCGCCTCGGCCATGCGCTTCATCACGATGAGTCGCCGCCGCTGCGCGTGCACGTAGTCCATCGCCAGACCCTCGCGTCCCCGGCGGAACCGCGTGAAGTCGCGCTCCTCCGCCTCGCCGAGCCCCTGCGGCACCGGGGGCAGCTCCCCGCCCGGGGCCACGTGGAAGTCGAAGGCCGACGACGACTCGGCACCCAGCGAACTCGCCGCCTGAGCGGGCAGCTCGCGCATGAGCCGCGGGCGCGCCCCAAGTTCCTCCAGCTTCTCGACGAAGGAGTGCGGCGCGTCCTCGGTGTATCCGATCGAAAGCGCGCCCAAGTCCGGGCTCCGCTCGAAGTGGAACGGCGTCGTGACGGAGGCGGGGTCCTTCTCGTCCGCGCCGTGGATCTCGTTGAATACGAGCGCGCAGTCCTCGATGGTGCGGCACATTGGGCCCGTCTTGTCCATGCTCCACGAGAGCACCATGCCCCCGTAGCGGCTCACGCGTCCGAAGGTGGGACGCAAGGCGCTCAGCCCGTTGCGGCGGCTCGGGGAGACGATCGACCCGCGCGTCTCGGTCCCGATCGAGAACGCGACGCAGCCCGCCGCCGTCGCCGACCCCGGCCCGGCGGAAGACCCGCTCGATCCCCAGGCCAGGTTCCACGGATTCAGCGTCCGGCCGCGGTACCAGCGGTCGCCCCGCGCGAACTCTCCCGTCGCGAGCTTCGCGATGAGCACGGCGCCCGCCGCGCTCAGCCGGCGCACGACCTCCGCATCCTCCTCGATCATCTGAGTCTGGAACGCCGCCGAACCCCACGTCGTGCGCGCCCCGACGGTCGAGAAGAGGTCCTTCACGCCGTAGGGGATCCCATGCAGGGGGCCGCGCCATTCGCCCGCGCGGATCTCGGCTTCCGCCTGCTCCGCCTCCTCCCGGCCCCGGTCCTCGAGGATCGTCACCGCGCACAGCAGCACGGGGTCGTACCGCTTCATGCGCTCCATGTAGATGTCGAACAGCTCCGTCGGCGAGACCCGCCGCTCCCTCACGAGGGCCGACAGCCGGTGCACGGGGAGGAAGGCGATCCCCTCCTCGGTGGAGGGCACGGGTCCGTCCCAAGCTTCGACTTCGATCGACGTCTTCTCGAACGGGTTCTTGCCCGCGCGCCAGTACTTCTCCAGCAGCGCCCCCGTCCCGCCCGGATACGCTTGGAACTGAAGGGCCGGCGGCTCCCCGTTGCCGAGCGGGATGACCTCCTCCTGCTCGGCTTCGCGCAGACGCCCCAACTCCGGAGAGCCGGGAGTGCGGGGAATCAACTCCGGAGAGCCGGGAGCGCGGGAAGCCGCCTCCGGAGCAGCCATCAGAGTGCGGGGATCCAGCGTTCCCGCCGCGGTCGCCGCCGCCGCCACCTTCAGAAAACCCCGCCGGCGAATCGCGCCGCGCGCCGCCCCGGAGCCCGCTCCGCCCGCTCTCCCGTCCGCCGTATCGTGGTTCCCGGACACTCGCTCCTCCTGTGGCTGAGTTGGGCAGGTCCCGGCTCCGCCCGGGCAGCCCGGCATTGAGACTGCGGAGGAACGCCCAACCCGACAACCCGCCGATGACGCCGACAACCCGCCCCCGACGCCGACAAGCCCGCCCCCGACGCCGACAGACCCGCCGAGGCCGCGATCAAGGCGAGAGGCGGCAGGCGAGGAGGATCTGCGGCGTCGGAGGCTGCACGTCCGCCTCGGCGTACAGTAACACAATCAAATAAGTAGGTATCCGTTACTTGATCGGTGCCCCCCCACGAGGAGAAACACACGCCGATGAGCCGCACGCGCGCGCGCCTGGTCCGAGAAGCTGCGGCGCGCGGAAAGTACGCGCCGCTCTACACCCACCTCTCGGTTCGCGCGGGACGAGAGTGGCGGGCCACGTTCGCGGAAATCGAGCGAATCCTCGGTTTCCGTCTGCCTCCCTCCGCCCGCCTTCACAGGCCATGGTGGTCGAACCCGGGGCGCGGCGGCGGGCCACAGCCTCGCGCGCTTGCCTGGAGCGCGGCGGGCTGGAGGACGGGGTCGGTGGATCTGGAAGCCGAGACGCTGGTCTTCTCCCGGATCGGCAGGCCGACGAATCGTGACCGCGACCCGTCGAGCGAGCAACCCCCGCGCAGGCGATTCACCGTTGACGACATCTTCACGCCGCACGATCCCGGCCCGACCCGGATGCCGCGCGGCGTCCCTACCCGGGGAGGTTGAGGAAGGCGAGCCCGAGGAGGACGTACACGGCGAGGAGGAGCACACCCTCCATCCAGTGCGTCTTGCCGTCACCGGCGATCTGCCCGACGACGAGGACGGAGGCCGCGACCGCCACGACTTCCAGCGGAGAGAAGACGAGGTCCATCGGCTCCGGCCCGATCGCGTAGGAGAGGAAGACGAGGAGCGGGGCGATGAGGAGGGCGATCTGGAGGGACGACCCCACCGCGATCTGAATCGACAGGTCCATCTTGTTCCGCAGGGCGACGAGTACGGCGGTCGAATGCTCCGCCGCGTTGCCGACGAGGGCGACGACGATCACCCCCACGAAGACCTCGGTCATCCCCAGGGCGTGGGCCGCCTCCTCCGCCCCCCCGACGAGAATCTCGCTCATCCAACCCACGAGCGCGGCCGCGCCGACGAGGACCGCAAACGACTTTCCCTTCGACCACGCGGGAGCCGCGTGCGCTTCGCCAGCGGGGTGCGCCGTTCCCTGATAGAGATCCGCGTGCGTCCGCAGCGCGAAAACGAGCGAGAGGACGTAGCAGACGATGAGGACGACGGAGATCTCGAGGCTCAGCGATCCCGATCCGGCCGCCGCCGCCGCTCCCGCCTCCGTGGCCGCCGCCGCCCCCGGCACCGATCCGGCCCGAAGAAAGTGAAGTAGCGACGGAATGACGAGGCCGACCGCGCTCAGCAGGAGGAGCGTGGCGCCCAGCTTGGCCGCGGTGCGGTTGAAGATCTGAGTCCGGAACCTCAGGCCTCCGAGCAGCGCGCTGAGTCCGAAGATGAGGAGGATGTTCCCGATGATCGACCCCGTGAGCGACGCCTTCACCAAGTCGTGCAGGCCCGCTCTGAGGGCGAAGATCGCGATGATCAGCTCCGCAGCGTTCCCGAACGTCGCGTTCAGCAGTCCTCCGAGACCGGCGCCCACGTGCTCGGCCAGCATCTCGGTGGATTTCCCCATGATCCCGGCGAGGGGAACGATCGCGACTGCGGAGGTAAGAAAGAGCGTGGTCGCCGACGCGTGGACGACGTACTCGAGAACGAGCGTGACGGGGACGAAGACGAGAACGAGCAGGAGAACCTGGTCCGCCTTCAACTTGAGAGCCAACCCGTGCTCCTCCTGTGTTCGCCGGAGCTGCGAAGGGGGATCCAAGGAAAGAGGCGCCGTCCGGATTCGAACCGGAGTAGGGGGCTTTGCAGGCCCCTGCCTAACCACTCGGCCACGGCGCCGGAGTTCGCATAGCCTAAGGGAGCGACCACGCGGACGCTACCGCCCGGAGCTTCTCTGTCGGGAGGTTCTCCATCGCGCCCCGGCCTGCTATACTCGCGCGATGCTCCCGCCGACCCATCGCACCCTTCCGGTCCTTCTCGCTTTCGTCTCCGCGGCCGCGGCTCCCATCCATCTGGCCGGGCAGTTCAGCGACGCCCGACTGCCGCGGCAGGGGAAGCTGTGGCTCACCGTCGGGCCGACCCTGCTGAACTGGTCCGAACAGTTCGCCCTCGACTCGGACGCGGGGATCGCCGAGGGGGAGCGCGAGCCGCTTGCCGCCCACTTCGACGGTCCGCTCGCCCGCCGCATGTTCCCCGCCCCCCTCGCCCTCATCCAGGAACTCAACGGCAATGCGGAGGCGCTTGGCTTCGACCCCGTAAGCGAGGACGACTTCTCGTTCGGCGGGCTCGACTTCTCGGCCATGCGGGCGCAGGTGCGCCGACTCGCACTCGGCGTCGAGGTCGGCGTCCTCGATTGGGCCAGCGTGGGGGCCCGGGCCCCGTTCACGCTCACGGACATGACGGTGGGCTTCGCCTTCGACTCCACCGCGACCGTGACCGGAAACGGCGCGGCCTTCGAGTCCGGCGCACCCTTTATCGCGGACGCGCAACGCGCGCTCGGCGATCTCGGTTCGCTGATCGACGGTGGTTCTCTGACGGGAGCCGCTCTCGAGGAGGCGATCGCGCTCCGGAGCGCCACGCGGAACTTCGTCAACACTCTGGGGCGGCGGGCCGCCGACGGAGCCCTGATTCCGACCGCTTCCAGCGCCGCGGGAACCCAGATGGCGCAACGCTTCGCGGATTACGCGGCGGCGTTCGACGCGCTCGGCCTGACTTTGCCGGAGCTTTCCCTGCCCGAGTTCGCGACGGAGGATGACTTTGACACGTTGTTCCTGAGCCAAGGCTTCGCCGATCGACTGCCGAGGGATAGCAGGAACGAACTCGATCTGGGAGAGGTCGAGGTTTTCGTGCGCGTGAACCTCATCGACGGCATCACGCGCCGAAGGCCGGTCCCGGGGCCGAGCGCCGATGGGGGCGCGGGGTCCGGTGCGGACGCCGGGTCTGATCCGGGCGCGGGGTTCGATCCGGACGCGGATTCGGAACGCGGCATTCGGTTCCGTACGAGCGTGGGCGGCCTGGCCCGGCTTCCTATCCGAAACCGCAACCTGACGATCTTCGGAGACCCGTCGAATTCGGCGGACCTACCGATCGGAGACGGCCAGACGGACATCGAACTGGCGTTGTATCAGGATATCGCCTTCGGGAGCCTCTTCATGATCCGCGCCTCCGCCCGCTACGGCATGCAGCGCCCCGACGAGGCGGTGTTCCGCTTCACTCCCCCGGACCGCCCCTACGGGCAGGAGGACCTGGTGGCGCTGATGCGGCGGGATCTGGGCGACTACCTCGCGGTGTTGGTCCGCCCTTCCCTTCGCTTCAACTCCGCCCTCAGCGTGGGGATCGAGTACGACTACTTCCGGATGCCCGCACCCACCTACCAGTTCGCCGGGATGGTCGAGGGGCCGGACCCGAACACGGTGGCGGCGGAGGGCGCGCAGACCCGCCATCGGCTGGGAGTCGGGTTCCTCATCGATCTCTCCGAGGCCGGGGGCGTCGAGGAGCTGCATGAGGGGGTAAGGCCCGTGCGCGGCGCATGGCAGTTCGGTATCTCGCTGCGCCGGTCAATCTCGGGCTCCGGGGGCCGAACGCCGGCCTCCTTCCGCTACGGCGCCGAACTCCGCTTCCCGATCAACATCTTCTAGACTGCGGCCGCGGAGGTCCGTCTCCCACTTCCACGCCGCCGCGGCGGTCCGTCTCCCGCTTCCACGCCGCCGCGGCGGCGGCGGGCGACCGGAGCGCACCGCCCCGCGAACCCCATCGATGGTGCATCCGCCGGACGTTGCAGTTACGATTCTCGGGCTGATCGTGCCGTACAGGGAGTGGCCGCGACCGTTACCGATGCCAGCGCGTGAATCGTGCCAAACGCGTCGGATCCGGATCAATTGGCACCCCCATCTTCGGCTCGTCCGAATGGTGAGATTCGGGAGAGGGCGTATCCGGCCAGCGTTGCTGCTCGCCCTGCTCGCTTGTGGCGACTCCTCCGCCACATCACCCGCCCCACCACCAACTCCTCTGTCGCGGCGACCGCCGGAGGCGTATCCGGTAGCGCGACCGTGACCGTGTCGCAGTCGGTGGCGTCCGTGGTCGTGCTTCCGGCGGCGGACACGCTGTCGGTGGGTGACTCGCTGCGGCTGGTGGCGGAGGCGCGCGACGGCAACGGCCATCCGGTAAAGGGAACAGCCTTCGCGTGGAGCTCGAGCGATGAGGCGGTGGCGGCGGTGGACGAGGGCGGGCTGGTTCGGGCGCTGGCGACCGGGACGCCGGAGATCGCCGCCGCGTACGAGACCGCCTCCGGGGGCATCGCCGCCACGGCCGCAATCGTCGTGCTCCAACCCGCATCCCATGCCGACCGGGCCGCGCTGGAGGCCCTGTATCGCGCGACGGGCCGAGTGCGCGCCATACTCCGCGGCCAACCCGCCGTCGTGGCCGCCTCGGCGACCGCCGATGTCGCGCGCGGCTCCCTCGTGCCGGGGCGGGACTTGGAAATCCTCTTCAGCCGAGGTCTCCCGCTTCCGAAGCCCCGACCGCCTCGAAGGTGACGCCGGCAGCGGCAGACGACCGCCGGAAACATTGTCGCCGCCGACGAGCCGCTCGAAGTGGTAGACCAGTCTCAGGCCCGGATCGTGTGGATGGGCGAGGAGCCGCTGGCGGTGGGACGCCCCTACCGGCTGAAGCTGCATACGCGCGAAGTGGGCGCCACGGTCACGCGCACCAGGCACCGGTTGGACGTGTCCGACGGTCGCGAACCTGTTGGAAAGGCGCCTCGCGGTCGAGGGTCGTCACACCTACCTGCTGGACGGCGCCAACGTGCGCCAGGTCTCAACCGGGACCTCGGCTTCACCGAGAGGGACCGCATCGACAACATTCGCCGGGTGTCCGAGGTGGCCCCCGTGTTCGTTGACGCGCCTCTTAAGGGAGTAGGCGCGAGGCGGTTCGCGCCACCGGCCGGTGAAGGCCGCACGGCACGCGGCAGGTTCGACATGGGCGGCGTCGCCGGCGTTACAATTGGCCTGCGAGCAACTCCTCCGCGTGGGCACGCGAGGCGCGGCTCGCGGGGTCGCCTCCGAGCATGCGGGCGACTTCCTGGACGCGCTCTCCGCCGGTGAGCACCCGGACCGATGCCCGCGCGCCCTCGGCCTCCGTGACCTTTCCGATGGAATAGTGGGCGTCGGCGCGCGCCGCGATCTGCGCGAGATGCGTGACGACAAGCACCTGATGCGCGGCCGAAAGCCGCACGAGCCGGCCCGCGACGCGATGCGCCACCTCGCCCCCGATCCCCGCGTCGATCTCGTCGAACACGAGCACCGGCAGGTTGTCCACCTCGATGAGGGCGGTCTCGAGCGCGAGCATGAGGCGGCTCATCTCTCCCCCGGAGGCGACGCGTCGCAGCGGTGCCGAAGGGAAACCCGGATTCAGGGAGATGAGAAACTCCACGCGTTCGGCACCCGTCCCCCGGATCTCGCCGAAGGCGTCGAGCGCGATCTCGAGACGGCCGCCGCGGAGACCGAGTTCCGGGAGCGCCGCCGTCACGGCCTCGGCGAGCGCGCGGGCGGAGGCGCGGCGCCGTTCGGAGAGTTCGGAGGCCAGCGCGGCCAGTTCGGCGGACACCGCCTCCCTCGCCGCTTCGAGGCGCTCGATCTCGTCGTCGACGCCCCGCACGGTCTCCAACTCACGCCGCGCCTCCTCGCCCGCGCGGATCACATCCTCCAGCGTGCCGCCGTACTTGCGCTTGAGCCGGTAGAGGAGATCCTGCCGGACCCGAATTTCGTCGAGCCGTCGGGGGTCGTGCTCGATCGAGTCGCGGTAGGGAGCCAGGTTCCGCCCCAGTTCCTCCACGTTTCGGAGGGCGGCCACGATCAGGTCGCGGAATGGATCCGCCTCGCGGTCGATTGCGACGAGGGCCTCGAGGCGGGCCGCGAACTCGCCCAGTTGGTCGACGATCGACCCCTCGGCCTCGTACAGCCGGTGATGGAGCGAACCCGACAGTTCGATCAGCTCTTCGGAATGTGCGAGGCGGTGGGCCTCCGACTCGAGCGCCTCATCCTCGTTCGGTTCAAGCCCGGCTCGCGAGATCTCGTCCCGCTTGAAGCGCAGGTAGTCCGCCCGCTCACGCCCCTCCCGCGCGGCGCGGCGCGTGGCCTCGAGACGCCGCTCGATGGAGCGTAGCCCCTCGTATGCGGCCTCCGTCTGGGAGGCCAGCCCCCCGTGCCGACCATAGGCGTCGAGAATCCGCCGCTGCCAGGCGCGGTTTAGGAGCCGCTGGTGATCGTGCTGCCCGTGGAGGTCGAGGAGCCGGCCCCCGAACTCGCGCAGCCTTCCCGCCGTGGACGGCGAACCGTTCACCCATGCCCTGTGCCGGCCCTTGCGCCGCAACTCGCGACGCAGAATGAGCCATCCATCTTCATGATCGACACCAGCCTCCTCGCACAGCGTCCGCAGCCCCGCGAGGTCCTCGATCTCGAAACGGCCCTCGACGCGGGCGGTTCCGGAGCCCGCCCGGATCATGTCCGGCCCCGGCCGCCCTCCGACGAGGAGTGCGAGCGCTTCGACGAGGAGGGATTTCCCCGCGCCCGTCTCGCCGCTGAGCACGCTGAGGCCCGGTCCGAACTCAAGCGTGGCCTCCTCAACGACGGCGAAGTTCCGGACGCGAAGCTCCCTCAGCACGCTAGCCCTTGTCTCCCCCGGACGGGGGCGTTGGGTGCTCCCGGACATCTCCCCACCGCAGCTTTCGCCTCAGGACGGTAAAGAACGAATGGCCGGGGAGCCGGACCAAGCCCACGGCGTGCCTCGAGCGGAAGACTTCCACGCGGTCCCCCACCGAGAGAAGGCAGCCGGGCTGTCCGTCGACGGTCAGTTGCAGGTCGTGGTCCCCCGAGAGGAGTTCGACGGAGATCCTCGTGTCTCCCGAAAACACGACCGGGCGCACGGCCAGAGTGTGCGGAGAAATCGGCGTGGCGACGATGCTCTCCATCGTCGGCGAGACGATGGGGCCGCCCGCGGAGAGGCTGTAGGCCGTCGAGCCCGTCGCCGTGGCGAGGATGATGCCATCCGCACTGTAATGTCCCACTTCGTCGTCGCCAGCCAGCACGCGCAGCCCGATCAGGCGGGCGAAGCCGCTCTTGTGGATGACGGCATCGTTGATCGCGTAGAAGCTCCGCCCGTCCGGCCCGCCGGATCCGTTCGGAACCACCCGGATGCGGAGGGCGAGCCGCTTCTCGAGCGCGTACTCCCCGCTCGCCACCATCGACATCGCCGCCTCAAGTTCATCCTCCGAAACCATCGTGAGAAACCCGAGCCGGCCCAAGTTGCAGCCCAGCAAGGGGATCCCGCGGGGCGCCGCCAAGCGAGCCGCCCGCAGCAGCGTCCCATCCCCGCCGAGGGCGAGGACGAGGGCGACGTCCCCCTCGATCTCCTCCGGCGAGGCGGAGTCGCGTCCGGCCTTCCCTGCGAGCGGCGGCTCGAAAACGAGAGAGACCCCGAGGTCGTCCGCTCTCCGCTCGACGCGCCGAAGGAGCGGCTCCAGTTCCGGGTGATCGGCGTTGCCGATGATGAGGAACTTCACGGGCCGCTCAACGGTCGCGCTCGAGAACGAGGCGTCCGATTTCGCGCAGCCGGTCCGCACCCGCGAGAGGTGAAACCTCGCCGAGTGCCTCGCGGCCGAGCTCCTCCGCGCGCGCCCTTGCCTCATCCAGACCGAGGACCGATGGCGCCGTCGCCTTTCCCAAGGCTTCGTCCCGCCCTCCGATCTTCCCCATCCGGGTCGAGAATCCCGTCACATCGAGGATATCGTCCACCGTTTGGAACGCGAGTCCGATCGCGATCCCGAAGCGGGTCAGCCGGCCGACCGTCTGCTCGGGCGCCCGGGCCGCGACGCCGCCCATGGTGCAGCAGGCCGCGATGAGGCGGGCGGTCTTGCCGAGATGGATGCGCGCGAGCGTGTTGAAGCCGACGCTCTCCTTCTCTGCGAGGAGGTCGAGGAGTTGGCCTCCGACCATGCCGTCGCTGCCGGCCGCGGCGGTGAGGACCCCGACGAGCCGGCTCGCGACGCGGTCCGGCAGCTTCAAATCCGCCGCCCCCCCGACCACCGCGCGGATCGCGAGCGGAAGCAGCGCCGCACCCGTCATGACCGCGGCGCGCTCCCCGTACCGGACATGCACCGTCGGCCGCCCCCGGCGAAGGTCGTCGTCGTCCATGCAGGGGAGATCATCGTGGATCAGGGAATACGTGTGGACGAGTTCGGGCCCCAGCGCCACGCGATGAAGCGCGCACGCGCCGTTTCGCACGCCCGGCCCGGCGACGCCGCCCGCGGCTTCCCAAGACCCGAGGAACAGGAGAGGCCGGATCCTCTTCCCCTTCGCGAGGACGGCGTATCGAATGGATTCCGCGATCGGGCCCGCCCCACGCAGCGTCTCGGACAGCCAGCCCTCCAGCTCCGCATCGATGGCGGCCCGCATCTCGGACAGCCCGCGGGTCAAGGTTCGCCGTCCCGCCGGTCCTCCGGCTTGCCGTCCAACGGGTGCTCGGGCCTGCCGTCCGGCTGGTCGTCCGGCTTGCGGTTGGGCTCTTCCACGCCTTCGAGCGGCTTCGCCGCCAGTCTTCCCGTGGACGAGGCGATGAGTTCCTCGACCCGGCCGCTCGCCGTCTCGAGCCAGCGCCGGGCCTCGCCGAGACGCTCGATCCCCTGCTCGAAGAGGGCGATCGCCTCGTCCAGGCCGATGCCCTCCCGGTCGAGGCGCGCGACGATCCCCTCCAGCTCCCGGATCGCCGCCTCGAATTCGAACTCCGTCGATGGCTCTCTCATGCGTCCAGCTCTGCGGCGGCCGGCTCGCCAGCGTGACGTTCCGCGGCGACCGGCTCCGCAGCGTCGCGCTCCACGGTGTCCGTCGTCGCCGCGACCCGTCCCCCCCTGACCCGCAGACGGAAGCGTTGGCTCGGCGTGAAGTCGTCGATTCGCGTGAGCCGGCGTCCCTCGAGGTCGGTGGCGACGGCGTAGCCTCGGGCCACGGTCTCGAGCGGGCTCAGGGCGTCGAGCGCGGCGGCAAGTTCGGCCAGCCGCGTGCGCGACCGGGCGAGCACGCGTTCCATCCCCGCCGGAAGGAGAGCCGCCATGGTTTCGAGGCGCAGCTTCGCGACATCGCGAGCGTGTCCGGCGGAAGCCGGCATGCGCTGCGCGAGCGCCTCCACCCGGTCACTCCCGCGCGTGATGAGCCGGCGCAACCCGCGAGCCAAGCCTCCCCCCGCCGCATCGAGCGAGGCGCGCACGCTGCGGATATCCGGCACCGCGAGTTCCGCGGCCGCGGACGGCGTCGGCGCCCGCAGGTCGGCCACCAACTCGCACAGCGTCACGTCGACCTCGTGCCCGACGGCGCAAATCACCGGAACCGGACTCGCCGCGACCGCTCGCACCGCCGTCTCCTCGTTGAAGCACCACAAATCCTCCACCGACCCGCCGCCCCGGCTCAGGATGATCGCGTCGAGCCTCCGCTCCGGACCGCCCGCGCTCCAATCCGCGAGACGCCGAAGGGCGGCCCGCACCTCGCCGGCGGCGCCCTCGCCCTGCACCCGGCAGTGGCGCACCACGATCTCGACCCACGGGGCCCGCCGCCGGAGCACCGTGATGATGTCGTGAAGCGCCGCGCCCCCGCGCGACGTGACGACGCCGACGCGGCGGGGGAACGCGGGCAGCGCCCGTTTGCGCTCCGGATCGAGCATACCCTCCGCCGCCAGCTTCCGGCGGAGCCGCTCGAAGGCGATCCGCCACAGCCCCTCGCCCGCCGCCTCGAGGGCGCGCACGCGCAACTGGAAGCGGCCCTGCCGCGCGTAGAGGGTCGGACGGGCATGAACGAAGACCTCCATGCCGTCCTCCGGATCCGCCGGCAGACGCCACGCATCGCCGCGGAAGAAGACGCACGCGACGCTGGAATCGCGCTCCTGGTCCCGGAGAGAGAAGTAGCGGTGCCCGGCGGAGGAGCGGGTCCAGTTCGTCACTTCGCCGCGGACCCAAAGGTCGCCGAACCGCTTCTCCAGCGTGCCGCGCGCGGCTTCGTTGAGGCCGGACACGCTGATCGCCCCCTCCGGAGAGCGACCATCGCGAACCTCCGCCGCGCCGAACAGCGAGGCTTGACGCATCACGTTCAACCCGACGCCGCCACCGTCCCCGCCGCGGAGAGGCGCGCGCTCCGCTCCGCCGACCTCACGGTGTTGCGGAGGAGCATGGCGATCGTCATGGGCCCGACACCGCCGGGCACCGGCGTAATCCAGCTCGCGCGCTCCACCGCCTCGTCGAAGGCCACATCGCCGACGAGCCGATAGCCTCGCTCCGTGGCCGGATCCTCCACCCGGTTCACTCCCACATCGATCACGACCGCCCCCTCCCGCACCATGTCGCCCCGGACGATGCCGGGCACGCCGACGGCGACGATGAGGATCTCCCCCTGGCGCGTCACGGCGCCGAGGTCCGCGGTCCGGCTGTGTGCCACGGTCACCGTGGCGTTCGCCCCGGGTTCCTTCTGGAGCATGATCTGGGACATCGGCATGCCGACGATGTTCGAGCGGCCGACGATGACGACGTGGGCGCCGGAGGTCTCCACGCCCGTCCTCCGGATGAGTTCCTGCACGCCGGCGGGCGTGGCGGGGCGGAATGCGCTCGCGTCCCCCTGGGACATGCGGCCCTGGTTCACCGGATGGAATCCGTCCACATCCTTGGCAGGGTCGATCCTCTCCGTCACTTCGCGTTCGTCCAAGTGTCGAGGCAGGGGGAGCTGTACGAGAATCCCGTGGATGGCCGGATCCGCGTTCAGCTCATCGACGATGCCGAGGAGTTCCGCGCGGCCGATGCCGGCGGGCGGCGTGATGTCGCGGGCGTAGATGCCGGCCTCCTCGCAGGCCCGCGTCTTCATCCGCACGTAGACGTGCGAGGCGGGATCGTCACCGACCAGGACGACGCCGAGGCCGGGCCGGATCCCCCGCTCCGCAAGGCCCCGCGTCCGTTCCGCCACTTCCGCCCGGATCTCGGCCGCGATCCGCTTCCCGTCGATGAGCTGCGCCGTCATCCATTCTCTCCGTTGTTTTTTTGTGAATCTCTGGGGATTCCTGCGAAACTCCCCAAGGTTTCGGCGCGGCGGGGTGGCCGGCTCGGCGGTCGTGAACGGTCAGCGTGCGAAGTCCACGGTTCGCGACTCGCGCACGACGACGACCTTGATCTGCCCCGGATACTGCAACTCGTTCTCGATGCGGCGGGCCGTCCGTTCCGACAGCCTCGCCATCTCCTCGTCGGAGACCTTGTCGGGGGTCACCATGATCCGGATCTCCCGCCCCGCCTGAATCGCGTAAACCTTCTCGACCCCGTCCCAGGAACTCGCGATCTCCTCCAATTTCTCCAGTCGCTTCACGTAGTGCTCAAACGACTCCCGCCGGGCACCGGGACGGGCACCCGAAATCGCGTCCGCCGCGGTGACGAGGAAGGTCTCCGGATAACGGGCGGGCTCCTCCCCGTGGTGCGCGCGGATCGCGTTCAGCACGCCGTCCGTCTCCCCGCACTGCTTGCACAGATCGTAGCCGATCTCGACGTGGCTCCCCTCCTTCTCGTGCGTGAGCCCCTTGCCGATGTCGTGCAGCAGGCCCATCCGCTTCACGAGTTGCGTATCGAGCGACAGCTCCGCCGCCATCGTCGCCCCGATGAGCGCGACCTCGTGCGCGTGCTGCAATTGGTTCTGCCCGTAACTGGTCCGGAAGCGAAGGACGCCGAGCACTTCGCGGAGTTTAGGGTGCAGATCATGGATGCCGAGTTCGTACAGGACCTCGTCGGCCGCCTGCCGCATCGTCGACCGAACATCTTCGCGCGCCTTCTCCACGACCTCCTCGATGCGGCCGGGGTGGATGCGGCCGTCGCCGACGAGGTGATCCATCGCCATCCGCGCGACCTCGCGGCGGACGGGATCGAAGCAGGAGAGGATGACGGCCTCGGGCGTATCGTCCACCACCACGTCGACGCCGGTAGCCGCCTCAAACGACCGGATGTTGCGGCCCTCGCGCCCGATGATGCGGCCCTTCATGTCGTCGCTGGGAAGGGTGACGACCGAGACGGCCGCTTCGGAGGAATGATCGACGGAGAGCTTCTCGATCGCCTGGGAGATGATCTTGCGGGCTTCCCGCGCGGCCTCGCCGCGGGCCCGTTCGGTGACCTCCCGCACGTGCTGCGCGGCGTCCGCCCGCGCCTGGTCGCGAATCCGGCCCACCAACTCGCGGCGCGCGGCTTCGCGGCTGATGCCCGCGATCTCCTCGAGGCGCCTACCGAGTTCCCGCTCCCGGTAGACGAGTTCCTTCGCTCGCGTGTCGAGTGCGCCGCGTTCCGCCTCGATCTGCTCGCGGCGGCGATCCACCCGCTCCTGCCGCTGGTCCATCTTCTCGAGCTTCCGCTCGAGCGTCTCGCTCCGCTCGAGCGTCCGCTGCTCCAGCCGCTCCAACTCGGCGCGCCGGCGCTCCGCTTCCCTGGCCGATTCCTCCCTCAGCCGCTGCGCCTCCTCGCGCCCCGCCAGCTGCGCCGCCTTGCGGAGGCTGCCCGCCTCCATCCGGGCGGACTCGATGATGTTCCGACCGTCGCTCTCGAGGCGGCCGCGCGCCCGGCGCAGGCCGCGCCGCTCGATCAGAATCCCTGCCACGCTCCCCGCCACGAGAGTTGCGATGGCCAACAGCATCGTCGGCACGGTGATGGATTCCAGCATGGCCAGACTCCGATCCTCGAACCATCTATGAACAAAAAAACCGGCGGACTCGTCCACCGGTGCATGCCGCTCGGATCGGACGGAACGGTGCGCTCCGTTCGATCATCTATCTGAAGCTGGGGCCGCGCTCGCACGCAGCCGCCTTACCGACAGCACCACACCGATTGCCGCTTGATCCCTCTAACTCACGCCGGGAAACGTTGCTCTGGACTCCGCACGCCGCAAGCGGACGGCGCGGCCCCCGGTTCCGCCGCGGCCCCGGTTCCGCCGCAGCCTCGCCGCCGCGGCGAAGCGAGCTACCGCACGGCGTTGCCCGCCATGGACTCGAGTCGTTCGGTCACATCGGTGACTCGCGCCTCGATGGCGGCCGTGAGCTGCTCGACCTCGCGGTGGGTCTGGAGAAGTTCATCGGTAATCTCGAGCGCGGCGAGGATCGCGGCGCGGCGGGGCTCCGCCACACCCGCCATGTGCGCACGTCTTATTGCGTCATCCACATACTTCGCGCACGCCCGCGTGTACGCCTCACCGCGGTCCGTCCGGATCCGGTATCGGTCGCCGAAGATCGTCACGCCGACCGGAGGCGCATCATCCGCTGAAGTCATACCTCATCCTCCACGTGGGCGAGGCGGTTGCGCAGTCGCACGGCCCTCTCCCTCGCCTCGGCCAGCATCTCGCGCAGGCGGCGGTTCTCCGCCGTCACCGCCTTGAGCCGCGCCTCGATGCCGGGGGTCGCCGATCCGTTCTCGTCCCAAGTCCGGGGTTCCTCCCAGTGCGTCTCGATCCTGCCCACCGCCCGCGACAGGCGGTCGAGCAGCCGTTCGACTCTCCGTTGACGGTCAGGACCGCCGGATTCTGGCATCGAACCGTTTCTCCAAGGCGGCGGAGAGGGCGGACATCTCCGATTCGACATCCCCGTCCGTGAGCGTACGGTCGGGAGCCCTGAAGCGAAACGTCCATGCCAGTCCGAGGCGGCCGCCCTCGATCTCTTCGCCCGAGTAGACGTCGAAGAGTTGCACGTCGCGCAGGAGATCCGATGTCGCTTCCCTCGCCGCCCGCTCGACGTCAGCGGCCGGGACGCCTCGCGGCACCGTCATCGAGAGGTCCCGGCGCACGGCCGGGAAGGGCGACGTCTTCCGGTAGGCGGGCACGGTGCGCCCCTCGACGGCGGCGAGATCGAACTCGAGCCCGAAGGCGGGCGCGGCCCAAGGAGGAGCGTCGAGGGACGCCCCGTCCACGGCTCCCGCGACGCCGACCACGCGACCCTCCTTCACGGCCCGGAACCCGCCGGGGGAGAGCCAGGGTCCCGCGAGCGGCGCTCCACTCTCCGGCGCGTCCGCGGTCGCGGCGGTTCCGGCGGTATCGGCGCCCTCGAGCGGCTCCAGCGTCGCCCCGCACAGGCGCTCCGCGAACGACGCGGCGATCTCCTTGAGATCCCACAAGTCGAAGTCGAGCCCCGGTCCAGACCAGTGATCCGGGCGCCGGGCTCCGGTGACGATGGCCCCCACTCTGCCGGACTCCTCGAAGCGGCCGGTTCCCTCCGCATCCCCTTCCGAACCCGGGCCGCCCGCGTACGCGAACACGGTGCCGAGTTCGAACAGGCGTACGTTGCGGTTGCCGCGCGCGTAATTGTGTTCCAGCCGCCGAAGCAGCACCGGGACCATGGCGGAGCGGAGGCGACTCTCCTCGGCCGAGAGCGGGTTCGGGACCGAGACGACGGCGCGATTCCCCCGGTAATCCTCCGGCATGAAGCTCAGACTGCGCGCTTCGAGGAGTCCGCGTCCGGTGAGCATCTCCCGCACTCTGGCCGCCTGTTCGACGCGCGGATCCGCCGGCACCGCGCTGGGCCGGAACCTGCGGTCCTGGCCCGCCCCGGCGTCGTACCCCACCCGGCGCGCAACTTCCTCCACGAGATCGATCTCCCGCGCGACGTCCGTGCGCCAGCCGGGCACGGAGACGCGCAACACGTCACCTGTCCCGTCCGCGCCACCGCCACCGGCCACGCCAACGTCACCGCCCACAGCATCGCTACCGTCCACGGCATCGCTACCGTCTCCGGCGTCGCCGCCGTCCGCGCCGGGGAGGGCCTCGAAGCCGATCGGCTCGAGCGCGGCGAGGACCTCCGCCCCGCCCAAGCCGAAGCCGAGCACCTGGTTCACGCGACTCACGCGAACCTCGATCGGGGGGACCGGGGCCGGCGCCGGGCCCGCGCGGAGGCCGACGAGGTCCGCCTCGCCGCCCGCCGTGGCGAGGATGAGGTCCACGCACCGCGCGAGCGCCCGCTCCTGGGCGTGGACATCGATCCCCCGCTCGAAGCGGTACGATGCGTCGGTGGAGAGCCCCGCCCCCGTCCGGGTGCGGCGCACGCCGGCCGGATCGAACGACGCACACTCGATGAGCAGATCGACGGTGTCACTCGTCACCTCCGTGTCGAGCCCCCCCATCACACCCGCGAACGCGATCGCGCGATCGCGGTCGGCGATTACCGTCTGCTCGGGCGTGAGCTTGTGCTCCTGGCCATCGAGCGTGGTCAGCGGCTCGCCCGCCACGGCCGCGCGCACGCGGATCACCGCCCCGGGCAGCCGCGCGAGGTCGAAGGCGTGCAGCGGTTGGTTCTGCTCGTGGAGGACGTAGTTCGTCGCGTCGACGACGTTGCTGATCGGACGGGCGCCCACTGCGAGCAGCCGGCCCGCGAGCCACGCCGGCGACGGCCCGACCCTGACCCCCCGGATGACGGCGGCCATGTAGCGGGGACACCGGTTGAGATCCTCGATGCGGACCGTGACCCCGGCTCCGCTCGCCCCGGACTCGCCGTCCCGCCACTCGGGCGACCACACCGGCCCCCCGAAATCGCGCGGCGCCGGCGGCCACCCCACCTCCCGCGCGACCCCCATGTGGCAGGCGAGATCGACCCGGTTCGGGTTCAGGTCCAGCGTGAGACGGGTGTCGGGGAGGCCCAGCGCCGCCGCGAGCGGCGTTCCCGGCTCGAGCCCGTCGGCGAGGCGCATGATGCCCCCCTTGTCGCGGCCCAACTCCAGTTCGGCCTCCGAGCACAGCATGCCGTGACTCAATTCGCCGCGGATCTTCCGGCTCTCGATGCGGAAGCCGGCGGGGAGTTGGCCGCCGGGCGCCACATGCGGATAGACCCCCCCGGCGGCGATGACGGGAGCCCCGCACACCACGTCGAGCACCTCGCCGGAGCCCCGGTCCACCCTGCACACGGTGAGGCGGTCGGCGTTCGGGTGCGGGCGGGTCTCGATGACGCGGGCCGCGACGATCCCCTCCAGCCCCTCCCCCACGGTCTCGACCTTCTCCACCGCGGCGGCGGTCATCGTCAGGCGCTGGGCCAGAACCCTCGGGTCGCGCAACTCCCCGCGCAGTCCGGCCAGCTCGTCGATCCAGTTGAACGAGATGTTCATGCGAACTGCTGCAGAAAGCTCATCTCCCCCTCGTAGAGGAGCCGCATGTCGGGGATGCCGTGCCGCACCATCGCGATGCGGGCCGGTCCCATCCCGAACGCATAGCCCGTGTAGCGTTCCGGGTCGTACCCCACCGCCTCGAAGACGGCGGGATCCACCATCCCGCTACCCATGATCGTGATCCATCCCGTGCGCTTGCAGGTGGAGCAGCCGCTCCCGGCGCACACGGCGCACGACACGTCCACCTCCGCCGAGGGTTCGGTGAAGGGATAGAAGGACGGCCGGAAGCGGCTCGCCGTCCCCGGGCCGAAGAAATGGCGTACGAAGTGCTCGATCGCGGCGCGGAACTCGACGAAATCCACCCCTTCATCGACCGCGAGACCCTCGATCTGCTCGAAGGCGGGAGCGTGCGAGGGGTCGAAGGAGTCGCGCCGGTAGGCGAGCCCCGGCACGACGACCCGCACGGGCGGCCGGAAGGCCTCCATCACGCGCGCCTGGACGGGCGACGTGTGCGTCCGCAACACGACATCCTTGTCCAGGTAGAAGGTGTCCATCATGTCGGCGGCGGGGTGATCGAGCGGGATGTTGAGCGCGGTGAAGTTGTACCACGTGGACTCGATCTCGGGGCCGAGCACGCGCGTGAAGCCGAGTTCCGCGAAGATCTCGCAGATCTCGTCGATGACCCGGGTCACGGGATGCACGCCACCGACCCAGCGCCCGCGCGCGGGAAGGGTCAGATCGATGCCGTCGACCGGAGCGGCGGCGGCGCTCTCCAGCGCCTTCATCCGCTCCTCGAGGGCTCCGCGCAGCACCTTCTTCACGGCGTTTGCGCGCTGTCCGACATCGCGCCGGGCCGCGGCTTCCACGGTGCCGATCCGGGACATGACGTCGGCCAACTGGCCGTTGCGGCCCAGATATTCGACGCGGGCGGACTCGAGCGTGGCGGCGTCCGCCGCCTCCCCGATCGCGACGAGCCCCTTCTCCTCGATCGCGGCGAGCCGGTCGAGGAGAGAAGCTCCGGCCGCGATCATGGGCCGTGCGCTTTGGCCACCTCGACGAGCTTGGTAAAGGCGGCCGGATCCCGAATCGCGAGGTCCGCGAGCACCTTGCGGTTCAGGTCGACGCCGGCGCTCTTCAGCCCGCTCACAAACCGGGAATACGACATTCCGTTCTGCCGGGCCGCGGCGTTGATGCGGGCGATCCACAGCCGGCGGAAGTCGCGCTTCCTCCTGCGCCGATCGACGTAGGCGTAGGCCCAGCCGCGCTCGACCGAGTTCTTCGCCGTACGATAGAGCTTCGACCGCGCTCCGAACTGGCCGCGGGCTTCCTTGAGGATCTTCTTCTTTCGACGGTTGCGTGCAACACTGCTCGTCGCGCGTGGCATGGCCGCACCTCCTGATTCCTGATACCGAGACTGTCTTGGGTACTGCCCGGGGAATGGGGTGAGCTAGTTCCCCAGGAGCCGCTTCACCCGCTTCTCGTCCGCCTTCGCCACAAGGGTTCCCTGACGGAGCCGGCGCTTACGCTTGGGGCTCTTCTTCGTCAGGATGTGGCTGTGGTAGGCACGCCGGCGCCGGAATTTCCCGCTCCCGGTCTTCCGAAACCGCTTCGCGGCGGACCGGTTCGTCTTCATTTTCGGCATCTTGCGTATGCTCCGGTTCAGCTCCGTCCGTGGCCGTCCGTGACGGAGTCTTCGTGGTCGGTTCTCGTCGTTCCGGGGTCGACTACGTGCGGTGCGGCCCCATCAGCATGGTCATCGTGCGACCCTCGTGAGAGATGTCCGACTCGACCATCGCGATGTCCCGCAGTTCGGTCTTCACGAACTCGAGAACCCGGCGCCCCCGCTCGGGGTGCGTCACCTCGCGCCCGCGAAACATGAGCGTGAACTTCACCTTGTCGCCATCACCGAGGAATCTGCGCGCGTGGCGCAGCTTGAAGTCGATGTCGTGCGTCTCGATCTTCGGACGCAGCTTCACTTCCTTGACGGTGATGATGTGCTGCTTCTTCTTCGCCTCCCGCGCCTTCCTCGCCTGCGCGTATTTGTATTTTCCGAAGTCCATGAGCCGGCAGACGGGCGGCCGCGCGCCGGGCGCCACCTCCACCAGGTCGAGTCCGCGCTCGGCCGCGAGGGCACGGGCCTCATCCGTGGCCACGATGCCGAGCTGGCTGCCCTCCTCATCGATGAGACGGATCGGGCTGATCCGGATCTTGTCGTTGACTCTGGGATCTCCGTTCACTGCGCTCCTTCGATTGAACCCCAAAAAAAGCGGCCCGCATCGGCACTCGCCGATCGGGCACGGCCACACGCCCCCGTCGCGGGGGGGCAGTGTCGCTGACCCGGCGGCAGCACGACCCGTGCGCCGATGGGGTGGGGGCCACGCGGCCCCGCTTGCCTGTTTTCCCAACGCGGGGTAATCTGCGCGGCCAAGACCCCCCGTGTCAACGCCGCCAGTCGCCCGAGTGGCGGGCCGCGAAGATGCGCCGGAGTGCCGCGGGGCCGGCCGCGGCGAACCAGATCTTCGATCGGGGCGACGGTTGCCA
The DNA here is from genome assembly GCA_012270965.1 of Candidatus Palauibacter poriticola. GTDB lineage: Bacteria > Gemmatimonadota > Gemmatimonadetes > Palauibacterales > Palauibacteraceae > Palauibacter > Palauibacter poriticola. The sequence goes on from JAAXHJ010000066.1 coordinate 77,738, forward strand.
CCCTCGTCGGGGCAACCCATTCTTCGGGCGCCCAGGGGAGCGGAGAGCCCAGCACGGTATGTCTCGTGAAGCAGCCGCAGCGAGGAAGTTGGACCGAAATCCGAAGTAGACACCGCTTGGCCCTGATGCTGCCGGCAGCCCTCGGCGCCTGCGGGGGAGACACTGGACCAACACAAGCTGTCCAAGTCCGGACCTCGGACAGCGCTGGCGTGCGGATCGTCGAGTACTTGAGCGAGCCGGAGGTCGAGGCACCCTTCGCTCTGGCGGCGGAACCGCTGTACCGGCACGGCGCGAACCCGGGCGACTATGAGTTCCTGTCGGTCGACGCCGGCCGGCTCTTCCCGGATGGAGGCGCGGTCGTCGCCGACTGGTACGGCGAAGTGGTCGTCTTGAGTCCGGACGGGACGACGCACCAAGTGCTCGCCAAGGTTGGAGAGGGACCAGGCGAAGTCGTCTCCCCCTACTCGGCGTTCGTCCTGGGTCAGGACAACGTCCTTGTGCCAGACAGTCGTCTGTCCCGCCTCACTCTCTTCGCCGGCGATTCGGTCGCGCGCATCGTGAGCCTCCCTCGGGCAGCCCACTTCGGTGTGGCGGGGATCGGTTCATCCGGTGAGCTGCTGCTCTGGAACCGATACCCCTACCGTTCCTGGTTCGATATCGAGGAGGACTGGCTCGTCGGACACATGACCCTGTTCGATACTGAAACCGGCACCCTCGACACGGTCGCGTCGTACGACCACTACCCGCGACAGCGGTCGGGGGTGGCGCGTCCGATTATCAACCCCGTTGGCGAGGTTACCGCCGCTGCGGGGCGGTTCGTCTACACGAGGTCCGACAGGCCCGAGATCACTTGGCGGCTGCCGGACGGCACGGTGACGCAGATCGTTCGCTGGCGGCCCGAGCCCAACCTGCTAGCGGAGGAACTCCTGGAGCACGGCGAGGCGTACAACCGGATGATCGGCCGGATGAACTACGGAGTATCCGAGGCTCGGCTCGAGGAGATCATTCAGGAAGACATGGCCCGGTATCGCGCCATGATCGGCCAGCCGGTGCCGTTCTTCGGCACCCCGTTCGCCGACGCCGACGGCAACGTGTGGCTCCCCTCCTTCCGGCCGGCCTACCCGCAAGAGGGGTCGCCGTACACCGTCATTTCCCCGGACGGAGAGTGGTTGGGACGGGTTGAGACTCCGCCCAAGTTCCGAATCCTCGATGTGACCGGGGGACTCGTCCTCGGGGTACTCAGAGACGAAACGGACGTGGAGAATGTCGTGGTGTACGGACTGGCAGGCGGACCGGCCGAGGGCTTCCGGCCTACCTCGTAAGCACCCCGCTTATGGTTAGGAACCCGCAGTGGTCCGTGTTGGCTCCCAAGTACAACTCGGCAGCGTTACCTCGAAACGCCAAGCTGGAATCGGTGGTCGTGACGGTCCCGCAGGTCGCATCCTCCCACGGTTCATTGTCGGAAGCGCCTCCGGTCGTCACGAATCCCGTTTGGTTGACGGTCCCCGTCCGGGCGGGGAGCTGCAGCACCTCTCCGGCGGCCGTCACGCTTCCGCTGAACGTAACCTGTGCGCCCGACTGGACGACGTTCAGAGTCATGGGGAAGTCGGCCGAGCCTGCGAAGGCCGACATCCGCAGCGTTACGAAGCCGGTGTATGTCCCGGCCACTTGAGGGTATTCGGGAGCCGGCGGCGCCGTGGGCTCCCCGCCACCGCATGCCGTGATCAGAACTGCCGACACCACCCCGAGCAGGATCCGTCCTTCGGTGCTGGTCATGAACGACCTCCTTGTTTCGCAAGCAGCGCAACGATCACTCGTCCGGCCATTCGTCCGGCGGATCGGCTTCGAGCGAAGTCCCGGCAGGCTGCGGATTCCCTCGACCGTCGTCAAGCTTTCGATAGGGGTCCCGGCTATCGCCGCCACGCGCCGGGCTCCGGGAGCCCGCGGCTGAGCTGGACTTCGAACTCGGTGCCGCCCCCGAAGATCGCAGCCGCGTCGGCCAGCACGGCCTCCCGGTCCGGGGCGTCGCGGAGGATGCCCCGCACCGACCCGCTGCCGGGATCGCGCACGATGGCCATGGGCAAATCGCTGGCACCGTCAAGGGTGACGGAGCCGCCCGGGCCCGAAAGCGTGAGCGAGACGAGGTCGCGCTCCCACGCGGCTCTCATGGGGAGCACGAAGACAAACCCGGCGCCGCCGTCCGTGTCGGCCGCCTCCCGCATTGCGAAGTCGAGCGAGAAGAGCTCCGTGCCGTCCGCCGCGTACCCGGTAAGCCGGTGTTCGCCATCGGCTTCGGGGAGGAGCGGAGGGGCGTCGACGGCGAACGCCGGTTCGAGATACAATCCCCCATCCGGTCTGACGCCTCCCCACAGAAGGAGCGACTTCGCCGGAGCGCCTGGTGCCGCCGCCCCCTCCGAAATCAGCCGGTGCCCCAATGCGTTCGTGAAGTGGTAATCGCTGACCCACTCGGGATCGCAATAGGACATGAGATCCGGGCGGGATGGGGAGACCAAGCTTCCCCGGCCGAAATCATACCCCCACGCGCCGATCGATCCGTCCGCGTAGGGGAAGGAGGGATCGACACCGGCGGGGTCCCCGCACGGCGCATGCCGAAGATTCATGTTGTGGCCGAGTTCGTGCGCTACGACGCTGGCGTAGGGTTGGGCGAAGCTCGACGTTCCGGGGCGATGCGCCACGCCGCCGATGTTGCGGCTAAGGGGGGCGACCATCATTCCCATGTAATGTCCGCCGCCGCCCTCGATGGCTCGAATCGCCGCCGTCTCGCCGAGCAGAACGTACGGGTCGTTGCTTGCGCTCAGCACCGGATCGTGGGCCGTTACGGAGAGGTCCCCCACCGGTAGGAGCGTTCGGGTATCCTCCAGCATATGGTGGCGCTCGGGGTCGGCGGCCACGGCACCCACCAGCCCTACAATCGACGAATCATAAGTCCCCGCCCACACAAACGGAATCACGGTGAGATCGAAGAGCGGCATCGCCCTGACTTCCACCGGCAGCCGACCCGTTTCGGGTATCCGTCGGGTGACGCCCAAGGCCGGATCCAACCTTCCCGACGGATCGACCTCCACGACCAGTTCCAGCCCCGGGTGAATCAGGTATCCCGGAATCTCGGCGTTGGATGACCGTGAGAGCAGGGCCTCGTTCACCTCGGTGGGGATCGCCGCGGACTTCGGCGGAATGTCCACCACGTGCGCCTCCCGCCCGTCGAGGAAAAGGCGGGCCCGCACTTCCGGAATGCCCTGGCTGGTGGCGCGGGCGGCCGTCGGAAAGACGCGCAGCAGCGCCCTCTCGCCCGCAACCAGAGGAACGGGGTATTGTCGGGATTGCACGGCCTGCGTCAGGTACGCCGCTCCTTCCCCAGCTGCGGTGCAGAAGGCGACGCGCCGTTTGGGGACGCCTTGCAGCCAAACACGGAAATCCGGATCCGAGGGTGCGCAGAGACTCGTGCCCCCGGCCATGAACTCGACGAGGCGCGTTAGGGACGTCATGTCCGCCGGGAGAACGCCCGCCATGCCAGCGTTGTTTGACACATCGAGCTCCTCCAAGCTCACTAATTCCGCCAGCCGGGCCGGGATGGGGCCGCTGAGTCGGTTGTTGGCGAGCGACAACCAAGCGAGTTCCCGGAGATTGCCCAGGTCGGGCGGAACTGGCCCCGTCAAACGGTTTCCGCCGAGATTCGCAAATGTGAGTGCAGTCAAGTTGCCGAGGGCGGTCGGAATCCCACCCGAAACTCGGGTGTCGTAGAGCCAGATTCCCGTAAGGCTGGTGAGGCGACCCAACTCGGACGGGATCGGACCCGTCAGATCATTGCCTCCCAAGGCGAGCGTCGTCAGGCTTCCGAGGTTCCCGAGCTCGGGCGGGATCGGGCCCGTTAGGCGGTTCCCGACGAGATTGAGCTCAGTCAGACGGACGAGGTTCCCCAGTTCCGGAGGGATCCTGCCGGTGAGTTCGTTCTGGCCGAGCCATAAATCCCGGACATTGACGAGGTCTCCGAGTTCAGGTGGGACCGGGCCCGTTAGCTCGTTGCCGGCGAGCCAGAGCCGAAAAAGACCGGCGAGATTCCCGAGGGCGGGCGGAATCCGCCCGGTGAGGCCCGTCCAATGAGCGTAGAGATAGTTCAGGTTCACTAGGTTGCCCAACTCGGGCGGGATCGAACCCGTCAGGTCGTTGAAATTGATGGCAAGATACCAGAGGTTGGTGAGATTACCGAGTTCCGGCGGAATTCGCCCCGAAAGATCGTTGCCCCCCAAAGCGAGCAGCCCCAGGTTGGCAAGCTCGCCGAGCTCGGCGGGGATGCGACCTGACAGCTCGTTGTAACCAAGGTCCAAGTATTCCAAGCTGCCAATGGTGCCCAGTTCGGGAGGGATCGTGCCGGCCAAGCCGTTTCCAAGCCACCGAGAGGCATCGTCATCGTATACGTTGAGCCGGATCTCGGTGACCCGCCCGAGTGCGTTCGTCTCCACGCCGTACCATTCCCCGAGGGGTGCGGCGGTGAGCCAGCCGTCGTTGCGGTCCCAGTTCGGCCCGTCCGTCGCGTAATAGAGGGCCTCCAGAGCGTCGCGATCCGGGTTCACCACGGTGACCCGCGCCGTGCCGCGAGCCGTGCCCGCCGCCGCGGCAATCGTCGCCGTACCCTCCGCAGCCCCGGACACGACTCCGGACGAACTCACCGGGGCGACGGACGGAGCGCTCGACGACCACGCGAACTCCGCTCCTTCGACCGGGTGGCCGTTGGCGTCGTGCGCCGTCGCCGAAAGACGAAGCGTGTCGCCGGGTCCGAGCGTTGGAGCGGCGGGAAGCACCGCGACCGAGCGCGGCTCCTGTGCGACGCGCACGGTCCCGGTCCCCGACGCGGAGCCCTCGGACCCGGAATACGTCGCCGTGATCGTCGCCGTCCCGTTGCGAACGGCCGTCGCGAGCCCGGACGCGGCCACTCTGACGACCGATGGCGCGCTGCTCGCCCACGTCACGGCGGCCCCGGGGATGACTCGCCCGGCGGGGTCTCGCACCTCCGCCGACAGCCGCAGGCTGGCGTCGATGGCCGTGAGCTGCGCATTGGGAGGGGTTACGGTTACGACCGGCGCCGGACGGCGCACGGTGACGCCGAACGCCTGGCTGGCGCTCGTGCCGTCGGTGTCGGTCGCGACCACGGTGACCTGGACCTCGCCCGGTCCCACCCCGGTTACCGTCGCGATCGTCCCGGCCAGGGACACCGCCACGACCGTCGTTCTGGACGAGATGGCCGTGTGGGTCAGCGCGTCGCCATCCGGGTCGCTGAACGCGCCGGTAAGGTCGACGGTTCTCGCCGCGCCCTCGAGGAGTTCGAGCGCGGGAATCGTGTCCATCGCCGTCGGCGGACGGTTGGGCACCGTGACCGCGAAGGACAGCTGGGCGCTCAGACCGCCGCCGTCCGTTGCGGACACCGTCACCACCGCGCGGCCCTTGCCGACCGCCGTCACGGTCACCAGCCCGCTCGCCAGGGCAACCGCGACGACTTCCACGTCGGAACTCGTGGCGGCGAAGGAGAGGGCGTCGCCGTCGGGGTCCGAGAAAGCTCCCGAGATGCGGATCGACGCCGTATCGCCCACGTGTACTTCAACGGGCGCAAGTGAGGCCGTGGCCGCGGGCGGACGGTTGGGCGGCGGTGGGGGCGGAGGAGGAGGTCCGGCAGGCTCCCCGCCGCACGAGCCGACGAGGGCCGCGGCGGCGGTTGCCAAGATGGGGATGGTCGCCGTCACGTGGCGCGACCCCGGGCGACGGGGGCGCACAGCTCCAGTCCACCGCTGGAGCCGTTGGATGCCGCACGGGGTGTGGGTTCCTTCGCTGGGGAGCATCGCGGTTCCTCGCAGGCGTCCCACGGGTGAATGATTACGCCGGGGCCGGGAGAGTGCGCCCTCCCGGCCCCCGGCGGAGGTCAGCGAATCCTGAGTGCCCAGACCGAGACGTGGCCGGGCGCGGGCGCGCCATTGGACGAGGTCACCTTGAGGCTGGTCGGCGCCATGCCGCCCCCCGGCGTCCAGTGAAGATAGAAGGAGGAGCCGGCGCGGACGTTCCACGAGCCCTTGAAAGCGGCGTGCGAGGAGGTCCACGGGAGGAGCCGGGCGCTCTCGACGAAGTTGCTGAAGATATCGTAGAGGTTCCAAGAGGTCATGCCAACGGAGTTCCAGACGCGGCCATCGGTCCACAGTGACATGTAGAAGTTTGCAAGGATCCCCTCGATGGGCTCGCCGCCGACATCCTCCAAGGACGCGAACCCAACTTGCGGCGACTGTGTGAGACGCTTCATTAGTGCCTGTTCGCCGCCGGGGTAATCCCCACCCCAGCGGTCCATCGCGGATCTGAGGACCATGGAGGGGACGCCGTACACGGCATTGCCGAGACACGGGCCATCGTTCCCCTCGCTGGCCCGGCCGATCCAAGTGCACTCTTCCGGGGCACCGACAGTGCGGTCGCCGCCGCTCCCGCCCCAGCCGAAGAAGTAGGCCATGTCGGCAACCCACGCGTGAAGGTACCAGTTACCCCCGGCCTGATACTCGTCATAGTCCAGATCCCGGTTCGACCCGTGCCCGAACAGCCGGTAGGCGACCAGCTGCTGCGCCAAGCTGGCTCCGCCTTCGACCTCCCAGCTCGTCTTGAAGTCGGCCGACCCCAGCACCTGGGCGTTTGCCTGCACCAAGTGGGTGACTTCGTGGGTCAGGAGCTGCGGATAGAAATCGAGCAGGCTCTGCTTCGTCGTCGCCTGTCCAACGATGCCCGCCGGATCGGGCACTTGGACGTATGTAATCTCAGCCTCGTTGCTCGTCGCGCAGTCGGAGACCGGATAGAGATCCGCCCATGAGACCCAGCCCCCCGCATTTTCGACGCGATTCACCTCCTGGGTCATGAGGACGAGTATCCGTCCGTTCCCGTCCACGTCGGACAGGGCCCCAAAGTAGCCGTCGAGCACCGGAGCGGTATGCCGGGTCAAAAACGCGTCAAGACCGGAGAGTTCCGCGTCGGTGAAGGTTCCGCTCGGATTCGCGATGTCGTCCAGCCAGATGCCGGTATCTCCGACGAGCCGGACCACGGCGCGAACCTGGGTGGACTGCCGGCAGGTCCGGTTGGGGTCGGCGTAGAGGGTCACCGTGTCGCCGCGCGCGTAGTTCACGGTGTCGGCGAGCGCGTCCACTGTTCGAGCCGGCCATTCGGGCGGACCCAAGCGCCGCGCCAAGCTGCGATTGCGCTCCATGATCTCGTCGTGCCGACGCCGGTCGCGCGGTGGCCCGAGAGCCTCTTGATCAAGGTCCGCCGGCACCCCTCGTCCGGCCGCGTCGAATCGCGGCACCCCGGTCCCGCCCAAGTCCGCAGGCGCGAACGCCTGCGAGGCGGCGAGGAGGTGTGCCACCACGCCGCTGCCCTCGGCGGCCACGGTGGGATCGCCCGGGGTGCCCGTCATCGTGACCGGGGTCAGCGAGGACGGTACCTCCGAGGTCGAAACGACGCCGATCAGATACTCGGCCCCCGTCGCGGAACGAGGCAGGTGGAGACATCCGTTCCCGGCGTACGTGTAGAGGTACCAGCCCGCGGGAAGCGCAAGATCCTCCTCCCGCGCCGGGGTCACGCCGACCGCCGCGGCATCGTTCCGGCCGAACGCTGTGACGCTCAGCTGGACCGTCCGGGGCGGCAGGCAGTCGGCGTACGGCACGTCGATCACGAGGCTGGTCGCGCTTGCCGCAGTCACCGTAGCGGCGAGACCGCCGATCAGAACCTCGTTCTCGCCCGGCACCGACGCGAAACCCTGTCCGTGGATCGTCGCCGACTCGCCCTCCACGAGCACGGGTGGCTGCACTCCCGTAATCCTCACAGGCACCGGCTCCCGCACGGACACGGCCAGCGTTTGGGTTGCGCTCAGGCCTCCACCGTCGGTCGCCACCGCCGTCACGACGGCATCGCCCGCACCCACCGCAGCCACCGTCACGACGGTCCCCGACACCGTAACCGAAGCCACGCCGGCCTTCGATGACGTGGCCGTGTGGCTCAGCGCGTCGCCGTCCGGGTCGCTGAACGCGCGGGAGATGTCGACGGTCCGCGACTCGCCGACGATCAGGTCGAGGCCGGGAAGCGTGCCCACCGCCGCCGGGGCGCGGTTGGGGACGGTGACCGCGAAGCTCTGTTCCGCGCTCAGTCCGCCGCCGTCGGTCGCCGTCACCGTCACGACCGCCCTGCCCTGCGACGCCGCCGTCACCGTAACCACGCTGCCCGTGGTCGAGGCGGTCGCCACGGCCACGTCGGTGGAGGACGCCGCGTAGGTCAGGGCGTCGCCGTCCGGGTCGCTGAACGCACCCGACACCTCCACCGTCCGCGACTCGCCGACGGCGACCTCGATCCCGGGAAGCGTGCCCACCGTCGCGGGCGCGCGATTGATGACGGAGACCTCGAAGGCCTGCCGCGCACTGAGCCCGTCCGGGTCGGACGCCGTAACGGTCAACGTCGAGCTTCCCTGCCCCACACCGGTGACCGTCACCACGGACCCCGACGCCGCACCCGCCGCCACGGCGTCGTTCGACGAGGCGACGGCGAAGGTCAGCGCGTCGCCGTCCGGATCCGCGAACGCCCCCGACACATCCACCGCCTCGGTCTCGCCGATCGCGAGTTCCACGACGGGAAGCGTCCCAACGGCGGCGGGGGCGCGATTGGGCACCGTCACACCGAAGCTCTGCTGTGCGCTCAACCCGCCGCCGTCCGTCGCGGTTACGGTCACCGTCGCCGACCCCTTCGCCGCAGCCGTCACCGTCACCGAGGCACCCGACACGGAGACGGTTGCCACGCCCACGTTCGAGCTCGCCGCCGTGTACGTCAGCGCGTCCCCATCCGGGTCGCTGAACGCCCCCGACACGTCGACCGAAGCCGTCCCACCCACCTCCACCTGGACCGAGGGCAGTGCCCCCACGGCGGTCGGCGCGCGATTGGGCGGGGGAGGCGGCGGCGGGGGAGGCGGCGCCGGGCCGGCGGTCCCCCCGCCGCACGCGGCGGACAACACCGCGGCGAATCCGAACAGCACGGCGCACACGGTAGTCCTTGGTGCGAGCAGGGCAAACGATGAACAGCGCGGTGCCCGGGACGGATCAAGTGACGCCGGGTTCATTACTGTCCCTTTCGTTCGAGTCGCCAAACGCGTGGACCGACACCCGCGATGGTGCCGGATCCTCTTCGGTGAAGTCCGCGTTTCAGTCCGACAGGGTTGAGCCCGCGGGGATTGTGAACTCTCAGCCCGAAGGCGGGATGCCCTGACGCTTCGCTCGGTTGTGGCGGTAGCTCAGTCGATCACGAATACGACGCCAGCCTGAATCGCGAGGAATCGTGTCTTGTTGCCAGCGTCGTTGAGCTCCTTCAATCCGAGGCTGTACAATGCATCCAGACCGAGCCCAACCCCCGTTCGGAGCGCCACGTCCACGCCAGCACCAACCGTCACGCCGAAGTCCGCCGCAGCAACATCAGGAATAACCTCCCCGCAGCTCACACTGGCCCTCACGTTCTCAATGGCTTCGCCGTAGTCGCACGACAGCCGAAAGGCCGCCCAAGGCCCGATCAGCAAGTACCCCGGCCGACACCGGACCGGGCGTACCGAGCCGACCCAAGGCCGAGAACTGCACGTAGTCCATGGATAGGTCCGCCTCCGCTCCCAGCAGTGCGGCTCCACCGCCCTTTTGCGCGTAGCTGCCTCCGATGCGGAGATCGACGGCGTCGGATACCGGCAAGCCGAGATCCATGCCGATTGTAACGCCGCTCCTTGCCGTCCTCGCGAGGTCCTCATCAATAGACACCGTCCCCCGCCCGAGCCCCGCGCGGATTCCGAGGGCGGTCTGCGCGGCAAGGGGAGCTGTGGCCAGGATGACGACAACGATTGGAACGATGAAGACCGCACCCGTTGATTGCAGCAGTTTTCGCATGACCCCTTGCTCTCTCCATATGCGTTGTTGGGCACGACCCGCATAGGTGCCGGGCCGTGTCACGATCGCGTACGAGGTATGCGGAAAGTCCCACTTATTCGCCTAGCCTCGGGGAGCTACCCCTCGGCTTTCGGTTGGCTATGGTATTCAGCGGGAGGCCCGACTCGGACCTCGTACGCTCGTGACGGAGGGTACTATACGAGGAGATGTCATCGAAGTACAGCGACGCGACCGCGAAGCGTTGTCCGCGCTCACGCTGACCTCGAACCGCCGCACAGGTGTCTCCGGGGCCTACGATGTCCCCCCAGACAAGGTGCCTCAGGGGTCGAGCGAGCGGGTGCTCACGCGTTCTCGGATGCGGGCACTGAACTCGTCGAGGGGGACGACCTCCTGCTTGCGCGCGGCGCCGCGGGCCCTCACCGCCACGGTGCCGGACTCGATCTCGCGGTCGCCGACGACGAGCAGGTAGGGGACCTTCTGCAGCTCGCCGTCGCGGATGCGGTAGGCGAGCGTGTCGGAGCGGGCGTCGAGTTCGACGCGCAGGCCCTCCGCCGCGAGCCGGTCCCGGATGCCGGCCGCCGCGGCCTCGTGCGCGGCGGTGATCGGGAGCACGCGAATCTGCACGGGCGCGAGCCACGGGGGAAAGGCGCCCGCGAAGTGCTCGATGAGGACGCCCGTGAAGCGCTCCAGGGTGCCGAAGATGGCGCGGTGGATCATCACGGGGCGGTGCGGCTGGTTGTCCGATCCCGTGTACTCGAGTTCGAAGCGTTCGGGCAGGTTGAAATCGAGCTGGATCGTGGCCCCCTGCCACTCGCGTCCGATCGCGTCCTTGTACTTGATGTCGATCTTCGGACCGTAGAACGCGCCCCCGCCCTCGTCCACCTCGTACTCGAGGCCGCCGCGCTCCAGCGCGTCGCGCAGGGCGCCCTCGGCCACGTCCCACACCTCGTCGCCCCCGATCCGCTTGTCCCCGTCCGGACGCGTGGAGAGATCGAACCGGTAGCCGAGGCCCAGCGTCGTCATCACGGTGTCGACCAGCTTCAGGCAGACGAAGATCTCGTCCTCGATCTGATCCGGAGTACAGAAGACGTGCCCGTCGTCCATGGTGAGCATCCGCACGCGCAGCAGTCCGTGCAGCGTCCCCGACCGTTCGTAGCGGTACACGTTCGCGACCTCGCACAGCCGCACCGGAAGGTCGCGATAGCTGCGGGGGTGCGCGGCGTAGATCGCGATGTGACCCGGACAGTTCATCGGCTTCACGCGGAACGCTTCGCCGTCCTCGCCCTCCATGCGGGGGTACATGTTCTCCGCGTAGTTGGGGAGGTGCCCGGAGCGCCGGAAGAGCGCCTCGCTGGAGATGTGCGGCGTGTAGACGAACTCGTAGCCGTGCGCCTCCTGCAGATCCTCGATCCAGCGCCTCAACTCCAACTGCACGCGCGCGCCCCTGGGGTGCCAGCAAACGAGCCCCGGCCCGATCTCGTCTTGGATCGAGAACAGGTCGAGTTCCCTGCCCAGCTTGCGGTGATCGCGCCGGCGCGCCTCCTCGACGCGGGTGATGTGGGCCTCAAGCGCGTCCCGCGAGTAGAAGGCCGTGCCGTAGATGCGCTGCAGCATCCGCCGCCGCTCGTCGCCGCGCCAATAGGCCCCCGCGGCGCTGAGAATCCGAAAATGGCGGATGTCGCCCGTGCGTGCGACGTGCGGTCCCCGGCACAGGTCGAGGAAGGGCCCGTTCCGGTAGACGGAGATCGCCTCGCCCTCGGGGATCTCGGCCAGCCGCTCCAGCTTGAGCGGATCGTCCGCGAACAGCTCCCGGGCTTCGTCGCCCGTGACCTCGCGGCGCTCGAACGGATCGTCCGCCCCCGCGACCGCCCCCATCGCGCGCTCGATCTCCCGCAGGTCTTCCGGCGTGAAGGGTTCCGGAACGTCGAAGTCGTAGTAGAAGCCATCCTCGATCGGGGGACCGAAGCCGATCCCCGCCCCCGGAACCCGTTCGCGCACCGCGGTGGCGAGCGCGTGCGCCGCGGAATGGCGCAGGACGTAGAGCGCGTCGGCGTCCTCGTCGCTGCGCGTCACGATCGCGACCTGCGCCCCATCCGGCAGCTCGGCCGACAGATCCGTCAGCACGCCGTCCACGCGCGCCGCGACGGCGGCCCGGGCCAGCCCCGGCCCGATCGCCGCGGCAAGATCGGCGGCGCTCGAGCCGCGAGGGAGCCGCTTCGAGGAGCCGTCGGGGAGCGTGATGGAAATCTGGGATTCGTTCATCGGCCTACCCGTCGATGCACGATTCGGTTGGACTCTCGGTGGACGCGGAAGCTAGGGCGGTGTGCGCGGATCGCCAAACGCGGCTCCCGGACGATCCGACGGCGCCGGACTCCTAACCCGGATGCGCTTCCGGGCCGGACTCTCCGCCGACTGCACTTCCGCCGGATGCGCCGTCGTGGCCGGCCCCTTAGCCGGACGCGCCACCACCGTGCTCGCCGCCGCCGGGTTCGCGGATGATGCCGTAGGCGGCAACGCCCCCGTGTTCGTCCAACACGACCCAGAGGAGCGAGCCCGCACGGTCGCCCAGCGAGCCTGGAACGAAGTTCAACGGGACTCTCGCTCCGCCGGGCCTCACCAGATCGTAACCCGCCGCACCCCGTTCAAGCCGCCCCACGAGGGGCCGCTCACCGTCCACCGAGAGGACTTCCCAGGAAGAGACGTCGAGGCCCGTGCCCGGCTGTTCCCCCGGCCGGAGGCGTCCCGTAACCCGGACCCTCGCGCCGGAGAGCCTCCGGATATCGTCGCGCAGGGCTCCCGTCACGGTCAGGGAGCGGCCGTCCTCCGCTTGGACGATCGTGTACGGGAAGGGATCGCTCCCCACCACGCGCACCGCACCTTCGAAAGACTCGGGGCCGATCTCGCCCACCCGGTCCACCGCCTGGTCCGCACGGGCCTCCGCCGAGTCCGCTTGGCCCACCGCTTGGCCCACCCGGTCCTCCGGCTGGTCCACTCGGTCCCCGGCCTGGCCCACGCGGGCCTCCGTCGCGCAAGCCGCAACCGCGCAGCCGGCGGTCAGCAAGGCCGCGAACGGGACCCGGCGGCGCCGGCTATGACGGTTCAACGCGTATGCGCGAAGACACATCCCGCCCCGCGCGCCGCGAAATACCGGAGCGCAGCACTCATCGCGTACGGAGTACGGTGACCTGCGCCCGGGCCCGTCCGGGGAGGTTCGCCCCGGCCGGATCCATGACTTCGACGACCACGGCGGGTGTCGCGCCCGAACTCACGAGCGAGAAGTAACGCCCCGTGGAGGAGTTCACGGTGAACTCGGTCGAGCTGTTCGTCGATACGTGAACGTTCACCCTCGAAGGCGTGAGCGGGAAGTCGCGCGTGAAGGGGCAGCTGTCTCCGAGGTTGGATGCGCTGAGTTGTCCGTACAGCGCCGCGAGATTCCACGTCTTCCACTGCGTCCGGGGATCCGCGGCGGCCGGCGCGCGGTCGTCCGCGATGAGAGAGGTGAGGTACAGCGAGAGGAGCTCCTCCCACTCCATCTCCACTCCGGCGACGGTTCGGAGGGTGCGTTCCACGTTGGTGACGCCCTTGAAGTGCGCGGGCCCACCCGAAGTCAGGTATCGGAACAGCTCCTCCTCCCGGCTTCCGGGCAGCGCTCCCCCGCTCCCGGGCGCCCCGAACTGGTCGCCGAGCCAGCGCACGAACCCGTACGCGAAGCCGCGGAAGGAGAGGGATTCGACTCCGCCGGGATCTTCGCCCGCCGCGTCGCCGAGCGCCGGAGTCACCGCCGGACCGTTGGGATCGGGCGGGCATCCGCCCCGTAGGAAGCGGCCGAGGCGAATCTGGTTCACGATGTGAAAGTGGTTGTAGATGGTGAGCTGTTCCTCGCTCGTCGTGATCATGTCCAGATCGAGGTTGGCCCGGGTCCCGAGCCCCGCGGCGCGGAGGCCGGCGATCTCCTCGGCCAGGTGGGCCATGCCCTCATCGAGCCACGCGACCTCCCGGTCGCCGAAGATGTTCCCGCCCCCGAGCGTGACGCGCTGCTGCGTGTTGAGCAGATGGGCGAACTCGTGCGCGACCGTCGACCGCGCGAGGGCGTTCGCGAAGTTGATGCTGATGTCCGAGCCGTAGTCCTCGTCGGGATCCGGGCCCACGAGATAGAAGATCTCCCCTTCATTCGAGGCCTCACAACTCGACCTTGACGTGAGATCGCGCGCCAGGAAGAAGCCGGCCACGACGCTCGCTTCCCCGGCCGGCGTGAGCTTGTTCACCTCGGCCGTGATGAGGGCGAAGACGGTCCCGTTGTTGTCGATGTCCGCGGGCTCGCCGAAGTAGGCGACGTCCACCGGATACACGACTTCGTCGAGCTGCCGGCCGATCGTCTCGAATTCTTCCTCCGAGAACCGGTCGCTGTCCGGCTGACTGTGGAACTGGAGGTCCTCCACGATGGTGAAGTACTCTCCCGCGTACCTGACCTCGCCCTGGACCGTCGCCGGGTTGCGGCAATTCACGATCAGATCCGCGCCCACTCCGATTCTGAAGGAAAGAGTGTCCCCCAGGGCCGGCGCCCGTGGCGCATCGGCCGGGTTCAGCGGATTGAGCCCCGGAGTTCGGGACCGGATGGGCCGGGCACCGACCGCGGCGAGTTCCCGCAGATCACGCTCTCGCAGGAGGCGTTCGCGCGCGAACCAGGACTCCCGGCGGCGAAGGTCGCGGCTCAGGTCCCCGACCCCGGAGGTGAGACGGGAGGGCCGGAACGGGGTCACGTTCCCGGAGGCGCGCTCGGCGCGAACCCGCACACAGCCATCGGCGCTCTGGCCGGGCGCTTCGGAGGCGCTCTGTACGATCACCTGGTAGTCGCGGGGCGAGTCCGAGCCCGCCAGCCTGAAGGCGCGCACGTCGGCGGGGTTGTCGAGCGTGACGTGCTGGCCGGGGGTCAGGTCCAGCGTGACGGACACGGACGGCGTGGCCGCCCCCCCGCACCCCGTGGCGAGCGGAGGAGGAGGTGGCGGCGGAGGCGGGTCCGTCGTGCCGCCACCGCAAGCCGCGAACGCGAGACCGGAGATGGCGAGGCCGGAGATCGCGACACCGGAGATCTCAACACCCTGGCGCGGCCCTACGCCGTACGGTCTCAGCATGCGTGTCTCACAGTCGATCTCCGTGGCGCGGTCCATGCGACCGGCGACCTCCCGGGGCCGACCGGTCCTCCCATAGGTGCTGGGCCAAGATACCCGTCCCTCACGATCCGTGCCCGAGGCGGCGCGAAGCCCCGGCGGGCCGTGCCGGTCGCCGAGAGGTCAACGGGTCCGGAGCACAACGATGCGGACGGCCTCGGAAGAGGGGACGGCAAGCCCCGCCTGCGTCGTGAGTTTCAGGCGGATCTCCGGGTGCGGTCCCTCGCTCTCAAGCTGGAAATAGTAGCCCGTCGATGCGGCAAGTTCGAAGTCGATCCGGGCATCCGTCCCATCGGCGAGCGGAATCTCCATCGCTTGGAGCGGAAAGGCGTGTGCGAAGGGAGCCCTTCCGTCCAGTTCGCGGTGCAGGGCGGCGAACACATCGCGAAGGTGCAGCGTCTTCACCTGCGTCGAGGGGGGAGCGCCGGGCAGATCGTCCGCGACCGGGGCAAGAGCCCACGCCGCCAGCAGGTCGTCCCATGTGCCCGGCCCGCCGTGCGCCGACACGACCCGCTCGACGTTCTCCACGCCCCGCGTGCGCGCCACCCCGCCCCCCGCCAGGTCGTGGAAGATGGCCTCCTCCTGGGGTCCGCCGAGCCGTCCGCCGCTCGCCGGTGCGTACTGATCCGCGAGCCAGCGCAGGAAGAGCCACCCGAAGCCTCGCATCGCGAGCGAGGAGATGCCATCGGGATCCCGCCCGTCGGCGTTACCCAGCGCGGGGGTCCGGTGCGGGCCCAGCAGGTAGAAGGCGGAGCGGCGGAGGTTCGGGAAGTGGTAGGTCTCGAAGGTGCCGGAATGGGCAAAGAGTTCCTCGAAGCCGTAGTTGCGGCCGGGACGCAGGAACGCGCGCGACATCCCGACGATCATCTCCGCCGAATGCGCCAGCGCCTCGCTGAGCCAGATTTCCTCGAGGTGGGCGAACGTGCCCGAGGCGAGCACGGTGCGGCGCTCGGCCGAAATGAGGTGCGCCAGCTCGTGCGCGGCCACGCCGATCGCCCCGGTCGTGGCGAATTTCGCGGGTACGGGTTTGGAGAACCGGCCGTTGGGATCCGCCGCGAGAAGGTAGAGGATCTCCCCGCCGTTGGACGCCGGGCAGCTCTCGGGATCGGCCAGATCGGCCGGATTGAAGAATCCCAGGATCCTGGTGTCGCCGTCGCGTGGCGTGGTCCGGTTCACGACGGGTGTGAACAGGACCCATACGACGCCGTTTCCGTCGATGTCCGCGGGCTCGCCGAAGTACGCCGAGAGCACCGGGAAGACCGACCTCTCAAGCGATCCGAGAACGCTCTCGTAGTGGCCGCCGAGCACGGCACCGGCCCCGTCGAGATCCTCCACGACCGCGAAGTTCGAGCCCACCGCGCGGACGACCGCGGTCACGTCGTGGATCCCATCGCAGTCGACGTCGAGATTCGGATGCACCGCGTTGCTGAAGATCACCGTGTCGCCGACGGAGGGGGGCGTCGGGGCGGCGGGGGCCGCGTTCGCGCGCGCCATGCCCGGGTCCGGTGCCGCGGCACGCCTCGGGCGCAGCGGACGCGCGCCCCGCACGGCGCGGCGGGCGTTCGTCCTGAAGGTGAGTTCGGCCCGCGACGCGCCCTCGAGGCCGAGGCCGTCGCCCTCGAGGCCGAACGCATCGACCGGGAGCGCGCGCGCCGGAGCGGCGAGCGGAGGAACCCGCGCCGCCACCGCCCCCCTCGCCTGCGCATCGAGCCTCAGACCTGTCGTCGCCCCCGGCCTGCGCAGGGCGCTCTGCACGACCAACAGGTACCGCGCCGCGGCGTTGCCCGCCCCGATCTCCACGACCTGCACGCCTCCCGCCGGCAGTACGCACATCTCCCCGGCCGCGAGCGACAGCGTGACGCGGGTGGCGCCCCGCCCCGCGACGGCCGGACACAGATCCTCGCCGGGCCCCGTCGCATCCGCGCAGGCCAGCGACGCCAGGGCGGCGATCCATGGCGTCATCCGCGCGGCACGCACGCGAGCCACCGGAGGTCCGGAGTGAGATCGGAGATACCGCATCGCGCGACATCCTAACGGCGGGAGGCGGATGCGCGAAGGCCCGGCCGAAGCCGGGCCCTTCGCACCACACCTGACAGCGGGGGGCACAGGGGTCGCCGTTCTCGAGCCTCCCCATGTTCCGCCCCACCGGATCCAGCGACCGAAGTTTAGTACATCCCGCCCATGCCACCGCCGGGCATGCCGCCGCCGGCCGCCGCCGCCGGATCCTCAGCCTCGGGCCGCTCCACCACGACCGCCTCGGTCGTGAGCAGCAGACCCGCGATCGAGGCCGCGTTCTGGAGCGCGGTGCGCGTGACCTTGGTCGGGTCGATGACGCCCGCCCCCACCATGTCCTCGTACTCGTCCGTGGCCGCGTTGTAGCCGGTGTTCCGGCCCTCGGCCTCGCGGACCTTCTCGACGATGATCGAGCCCTCGGCTCCGGCGTTCGAGGCGATGATCCGAATCGGCTCCTCCACCGCCCGGTTCACGATCCGGATCCCGATGTTCTCGTCCGAGTCCGCTCCCTCGACCTCATCCAGCGCCGACTGGCTGCGGAGCAGCGCCACGCCGCCTCCGGGCACAATCCCCTCCTCGACCGCCGCGCGCGTCGCGTGCAGCGCGTCCTCGACGCGGGCCTTCTTNNTGGAGCTTCTCGCGGTCGTAGTCGGACGTGGACTTGTCGATCGCGACCTTGATCTCGCCGATGCGGCCCTGGATCCCGTCCGCGTCGCCGGCCCCGTCCACGATTGTCGTATTGTCCTTGTCGATGACGATCCGCTTCGCCTGGCCGAGGTCGCCGACCACCGTATTCTCGAGCTTGAAGCCGAGTTCCTCGGAGATCACCTGGCCGCCCGTGAGGATCGCGATGTCCTGCAGCATCTGCTTGCGGCGGTCGCCGAAGCCCGGAGCCTTGACGGCCGCGACCTTCAGTGTTCCGCGCAGCTTGTTGACGACGAGCGTGGCAAGCGCCTCGCCCTCGACATCCTCGGCCACGATCAGGAGGGGCTTGCCCATCTGGGCGACCTTCTCAAGGACCGGCAGCAGGTCCTTCATGGCCGAGATCTTCTTGTCGTGGATCAGGATGATCGGCTCGTCGAGGACGACCTCCATCTTGTCCGGATCCGTGACGAAGTACGGCGAGAGATAGCCGCGGTCGAACTGCATCCCCTCGACGGTATCCAGATCGGTCTCGAGGCCGCGGGCCTCCTCGACCGTGATGACGCCGTCCTTCCCGACCTTCTCCATCGCGTCGGCGATCAGCTCGCCGATCTCCTGGTCGCTGTTCGCCGAAATGGCGGCGACCTGAGCGATTTCCGTCTTCCCGGAGGTCTCGACGGAGATCGAGTGGAGGTTCGCGACGATCGCTTCAACGGACTTGTCGATGCCGCGCTTGAGCGCCATCGGGTTCGCGCCCGCCGTCACGCTCTTGAGGCCCTCGGTGAAGATCGACTGCGCGAGCACCGTCGCCGTCGTCGTGCCGTCGCCCGCCGCGTCGGACGTCTTCGTCGCGACTTCCTTCACCATCTTCGCGCCGAGATCCTCGACCGGGTCGTCCAACTCGACCTCCTTCGCGACCGTCACGCCGTCCTTCGTGATCGTCGGGCTGCCGAACTTCTTCTCCAGGACCACATTCCTCCCCTTGGGGCCGAGCGTGACCTTGACCGCGCGCGCGAGCTTGTCCACGCCCGCCTTCAGGCGCTGCCGTGCCGCGGTATCGAATTCGAGATCCTTCGCCATTTCTTCTCCTTCGCCCGGTAGTTCGGGCGCATCAGTCCACGGGTTTGACCCGCCGTCTCCCGCTTCGGCGGCTAGAGGACGGCCAGGACGTCGCTTTCCTTCACGATCAGGTAGTCGTTGCCATCCAGCGAAACCTCGGTCCCGGCGTACTTGCCGTAGAGAACCCGGTCTCCGGCCTTGACTTCCATCGGGATGCGCTCGCCGTCGTCGTTCATGCGGCCGGGACCCACGGCGACGACGGTGCCCTGCTGCGGCTTCTCCTTCGCGGTGTCCGGAATGTACAGACCACCGCGCATCTCCTCGGTTTCTTCGAGCGGCGCGACGACGATGCGGTCGGCCATGGGGGAGATGTTCAGTTTCGTGTTCGAGGCGGTTGCCATCTTGCCTGTCCCTCCTTGGACCTTCGGTAGTGGGTGATCCTTCCGATGAGAGCCGCGAGGAACCCCGCGGCTGTTAGCACTCTGGCACGGCGAGTGCTAAGGTGAGCCGAAGATACGCGGATGCACCGCTCCGATCAAGAGGCTTCCGGAGTTCCGATCAAGAGGCTTGCGGACGGCCGGCTCGAGGGGCTGCGGCGAACGAGTGCGAACGGGGGCGGCGAACCGGGGCGAGGGTCGGCCGCGGCGCCCGTGCAAGGCTCGGCCGGGAGACGGTGCGAGGACTGGTCGGGAGGCGGGCGCGGGGGTTATGAAACCGGCCCCGCACCCCTATCGTAGGGGCGGGCCAGAAAGGGAGGTCGACATGTTTCGAGCAGCCGTAGTGCTGGTGGCCGCGGGCGCGGTGGGTGTGTGGGTGACGGGAATCCTCTTCTCCGTCGTCCTGCCCCTCGTGTGGATGGCCCTGAAGGTCGCGATCTTCGTCGCGGTCTTCTACCTCGTCGTGCGGATGATCAATCCGGAGTTCGCAAACAAGATGAAGGAGAAGTGCTGCGGCAGCGCCGCCTTCTTCCGCGGGTCCTGACGCCCGCTTGTCGTCGCGCGCTAGCAGTCCGAGAAAGGACCGCCGGCACCCCGAGACGCCGGCACAGCCCGAGACGCCGACAGCCCGAGACGCCGACAGCCCGAGACGCCGCCGGCACCCCGAGTCGCCAGCAAGCCTAGTCGGTCGGCGCTCCCAACAGGTATCGGTCGGCGATCGCAAGGCCGGTGATCGTCAGCGCCGGTTCGATGCGGTCGACGGTTCGGCAGTGCGGCCCCACAACCCGCGCGAGTCCGCCCGTCGCGACGATGAGCGGCTCGCGCCCCCATTCCTCCACGATCCGCCGCACGATGCCGTCGATCCCCTCCACCACCGAGTAGAACCCGCCGCTCCGTAGGCAGTCCCGCGTGTTGCGGCCGATGACCCGAGCCGGTTCCTCCACGTGGATCTGCGGGAGCTGCGCCGTCGAGCGCGCGAGCTGGTCCGTGCCGGCCGTGGGCCCGGGCGCGATGACGCCGCCCACGAAGACGCCATCGGCCGTAATGCAGTCGAAGGTCGTCGCCGTCCCGAGGTCCACGACGACGGTGTCGCGACGGTAGAGTTCCGCCGCGGCGAGCGTGTTCGCGATGCGGTCGGCGCCGACTTCGAGGGGGTGGTCGACGTCCAGCCGGACGGGGATGGGAGAGCCGCCGCTCAGGAAGCGCAGCGGAGCGTCGAGGCTCCCGCCCACCGCCAGCCAGACCCGGTGCAGCGCCGGAACGACGGAACCAACGACGATGCGCTCCGGGGCCGGCAGTTTCCGGGCCCCGAGGAGCCCCCGGAGCTGGAGTCCGATCTCGTCCGCCGTTCGCCGACGATCCGTCGCGATCCGCCACGTGTGCACGGGGGTGACATCCTCGAACCAGCCGAGGACTGATTCGGTGTTCCCGATGTCTACGGTGAGGAGCATGGGGTCAGCTTTCGCCAAGAACGATGGAGCCCGCGACGACGCGGCGCAGGGCACCTCCGCGCGGCCGCAGCAGGAGGGCGCCGTCCGGAGCGATCCCGGCGGCGAGGCCAACGGCCGGTGCGCGGTCCGAGAGGCGGTGCTCGACCCAGCGGTTCTTCAACCAGTCGAGACGGTCGAGTTCATCGAGCGACGCCGCGTCGAGTGAGGTCGGGGCCCGGGGGAGTCGGCGCTCGAGTCCCACCACCACCGCATCCGCAACGTCGATTAGGCGCGACGGACCCACGCAGTCGGCAAGGGCCACCGCTCCGTCCACATCATCCGGCAGCCGGCCGGACTCGACGTTGATGCCGACGCCCACGACGAGGGACGCCTCCCCGCCACCGGCCCGGGCCGACTCCGCCAAGATGCCGCCGAGCTTCCGCTCCCGCGCCATGAGGTCGTTGGGCCACTTCACGGCCGCGCCGAGGCCCGGGAAGCGCCGGTTCAGCTCGCGCGCGAGATCGACCCCGGCCACGACCGTGACGAGCGGCGGGACGGTGGCTTCACGCAGGCGAAACGCCATGCTGAGGTAGACGCCGGCCCCCGCCGGAGAGGCCCAGCTCCGGCCCGCCCTTCCCCGCCCGGCCGTCTGCTGACGGCAGAGGACGATCGTGCCGGACGGCGCCCCGGCTTCCGCCAGCTCGCGGGCGAGATCGTTCGTCGAGGGGACGCGGTCGAAGGCGAAGACCGACTCCCGGTCCCAGTGCTCGCGCAGGGCGGCGACAGGCTCCCCGGCCCAATCTTCCGCCTCTTGTGCGAGCATGGTCGCTCCGACGTCAGTCATTCAACGGTCATCCGCGCAGCGCCCTCCGTTCGAGGGGAACGGCCAGCACGAAAACGCAGACCCGGTGTCGGCCATGCGACGGTCATCCGCGCAGCGCCGGCCAGATCGCGGCCGCGGCCAGGTACCCTCCGCCGATGAGCCAGCAGTACCAGGCGAAGCGGTGGAAGACACGCCGTTCAAGCATCCGCAGGAAGATACGGATGGCGAACACCCCTGACAGGGCCGCGGCCGCGAAGGCAATCGCGAGGGGCAGCGTCCCGGCCGCGAGTCCGGCCTCTCCGAGAGCCGGCGCCTGCAGCGTGGCCGCCCCTCCGATGGCGGGGATGGAGAGGAGAAAGGAGAACTCGGCCGCGCGGCGGGGTTCGACGCCGGCGGCAGTCGCCGCGGCCACGGTGCTTCCCGAACGGGAAATCCCGGGCAGGATGGCGGCCGCCTGCGCCACACCGATCGCCAGCGCCCCGCCGACGGTCGGCCGCGCCCGCGTGCCCCGGCGCGACAGGGGCCGGATCGACCACACGACGGCGCCGGTGACGAGCAGCATCGCCGCCGCGAGCACGGGCCGTTCGAATGTGGGCTCGAGCGCGCCCCGCAGGCCGAGCCCGACGGCGGCGGCCGGAAGCGTGGCCGCCGCCAGGAGTCCGACATCCCCGAGACTCCCGCGATCCGCCGAGCACACGCCCCGCACGAGCGCCGCGAGGCGTCCGCGATAGACCCAGCACACGGCGCACAGCGTCGCGACGTGCACGGTGACTTCGAACAGGACGCCGGGGAGTTCGACCCCGAACAACGCCTGCCCGAGAACGAGATGCCCGGAACTCGACACGGGCAGGAACTCGGTGAGACCCTGCACGACGCCGAGGACAAAGGCTTCAAACGGGTTCACTCGGTCCCAACCCCGGAGCCGTCCCCCTCGGCGAGGACGGCGCGGTACAACGACTCGTAGCGGGGGACGATGCGGTTGATCGTGAAGCGCCCGAGGGCCCGATCCCGTGCCGCGGTCGAGAACGCGTCCCAGCGCGCCTCATCGCTCAGCAGCGAGATCGCCGATGCCGCCATGGCGTCGACCGCTCCGACCGGATGGAGGTACCCGGTCACGCCGTCCTCCACGACCTCGTCGAGGCCCGTCCCGGAGGACCCCACGACGGGAACCGCGGAAGCCTGCGCCTCCAGCGCCACCAAGCCGAAGGACTCCTGCTCGCTCGGGAGGAGGAAGAGATCGGCGCCGGCGAGGAGTTCGGCGACGGAGTCGATCTTGCCGAGAAACACGACCCGCTCCGCGATGCCCAACTCTGCGGCGATTTCCGAGGCGCGCTGCCGCTCCGGCCCGTCTCCCACGAGGATGAGGCGGGCCGGCAGGGCGCGCTGGATCCGCGCGAACATCTCCATGAGGTCCGGGATCCGCTTGACCGCCCGAAAGTTCGAGATGTGCATCACGATCTTCTCTCCGGCCCTCGCGAGCCGGTGCCGACCCCGGTGGCGCTCGCAGTCGTAGATCCGCGGATCGACGAAGTTCGGGATGACCTCGATCGCGCAGCGGGCGCAGTCGAAGTCGCGGTGCGTGCGCTCGCGGAGCCACTCGGAGACGGCGGTGATCCGGTCGGACTTCTCGATCGAGAAGCGGGTGATCGACCAGTACGACGGGTCCTGGCCCACGAGCGTGATGTCCGTCCCGTGCAGGGTCGTCACGAGCTTCACGTCGCGGCCTCCGTCCCGGAGCATGTCGCGCGCGATCCATCCCGCCGTCGCGTGCGGGATCGCGTAGTGCACGTGGAGGAGGTCGAGTCCCTCGCGCCTGGCCACTTCGTGCATCGTGACGGCGAGCGCGAGCGAGTAGGGGGGATACTCGAACAGCGGGTAGCGGTTGACCTCGACCTCGTGGAAGTAGACGCCATCGATGAAGTGGGTGAGACGGAAAGGCTGCGCGTAGGAGATGAAGTGTACCTCGTGCCCCCTGCGGGCGAGGCCGAGCCCCAGCTCCGTGGCGATCGCCCCCGAGCCCCCGTACGTCGGATAGCAGGTGATCCCGATCTTCATCGTCCCGTCTTCACCCTGATGCGCGCCAGCCGGCTGCAATGCGGCGCGCAAGTTGCCCCGGCGTCGTCGACCCGTCCAGCGCCCGAAGCACGACGGCGTCCTCCGGCACCTGGTGCCGGAACCATGTCCGCTGCCGGCGCGCGTAGCGCCAGGTGGCCCTCGACACCCGCGCGATCGTCTCGTCCACCCCCGCCTCGCCCCGGACGAGCGCCGCGACGTCCGCATAACCCAGCGCGTCGAAGGCGCGCGACCCGTCGAGGCCGCGCGCCAAGAGGCCGCGAACCTCCTCCGGCCAAGCGCCGCCGCGGATCAACACCTCGGCGCGGCGCGCGATCCGTTCGCGGAGGAGCGGCGCGGGCCACTCCAGCACATGGGTCGAGGTCCGCAGCGGCGGGCGTTCGGCCGGCGCTCTCGCCATCCAACGAGAGAGCGGCTCGCCCGTCAGGAGCGCGAGTTCCACCGTGCGCGCCGCCCGCTGCCGGTCGAGCGGGTGGTGCCGCGCCGCCAGCTCCGGATCGAGGCGGGCCGCCCAGCGCGCGAGATCGCCGCGTTCGATCCGGTTCAGCCAGGCGCGCAGCGCCGCCCGGCGCGCCGGATCGAGCGGAGGCTCCTGGAACATCGGGTGCGTGAGCGCGCGCAGGAACAGCCCCGTCCCGCCGGCGAGGATGGGGACGCGACCCCGCGCCCGGATCTCGGCCAGCCAGCGGGTCGCCAGGCGGGCGAAGCGACCCGCGCCGTAGCGTTCGCGCGGGTCGAGAAAGCCGACGCCGTGGTGCGGCGCGGCGGCGAGTTCGCCGGCGGAGGGCGCCGCGGTCCCGATGGCGAAGCCGCGGTACGCTTGGCGGCTGTCCATGGAGATGATCTCGCCATCCAGCCGCCGCGCAACCTCGATGGCGATGGATGTCTTGCCCGAGGCGGTGGGCCCCGCGATGGTCGGCACGGGCGAACTCTCCACGGGCCGGCGGCTATCCGCGGCCGAACCGCCGGTCGAGTTCCTCGACGCTCAGGCGCACGATCGTCGGGCGGCCGTGGACATCGTGGCCGGGCAGCGGCGTCGCGAACAGCCGGTCGAAGAGTTCCCTCGCCTCCTCCGGGGAGATGTGCTCGCCCGCCTTGATGGCTCCCTTGCACGCCATACTCTTCGCGAGCCGCTCGTGCTGGCTGCGCGCCGTGTTCACGAGCGGGGAGCCCTCCGCCAGTTCCCGCACCATCTCGCGCAGGCAGCGCTCGGCGTCGAAGCGGGCGTGGGGCTGCGGGGCCGCCGTCAGAATCCAAGTCCGCTCGCCGAACGGCTCCAGCTCGAAACCCTGCCGGGCGAGCAGTCCGGCGAGAGCCTCGACCGCCTCGGCCTCCGGCGGCGAAAACTGCAGGGTGACCGGAAAGAGGAGCGCCTGGGACGTGCCGCCCCCGGCTTCGAACCGCGCCATGATCTCCTCGTAAAGTACCCGCTCGTGCGCGGAGTGCTGGTCGACGATGAGGAGTCCCTCGCGGGTCGCGGCGAGGATGTAGCGGTCGTGGAGTTGCCACAGCTCCGGGCCCGCGAACGGCGGCGCCGCCGCGCCCCCCGGCCCACTCGCCCCGGCCTTGGCCCCGGTCTCGGCTCCCGGCTCGCCCGCCACGCCCGCGTCGTCCCGTCCGGAGACGAAGAGCGCGAACTGCGGCGTCTCCGCGGACGGCTCGCCGCGGCGTTTCGCGGTGCGGCCACGCGGGGACGTTCGCGGGCCTCGTCCCGCGTCGGGCGCCTCGCCGCGGATTCCCATCGGCTTCGTCGAATCGAGCCGCGCCAGCGCGGCGCCAACGGCATCGCGAACCGCCGTCTCGACGCGCCCGCGGTCGCGGAAACGCACCTCCGCTTTGGCCGGATGAACGTTGACATCAACGGATGCGGGCGGCGTTTCTATCCGCAGGAAGAGACTCGGCCGCAGGCCCTCGACGACCGTCGTCCGGAAGGCGTCGTCCACCAGGCGCAGGAGAGCGGGATCCCGGAAGGGACGGCCGTTCACGAAGGTGTAGCGGCGCCCTCCCCTCGCCCGCGCCGCATCGGGCCGCTGAATGAAGCCCCGGATCCGCACGGGCCCGTCCGCGTCTTCCACGGGAATGAGCGTGGGGGCGAGGTCTCCCCACAGCTGTTCGATCCGTCCGAGCCACTCCCGAGCCGGGGCGAGATCCATGGAGGCCCGGCGATTCGACTCGAGCCGAAAGGCGACGCCGGGGTTCGCAAGCGCGAGGAGCACGAGCGCTTCGCCCGCGGCCCGCGTCTCGGCGGCGGCGCTCCTGAGGAACTTCGCGCGCGCCGGAAGATCGTGGAACAGCGCCCGGACCGTCACCGTCGTGCCGCGCCGGCGCGGCACGTCATCGACGCTGCGGATGCGACCGAAATCGACCCGCGCCCGCACGCCCTCCGCCGGGCTCGGCGCGGTGTGCAACTCGAACCGGCTGACCGCCGCGATCGAGGGCAGCGCCTCGCCGCGGAAGCCGAAGGAGCGGACGCTCCGCAGATCATCCACGCTCCGGATCTTGCTCGTCGCGTGCCGGTCCAGCGCGAGCACGGCGTCCTCGCGATTCATCCCGCTCCCGTCGTCCGACACCCGGATCTCGCTCTTCCCTCCGTTGCGCAGCCCGACCTCGACGCGACGCGCCCCGGCATCGACCGCGTTCTCGGCGAGTTCCTTGACAACGGAGGCGGGACGCTCCACGACCTCGCCCGCCGCGATCTGGTTCGCGACATGGTCGGGCAGGATCCGCACGCCACCCGCCCGCGGTCGATTCACGCCGCGCCCTCCCACGGCCCGTGGCGAACCCCCGCGGATGCGGCGGCGCTCGAACGCAGCGGAGCTTCGCCATGGGCTGCTAGGCGGTAGAAGCGGCGGGCGTTCTCCGCCGTGAGCGCCGCGGCCTCCTCGAAGGCCACGCCGCACACCTCCGCCAGCCGCCGGCACGTGTGCGCGAGGTAGGCGGGCTCGTTGCGGCGTCCGCGGCGGGGGGCGGGCGCGAGGTAGGGGGCGTCGGTCTCGATGAGGAGCCGATGCGCCGGCACCGCGCGGGCCCACTCGGCCAGCTCGGGGACAAACGTGAGCAGACCCGAGAACGAGACGTACCAGTCCGCATCCAAGGCGGCATCGAGGAGTGCCTCGCCTCCCGTGAAGCAGTGCAGCACTCCGGCGGCGCCGTCGCCGTACTCCCTCACCCGCTCCGCCGTTTCGGCCTCCGCGGAGCGCGAATGTACGATGATCGGCAGACCGAGCCGCGCCGCCAACCCAAGGTGCGCCTCGAAGTTCTCCAGCTGTGCCCGCCGGTCCGCATTGTCGTAATGGAAGTCCAGACCCGTCTCCCCGATCGCGACGACTTCGGGGGCTTCGGCGATGCGTTCGATCTCGTCCATGAGGGAGGTCGAGGTCCGGTCCGCCGCGTGGGGATGGAGCCCGGCCGTCGCCCACAGGCCGGGCGTCCGCGCGGCCAGCGCCACGGCCTCCCCCGCGTCCTCGGGGTCCGAGGCGACGGTGACCATCAGGCGTACGCCCCGCGCGCGGGCCCGGTCCACGACCTCGTCGAGATCGGGGACGAAGCGGGCCGCCGTCAGATGCAGGTGCGAATCGAAGAGCGTCGTCCCGGTCCGCGCCACCGCTTCACCGCGTTCGGCGCTGACGCGGGGTTTCGCCACGGCCTGCTGGCGCGGCGCTAGGCGCGCGAGGTGCGGGCGGCGATCGCGGCGCGCCGGCGCGCCCGCTCGTGAATCTCGACGAGAACGGGAGACGCCACGAAGATCGAGGAATAGGTCCCGATGAGAACGCCGATGATGAGCACGCCCGCGAAGGGCCGAATCACTGCCCCTCCGATCACGACCAGCGAGAGGAGCGCGATGAGCGTCGTGCCGCTCGTGAGCACCGTTCGGGGCAGCGTCTCGTTCAGGCTGCGGTTGAGCGTCGCGTCGTACGGTTCCTTCCGCTTCTTCCTGAGGTTCTCCCGCACGCGGTCGAAGACGACGATCGTGTCGTTGAGCGAATACCCGATGATCGTGAGGATCGCGGCGACGGTCGCGAGGTTGATCTCGATGTCGAACAGCGAGATGAACCCGAACGTAATCAGCATGTCGTGCACCGTCGCGATCACGGCGGCGACCCCGAAGCGCCACTCGAAGCGGAAGGCGAGGTAGATCAGGGTCAGGAAGAAGGAGAGCAGCACGGCGATGACCGCGGTGCGCTGGAACTCGTCGCCCACCTTGGCGCTCAACGTATCGCCGCGCGCGATCTCGAAGCTCCCGGCGGAGTACCGCGTCTCGAGGCTCGCCCGGATCTGGTCCCGGATCGCGTTCTGGTCCTCCTCCTCCCCGACCGGAACCCGCAGCAGAAAGTCGTTGGTCTCCGCTCCGACCGTCCGCAACTGCTGAATCTGGACGCCCGTCGTGCCCCCGGCCGTCAGCGCGTCGCGGATCTCGCCCACGTCGGTCGTCTGCGAGAACTGGACCTCGAGCAGCACGCCGCCCGTAAACTCCACGCCCGTGCGCAGCCCGCCGCGAAAGATGATCGACAGGAGGCCGATCGTGATGACCGCGGCCGACGCGAAGTACGCCGGCCGGCGCATGGAAAGGAACTGGTAGTTCGCGTTCTGGAAGACCCTCATATGACTTCGTTCCTAAATGCTCACGGACTCGCGGGAGCCGCGTCGGTTCAGGTACATGATGAAAAGCGTCCGCGTCACGTAGATGGCGGAGAAGAACGACGCGAGGATCCCGATGCAGAGCGTGACCGCGAAGCCCCGCACCGCGCCGGTCCCGAACTGGAAGAGGATGATCCCGGTGATGAGCGTCGTGAGGTTCGCGTCCACGATGGCCGACAGCGCGTTGCCGAATCCCGCGTCCACCGCCGTGCGCGGCGTCTTCCCGGACGCGAGTTCCTCCCGCACCCGTTCAAAGATGAGGACGTTCGCATCCACCGCCATTCCGATGGAGAGGATGAGACCCGCGATGCCCGGCAGGGTGAGCGTCGCGTCGAGGCCGGCCAGACCGCCCAGCATGAGGATGACGTAGGTGAGCAGCGCCCCGACGGCGAGGATTCCCGCCGCCCGGTAGTAGATCATCATGATGATGATCACGCCGACGATCCCGATGATGAAGGCGGTGCGGCCCTGCCGGATGGAGTCTTCGCCGAGCGAGGCGCTCACGTTGCGCTCCTCAACGACCTCGATCGGCATGGGCAGCGCGCCGGCCCGCAGGACGAGCGCGAGTTCCTGCGCCTCCTGGAAGGACGCGCCGGGGGTGAGTTCGATCTGGGCGCGCCGGCTCAGGACGCTGCGGATGACGGCGTAGCTCTGGACCCGGCCGTCCAAGACGATGGCCATGTTCTCGCTGATGTTGCGCGCCGTGCCGCGCTCGAACACCCGCGCGCCGCGCCGGGTCGTTTCGAAGGGGACGATCGGCTGGTTGAAGGTCGGATCGCGGTTCGCCGGCCCCGCGTCCTGAAGCATGTCCCCCGTGATGAGCGGCTCCGCCTCGAGCACGTAGAGCGGCACGTAGGACCCCGCGCCCGCCCCGACCTGCTCCACTCCCCAGTGAAGCGTGACGCCCCTGGGGATCGCTTCCCGGACGCCCTCGATTTCCAGCCACGCCGCCGCGGTGGGTTGATCCTCCTGCGGGACGAGATACTCGCCGAGGATCCGTCCCTGTCCGAGAAGGGCCGAGAGCGGCCGAGCCGTGGCCTCGTCCGCCGCGTCGGCGGGCCCCGCGTCGTCCCCGTCGGCGGGCCCCGCGTCGTCCCCGTCGGCAGGCTCCGCATCGCCCCCGCCGGTCGCGAGCGAGTCGGCGGCCGGATCCTCCTCGTTGGCCGGATCCTCCTCGCTGGCCGGGCTCTCCTCATCGGCCGGATCCTCCGCCCCGGCGGAATCGGAGGCGGCGCCGAGGATGTCGCTGAGGTCGACCTCCGGCTCGGTCTCCAGCGTCGTGACCCGGAGGTTCTCGATCCCCACCTCGTTCACGATCGCGCGGTCGATCCGCTCCAGAGCGTTCACGAAATCCTGACCGTCCGTGACGATCTTGAACTCCATGAACGCGGTCTCCGTGGCGATCCGCTTCGCCTGCTCCGGGTCGTCGACGCCCGCGAGTTCGATGATGATGCGGTTGCCCGAGCGCTGGATCGTCGGCTCGCGGACGCCGAACTCGTCGATCCGGTTTCGAATCGTCGTCAGCGTGCGTTCGACCGCGTCGTCGAGGTCCTGCCCGCTCAGGGCGTTCTCGGGGTCGAAGATCTCGACCGCGAGGTGCATGCCGCCCTGGAGGTCCAGTCCGAGCTTGAGCGGCCAGACCCGCTCGGATTCGCCCGTGACTTCGTCCACGATGGTCTCGGGCACCAGGGCGAAACCGCAAACAGTTATCAGAACGGCGATCCAGATCAACCGCCATCGTACCGAACCGAACATCTAGATTGTCACCGTTCCTCGTGGGTCTCGTGATCGCGGCCCATGGTGGGGCCACGAGCGACCCCGGCCGAGCCGGGCACCGTCGCTGCGAAGCGGCAAGGGGACGCAAAGCTAGCCCAGCGGCCCGCGAGAGGAAACTACGCGCCGTCCCGCGCCGGATGGTACGTTCCTCCGCCGCGGCGCGCCATCTCCGACGGCGCGCGCCCGGGCCCCGGCGGGCGGGACCGAAGACCCGGGGCCCAAGGCCGAGAACGCGGAGGCCGGGGCCGAAGAGGCGGAACCCGGAGCCGATAAACCCGGGGCCCGGAGCCGATAAACCCGGGGCCCGGAGCCGAACACCCCAGAGCCCGGAGCCGATAACCCAGGGCCCGGAGGCGACGAGGACGTTCATGGCACACCACCGTTCGGAGAACAGATCCGGGACGCGCTCGCGCGGCCAGCGCATCGGACTCTGGCTCGGACCGCTTCTCTTCCTGCTGATCCTGCTGCTCGATCTCGAGCCGGGACGGCCGGAGGTCACCCGCATGGCGGCGGTGGCGGTCCTCATGGCCACGTGGTGGATCACCGACGCGATTCCGCTCTTCGCGACCGCGTTGCTCCCGCTTCTCCTCTTCCCCATCCTCGGGATCGAGCGGACGGGGGAGACGGCGCCCATCTACTTCAACAGCACGATCGTCCTTTTCCTCGGCGGCTTCATGATCGCGCTCACGATGGAGAAGTGGGACGTGCACCGGCGGATCGCTCTCTGGGTCATCCGCGCGGTGGGGGGCGGTCCCGCCCGCATCGTGCTCGGCTTCATGCTCGCGGCGGCCTTCCTCTCCATGTGGATCTCGAACACGGCGACCGCGATCATGATGGTCCCGGTCGGGCTCGCGGTCATCCTCCGCATGGAGGAACAGTTCGGGCGCGGTCGGACGCGCGCCTTCTCCGTGTCGATCATGCTGGGAATCGCGTACGCCTGCTCCGCCGGCGGGATCGCGACGCTGGTCGGCACGCCGCCGAACCTCTCCCTCCAGCGCATCTTCGCGATCACCTTCCCGGAAGCCCCGCACATCTCCTTCGGAGCGTGGTTCGTCATGGCGCTCCCGATCGCGGCATTCATGCTGCTCTTCGCGTGGCTCCTGATCACCCGGATCTTCTTCCGCGTGCCCGAGGAGGTCACCGTCGACCGCGACGTCGTGGAGTCCGAGATGCGGAAGCTCGGCCCCGTCGCCTTCGAGGAGCGGGCGATCCTCGCCGTCTTCGCCACGACGGCCCTGCTGTGGGTGTTCCGCGCCCCGCTCGAGATCGGCCGGTTCACGGTCCCCGGCTGGTCCTCGCTCCTGCCCTACGGCCACCTGATCGACGACGGAACCGTCGCGATCACCATGGCCTGCATTCTCTTCCTCGTCCCGACGAGGTCGCCGGGCGCTCGGTCCGCCACGGTCATGGGACCCGGCGTGGTGCGACGGCTTCCGTGGAACATCGTGCTGCTGTTCGGAGGAGGCTTCGCTCTCGCGCACGGCTTCCAGTCCACGGGGCTGGCGCGGTTCGTGGGAGAGGGGTTCGGCGGGCTGTCGGCGGTGCCGCCGCTCGTGCTGATCCTCGTCATCTGCATCGCGATGACGTTCCTCACCGAACTCACCTCGAACACGGCGACGACGGAGATGGTGCTCCCGATCTTCGCGGCCGTCGCCGTCGCGACCGGCGTCCACCCGCTCCTCCTGATGGTCCCGGCGACGCTCTCAGCCTCGTGCGCGTTCATGATGCCGGTGGCGACGCCGCCCAACGCCGTGGTGTTCGGGAGCAACCGGGTGAGGATCGCGGAGATGGCGCGGGCGGGACTCCTCCTCAACCTCATCGGGGCCGTCGTGATCACGCTGATCTTCCGCGCCCTCGGGCCGCTGCTGTTCGGCATCGAACCGGGCGTCCTGCCGGACTGGGCGCACCCGGGCTCGTAGGTGGGAGCTCACGGCCGGGGGGAGCCGGAAGGGAGGGTGGCCGGTCGGGTCGCCCGCCGGGACGACCCGACCGGTACGGAGGCGGCTACATCCGTTTGCTACATCCCCTGGTGGGCGCCCATCAGGAACCAGTGCAGCATCAGACTGCCGTCCTCGCCGCGGGAATAGAGCGCGGCGTAGTGCCCCCCGCCGGCCCCGTCCGCGCCTTCGGTGCCGTAGGTGCCGATGCCTACCGCGTGCCCCTCGTCCAAGTCGTGCGCGGACCAGGCCGACATTTCGCTGAACGTGACGCCGGCGTCGAACATCGCCTGCAGTCCCTCCTCGACGGCGGCGCGGCCCTCACGGGCCCTCTCGCCGGCCAGCATGGCGACCGCGTCCTCGGTGAACGTGTTCGCGACCATGGAGGCGTGCCCCATGTTGTGGTGCGTGACGAAGTAGTCGCCGCTCGCCTGGATGAGATCACCGCCCATCCCCTCCGGCATCTCCATCATCGCGCCGGCCGACATGGTCTGTTCGGGCGTGTCGAGATTGGCCACCATGCCCTTCAGCGCCCACTCTCCGTCCACGTTCTCGGCCACGGCCATGTAGTAGCCGGAGTTGCGCGCGTCCCCGCCCGTCAGCACGTAGTGTCCGCGCGCGACGATCTGGTCGCCGAACGCCATCGCCGCGCCGGGGTGGATCGCGATCTCCGAACTCCCCGCGTCCATCCGGGACTGGAGGCCCTCGCCGATCGCTTCCCTTCCGTAGAGCATGGCCCCCGAGCTGCCCCAGAGGACGCCGTCCTCCGCGAACTTGCTCGCGACCATGCTGCCGTGACCCATGTTGTAGTGGGTCTGCCAATAGTCCGTGATCGTCGCCATCGCCGCATCGGCGTCGGGCATGGCGGGGGCGTCCTCCATCGCCTCCGTCGTCGCGGCCTCGTCCGTCTCCGCCCCGCCGCAGGCGATGGTCAGAGCGAGGGCAAGGGGAGCCAGGGTGCGGATGCGCATCGGGATACCTCCTTCGAATAGGACGTCGCGCCCTCCGACGCGTGCCTTTCACCGCGGGGACCGTCGACGAGACAAGGCGTAACCGGTAAGACGCTACGCGCTTCAATGCGGATCCGTCAATGCGCCGGCCGCGAAGGGACCGCCGCGGGTGAACCGCCCCGGGTGAACCGCCCCGGTTGGCCCGCCATTCCGCCCGCCCTTACGTTGGGCGCGCGGGTCGAGGCCGTCGAGACCCGCCTACGCCACCCCGAACCGGAAGCCCACAGCATGGTCCAGATCGCGCGCAGTACCCGCCCTCTCGCCCTCATGTTGGCACTCTCGCTCATCATCGTGGCCACGGGCTGCATCCGGCCCTTCGCCCGGCCGGCGCCCGGCCCGTCGGCCGCGGGCGAAGGCGGACCCGGCGCCCGCGGCGGCGGCGAGGATGACGACGACGGGCCGGAACCTTATTCGGAAGTCGTCACGGAGGAGGCGGTCACGGACTCGGGGATGGTCCACGTCCACCGGGTGGACGACAAGTGGCTGTTCGAGATTCCCGAGGAGATCCTGGGACGCGAGATCCTACTCGTGAGCCGGCTGGCGTCGGTTCCCGAGGGGATGGGCTACGGCGGCCAAAAGGCGAACACGCAGGTCCTTCGCTGGGAGAGGAACGGCCCCGACGACGAGCGGATCTTCCTCCGCGTCGTGCGACACACGAACGTGGCGGACGAGGCCCTGCCGGTGGCGCGCGCCGTGCGGGGCGCGAACTTCGAGCCGATCGTGCGGGCCTTCGACATCGAGGCGCTGAACGACGACTCGACGAGCGTCGTCATCGACGCCACGCCGCTCTTCGAATCCGATATCCCCATGCTCGGGCTGAGCCAGTTCCGCCGCGACGCGTACCGGGTGCGCTCGCTGGACTCGAACCGCACCTACGTCGACTGGATCAAGAGCTTTCCCCGCAACGTCGAGGTGCGGCACGTCCTCACCTACAACGCGCAGACGCCTCCGTCGAACGCGAGCACGAACTCGATCTCGATGGAGATGAATCAGTCGATGGTCCTCCTCCCGGACGAACCCATGGAGCCGCGCATCTTCGACGAGCGGGTGGGCTTCTTCAACGTGAGCCAGGTGGACTACGGCCGCAGCGACCAGAAGGTCGTCACGCGCACCTACGTGACGCGCTGGCGGCTCGAGCCGAGCGACACCGCGGCCTTCCGGCGCGGCGAACTCGTCGACCCGGTCCAACCCATCATCTACTACCTCGACCCCGCCACGCCGGAGAAGTGGCGCCCGTACCTCATCCAGGGCATCGAGGACTGGCAGGAGGCCTTCGAGGCGGCGGGCTTCAGCAACGCGATCCAGGGGCGGATGCCGCCCTCCTTCGAGGAGGACCCCGAGTTCAGTCCGGAAGACGTGCGCTATTCCGTGATCCGCTGGCTCCCCTCGCAGGTTCAGAACGCATCCGGACCACACGTACACGACCCGAGGACGGGGGAGATCCTCGAGAGCGACATCCAGTGGTACCACAACGTCGCGAACCTGCTGCGCAACTGGTACTTGATCCAGACGGGGGCCGTGAATCCGGCGGCGCGGCGGGCGCTCTTCGACGACGAGGTGATGGGCCGGCTGATCCGCTTCGTCGCCGCGCACGAGGTCGGGCACACCATCGGACTCCAGCACAACATGAAGTCGGCGTCCGCCTTCCCCGTGGATTCGCTGCGGGCCCCCGGCTTCGTGTGCCGCAACGGGGTCTCGGCGTCGATCATGGACTACGCGCGCTTCAACTACGTCGCGCAGCCGGAGGACGAGGGCGCGTGCGTGGATCCGCGGATCGGCGAGTACGACCGTTTCGCGATCAACTGGGGCTACCGCCCGATCCTCGATGCGGACGCGGACGAGGAGCGCCCGACGCTCAACGCGTGGATCCGCGAGGTCGAGGACGACCCGGTCTACGCCTTCGGCAGCTCGACGCCGATCGACCCGACCTCCCAGACGGAGGCGATTGGCTCCGACGCGATGGAGGCGAGCGATCTCGGGATCGAGAACCTCAAGCGGATCCTGCCCCGGCTCGTCGAGTGGAGCAGCGACGGACGCGAGGGGGAGAACTACGAGGAGTTGGCGGAACTCTACAACAACCTCATCGGCCAGTGGAACCGCTACATGGGCCACGTCGGGACCGTGGTCGGCGGGGTGACGCGCACGCGTAAGCGGATCGGGCAGGAGGGGGCCGTCTACGAGTTCGTGGACGAGGCCACGCAGCGGCGGGCCATGGACTTCTTTGCGCGGCAGGCCTTCGACCCGCCGGCATGGATGGTGGACGAGGACATCCTGTCGAAGATCGAGAACCCGTCGACCGTGGACCGCATGCGGAGCATTCAGGTTCGGGTCGTGAACATGATCCTCGACCCTGGCCGCATGCAGCGGCTGATCGAGGCGGAAGCCCGGAACGGGGGCGACCACTACAGTCTCGGCGAGCTGTTCGAGGATCTGCGCGGCTCGATCTGGGGAGAGCTGGACACCGGTGCCCCGATCGGGGTCTACCGGCGGAACCTCCAGCGCGGGCACCTGGAGCGGCTCGAGTTCCTGATGACGCAGGAACTCTCGCTCCCGACCTTCGTCTTCGCCGGTCTCTCGGACTTCTTCACCTCGGTGGACGTGTCGCAGTCGGACATTCGGGCCTTCGTGCGGGGCGAACTGCACGGGCTCCAGGATGCGATCGAACGCGCGCTCCGGCGGCGACTCGACCGCACGACGGACCTGCACCTTCGCGACGCCCTCGCCAGGATCGACGACATCCTCAACCCGGACTGAGCCGCGGGGGGAGGTCGCGGGACCGCGGGTATGGTCCGCTGGTGGAAGCGCAAAGGGCCGGGGGGAGACCCCGGCCCTCTTGCATGGTGGCGCACCCTCGGTGGAGGGCGCTGCGGGAAGGCTTCTACTTCGTGCCGTCCACGGCGACCCGGTGCGGCTTCGCCTCCGGCGACTTCGGCAGCTCGACCGTGAGCACGCCGGCGTCGAGGCGCGCCTCCACATCCTCGCCGCGGATGGAGGCCGGGAGCGAGAAGCTGCGCGTGAAGCGCTCGTTCCTCCGCTCGCGCACGTGGTAGGTGCGGCCCTTCTCCTCGTCCTCCTTCGAACGCGCCCCCGAGATGGTGAGCACGCCGCGGTCCACGGTCACGTCGATCTCGGCCTCGGTGAATCCGGGCAGCTCGAGTTCGAGGCCGTAACCCTCCTCGGTTTCGTACAGATCCGCGGCCGCCACGGAACGGCTCGAGCGATCGAGGTCCAGTAGGCCGGCGAACAGCGGGTCGAAGTCGAAGCCCGCGCGGCGCCGGGTCGGGGCCCGGTGAATGATGGTCGGCAGCATGGAGATACCCTCCGTCGAATCGTTGGAACAGTTTGTGCCTTGGGGCCGCATGGAGCCCCGAAGAGCGATCCCGGGGCGCGGCCACTTGGAGGGACGTGCAATCCGCGTGCCCCTCCGTTCGCGCATCGGCGACGGGCAGCTATGCCGTGGTTACAGGACGCGGGACGCGGAACTGCCGTCCGGACGGGCGCGGCCTCGACCGATCATGTCAAATCGGCAGGCGCAGCCGAGCGTTCTCCGGTCGGAGGGCGTTCGTCAGGGCCTCAGGCCCAGGAAGGACGGCACCACGCGCCCGAACCAGCGTCCGATCACGTTCACCGGCACGGACACGCCCACGGCGGTGGAGGTCTGCGGGGGCTCCGTGCCCGGATGGTCGCCGGCGTCGCCTCCTCCGACTCCCGCCGCGGCGACCGCCAGGGCGGCCGTTCCCGCCGCGATTCCGGCTCCGAGCAGAACGCTCTTCGTCGTCGAGAACTCGCGCACCTCGATACTCACGAGACCATCCCGGGCCACGCTCAGGGTGTCGTACTGCACGACGTCGCGGAACGTACCGAGCACGTGCCGCGTGCTCGCTTCGAACCGGATCGTATCTCCCACGCTGATGATCTTCCCCTCGATCGCGACCGTTCCGGGAGGCGAGTTGGGATCGACGATGGCGGACTGGACCGGCACGCGAAGCCTGGCCGTGGTACCCACGGGCGCCTCGTCGGTGAGTCTGTAGGAGTAGCACCCCGAGACCGTGAGTACGACGCAGAGAACGGCGCCGAGCCGGTGTCGCGGCGTTAACCGCCCGTGGTAAAAGCCCCGCTGCGTTCGAGCGGCGCCGCCGGCCGGCGGAGATTCAGAATGCCACATCGATGTCTCGCGTCAGGAGCTGGTTGAACGAGTAGACGAAGTGCCAGGGTTCGCCGGGGAAAATCCCACCGGATTCGTCCACCAGCCCCCGGTCGTCCACATTCACGATGACGTGCACGGAGAGAGTATCCCCGCCGAGCGCCTCCGCCTGGACGAACCACCGCCGGTCGATGGAAATATCGATGGCTCGCTCGAAGGGGATCGAGTGAACGATGGTGTCCGCCCGGGCGACCTGCACCCGCGTGACCCCGAACTCGTTGAGCCCGGCCACGAACTGCGTGGAGTAGATGACCCTGACCTGATCGCCGGCCTCGCCCCGCATCTCGAAATAGATGTTCTCGGGCGTGAGGTCAGCGAAGACCTCCGAGCAGCCGGCAAGGGCGACGACCGCCGACAGAAGCGCCATCCCCCTGGCAGCCGGTGAGCGCCTCACCGCTCTCGGCGCTGACGCGAGGTCTGGACACGGGCCTCTAAGGGGGGAGGCGGCTGGGAAGCGCCGCCTCCCCCGCGGGCTCAACCTCCGCAACCCAAGCCGTTCAGGTGGCAGTTCGCCCGCAGCTCGATGATCGAGATCGGGAGCATCGTACCCGGCTGGGACAACGCGGCCGAGGCACCCTGCCACATGGGATCCGTGAGTCCCCACCGGTACATGTCCGCCAAGCGCAGGCCCTGCAGCATCACGTTCACCCGGCGCGTGTGCTGGAGCATCTCCATGTCGGATATCTGGCCGGCGTACGGCGTCAGGTCGTCCAGCGCGCGGATGTGGTTGATGTGCATGGCGAAGCCGTTGGAATCCCCGCCCGCCAGCGCGTTTTCGGCCAGAATCAGGTGCATCATCCGGGCCGAGGCCAGCGTCAGGGGCGGATAGATCCCGCCCTTGTCGAGATAGCTGCCGCCCTTCCACTGATTCAGCCACTTGACGACCGCCGGATCGTCGACGCCATCGATGGGATCCTTGAGCGCGATGCCGTTGATGTCGTTCTGGTCGTCCACCGTGGCGATCGAGAGGTCGATCTGGTTTTCCTTGCGGTCGTTGACCCAGGCCGCCATCGAGTTGGAGACGCTGGCACTCGAGAACGTCAGGTTGTGCGTCCAGTCCGCGCTGACGCTCGCCAGCACCGCGCTGGCGTCCGCGCCGGCTTCGGGTGAGGACACGAGCCCGTTCCCGGATGGCGACGGGTTGATCGCGTCCCATATCGCGCGGGACTGCCTGGCGCGAGCGCGGAGAGCCCGGGCCCGGGTGGCCATGTCCGTGTCTCCCACCTCGTTGAAGCCGGAGATCGCCGAGGAGAACCTGTCGATCGCGCCGTCCAAGACCTGAGACATGTTGGCCGGTCCGACCGGAGGTCCGCTCTCCGTCTTGTCCGAGAACGCGTAGTCCTCCTGAATCTCCCCGATCACCATGTAAATGATGCCGGAGTACATGTACGCCCGCGCCAGATCGGTCTTGATCGCGGTGCTTGGGTTGTTGCCGTGGTGCTCCTGGACGATCTCGATGGCCTCGTCGCTCATCCACCGGGCCTGTCCCATGGCCGGGAACGGGCCGTCGATGAACTCGTTCAGCGGATCATCCACGAACCCGAGATCGAGCGACAGCCAGGCATCCCTGGAGCCGATCCAGCGCATCTCGTCGGACGCCACCAGATACGGCTGCCAGGACTGGGAGACGGAAGACGACACGAGCGTGAGCGTCCCGTTCACGACGGCGGCGGCGGCGGCCTCCTTGCGGATGTCCTCCTCGACCAGGTCGTTGGGGTTGTTGACGTCCAGCAGATCGCCGCACCCGAGCGCGAAAACGGCCAGAAGAGGCGTGGCCAGCCAGGCCTTCATGTTTCGATTCCTCATGGTATGGTTCCCCCGCTTGGTTCTAGAGAGTGACGCGCACGGACATCGTGAAGCGCCGCGGGACCGGAATGCCCCAGCCTTCCGTCGAATTCAGGAAGTTGCAGTTGAGGCCCTCGTTGCAGCGCCCGAGGACGTTGCCCTCCGGGTCCATGCCGGGGTAGTCGCCCAGCATGAAGAGCATCAGGTTGCGCACGCCCAGGTTCACGGTCGCGGCCGAGAAGCCCCAGCGCTCGACGAGCGACGACGGCACCCGATAGCTGAGCGACAGCTCGCGCCACTGGACCCAGTCGGCGTCGTAGATCCCGTTCATGCCGCTCATCGGGGAGAGGCCCTCGACTTCGTGGGCCCAGGCGACCGCCGCATCGAGCCGCTGCTCCGCCGTCGAGCCCGGATTCAGCATCGTCGAGTACAGCTCGGCCGAACGCGGCGTGTTGCGCCCGATGAAGTTGTTGGCGCGCCGGAACATGCCCGAGAGATCCTGCACCTGGTGACCGATCTTGTACTCCATGAGCGACGTCAGCTGGAAGTTGCCCAGGAACGCGAGGTCGAAGCCGAACGAGCCCGCGAAGTCCGGGGTGGGATCGCCCAGGTGGGTTTCGAGCAGTCCGGTCCCGCAGTTGTGCGACGCCAGCTCGCCGTTGGGCACTCCGAAGTCCTCGTTGCCGATCGCCAGCGGCTTGAAGCTGTTGGGGTTGACCGGCTCGCTGAAGTACGCGAGCGCCTGATCGCGCGTCGGCACGACGCACTGGCCGTCAACGGGATCGAGAATGTTCAGAGGGATCGCCACGTCGGCGACCTTCGCGCCGAAGAAGGCGCCCGGCGTGAAGCCCTCGACCAGATAGTTGCGGTAGCGCGGGTAGCTGCCGCCGGTCTTGAGGGGAGGAGCCCCGCCCATGTCGGTGATCTGCTCGGACAGCCAAGCCGTGTTCGCGAAGACGTTCAGCGAAACATCCCGCGCCTGGATCAGGTTGCCGCGTATCCCGAACTCGAAGCCGGCAGCCGTGACCTCGCCGATGTTGTCGAGCTGGGTCTGCGTGAAGCCGCCCGTGACCGGGAACTGGCGCGCCACCATGGCGTCGCTGACCACCCGGTCCCAATAGGTCGCCTCGATCGACCACCGGTCGTTGAAGAGGCCCAGGTCGATCCCGAACTCCAGCTCCGTGGAAACCTCGGGCTTCAACTGCTCGTTGCCGAGATTCGACGGCTGGACGCCGGGACCCACCTCGGTGCCCAGCGACGAGAAGGTCGTGAACTTGTCGAAGGCGCCCGGCTGCAGCCCGGACGTGCCGTAGGCCCCCTTGATGCGCATCGACGAGAAGACCTCGCTATCCCAAAGTTCGCTGGGCACGATCGCGAAGTTG
Organism: Candidatus Palauibacter poriticola; assembly: GCA_012270965.1. Classification (GTDB taxonomy): domain Bacteria; phylum Gemmatimonadota; class Gemmatimonadetes; order Palauibacterales; family Palauibacteraceae; genus Palauibacter; species Palauibacter poriticola. The sequence continues at coordinate 118,062 of JAAXHJ010000066.1, forward strand.
GCCTTCGGGTAGAAGGCGGTGTTGAACGCCTCGCCGAACGCGGAGTTGGCGTCCCAGCGAGCGCCGAGGGTGAGGAAGAGCCAGTTGTCCCACCCGATCTGGTCCTGCACGTATCCGCCGATCTGCGTCACCCGGAGCCAGTTCTCGTACGAGGACTCGGAGCCCAGCGCCGATAGCGTCTCCAAGCCGGGACCGGGGAAGTCGCGTCCGCTGCCCCCCGCCGACTGCGCCTGGCGCAGGAATCCCTGGCCGCCGAACAGCAGCGTGTTCTCGAGCCGGTCGGTGTTGAAGAGGTAGGATCCCTTGATGTCGGCCGTAATCTCCCGGCTACGATTCTCGTTGACGTTCCGGTTTCCGTCGGGGGTCGAGCCGGAGAAGCCGTCCACGTTCCACCGGTAGGGCCGGAAGCTCACCGCGTCGTCGGAGGTGAAGTCGATCCCGAAGGTTCCGTCGAGGCTGAACGCGTCGGAGGGCGTGAAGTTGATGTTCGTGGATCCCGCGAAGTGCTGCGAGTTCACGAAGTTCAACTGGTAGGCGTTCTCGCGCAGCGTGGCGAACGCCGGCTGGCCGTAGTAGTTGATCTGCCCGAGTTCCGGGTCGGCGTTGGCGAGCCGCAGCTGCGACATGAGCGCCGAGGAGAACACGCCGTAGATGTTGTTGGAGTTGTCGGGCGTGTGGTGCTCCATGTCCGAATAGAGCGTGGTCACGCCGATGCGCAGATCGTTGTTCGGAACCAGCGTGAAGTTGGTGTGGATCGAGGCGCGCCGGTTCGTGTCGTTCTCGGGATCCAACCCTTCCACCACTTCGAAGTTCTGCGCCGCGTCGTAGGGCCCATCCTCGGTGGCGAGCCGCGCCGATGCGAAGTACTGGAACACGCTCGAGCCACCTTGGAGCGACCCGGAGTAGGTCTGGCCGAATCCGGTGGTGAGCAGATCGGGGATGAGGTCGCGCTCGACCGGATCCCAAGGCGACACGGGCTCTCCCCAGCGGTTCGACATCAGGTTGACGGCATCGGACAGCCGCTGGGCGTCGCCCTCACCCATGCAACCGGGACTGGAGCAGACGCGGCCGGCAAAGTCGGCGACCGGCAGGATGCGGTTGGTCGGCACGGATATCGCGGTCAGATCCGTTCGGAAGGTGAAGCGCGGGGCTCCCACGGTGCCGCGCTTCGTGAAGATCTGGATCACGCCGTTCGAGGCCTCCGTCCCGTACAGGGTCGCGGCCGCGGCACCCTTCGCGATCTCGACGCGCTCGATGGACTCGGGCGGGATGTCGTCGAGGCGTGAGGGGTTGCCCTGCCCGTTGAAGTTCTGCACGGCGGAGCGGTCCACGCGGATTCCGTCCACGTAGACGATGGGCTCGTTCAGCTGTGACAGCGACGCCGACCCGCGGATGCGGATGCGGGCACCCTCGCCCGTGTAGCCCGACGAGGGCAGCGCCACCACGCCGGGTTCGCGACCCGCGATGAGCTGGCTGAAGTCGGCGATGGGCGCGTTCTCGAGTTCCGCGGCGTCCAAGGTTGCGATCGTGTGGCCGAGCTTGCGTTTCTCGGTCGCGACGCCCGTGCCCGTCACGACGATCTCGTCCATTTGGACGGCCGTCACGTTGAGGGCGAAGTTGAGGGTCCGGGCCTCTCCGGCGGTGACCGCGACGGTCTCGGAGGCCTGGCGGTAGCCCACGAGGCGCACGGTGACCGTCTGCTCGCCGGCGGGGACGTTGAGGAGTACGAAGTCTCCGCTGGCGTTGGTGAAGGTTCCGATGCCGGTGCCTTCGATGAACACCTGCGCGGACGAAAGAGGTCGGAGCGAGCCTTCTTCGGTCACTCGGCCCGCGATGCTGCCCGCGCCCTGGCCGCTCAAGCCTGGTGCGAGGCAGGCGAGCGCGAGCGCGGCCACGCGCCATGCTCCGATCCTGCTCGTGCTAAATGCCTTGCGTTTCATCTGGCACTCCTTGGGCTGGAGGGTTGCAAACAGCCGAACGCCGAACGATCCGGCCCCGGTTCCTCAACTCGTTCCACGAGCCATCTATCTATCTATACGGTTCGGCACACCCGCCGTAAAGGGGCCCGCCCAAGAGGGGCGCCGGTGCCACCGAACGCGCCCGTCCCCCTCGGTTTCCTCGCCGGACGCGGCGTTCCCGCGCGGATGCCGGGGCGCGGGCCGGGGAGCAGGCTGGAAGCGGCTAGAAGCGGACGCGGACCCCGAGTTGGGCCCGGCGCGTGTCGCCGAGTCCGCTCCGGATCGTGCCGTCGAAGTTGAACAGGAGTCCGGTCTGCGCGGTGTCGAGGAAGTTGTCGGCGCCCGTCAGGTTGAAGACCTCCAGCATCGGCTCGACCGTGCGTCCGTCGCCGATGCCGAAGGCCTTCGAGAGCCGAAGGTCCCAGGTGAGGAAGTCGTTCTCGCGCCGGAGCGTGTTGCGCTTGAGGACGGAGCCATCGGCGCACACGCGGTCCGCCGGGGCCCCCGCCCGCTGGCCCGCGGGGGCGGCGAGGGGATTCGCCGGGGTCGGGCCGCAACTCTCCGACACCGGCGAGGCGGAGAGGTATCGGAGGACGTGGTTGAGGACGACGCCGCGCCCGAGATCGAAGAGCACGAAGCCCGTCAGCTGGTGTCGGCGGTCCCGCACCGACCAGTGGTACTCGGGCTCGAAATCGGTTGCGGTCGCATAGAAGAAGTTGAACGGATCACGTTCGTTATCGTCGTCCGACTTGTCGAACCCCAGCGTGTAGTTCGCTTCGAACGCCAGCTTTCCGCCGAGCGCGCCGTCCCCCCGCAGGCCGAGAGTGATGGCGTGGTAGCGGGAGCGCGCGCTGCTCTCCGTCGCGGTGACCGTCCCGAGGCCGTTGGCCCCCTCCGCGAAGGGCGCGCCGAGTTCCGCCGCGTTGCGGTCCACGAAGCGGAACAGGTTGTCGGTGCGGGCGTGCCGCAGCGAGAGCGCCGCGGCCGTGTTCTCGTTCAGCGCCTGCTCGACCGCGACGTTGAAGGACCAGGTCCGCGGCAGCTCGAGGTTGCGATCCGCGATGTTCACGCCGGGCTGGAAGGGCGGCGTGCCCGGCGGGGGCGGCGCCAGAAACTCGCCGATTCGCGGCGGGGGCGGAAGGAAGGTCGCGTCGCTGGCCGCGAACTGCGTTCCCTGGAAGGCGCCGTTCGTCGTGCGGTGCTGCGCGAACACGAGCATCGGGATGCGCGAGAAGTAGGACCCCGCGTTGAGGCGGACGAGAGTGCGCCCATCGTCCCGGGGATCCCAGGCAAGTCCGAAGCGCGGCTGGAAGTTGTCGAGGTCGTCCGGAATCGTCCCGTCCGACGGGAAACCCGGGGTCCCGATCCACGGTCCGTAGAAGGTGTCCTCCGGCTCGATGAATACCCCCGGATGCCACGACCCCTCCCAGCGCAGGCCGAGGTTCAGGGTCAGGTTGTCGCGCGGGCGCCAGGTGTCCTGGATGAAGAGCCCGAGTTCGTGCATCGAGAAGTCCTGCCGTCCCAACTGCTCGGCCGGGGTGTTCCCCAGCGTGAGGGCCTGCAGGTAGAGGAGTACGGGGCCGGTGATCGCGGTCCCGGGCGGACAGACGCCCTCCGCGCTGTCGGAACCGTCGGAGCAGGTGACGTAGCGGTTCCCCCGCGTGACGAAGTTCATGAATCCGTCGACGGAGGAGAACTTGTAGAGGCCGTTCGCGAAGCCGATGAACTGCTGGCCGACCCCCGTCCGATTGTACTCCGCGCCCACCTTGAGGAGGTGGTCTCCCGCGAGGAGGGAGAGGTTGTCGACGAGCTGGATCCGGGTGTCGTAGCCGGGGTCGATGGGGAGGAAGAAGGGCATCCCGATGCGGAAACCGTCCGCGAAGTCCATCGCGATGTCCGGGAAGGGGCGGCCGCCGATCGCGGCGAAGGCCGGCTGCGGCGGCGGGTCGGAGCCCGGAACCAGGGGTCCGTCGTATCCCCGGGGCCGGTCCTCGCGCGCGTACTGAACGCGGAACTCGTTGGAGACGGTGTTCGAAAGCTGCGAGCGGAGGCTCGCGTTGATCGCGTGGGAGAAGTCCTCCTCGAGACCGTTGGCGCTGAGACCCCACGCGTCCACGTCGAACGTCCCGTTCACCTGCTGGGACCAGGTGTGGTTGTACTTGAGGGACGCCTGGTGATGGGCGCTGAGGTTGAAGTCGAGCTTCGCCACGAGCGCCCGGTTGTCGTCGGTGCGGTGGATCGGGCCGAACTCGGCGTCGAACAGGCCGGGCCACTGCGTTCGAAGGAAGTCCTCCAGCTTCTCGAGTTCGGACCGGTTCGCGACGCTGCGCGTGAACTGCTTCGTCTCGCCCGCCTCCTGCTGGTCGTAGGCGACGAAGAAGAACGCCCTGTCGCGCATGATCGGACCGCCGAAGGTGAAGCCGAACTGGCCGCGTCCGAACTCGGGCTTTCCGCCCCCGCGCTCGCTCGGGTACGCGCTGGAGATCGCATCCCACTGGCCGAAGTAGTGCGCGGAGCCCGCAAACTCGTTCGTGCCCGACTTCGTGATGACGTTCACGAAGCCTCCCGCGGAGCGCCCGAACTCGGCCGACGCCCCCTGGCTCACGACGACGATCTCCTCGATGGCGTCCTGGTTGAAGGTGAAGGCGGGGCGCTGGCCGCCCCGCTGCTCGCCGAAGAAGGGGTTGTTGAAGTCCGCTCCGTCCACGGACACGTTGTTGAAGATCCCCCGCTGCCCCCCGATGTTGAGGACGTCGCCGTCCGGACCCTGCGAGACGGACACGCCCGGAGTGAGGAGGGTGTAGTCGAAGAAGTTGCGGCCGTTGTTGGGCAGGTTGTCGACGACCTCCTCGGCGAGCCGGTGGGAACTCGACGAGTCCTCGGTATCGACGAGCGGCGTCCGGTCCGCGCTCACGGTGATTTCGGACAGCGCGACGGGCCTGAATTCGAGCACGAGATCGAGGATCTCTCCCACGCGGAGTACGAGCCCCTCCGCGCGCTCGTCGCCGAACTGGCCCAGAGCCCGGGCGGTGACATCGTAGACCCCCAGCGGCAGGAGCGTGCGCACGAACGCCCCGTTCGAGCCCGTCACGGCGGTCGTCGAGAAGCCGGTGGCGCGATGCTCGATGACCACGGCGGCGCCGGCCACGGGTCCTCCCACGGGATCGCGGACGACACCGCGGATGACGCCGGTCGTCGCCTGGGCCTGCGCGGCCGCGTCCGCCGCGGCACGGCACAGCGCGAGCCCGGCGAGCGCCAGGGTGAACCCGCGTCGGAGTACCGGAACCCGGCGTGGACGCATGGGACGACTCCTTCTTGAAGATGGGCCCGGCAGGATTCGAACCTGCGACCTTGGGATTATGAGTCCCCTGCTCTAACCGGCTGAGCTACGGGCCCCGGAGGAGCGTGAAACGTACGCGCCGCGGTGCTCCGCACCAACGCTCCGGCGACCGCCGCGTGGCCGCCGCGCTTCCGCGGCCGCCGTCACGGCGCGACCTCGACCGCGACCGCCGGACCGTCCCGCGCGACGACCTCTCCGATCACGGCGGCCGCATAGCCCGCCGCGGCGAGCGCGGCGGACGCGGCCGGCGCCTCGTGCGCGGGGAGGGCCGCCAGCAGTCCGCCCGACGTCTGCGGGTCGAGGAACAGGGTCCGCAGGTCTTCGGGGACCGCGTCGTCCCACCGCACCTGCGACGCGTACGCGTCCCGGTTCCGGGTCGTGCCGCCCGGCACGCACCCCCGCCCGGCGAGGCGCGGCGCTCCGGGGAGGAGTCTTGGCGCCGAAGCCCGGATGCGGGCGCTCGCGTCCGAGGCGCGGCACATTTCGAGCAGGTGGCCCACGAGTCCGAAGCCGGTGACGTCGGTGGCCGCGCGAACGTCGAACTCGGAAAGGACGGCCGCCGCCTCGCGGTTGAGTTGCCGCATGGAATCGACGGCGGCGAGGAGATCGGCCGGCTCGGTCACGCCGCGCTTGAGTCCGGTGGTGACGACGCCCGTTCCGAGCGCCTTGCCCAGCACGAGCGCATCTCCCGGCCGCGCTCCGCCCTTCCTCCACAGGCGGCCGGGGTCGGCGAGTCCGATGGCCACCAGTCCGAACTTCGGTTCCGCATCGTCGATCGAGTGTCCGCCCGCCACGGCGATGCCGGCCTCGCGGCACACCTCCCCCGCGCCGCGAAGGATCGCGCCCACCGTCTCATCGGAGAGCGTCCCGGCGGGAACCGCGAGGATGTTGAGCGCGAAGACGGGACGGGCCCGCATCGCGTACAGATCTCCGAGCGCGTTCGCGGCCGCGATGGCGCCAAAGTCCGCCGGGTCGTCGACGAGCGGAGTGAAGAAGTCGAGGCTCGCGACGATCGCCTCCCCATCGTCGAGCAGATACACCGCGGCGTCGTCCGGACCCTCGAGTCCCACGAGGAGCCGGTCGTCCGGAAGGTGCGGAACGTGCTGCAGGATGCGGCCCAGATCCTCCGGGCCGAGCTTGCACGCTCAGCCGGCTCCGTGCGAGTACTGGGTTAGGCGGGCCGCTTCGGCCGAAGGCGAGTTCATGGCGACCGAAGCTATGGCGACGCGAGGCGTCTCGCAGGCATTCCTACCAGTTCCGCTCCACGACGGGATCCTGGAAGCGGTTGCGGCCCATCACGCGGTCGCGGATCGCCGCCTCCGCGTCCCCCGCCTGTTCGAGCAGCGCCGCCGCCTGCTCGGGCGACAGCATCTCCATCTCGCCGGAGCCCGCGGCCGCCGCGGCGCCGGCGCCGGCCCCCTGGGGAGACTGTCCCTGCCCGCCCTGCTGCTCGTCGCCGCCGCTCTCCCCCTCCTCCTCGAGCCAGCGCTCGACGAGTTCGAGGTTCCAGCGCGCGTCCTCATCGTCCACACGGCGTCGGAGGACCTCGCGAAAGGCTTCGCGAGCCGACTGGAGGGCGGCCCGGCGCGCGGTGGGGTCGCTCTGGGCGAAACGGCCGTCGAGGGCCGTGCTGAGTCCGAGGTTGTAGAACGCGCTCTCGCGCACTTCGTCTCGCTCGCTGCCGATCGAGAGTTCGAGGGGGGCCTGCGCCTCGCCCACCTGTCCGTCGTGGAGGAGGGCCGTCCCGAAGTTGTAGTGGTCGATCGGCCGGTCGGAGCCGGTGGCTCGCTCCCTGTAGCGGGCGACGGTCTCGGATTCCGGCGCCTGCGGGTCGGCGGACCCGGACTGGCCGGGCACCTGGCCCGGCGCACCCCGCGGCCCGCCCCCGGCAAAGGCCGCCAGCGAGGCGGCCGCGGCCGCGAGCCCGAAGATCGCATACTTCCGTGTCGATTCAACCACGTGGCAGCAGAAACCCCTCTCCCCAGAGACTGACGAAGGCGAGCAGCAGCAGCGCGGCCATGGCCGCGTCGTCGGTCGACGTCAGGGGTTCCCGGCCGCCCTGCGCCAGCTCCCGCTCGATCGCGTCGATGCCGTCGGAGCCGTCAACATAGCGGCCGCCGGTGCCGAGAGACATCTGCCGCAGCGACGCGGCGTTCAAGCGCGTGATGACGGGGCCGCCATCCGGCCCCTGCAGCACCGAGGCCCCGCCCCGCCGCCGCGCGGCCATCGTCGGGTCCAGAGACGCCTCCCGCGTCAGTGGAATCTGTCCTCCGAGTTCGGTTCCGATCCCCACCGCATGGATGACGATCCCCGCATCCCGCGCCCTCCCGGTCGCCTCCCCGAAGGGCGCGCCGGCGGTTTCCTCGCCATCGGAGAAGACGACGATCGACTTGCGCGCCTCATCCTCTCCGCCGGCGAGGAGGTCGATCGCCTGCGTGAGGCCGGAGGCGAGCGAGGATCCGCCCAGCCCCACCGCCGCGGGCCGCACGCCCTCCGCCAGCATCTCGATGGCGCTCATGTCCGTCGTCAGCGGCGAGAGCACGTACGCGCGGCCCGCGAAGTAGACGACGCCCATCCGACCCTCCGTGCGCGTCGCGAGGCGGGCGGCCAACCGACGCTGCACCTCGAGCCGGCTCGGTTCGACATCGGCCGCCAACATCGAGTTCGACGCGTCAAGCACGAGGATCGTTTCCGCCCCCCCCTCGTCGAGACGCCGGGCCTCCGTCCCGCCCGAGCCGGAGGCGAGCGCGATCGCAACGACCCCCACACCGAGCAGGGCGAGGCGTACGGCGTGAAGGGGGCGGACGGGCAGCCGGACGTAGCGCTCGAGCAGCGAGGTGTCGGCGAGTTTCCCGCGATCCGCACTCGCCCGTCGCGACGCGAGCAGCCGAAGCCCTACGGCCAAGGCGCCGACCAAGAGGGCGACCGGGAGCGGGGCCACGCTCAGACCCAGACCCGGCGGGAGCGCGTCGCCGCCACGAGGAGTTCAAGCAGGACGAGCGCGAGCGCCGCGATCAGAAGTTCCCGCCGCATCCCGATCCGCTCCTCCGTCCGCACTTCCTTGATCGGGGTGGTCTCGAGTTCGTTGATCCGCTCGTAGATCCGCGTCAGCCCCTCGGGATCGGTGGCGCGGAAATAGAGCCCACCCGTGCGCGTCGCCATGCGATCGAGGAGTTCGTCGTTCACGTGGACGCGGATATTGGCGTACTGGTATCCGAAGGCGGTCCGGGCGACGGGCACGGGGGCGACCCCGTCGCGGCCGACGCCGATCGTGTACACGCGGATGCCGAGGGAGGCGGCGGCGGCCGTCGCCTCCTCGGGCGAGATGCCGCCGCTGTTGTTGTCTCCGTCGGTAAGCAGGACGACGATGCGCGATTCGGGCTCCATGTCGCGGAGACGGTTCGCCGCCGTGGCCAGCGCGACGCCGATGGCCGTCCCGTCCCGGAGCTGTCCGGCCTCGAGCCGTTCCACCGCACTCTCCACCACGGCGTGGTCCAGGGTCCCGGGAACCATCGTGAGGGCCTCTCCCGCGAAGGCGACGAGACCGATCCAGTCCGACTCCCGTCCCTCCACGAAGCGGACGACCTCCCGCTTCGCGACCTCGATGCGGTTGTCGGGACGAAAGTCCTCCGCCAGCATCGAACTTGAGATATCGACCGCCAGCATGATCGCCACGCCCTCGCGCTCCGACTCCACGCGCTCCCATACCCGCACGGGGTTGACGAGGGTGATGATGACGAGAGCGAGGGCGAGCGAGCGCAGCGCGGCCGGTAGCCACCACCAGAAGCGTCCCCGGCCCCGGGAGCCGGCGAGGCGGGCGACATCCGGATATGGGAGACGGATTCTGCCCGAGCCCATCAGGGCCCAGCCGAGCGGAAGCAGGACCAGCAGGAGCAGGAACGGCCAGCCGGGAAGCGCGAATTCGCTCATGCGCCGCCCCCGTTTCCGCCCGGGCCGGCCGCGTGGACGACGTTCCGGACGGCCTCATCCTCGATGGCACCCGGCTCGCCGGCTTGGTCGGCGTGGTCGGCGGGAAGCGACGCCGCCATGTCCGCGCGCACGAACGCCTCGCCGACGTCCACGTCGCCCAGCGGACCCTCCCACTCCGTCCGCATGCGCGCGAAGCGGGCCAGAATCGAGTGGCGCAGGGCGGCGACGAGCCCCGTATCGGAGCCTCCGAGCCCGAGAAGCTCCTTCGACGGCGCCCACCCGCGCGTCGCGTGCGCGTAGCGCCGCAGCGTCTCCTCGTAGCCATCGTAGAACCGGTCGCCGCTCACCTGCCGCCGGACCCATCCCTCGCGGAGGCGCGCGAGGTCGCGAAGCGCGAGGTCGCCGGGGCCGAGGGCGACATCGGCGGCACCCGCGGCGGCGCGGGCGCGACCCCACGTCCACCACGCGAGGCCGGCGAGCGCCGCGGCGAGCGGGAGCAGCCACCAGGACAGGGCCCGCAGACTCAGGAGAGGCCGGGCATCCCTCAACTCGAGCGGATCGTCCGCGGCCGGCAGCACGCTCACGACGGGGACCGGGGGCGGATCCAGCCGACGGCTGACCCCGCCCGCGCCCGCGAGTTCCACCTCCACGGGCGGGATGAAGAGCGTATCCGCGCGCCACGCCCGAAGCGTGTACTCCGCTTCCCAGCGCCGACCCTCGTCAACGGACCGGATCTGCACCGGTCCCGTCTGCTCGATCGACTCCGGCCCCTCGATGAGCGCCGGGAAGAGGACCTCTCCGGCTCTCACCTGGACGACGACGAGGCGAACCGTGAACGCCTCGCCGACCCGCACGGACTCGGGGAGGACCGTCGCCTCCAGGTCGACCGCCGACTGGGCGGCCACACCCGGAGCGAGCCCCAACCCCAGGCCCAAGGCCGTCCGGACCGTCCACCGGGATCGCCTCACCGCAGCCTCCGCCGGCCGCGAGCGGCGAAGAAGCCGGCGAGCCGGGACTCGTAGGGGGCGTCGGTGCGCAGCCGCATGAGGTCGACGTGGCAGTGCGCGCACAGCCGCTCCAGCGCCCGCGCTCCCGTGCTCGCGCGCTCCGCGAGCCGCCGCCGCACCGTTGCATCTCCGAGGTCGACCACGGCGCGGTCCCCCGTCTCCGGGTCCACGACTTCCACCCAGCCCGATGCGGGGATCGTCGCCTCCGCGGGGTCATCGACCGCGAGCGCGACGACGTCGTGGCGGCCCGAGAGCCCCAACAGCGGCCGGGCCAGGTTCTCGGCGCCTACGAAGTCCGAGATGACGAACACAAGGGAGCGGACGGTGAGCATGCGCGCCGCGGTCGCGAGAGCGAGATCGAGGTCCGTCCCCTTCCCCTCCGGCTGGACGGACACCAGTTCGTGCAGGAGGCGGAGGTTGCGGTTGCGGCCCCGCGCCGGCCGCACGTAGCGCTCGATCCGGTCGCTAAAGAGGAGCATGCCCACCGGATCTCCGGCCCGCATCGCCGCGAGGGCGAGGGTGCTCGCCACCTCCGCGACGAGATCGCGTTTTAGGGATCGTCGCGTGCCGAACTCGTTCGAGGCGGAGACGTCGACGACGAGGAGGACGGCAAGTTCCCGTTCCTCCACGAAGCGCTTCACGTACGGGTGCCGCATGCGGGCGGTCACCTTCCAGTCGATCGCCTGGAACGAGTCGCCCGGCTGGTATTCGCGCACCTCGGAGAACTCGATGCCGTGGCCGCGGAAGAGCGACGGGTAGGGCCCCAGAGCCGGGTTGTTCATGAACCGGCGGCTCTTCAACTCCAGCCTCCGAACCTCTTTCGACGCGGTGGCGGAGTCGGCCGCCGGCGCCGGCCGTCGCGGGCGCCACAGGAAGTCGGGCAGCCTCACGGCACCGGCACGGTCTCCAGGAGATGGTCGAGGATGTGATCGGCATCGATCTGTTCCGCCTGCGCCTGGAAGGTCAGGACGAGCCGATGCCGAAGGACATCGCGGGCGATCGCCTTCACATCTTCCGGAACCACGAAGGCCCGACCCTCGATGAAGGCATATGCGCGGGCGGCTCTCGCGAGGAATATCGTGGCGCGCGGCGAGGCCCCGAACTCGATCCAGTCCACGAACTCCAAGCCGTGGGCCGCGGGCTCACGCGTCGCGAGCACGAGCTGAAGGATGTAGTCCTCGAGGCGGCGGTCCACGTAGATCGACGGGAGCATGGCGCGCGCGGCGAGGATGCGGCCGGGCTCCACGACGGCCTCGATGGGCGGCGGATCCTCTCCCGCCATGAGCCGCATGATGGACCGCTCCTCCTCGGGCGCGGGGTAGCCGACCCGGGTCTTGAACATGAACCGGTCCACCTGCGCCTCGGGAAGCGGGTACGTGCCCTCGTGCTCGATCGGGTTCTGCGTGGCCATGACGAGGAAGGGCACGGGGAGCGGATGCGTCTCCTCTCCGATCGTCACCTGACGCTCCTGCATCGCCTCGAGCAGGGCGGACTGGACCTTTGCGGGCGCGCGGTTGATCTCATCGGCGAGGACGATGTTCGCGAAGATGGGCCCCCGCTTCGGAGTGAAGGTGCCCGTCTTCTCCTCCCACACGAGCGTTCCCACCACATCGGCGGGCAGCAGATCCGGCGTGAACTGGATGCGCCGGAACGTGGTGTGGATGGCCTCGGCGAGCGTGCTCACGGTGAGCGTCTTCGCGAGTCCCGGCACGCCCTCCAGCAGAATATGGCCACCCGTGAGGAGGCTCATCAGAACGCGGTCGAGGAGAGCATGCTGTCCGACGATCCGCTTCGCCAGTTCGTTTCGAACCTCGGCCACGAAGGTCCCCGCCTCCCGGATCGCGGCCTGTTGGGTCTCGAGATCCTCCCCCGAGATCCGTTGGGCCGTCCCGGCCTCTCCGTTCATGCGTTCTCCCGCTGTCGCGGTGATGTTCGGTCTGCCAGCCGCCCGATGTTCACTCCGTAACCGCCCCGGAGCAAGCGGGACCCGCCGCCCGCCGGAGCGCCGCCCGTTCCTTCGGGGACAGCTCGCGGGTCGCTCCCGCTGCGAGACCGCCCAGGCGAATCGGACCGAACGAGGTCCTGCGGAGGCTCCGCAGCGTGACTCCGAGTGCGGCGAGCATGCGCCGGATCTCCCGGTTTCTTCCCTCCGTGAGGACGATCTCGACGGTGGGCGACGCCGTATGCGGAGGCGTGATCCAGCCGGCGCGGCGGGCCCGCGCGGGTCCGTCTTCGAGCGCCACGCCGGCCCGTAGGCGATCCGGAAGCTCCGCCAGCGCGGGCCCGCGGAGTCGCGCGCGATAAACCCGCTCGATTCCGGTTCGGGGGTGGAGGAGCCGATGTACGACGTCCCCCTCGTTCGACAGGAGAATGAGACCCTCGCTCATGAAGTCGAGCCGGCCGACGTGAGGCAGGTGGCGCGTATCGGCGGAGAGCAGATCGTAGATGATCGGACGCCGGCCGGGATCGTGCCGGGTACACGCGTACCCCGGCGGCTTGTTGAGCGCCAGCCAGAGCACGGGCTTCAGGCGGACGCGGCGGCGGTCCACCTCGACCCGTTCGGCGTTCGGATCCACCGTGGTCCCGAGCCTCGTCACCACTTCGCCGTTCACGCGCACGCGGCCGCTCGCGATGAGTTCCTCGCTCCCGCGTCGGGAAGCCACGCCGGCCCTGGCAAGGTACTTCTGCAGTCGCATGAGCCGTCCGCGCCTCGTGCGGCTAGCCCGCGCCGGGTTCTTCCGGCCGCGGCGCGGGTGCGTGGGTATGGGACGCCTCCGGTGCGGTGCGCGCGAGCGCGACGGACAGCTCCTCCGGCCCGGGGAGATCGTCCAGCGACTGCAGGGCGAAGTGATCCAAGAAACGAGACGTCGTCCCGTAGAGGAGCGGCCGCCCGAGTCCCTCTCCCCGCCCCACGACCTCGATCAACTCCCAGTCTTGGAGTGTTCGCAGCACCGAGGTGGACGCCACGCCCCGGATCTCCTCGACCTCGATCCGCCCGATGGGCTGCCGGTAAGCGATGATCGCGAGCGTCTCGAGCGCGGCGCGGGAAAGCGTTGGCGGCCGCGGCACCGAGTCGAACCGCTCGAGATACGGCACGAATTCCGGACGCGTGAGAATCTGGAATCCGTCTCCAAGTTGGTAGACTTGGAAGGCCCGTCCGTCCGTGTCGTAGTGCTCACGTAGAGCGGCAAGCGCTTCGCGGACGCGCCGCACGTCGAGCGCGTCGTCGGCCCGGGCCAGTTCGCGGGCGGTCAGAGGCGTCTGGCTCGCGAACAGCGCGGCCTCCACGATCTGCTCGGGGCTCACGCGGCCCCCTCGCCGATTTCCTTCCCGCCGTCCCCCGGGCGGCGTCCGAACAGCCAGATCGCGCCGAACCGCTTCACCTGCTCAAGCCTCACGAGCTGTTGTCGGGCGAGTTCCAGACAGGCGAGGAGCGCCGCGACGACGTGCTGCCGCTCCTGCCACGAATCGAACAGCCGGTGGAACGGCACCCGCCGGTTCTCGCCCAGCAGCCGCCGGATGACGATGATCTTGTCCTCGACCGGCACGATGCGGATGGGAGCGAGGTGCGTCTCCACGGGATCCGGGCCCCGTATATCGCCGAGGACCGCAAGGAAATCGTCGAGTGTCGTCGCGAGTTCCCGGCCATCGGCCTCGCGCGGAGGCTTGGGAGGCAGGAAACCCTTCGACATGTGTCGCCGCCGTTCCAGTTCGGCTGCGCCCAGCGTCCGCGCGATCTCCTGAAACAGCTCGTACTCCAGGAGACGCCGTACGAGTTCGGCCCGAGGATCATCTTCCCACTCCGAGTCGCTGCGCCCCGGCAGCAGGAGTTGCGCCTTGATGTGGACCAGCGTCGCGGCCAGCTCCAGGAACTCCCCGGCGCGGTCCAGCTCCAGACGGTCGAGGCCGTCGGTGAGGGCTTCGTGGAACTGCCGGGTGATGGTGGAGATCGGGATATCGAAGATGTCGATGTCCTGCGACCGGATGAGGTGCAGAAGAAGGTCCAGGGGCCCCTGAAAGCGGTCGAGTTCGACGAGGAACGGCTGCGCCGTCCGCTGGCTTGGAAGTCGGTTGGGAACGGCCGTCAAGAAACCTCCCCGCACGCTCGGGCCGGGCGGAAACCGGAGATCGCCGGCCAGTCGGCGCCCAATGTAGCACGCCCGGTCCCGCGGCGAGTACCCCCGAGACGCGCGTGCCGCCCCACGCGCCGCCCCACGCCCCACCACGAGCCCCACACGCCCCGCGGGACCCACACGCCGACACGCCCCACGCCAGGCCGCACACGCCGCACATGCCCGAGACGCCCCATACGCCGGGTTGGACGTATCCGGTAAGTCTGGTATGTTCCTCGCCGATTTCCGACGCGGTTGGGCAGGTCACCCTGCGATCCGCCGCAACCGCCGCACGTTTTGAAGCGACAAAGAGCGAACAAGAAGGAATCGAATGCCGAATAACGAGAGTCAGAAGAAGCGGCTGCGCCAGTCGCGGGCGAGGAGGCTCCGGAACCGCCGGGTGCGGTCCGAGATCCGAACGCGGACCAGGCATCTCCTCGCGACGGAATCGCGGGAGGAGGCGACGCCGGCGCTGTCCGAGCTATACCGCGTCCTCGACAGAGCGACCCGCCGAAACGTCATTAAGGCGAACGCCGCGGCCCGCCGGAAGGCGCGCGCGGCACGGCACGTCAACAGCCTGGGCTAACCGCCAGCGGCGAGCGCCCCTCTGCGTTCGAGCGGCGCGCATCTCGCCTGACGGCGCTGCTCAACCGCCGTCCTCGTAGCGGGTCTCCCCGCCGACGATCGTACGCTTCACGCGTCCCGTCACCTCCCACCCGCCGAACGGGGTATTCCGGCTCTTCGAGCGGAAGTTCGCGGGGTCGACGGTCCACTCCTCCTCCGGATCGAAGAGGACGAGATCCGCGCGGCTTCCGGGGCGCAGCGTGCCGCCGTCGATCCCCATTAGCCGGGCCGGCGCGGTGGACATGCGCTCGATGAGATCGAAGAGCGGGAGGTCCCCCGGCTGGACGAGTTCGCCGATGCACACGGCGAGCGCGGTCTCAAGACCGACGATGCCGAAGGGCGCATCGTCGAACTCGCGCTCCTTTTCCTCGTAGTGGTGCGGCGCGTGGTCCGTCGCCACGCATTCCAGCACGCCGTCGATGAGCCCCTTCCGCACCGCCAGGCGATCGGCCTCGGACCGGAGCGGCGGGTTCATCTTGGCTTCGGTGCGGTAGCCGCGCACCGCCTCTTCCGTCAGCGCCATGTGGTGGGGGGAAGCCTCGCCGCTCACCCGCGCGCCGCGCCGGCGCGCGAGGCGAATGAGTTCGACCGCCTCGCCCGTGGAGACGTGCTGTACGTGTACGTGGCCGCCCGTGAGTTCCGCCAGATAGATGTCCCGCGCCACGACGGTGGCCTCCGAGGCGTTCGGGATCCCGCGCAGGCCGAGCGCGGTGGCCACGGCACCCTCGTTCATCACCCCTCCGGCCGAGAGCGCCATATCCTCCGCATGCTGAAGCACGGGGATCCCGAAGGACTGCGTGTACTCGAGCAGGCGCCGCATGAGCGCCGGATCGTGGATCGGGTGTCCGTCGTCGGTGACCGCGACCGCGCCCGCCTCGACCAGGCCACCGATCTCGGTCATCTGCTTCCCGGCGAGGCCGAGCGAGGCGGCGGCCACGGGACTCACGCGCGCCCCGCCCTCTCCCTGGCGGGCCCAGCGCCGCGCCTCCTCCCGCACGAAGCCGACGGCGGCGGGGTCGTCGAGCGGCGGATCCGTGTTCGGCATCGCCCAGATCGTCGTGAAGCCGCCCGCCGCCGCGGACCGGGCACCCGTGCGGATCGTCTCCTTGTGTTCGGCTCCCGGCTCCCGCAGGTGGACGTGCACATCGATCAACCCGGGGGCGACGACGAGTCCCCGCACCTCGATTCGCGGGATCCCCTCCGGCCCCGCGATGCCACGGGCGACCGTCTCGATCCGCCCGTCCCGCACGAGGACGTCCCGCACCTCGTCCATCCCCGCGGAGGGATCGATCACCCGGCCTCCGGCGAGCAGGAGCGATCCGCTCACGATCCTCCCACCTTCGCATCCTCCGCCAGCTCGGGGCGTCCGCCCGCGAGCAGATAGAGAACGGCCATCCGTACGGCGACCCCGTTCGTCACCTGCGGCAGGATCACCGAGCGCGGACCGTCCGCCACGTCGGAGTCGATCTCGACGCCGCGATTCATGGGCCCGGGGTGGAGGACGATCATCTCATCGCCGGCGCGGGCGAGGCGCTCGGAGCTGACGCCGAACACGCGGTTGTACTCGCGCAGCGACGGGACGTAGCCGCCTTCCATCCGCTCGAGTTGCAGCCGCAGCACGTAGAGCACATCGCACCACTCGATCGCCTCCTCGATCGAGCCCAGCCGCCCCACGCCCAGGTGCTTGATCCCGGCCGGGATCAGTGTGCGCGGCCCGCACACTGCGACTTCGGCCCCGCACTTGAGGAGGCCCCATATGTTCGAGCGCGCCACGCGCGAGTGCAGGATGTCGCCGACGATGCAGACGCGCCGGCCCGCGATGGCCCCGAACCGGTCCCGAATCGTCAACAGGTCGAGGAGGGCCTGCGTGGGATGTTCGTGCTGGCCGTCGCCGGCGTTGATGACGTTGGAGGGAATCCGGTCGGCGAGAAACTTCGCCGCTCCCGACGATCCGTGACGCACGACGACCATGTGGATCCTCATCGCCTCGAGGTTGCGCGCCGTGTCGACAAGCGTCTCGCCCTTCTGCACGGAGGAGCCCGCCGAGGAGATGTTCACCGTATCGGCCGAGAGCCGCTTCTCGGCGAACTCGAAGCTGATGCGCGTCCGGGTGGAGGGTTCGAAAAAAAGGTTGACGATCGTCTGGCCGCGGAGGACCGGCACCTTCTTGATCTTCCGCTCGCTGATCTCCTTGAAGGGCTCCGCGGTATCGAGAATCGCCTCGATCTGTCCCCCCGTGAGGGATTCGAGTCCGATGAGGTCCTTTCCGAGCCCCAGCTCGCGGCCCTGCGCCGTCATGCTCCCGCCTTCGGGACGGTTGGGAGGGCGACGATGTCCACACCCCAGTCGCCGTCCGTGTCCGCGACGCGCACCGCCACGTCCCGGTTGGGCCCGACTTCGATCACGCGGCCCACGTAGTCGGGCTGGATCGGGAGCTGGCGCCCCCCGCGATCCACGAGGACGCAGAGCTGGATCCGGCGGGCGCGTCCGAAATCCGACAGCTCCCGGAGCGCGGCCCGAATCGTTCGTCCCGTGTGGAGCACGTCGTCCACGATGACGATGTGCGCGTCCTCGATGGACTCGGGGATGCGGGTCGTTCCGACGGTGGGGAGGGCGCCGACCTGCCCGAAATCGTCCCGATAGAGCGTGATGTCGAGCGAACCGATGGGGATGGGGCCGCGCGCCGGCTCGAGGAGACGGCCGATCTCGGCCGCGATCGAATCGCCGCGGCGGTGGATGCCGATGAGGATGAGGCGGGCCTCGGGCTCGATCGCCCGGTCAAGCTGCGTGGAAAGCTCGGCAATGAGCCCTCGCGCAGCAGCCTCGTCGAGGACGTTGTGCGTCAGTGTCGTCTCGGCTTCGCTCGATCCGTGGCGGGCGGCTCGAAATCGGCAGCCCGTGGCTGCCTGGGCGGCCCCGGTCGGGCGGGAGTATAGATCGCCCCCCTGCCGCGATCAACGTCGCCCCCCGCTTCAGGCTCACCGCTCGGTGGAAACCCGCCGCCCCTCGGGCTCACTTCCCGGTGGCAACCCGGCCCACCCCCTTCAGGCTCCGCCTCCCGCTGGACATGCCTCCGCGTTGACCCTCCCGAGGCGGTCCCGGTAGGTTCGGGCATGCAAGTCCGATCCGACGTCTTCCGGCGCGCCGGACGGTGGCTTCCGCTGCCGGCGCTCGTCTTGCCCGCGTTTCTTCCGGGCACGGCCTTCGCGCAGGACGGCCCCTCGCTCACCGTGGAGGGGCCCGCCGTCGTCCTGACCAACGTCCCCTTCTCCCTCACGCTCCATACCGAGGACGGGGAGAACGCCCGCTATCGGGTAAGGTCCGCCTCGGGACGCGAACTCGCCGCCGGCACCCTGCCTCTCCGGTCCGAGACCTCGGTCGGCGGGCTGCGGGCCGCGGCGGGGGACCTCCCGCTGTCGGTGGAGATGGACTCCGACCAGGGACCGGCAAGCGCGAGCGTGGACCCGCCGCGGTTCCCGGGCTGGATCAGCCTGCTGCCGCCGCTCATCGCCATCGCCCTCGCGCTGATTTTCCGGCACGTCGTAGTGTCGCTCTTCTTCGGCATCTGGCTCGGCGGCTGCTTCGTCGCCGGCCTCAATCCGCTCTCGGGGTTGTGGCGGACCGTGGACACGTTCATCGTGCCCTCGCTCGCGGACCCCGACAACGCGTCGATCCTCATGTTCTCGGCGCTGCTGAGCGCCATGGTGGGGGTGATCTCGCGCTCCGGAGGCACGCGCGGGATCGTGGAGGCCGTACGGCCGCTGGCCACCACGCCGCGCCGCGCGCAGCTCGCCACCTTCTTCGCGGGGGTCGGCATCTTCTTCGACGACTACGCGAACACGCTCATCGTCGGAAACACCTTCCGCCCCGTCACTGACAAGCTGAAGGTGTCGCGCGAAAAGCTGGCCTACCTCGTGGATTCGACGGCCGCCCCCGTCGTCACGATCGCCTTCGTCTCGACCTGGGTCGGTTTCGAAATCTCGCTGATCCGCGACGGGCTTCGCATCGCCGCCGAGCAGACTTCCGACCCCGCGCTGGCCGGGGCCCTCGCCTCGGCCAGCCCCTTCACCGTGTTCCTGAGCAGCATTCCGTACCTCTTCTATCCCATCCTCGCCCTGTTCATGGTGGCCGCGGTCGTCGTCTCGCAGCGGGATTTCGGCCCCATGCACGGCGCGGAGACGAGGGCGCGCACCGGCGGCGGCGTGTTCCGGCCGGGCTCCCAGCTCATGGTGAACTCCGAGGAGACGGGACTCGACGCTGCGGAGGGCGTGCCGCTGCGCTGGTACAATGCGGCGATCCCCGTCCTGACCGTGGTCGTGACGGTCCTGCTGGGGCTGTACCTCGATGGTCGCGGCGCGGTGGGGCAGGCCTCGCTCTGGGACACGTTCGGCGCGGCGGATCCGTTCAAGGCGATCCTGTGGGGTTCGCTCGCCGGCTGCCTGGTCGCGATCGGGCTGGCCACGACGCAGCGCATCCTGTCGCTCAGCCAGGCGCTCGATGGTTGGCTCGCCGGCATCCGGGCGATGACGATGGGGTTCGTGATCCTCACCCTGGCGTGGTCGCTCGGCGAGGTGACGAGCCAGCTCGCGACGGCACAGTACCTGACCCAGGTCCTCGAAGGCAACCTCGCACCGGAACTCGTCCCCGTCATCACCTTCGTCACCGCCGCCATCGTCAGCTTCTGCACCGGCACTTCGTGGGCCACGATGACCATCCTGCTCCCGCTCGTCGTCCCGCTCATCGTCGCCCTTGGCGGGGCAACCGGCTTCGAGGCCGGCGGCGGCATGCTGCTCGTGAGTTCGATCAGTTCGGTCCTCGCCGGATCCATCTTCGGGGACCACTGCTCGCCCATCTCCGACACGACCGTGCTCAGTTCGATGGCGTCGGCGTGCGACCACATGGACCACGTGCGGACGCAACTCCCCTACGCGCTCGTCGTCGCAGTGTGCGCGATGCTGTTCGGCCACGTCGGGACGTCGTACGGGCTGTCGCCGTGGATCGCCCACCTTCTCGGCATCGGCGTCGTCATCGTCGTGCTGCGCGTCGTGGGGAGGCCCGTTCCCGCGAGCACTTGACCGGCGTGACACGGGATTGAGAATCCGTTATCATCACGGACCCGGCTCTCACGCACCGCTCCTCTTCGCCCCCGGCGTCGCGATACGATGAAGAACTCTCTCGCCACCGCTCCATCGCCCGCGGTCCTGGCTTCCGGGTCGCGCCTCGCGGCGTGTGCGGCGGCCTGGTGCGGCGTGCACTGCGCGCTCACGCCGTTCCTCGTCGCGGTGGCCCCCGCGCTCGCGCTCTCCGAAGGAGTTGAGCGAGCGGTCTGGATCGGGACCGTCGGTCTCGGGGCGGTGATCCTCGTCCTGGGCCCGGCCGGGAGAAACGCGGCCGTGAATCTCGCCTTCGCGGCGGGAGCCGCGTTCTGGGCGGCCTCCCTCGCCGGTTGGCTCGAGCCGCTACCCGAGACCGCGACCTCGACCGCTGGCAGCCTGGTCCTCGCGGGCGCGCTGGTGCAGGGTGCCCGCATCTGCCAAACCGGCGCGTGTGCGGTATGCGACGACGACGGGACTGCGGACGAACGAGGCTGACGCACCGCTAGCGCCGCTGGCGGAAGAAGTCCCGGAGGAGGCGCGCGGATTCCTCGGCGAGCACGCCGGGCACGATTTCCACTCGATGGTTTAGGCGCGGGTCCCGGACCAAGTTCTCGAGCGACCCGCACATGCCGGCCTTCGGGTCCGCGGCCCCGAACACGACCGTGCGGACGCGCGCGAGGACCGCGGCGCCGGCGCACAGCGCGCACGGTTCGAGCGTCGCGTACAGCGTGTGGCCCTCGAGACGCCAGTCCCCGAGGCGGGCTCCGGCGGCGCGCAACACCAGCACTTCCGCGTGGGCCGTGGGGTCGGCGTCGGCGCGCGTGCGGTTGTGCGCTTCCGCGACGATCTCGCCCTCCGCATCCGTGACGAGGGCGGCGACGGGCACCTCACCGCGCTCGCCGCCGAGGGCCGCAAGTTCGAGCGCCCGCCGCATGGGCGCCTCGTGCTCGGCCGGCCACGTCCCGTTCACGCCGCGCCCACGCGGGCATCGAGGAACCGGACCGCCGCGCCGATTCGGGCCAGGGCCCGCTCCCGCCCCATCGCCTCGAGCACCTCGAAGATGCCGGGGCTGACGGCCTGGCCCATGAGGGCGACGCGAAGGGGGTTGATGATCCGCCCCGCGCCGACATCGAGTTCTTCCGCGAAACCCCGCACCACGGACTCCAGCGTCTCGGCGTCGTCGAAGACCGCCGCGCCGGCGAGACGCTCCGCCAGACGCCGCAGGTGAAGCGCCGTCTCCTCCGGCCGCTTCCAGAAACGCTTCACCGCATCTTCGTCGTAACGGATGGTCGCCGCGAAGAAGGGAGCCACCTGCCGGACGAGCGCGGGGAGCGTCCGGGGACGCCCCTTCACGAGATCGATGATTCGCGCCAGACGCTCCGGCGAGGTCTCGAGTCCGGGGTGGCTCCCGGCCAGGTCCCGCCCCTCCTCCCGCGCCTCGCGGCCGAGAATCTCGACGACGGCGCCGGCCAGGCCGGCCCCCCGGGCGGCGGCGATGTGGCGCCCGTTCAGCCAGCCGAGCTTCTCGAGGTCGAACACCGCGCTCTTCTTCAGCACGCGGCCGATGGAGAACGCCTCGATCAGGCCTCCGACATCGAGCACCTCCCGGTCGTCCCCCGGCGACCAGCCGAGGAGGGCGAGGAAGTTCAGCATCCCCTCGGGCAGGTAGCCGTCGTCGCGATAGGCGAGGACCGACAGCGCGCCGTGGCGCTTCGAGAGCCGCTTGCCGTCCGGCCCGAGGATCAGCGGCACGTGCCCAAAGCGGGGGAGCGGCCGGCCGAGGGCCCGGTAGAGGAGGATCTGCTTGGGCGTGTTCGAGATGTGGTCGTCCCCGCGAATCACGTGAGTCATCCCGGCCTCCGCATCGTCGGAGACCACGGCGAGATTGTAGACGGGCGTCCCGTCGGAGCGCAGGACGATGAAGTCATCGATCGACCCGGCGGGGAACGACATCGGCCCGTGGATCATGTCCTCCCACCCGATCGCCTCCTCCGGCACCCGCACGCGGAGCGCGAACGGCTCTCCGGCGTCGGCCCGGGCCTGCGACAGCGCGGGGTCCAGCCGGCCACAGCGGCCGTCGTACCCGTATCCCGACCCGGCCCGCTTCGCCTCCTCGCGTCGCGCCGCGAGTTCCCCGGCACTGCAGAAGCACGGGTAGGCGCCACCCCGACCGAGCAGCTTGAGGGCATCGCGCCGGTGGCGCTCAACGCCGTCCGCCTGAAACACGGGCCCCTCGTCCACGTCCAGCCCCAGCCAAGCAAGTCCGTCCAGGATGGCCCGCGTGTGCTCGGGGCGGGAACGCGCCCGGTCCGTGTCCTCGACGCGCAGGAGAAACGTCCCGCCCGCGCGGCGAGCATACAGCCAGTTGAACAGCGCCGTGCGCGCACCGCCCACGTGCAGGAAACCGGTGGGACTGGGGGCGAACCGCACCCGCACCGCCATGAACGCTCCTCCGTCGTTGAAGGCTTCCCTCGGGTTGGGCACTTAGCGTCCGCCGCAAGCCCGCCGCGTTCGAGCGGCGCCGCATCCCGCCTTAACGCTGCCACGGACATCGATCATTCCATCCTCGTTGAACGGCCGATAGGATGCCACGCATGAATCCCGGATCGGCGTTCGTGCTTCCCGGCCTGCGCACTCCCTTTGCGAAGATCGACCGCGAACTGTCGCGCTACGACGCCCTCGCGCTGTCCGCCCCGGTGATCCAGCAGACGGTGGCGGGCGACCGGGGCCCCGGCCGCGAGAACGCGGGGCGGATCGATCTCTTCCTGTGGGGCGCCGTCATCCCCTCGCTCACGGTGAGCAACTGGGGCCGGGAAGTCTGGTTCGACGCGGGCCTCGACGCGAGCGTCCCGGCCCAAGGCGTCGTCCAGGCGTGCGCCACGTCGATCGCCGCCGCCACCCTCGGCGCGGGTCAGGTGGCCGCGAGACGGGCGGACCTCGTCCTTTGCGGCGGCGTGGAATCGATGAGCCACACGCAGATCGGTCTCTCGCCCGGGCTCAGCCGGACGATTCGGCGCGCCGGGAGCGTGGGCAGTCCGCCGCGCATGGTGCGCACCCTGGCGGGGATTCGCCCCCGCGACCTCCGGATCTCGGCCCCGGCGGTGAAGGAGCGCGCGACGGGGAAGACGATGGGACGGCACGCCGAGGAGATGGCCCGCGAATGGAAGATCCCGCGCGAGGCCCAGGACCGCTTTGCGCTTGCGAGTCACGAGGGCGCCACCCGGGACGAGGCGGCGTTCCTTCGGCGGCTGCTCGTCACGCCCGGCAGCTTCCCCATCGACCGCGACATCCTCCCGCGCGCCGACACCTCCTTGGAGAAGCTCGCCGGCCTTCGCCCCGCCTTCTCCCGCTCGGAGGGGACGCTCACGGCGGGCAACTCGACCCCGCTCACGGATGGGGCCGCCGCGTGCTGGGTCGCGTCCGAGGCCGGGCTCTCCCTGCTCCCCGACTCCCTCCCCCGGGCGCGCCTCCTCGACTGGCGGCAGGCCGCGATCGATCCCGACCGGGAGGGGCTCCTCATCGCCCCGGCCCTCGCGATCGCCGAACTGCTCCACCGCCACGGACTGTCGCTCGAGGACATCGGGCTGTGGGAGTTCCACGAGGCGTTCGCGGCGCAGGTTCTGTGCACGGTCGCGGCCCTGGAGGACTCGAAGTGGCTCGCCGCGCGCTCCTCGGTGAAGGGCGGCCTCGGCGCCTTCCCGCGCGGCCGAATCAATCCCAACGGCGGCAGCGTCGCGCTCGGACACCCCTTCGGCGCCACCGGAGCGCGCATCCTCTCCCAGACGGTCCTCGAACTGGCCGACCATCCCGCGGGCACGCGGGCGGTCGTCAGCGTGTGCGCCGCCGGCGGTCTCGGCCACGTGGCACTCCTGGAGGCCTCTTAGCCCTTCACCCTATTGACCGACATCCGTCCCGCCGCCTCCCGGCCACGTCCGCCCGCCAGCTTCCACCCGCTGGCCACGTTCCCGCGCCGGCATTTGCCCGCCCGCATCCACCGGCTGGCCACGTCCACGCGCCGGCATCCGCGCGTCCACGTCCGCACGGCGGAGTTCGAACGTCAGGCCGAGGAGCGCGGTGATGAGGATGAGCGCGTCCGCCTGATGGAGCGCCGCCAAGGGGATGGGGACGAAGAGCAGCAGGGTCGCGACCCCCAGCGCCGCCTGCACCCACGCCGCCGCGAAGCCCGCGTGCGCCCACCTTCTGGCCGGCACCGGGGCGCGCCGAGCGCAGGCCCACCAGAGCGTCGTGACGCCCGCGAGCAGGACGATGGCGAGGATGCGGTGGTTGAACTGCGCCGTCGTCCGGTCCTCGAAGGGGCTCAGCCACCAAGGGGTTGCCCCAAAGAGGTCGGGCGGGATCCACCCGTCCCCCATTCTCGGGAAGGTGTTGTAGACGAGCCCCGCGTCCAAGCCGGCCACGAAGCCGCCCGAGAGCAGGGTGAGCGCGGCGAGGCCGAGCACGATGGCGGATCCGCGTCGGAGGCCGATGCCCCACGGGGACTCCGGTTCCCGGTCGCCCGCCCCGGCAGCCCGTGGCGCAACCCGGCCGCGTTCGAGCGGCGCTGACGCGGGGTCTCGCCACGGGCTGCCGGGGCGCAGCAGCGAGAGCGCGGTCCAGAGCGTGAGGGCGTAGACGAGCACGGCGAGCGCGAGATGCGCGGTCAGGCGGTAGGGGCTCACGCGAGGGATGTCGACGAGTCCGCTCCGCACCATCCACCAGCCGAGCAGTCCCTGCGCGCCGCCCAGCGCGAACAGGAGCAGGAGGCGGGGGATGAGGGATCGAGGAATCATTCGCCGCAGGAGGAAGACCGCGAAGGGGATGATGAAGACGAGGCCGATCACGCGTCCAAGGAGGCGGTGCGCGTACTCGAACCAGAAGATGCGCTTGAACTCGGCCAGCGACATCCCCCGGTTCACGAGCCGGTACTCCGGGGAGTCGCGATAGGCGGCGAACTCGCGCTCCCAAGCCTCGGCGCTCATCGGAGGGACGGCGCCGCTCACCGGCTCCCAGTCGACCATCGAGAGGCCCGATCCGGTCAGACGCGTCACGCCTCCCACGACGAGCGTCGCCCCGACGAGCGCGCAGCCGACCAGGAGCCAGGCCGCGATGATCCGCGCGTGGCGCCGCGATCCGCTCTGAAGGGGAGGCGATGGCATGAGGGTTCCGGGGTGTGTTTGCGCCGGTTTCGCGACCCGTGCGAACTTCGGTCCCTCCCGGAGTCACCGGGGCGCGGAAGATAGACGGGGACGGTGGAGAGGCCAAGCGCGATGTCGGACTCCGGAGCACGCATCTCGATGTTCGCCCTTCGGCGGCTTGCCCCGAGACTGCGTGCCCACCGTCCGGCGCTCGCCGGGGCCGGGTTCTGCCTGCTCCTGAGCACCGCGATCGGGCTCGCCTTCCCCCTCATCGTGCGCTACCTGATGGACGCGGCCTTCGGCGAGGGCGACCCCGCCCGGCTGGGCGCGATCGCGCTCGGACTGCTGGGACTGTTCGCGCTTCAGGGCGCGTTCAACTTCGGAGAGACGTACTGGCTGGGAGCGACGGGCGAGCGGGTCGTGACGCAGCTGCGCGACGAACTCTTCTCCAAGCTGGTCGGGCTCTCCCCCGGCTTCCACGCGGGCCGAACCAGCGGCGAACTCACCTCGAGGCTGGCCTCCGACTGTTCGACGCTCCAGCAGATCATGGGCCACCAGATCGCCGAACTCGTGCGGCAGGTGCTCTTCCTCGCCGGCGCGGTCATCCTCCTCACGCTGCTTCACTGGCAACTCATGCTGACGACGCTCACCGTCGCCCCCGTGGTCGTCCTCGCCGGCTTCGCGCTCGGCCGTCTCCTGCGGCGCCGGAGCACCGAGGTGCAGGATCGTCTCGCCGCAGCACACGCGGTTGCGGACGAAGCCTTCGGCCAGATCGAAGTCGTGCAGGGGTTCGTCCGGGAAAGGTGGGAAGAGGCCCGCTACCGAGCCGGGATCGCCTGGGCGCTCGAGGCGGCGCTCGCGCGCGCGGTGGTGCGGGCGATCCTCTTCGGCGTGCTCACGGTGGTCGCCTTCGGCGGCATCGTGGTCGTGCTGTGGCAGGGCGGGCGGCTCGTGCTCGCGGCCCAGATCACGGCCGGCCAACTGGTGTCGTTCCTCCTCTACGCCTTCTCCGTCGCGGCGGCGATCATGGCGCTCGCTTCGCTGTGGAGCAGCTACCAGGAGGCGCAGGGGGCCGCGCGCCGCGTCTTCGACCTCCTCGACCGCGACAGCGAGATCGTGGACCCGGAAGCCCCGGAATCGCTAGCGGGAGAGGGACCGCCGGCCATCGCCTTCGAGGGCGTCTCGTTCCGCTACGGCGATGACGAGCCGTGGGCGCTGGAGAAGATAGACGCGATGATCCGCCCCGGCGAGGTCGTCGCCCTCGTGGGGCCGAGCGGCGCCGGGAAGACGACCCTCGCGTCGCTCATCCCCCGCTTCTGGGATGTGACCGCCGGAAGCGTCCGCGTGCGCGGGACCGACGTACGTTCCAGCGCCGTCGCCGACCTGAGATCGCGGATCGGGATCGTGCCGCAGGACCACCCGCTCTTCGCCGGCACGGTCGGGGAGAACATCGCCTACGGGAGGCCGAACGCGGACCGGCCGGCCATCGAGGAGGCAGCGGCGGCGGCACACGCGCGCGAGTTCATCGCGCGGCTTCCGCAGGGCTACGACACGCCGGTCGGCGAGCGCGGGGTCCGGCTCTCCGGCGGACAGCGTCAGCGGATCGCGATCGCCCGCGTCCTCCTCAAGGAGCCCGAAATCCTCATCCTCGACGAAGCGACGAGCGGCTTGGACGCCGAGAGCGAGGCCCTGGTCGAGGAGGCGCTGCAGATCGCCTCGGCGGGGCGAACGACCGTCATCATCGCGCACCGCCTGCGCACGGTGCGGCGCGCCCACCGGCTCTTCGTCCTGGACCGGGGGCGCCTCGTCGACAGCGGCCCGCACGACGCGCTCATCGGCCGCTGCGAACTCTACGCCCGCCTCTACGAGGGCCAGCAACTCACCTGAGCCTAGCTACCAGTGCGAAGCCCGGCCGCGTCGAGCGGCGCTGGAGCTGCCGTTCCCAATACCGCTCGTCGCCTTCCGTGGCGGGGCCGACAGTTGTCTGCGGACCACAGGCGGCGCGGGCCGCAGCGCCCGACTCAACGGTTATCGGCAATGCTCGGCAGGAGATGTTCGTCGATCGCGAAGCTGCCGTCGTAGTTGATCGTGTAGGTTTTGGGATAGAACACGGTAGGGGCCCGCATCCACGATCGGTCGAAGACGTATCGTTTCGTCACCCGGCCTCGCTTATCGAGTTCCCACATCTCGGTCGGGTTCCTGTTCGGATTCTCGGGGACCGCCTCGACGAGGAAGGATCCTCCGCTGATCGGCGCGGGCTTCCCCAGCCAGATCTTGCCGGCCGAGATCCGACCGCCGCCGCCAGCCGCCACGATGCGTCCCGCACGGCGGATGTTCTCCAGGAACGCCTCTCGCCACTCCGTGAGAACATGGCCCAGTTCGGTGAACGCGAATGCATTCAACATCGTCCCGTCGAGCCTGTAGATGCGTCCTTCGGGAACGGTGGGTTTCAGTACGACCAGCAATCCCTCGCCGAGGTATGTGACCGAACATGCAACACACTGACTGCTGCTGCCGACAAACCCTCCGTCCCCGACGGAGCCGAGGCGTCGTCCGTCCGTATGGAAGAATTCGAAGAGCGCACCCTCCGGACCGGGTAGGACGGCCAACAGTGTATCGGCTATGGTCGTTATGTCCCGAGGCGAATGTTGTAGGCGGATCTCCGTTACCATCTCGCGGGTGTCGCGATTGAAGATCACAAGCTTCCCGTTCCCGACATCCAAGGTGGTCACATGGTCGGCACCGATCTCAAACGCGAGGAGATTCCTCAACTCGCCCGGCCCCCCGCCGCGCCCTCCGAAGCTACCCAGGAACCGGCCTTCGGTCGTGAACTCCACGATCCGCTGATCATCCCGCTCCAGCGCGAGGAGGTGACCCGTCACTGGATCGTGTTGAAGCTTTGTGGGCCGTCCCAGCCAAGCAGTCGTTTCCGAAGTGTCCGGCTGAATCAATGTGCGCACCCACGTCAGCTCCAAGGGATGGGCCAGGGACGAAGCGTCGGCCGTCGCGGGCCTGCCGCAGGCCGCCAGCCCAACGGAAGCAAGCACCGCGCTCGCGAGAACCCCGACCAGGGTCCAGTGCAAGCCCGGCCCACAAGCCTTCAGCAACTGCCCCCGAAACTCATGTAGTAGTGGTTGTCGCTGTACCCACACTCGATCCCGCCGAGATCATGCTCGTAGCAGAGGTGGAACCAGCCCCAACCGTCAAAGGGACAATCGTCGTCACAGTCCCCGGCCCGAGCATCGCCAACCGCAGCCGTCGCGGCAATCACGGTGGCGACAAGAATGGGTCGGGTGATCTTTCTGAGTGTGGTCATTGATCGTGCTCCCTTCCGTCTCGTGAACCGACTCGTTCCACCAGTGCCCTTGCAACCGGTGGTCTCACGAGCACACCCTACCCCCCCCTTCGCACGCGCGCAAGGCAACGGTTGAGCGGTATCGACATCGCCGGAATCGACGGCGAGTCCCAGGACCACGACGGGCCGTCCAGAGTACGCCCGGGCCAGCCGGCACTAATCCTCTTCAGCAGGCAGACGGTACTCGTACACGCCAAACTCGTGGCTCAGACCAAGCGCGAAGATCCGTGGGGGCGAGGCGGTGGAGGCCCCTATCAACGGACGGTCGAACACATATCGCTTCCGGACCCGCCCGCGATGATCGAGTACCCAGAATTCGTCCGCGTTCACGGCCAAGTTCTCAGGGCTCGCCCTTACGAAAAAGAGCCCGTCGCCAAAGGCTCCGGTTGGCAATCCAGCCCAGGCCCTGCCAGCCGCGATCCGGCCTCCCCCTCCGGTCGCGACCCTGCGCGACGCCTTGCGAATCGTCTCCAGGAAATCCTCGCGCCAAGCCGCCAAGACATGGTTGACCTCGCCGAAACCGAATGCGTCGAACATGGTTCCGTCCAGCCGGTAGACGCGCCCCTCGGGCGACTCGGGTTTCAAGACGACCAGCAACTCCTCGCCGATACTCGTGATGGAGCACGCAAGGCATGAGGAACCGAGGAAGGCCGCGTCTCCGAAGGCACCCAGGCTCTGCCCGTCGAGGTCGAAGAGTTCCCATAGTGTGCCGCCCGGGCCGGGCATGACCGCAACCAGCGTATCGCCCAGAACCGTCATGTCCCTGGTGCCGCGGTTGAGGGGCACCTCCGTAACCGCCTGCCGGGAGAGGCGGTCGAAGAAGAGGAGTTTGCCGTTCCCCCGATCCAGCGCGACTACCAAGCGCCTGGTGATCTCGAAGCTCCCGAGGTTCCGTATTTCACCGGGTCCCCTTCCGTGGCGACCGAAGTAGCCCACGAATTCGCCGGCGGTAGTGAATTCGACGATGTGCTGGTCATCGATATCCACCCCCATGAGATGGTCCTCCACCGGATCGTGGCGCAGATTCCTGATCCGTCCAAGCCAAGCCGTCGCATCACTTGCGTCCTGTCGCACGATCATGCGCACATGCTCCAAGGGGACCGGACGCGAGAGGGATCGATCCGGGCCGTCAGGGGCATCTCCGCCACACGACGGGAGATAGAGGCACAGCAGTCCGGCTTTCAGCTGTCGCGGCAACCCGGACGGGCGGATCGACGTCAGCACCCAGCCGAGGTCCAATAGTAGTGCATATCACTGTACCAGCACTGGCCGGGACCGAGGTCGTGCTGCCAGCAGTTCGTGAAGGATCCCGCCCCGTCCCAGGGACAATCGTCGTCGCAACCTCGAGCGTCGCTGACGCCGCCGGTCACGAAGAGGATGGTGGAGAGGAGCGTGAGTCGGGTGATCCTTCTGAGGGTGGTCATTGATCGTGCTCCTTTCCGTCTCGTGAACCGACTCGTTCCGCCAGTGCCCTTGCAACCGGTGGTCTCACGAGTACACCCTACCCCCCCCCGCAAGCACGCAAGGCAACGGCTTGAGCGGGGGCTCCGGCTCGGTTCCGGCGAAGCCGTCAGGGGAGGAGGGCCTCGATCTCCCCCGTCAGCGACGCGGCGGTCTGGGGACCGAGGAGTTCCTTTCGGATCCAGCCGTCGGGGTCGATGACCAGCGTCGTCGGGAAGCCCACGGCCCCGAACGTGGCGACGGCATCGTCCATCCCGATGATCCAGTTCCGGTACTCGACGCCGTAGTCCTCGAGGAAGTCGCGGATCTCCTCCGGAGTCCCGGAATCGACGGCGAGCCCCAGGAGTACCACGCGCCGTCCGGCGTACGCCCGGGCCAGCCGGACGAGCTCCGGCAGCTCGTCGCGGCACGGGAGGCACCAAGTGCCCCACAGGTTGGCGATGACGACACTTCCGCGGAGATCGTCGAAGCTCGCCTCGCCGCCGTCCAGGGCGCGAAACACGTCGCCGGGCGCGGGCTTCGCCCCCGAGGGCACCCCATCCGGAGCGCCGCTCGCGGCCAAGTCGCGATCCGCCGCGCCCCCGGCTTCGGACGCATCGTCGCCCGCGGCGCACCCGAGCCCGATCAGCGCCACGAGGGCGACGGCGCTCCACGCACCCGTCATCCGGTCAGCTCTCATCGTCCGTCGCCGGCGTGAGGACCACTCCCGGGAGCGCCCACGTCAGCTCTCCCGCATCGACCACGAAGGCGCCGCCCACCAGCACGTAATCCACGCCCGACGGGTACTGGTGCGGCTCGAAGAACGTCGCGTTGTCCCGAAGTTCATCCAGGTCCAGCACGGCAATATCCGCGATGAGTCCCTCCCGGATGAGACCCCGGTCGCGGAGGCCCAACACCTGCGCCGGGAGACTCGTCATCGAGCGCACCGCGCTCTCCACCGACAGGATGTCGAGATCCATCGCGTAGCGCTTGATCTTGCGAGGGAAGGTGCCGTAGAAGCGCGCGTGCACGGGTCCGTCGTCCGGGAGGGCGATGCCGGCGTCGGAGGCTGTGACCAGCCACGGATGGGCCGAGAACTCCTCGACGTCGATCTCGGACAGGGAGAAACCGCGCACGCGCGCCCCGCCCGGCCTCGCGCGGTCGCCCTCGAGTTGCAGCCGGATTGCGACTCCGACGGGAAACGCGTCCCACTCGGCCGCCAATTCCGCCACCGTCCTGCCGACCAGAGTCTCGTCGGGGTGATCCATGATGACGAGGTTCTCGGGCCCGCCGCGGCGGCTGATCTCGTGCGCGATATCGAGGCGGACGCGTTCGCCGCGCTCGGGATCGGAGAGCGCATACGTCAGCACCGCGGCGTAGTCGACGGCTTCCGGGCCGCCCGGACGCCCTCCCGGTCCGCCGCCGGGGAAGATCCAGCGCGGGAGGAGCACGGTGTTCCCGTCGCTGCCCGTCGTGTTGTACGGGTACTGGTCGGCGAAGATCGGGACTCCGCGCCCGCGGGCCCTCTCGATGAGGTCGACGAGCGCCCGTCCCGCCCCCCAGAAGTCCGCACCCCGGGCCTTGATGTGGGTGGCCACCGTCGTCACGCCCGTGCGCTCCGCGACTTCGATGTCCTCCAGAATGGTCTGGATCATGGTCGGCGGTCCCGGATCGTCCTGGCTCGGCCAAAACCACATCGGCGTCATGCCGGAGCTGCGCTCGTGCACGATGTAAACGCCGCCCGCGCGACCCGCCGCTTCGACGAGGGGGAAGAGCTCGGAGGTCTCGCTCCAGATCCCCGGCACGTACTCGAGCCCGGCGCTGAGGCCGTAGGCGCCCTCCGCCATCCCCTGCTCGACCATCTCCGTCATCCGCTCGACCTCGGCGGGGGTTGACGGGCGCATGAAATCGGCTCCGAGCGCCATGCGCCGGATCGTGTTGTGCCCGACCATGAGCGCCGCGTTGGGCCCGTGCCCGCGGGACTCGAGGCGGCCGCGCTGCTCCGCGATCGGCCACGGCCCGCCGCCGTCTTGGTTGATGACGACGGTGGTGATGCCCTGACTCACGAGGTTCGGGGCGGCCCGGCGGCGCGCGCCCTCGCTCCCGGCGTCTCCCTCCGCGTCGAGTCCCCCGTCCGCGTGCGAATGAATGTCGATGAAGCCGGGGACGACGTACCGGCCATCGAGTTCGATCACGCGGTCGGCGGTGGCGCCGGCCAAGTTCCCGACCCGGAGGATGCGCCCGCCGCGGATTCCCACATCCGCGCGGAACCAGGGATTCCCCGTGCCGTCCAGGACGCGTCCGCCACGCAGCAGGATATCGAAGGCCGGCTGTTGAGCGGCCGAGGGCGCGATGTGCATGAAGCCGAGGACGGCCGAAAAAAGGAGCGTGCGAAGGTCGCGGCGCTTCATGATCGCTTCTCCCGTGAGAGATCCGAGGTCGTGCGCCATAAGCTACGGCAGGTCGCATACGGGTCCAACCGGGCGGTTTGACAGGGCGGTTTGAGGGGGCGCCTTGGCGGGGCGGTTTGGCGTCCGGCAGGCGACGGGGTAACATCGGCGGGCCATGAACGATCTCCTTCTGCGCGCGCTCGCCCGCCAGCCCGTGGAGCGGACGCCGGTGTGGTTCATGCGGCAGGCGGGACGCTCCCTTCCCGCCTATCGCGAACTCCGCCGAGAACGCGGGTTCCTCGAACTCGTGCGCGACCCGCGGGCGGCCGCGCGGGTCACCCGCCTCCCGCTCGAGTACTTCGATGTCGACGCGCTCGTCCTCTTCATGGATCTGTCGACGCCGTTCGAGGCGGCCGGGGTCGAGATCGAGCTGCGGCCCGGCGTGGGGCCCGTTCCCCTGCCCCCCTGGGGCGGCCTCGCCGACGTGGGACGCCTGCGCCCCTTCGAGCCGCGCGAACGCCTCGCCTTCGCGCTCGAGGCGATCCGCCTCGTCGCGGCGGACGAGGAGCGCCCGATCATCGGCTTCGTGGGCGCCCCCTTCACCCTGTGTTCCTACCTTGCTCGCGGCACGCGTGACAGCCGGCTGGCGCAGCTGCGGGCCTTCATGCTCCGGTCCCCGGCGCTCTGGGACCGGCTCGCGGGGTTCTGGGCCGAGCATCTGGCGGAGTTCGCAATCGCTCAGCACGAGGCCGGCGCGGGCGCGATCCAGGTGTTCGATTCCTGGTGCGGCATCCTAGATCCCCACACGTACCGGACGCATGTGCTCCCGTATTCGCGCCGCCTGCTGGAACGGCTTCGCGAGACGGGGATCCCCACCGTGCACTATGGCGCCACGCACGCCGCGGTGGCGGAGGCGGGAGGCGATGCGATCGGCGTCGATTGGCGCACGCCGCTCGACGAGGCGTGGGACATCTTCGGCCCGGAGCGCGCGATACAGGGGAACCTCGATCCGGCCTGCATCCTGGCGGGCGAGGAGGCGGCGCGCGCCGGGACGCGCGACGTGCTCCGCCGCGCCGGCGGCCGACCCGGCCACATCTTCAATCTCGGGCACGGTCTCCACCCGGACTCCGACCCGGAGGTGATCGCCGCCGTGGTCGACGAGGTCCGGCGGCCGGGGTCCGCGGGATAGCCTTGCCACGGGCTGCCGGCAACCGCCGCGGACACTCTCGCGGGCCCGGCGGCGGCCGGGACGGCGTCAGGTGCGCGCGGCGAGTTGCTCCGCCACGGACTCGGCTTCGGCGATCCGACTCGATATGCCCAGCCGTCCGGTGTAGCCGGCGGTGAGCGTGATGCCGGGAGGGACGTCGAGTCCTTCCAGCGCCGCCCACGAGCCGTCGTACGCCGGGAGGCGGGGCCGGGCCGTACGGATCGGGGTCGCCGCCACCCCGTGGATCGCCTCGTACTCGTCGGCCGCGGTCCGTTCGAGCCGGGCGGCGTCCCAGGCGACCACGCCGGGATCGAGGCCGCCGCCCAGATAGGCCGTACAGATGCCGTCGCGCCCGAACAGCGACGCGTTCCACGTCACGCCGCGCGTTCGCAACCGTTCTCCCAAGGCGACTTGGAAGCCGAACCCCTCCGGCGCGCTCTCCACCTGCAGCGGCACCACGGCCACGCGGTGATACCGCAGTCCGGCGAGACGGTCGGCCGCGGCGGGCGCGACGGCCCTCAGAAGCTCCGCCGCGGCGGGCGCCGGCGTGGCGATCGCCACATGGTCCACGGTCTCCGAGTCCGGGCGCGGACCGCCGTGGGCAATCTCGAACCGCCGGCCGGAGCGCCGCAGCTCCCTGACCGGCGCCGCGACCCGCACCCGGTCCCCGTGCCGGCGCGCGATGGCGCGGGGGAGCGTAGCCATGCCCGCCATGAAGGTGAACGCCGGTGGCGCGGCGGCGGGCTCCCAGCGCCGAGCCGCGGCGAAGAGACTGCGCTTCACGCCCAGGGGGTCGAGGAACATGGGAAGCACGCGCGCCGCCGGCATCGTCTCCGGATCGGATCCGAAGGTCGCGGAGACGAGGGGGCCGAAGAGCCGCCCGTACGCCTCGCGGCCGGTCTTGCGGCGAAAGTAGCGGGCCACGGACTCGCGCGGCCGAATCCCCCGGGTGCAGGGTTCGAGGGCGGCGCGGACGCGTCCGGCTGGCGAGAGCAGGTCCCCCGTCAGGAGCCCGCGCGGGCCGTTCGGCACGGCCCGCAGGCGGCCGCGAGCCCAGATGAACAGACGCGCGCCGGATCGCGCCTCCACCATCTCCCCTCGAAGCTCCAGTTCATCGACAAGCCGCCGCACCGGCGGCGAAAGGCGCGTCCGCTGGGGGCCGAGTTCTACGACCCGGCCGTCGTGGCGGGAGGTGCGGATCACGCCCCCGACGTCATCCGCTTCCTCGAGCAGGATCGAGTCGACGCCGCGCTGCGCCAAGGCGTGCGTGAGCGCCAGCCCCGTGATCCCTCCACCGATGATTCCGACCCGCATGCCCTCCCCTGTCCGGCTGCCTCGCCGCTCGAATGGCCAAGGCGTTTTCTGCGGCACCACACCGGGAGGCGGCAACGTTCCGAAGCCTCCCGGCGCGGGCAAGCCGGGGATCGCCCCGGTATGTTCGAGCGATGACGAACTCCGAACCCCGACCCGCCGTCCTCCTCCTGAACTTCGGTGAACCGGAAGGAGCGGACCCGAGCGCCGTCACCCGCTTTCTGGAACGGATCTTCCTGGCGAACGCGCGCCTGGAGCCGCACCCGGACGTGGCGGCGGCCCGTGCGCGAAGTCGCGAACTCGCGCGGCGGCGGACGCCCGGCCTGCTCCAGGTCTACGAGAGGATCGGCGGCTCACCGCTCGGCCGGCAGGCGGATGCGCAGGGCGCGGCGCTCGACCGGGCGCTCAAGGCCCGTGGCCACCCGATGAGCGTGGCCGTGGGGATGCAGTTCACCGAGCCATCGATCGAAGAGGCCCTGCGCCGCCTGCGGGAGACGGGGGCCGCGGCACTCGTTCCTCTCCCCGCGTACCCGCTCTGCGGCCCTTCGACCACCATCGCGGCGCTGCGCGAAGTCGAGGAAACGCTCAACCGCGTAGGGTGGCGCCCCCGGGTGCGCGGCGTGACGGGGTGGCATCGCCATCCCCGCTACGCACGCCTTCGCGCCGACGCGACCCGCCGCGCGGCCGCGGAGGCCGGCTGGAACCTGGCCGACCCGGACGTCCGCCTCGTGTTCAGCGCCCATGGGACGCCGCTTCGCTACATCGAAGAGGGCAGCCGCTATGTGGAATACGTCGAGGAGTGGTGCGCGACCCAAGCTCGCGCGCTGGGCGTGGACAGGTGGACACTCGGCTACCAGAACCACACGAACCGACGGATCGCATGGACCCCGCCGGACATCGAGACGGCGCTGGAGCGCCTCCCGGGCGTCGCGAAGGTCCTCGTCGACCCCGTCAGCTTCATGCACGAACAGTCCGAGACGCTCATGGAGCTGGACGTGGATCTCGCCGAGCACGCCGCCACACTCGGCCTCGAGTTTCACCGCGTGGGCATTCCGCACGACGATGGAGCGTTCGCCGGGGTGCTGGCCGACCTCGCGCTGGCGGCGCTGGGCGCCGACCTTCCGGCCCTGCCTCCGCGGACTTCGTGCCGGTGCCGCCCGGGAACGGCCGTCTGCTTCAACGGCGAGCCGTTCTCCCAACCCTAACTTCCGCGTGCCGGAAGCACTGGGCCGCGTGATCGTTGAAGATCCCCGCCCAGCCGCGACGCAGCCGGGCACCGGGCATCTCCGTCAGCCTTCGGGACGTGCGGTCAGGTCTTCTATCACCCGGCCCCCGACGCTGTCCACCTGCCCGCGGATCACACACGCCAGCATGTCGGCGGCTTCGCGGAGCATCGACGCCGGTTCCCGCCGGTCGCCCTCGAAACGAACCACCTCGCCGAGGAAGATCCCGACCAACTGCGTGGACCGGGAATCGCCGCCACCCGCCTTGATCGCGTCATCGTACGCCGCCCCGGGGACGCTGGCCCTCCAAGGCTCATCCCGCTCGGATCCGCCCCGTGGCGCCCGATCCATCGGCACGAGCGCGAGAAGACTGCCTTCCATGCCGGGCCCACCCTTCCGGACGTTTAGGGCGAGCGCGACGGGCCTGTCGAAGAGGTCCATCTCGAGGAAGTCCCTCACGCTCTCGCGGGGGATGGCGCAACGCCCGATCGGCCTGTCCTCGTGAAAGGTTCCGATGCAGATACTGCCTTGGGGCGTGAGGTGGTGCTTAATCGCCCTAACGTCGAGCTTGAGCGGGGTGGCGGTGCCGACGAGGACGTGTTCACGGCGCCTCTCGGCGGCATCGGGCGACGGTGGCAGCATGTCCCCGAAGAACAGTGTCGTCATCCCATCACCTCCCGTTCGGTCGCCGCCGTCTCGCCTGCCGAGCCCCGATACGCGATCGCGCCGCGCATGTTCCCAATGTCGCCCGGCCGGGCAGCGCGCGATAGTCTGACCGCGCTCGCGCACGCGACGGCGTCCGAATCGAATCACGAACCGAATCGCGAACCGAATACGGAGAGGGTATGACCCGCGGCTTTCTTGATGTCATGGCGGCGTGGGACGGCGAGTCCGTCGTCACCGCGTTCGATTCCGCGACCGGAGCGTGGGTGTTCGTGGCCCTGCACGATACGCGCCTGGGTCCGGCCGCCGGAGGAACCCGGATGGCCTCCTATCGCGCGCCGGTGGACGGCTTGATCGACGCCATGCGTCTCGCCGAGGGGATGACTTGGAAGTGGGCGGGCGTCGGTATTCGGTTCGGCGGCGGCAAGGCGGTGATCGCCGTCCCGAAGGGCCTGGGCGACGAAGCCCGCAGCGGCCTGGTCGACCGATATGCGGCGCACCTCGTCTCCCTCCGCGGCGCCTTTCAGACCGGCGTGGATCTTGGCACCACGCCGGTGGACATGGCCCGTATCGGAGCGATCTCCGGGCACGCCGTCGGCCTCATCGACGGGAAGCCCGGTGACCCGGGACCGTATACCGCGCGCGGCGTGCTCGCCGGAACGCGGGCCGCCCTCGAACACCGGTTCGGCGAGGCGAACTTCCACGACCGTTCCGTACTCATCCAAGGGCTGGGCGGCGTCGGCTTCCCGCTTGCCGGGCTCCTGGCCGAGGCCGGGGCGACACTCTACCTGACGGATCTCAGCGAGGAGGCGGCCGAGCGGGCGCAGACGCGCTTCGGGGGGGTCGTCATCCCGGCGGACGAGATTTGGGATGTGGACGTGGACGTGTACGCGCCCTGCGCCGTCGGGGCGACGCTGAATCGGGACACGATCCCGCGCCTTCGCTGTCGGATCGTCGCCGGTTCGGCGAACAACCAGCTCCTCTCGGAGACCGACGCGGAGAGGCTGCGCGAGCGCGGCATCCTCTACGCCCCCGACTACGTGATCAACGCCGGCGGGGCGGTCGCCTTCGCCGCCATCCATGAGGGCGAGCGGGACGAGACCCGGCTGCGGGCCCGCGTCGACGAGATCGGGTCGTCGCTGCGAGAAATGTTCGAGGAGGCGGCCGCCGCCGGCGAGTCGCCGCTTCACGCCGCCCGCCGGCGAGCCGAACGCTTCCTCAAGGATCCCGACGCGCTCGCCGCCGGGAATGGCCACGGCGGACCCTCCGCCCGGCGGCCTCAGCGGCGGGAGGTGATGCGGTGCGGCGGCGGGAAGTGATGCGGGTCCACCCCGCGAAGCCGGTCGCCGGCGGTTGTCAGCGGCGGGAGGTGATGCTGGCCAGCGGCTTCTTCGTGATGTCGGGGACGAGCGCGCCGGCTGCCGGGTAGCCCACGACGAGCAGCAGGAAGGGCCGCTCGTTGGGGGGGCGGTCGAGGACCTTGTTCAGGAAACCCATGGGACTCGGCGTGTGGGTGAGGGTGGCGAGCCCCGCGTGGTGCAGCGCCGTGATGAGGATCCCGGTCGCGATGCCGACGGACTCCGTCACGTAGTAGTTCTTAAGCTTCTCCCCGCCACGCACTTCGTAGCTCTCCGCGAAGATCGCGATGAGGACGGGCGCCGTCTCCAAGAACGGTTTGTGCTCGTCCGTTCCGAGGTGGGCGAGCGCTTCGAGCCACGCGGCGGGGGCGCGATGTTCGTAGAAGTCCCGCTCCTCCTTCTCCGCCTCCACCCGGATCCGATGCTTCACTTGGGGGTCGCGCACGACGACGAAGTGCCACGGTTGCCGGTTCGCGCCGTTGGGCGCCGTGCCCGCCGCCTCGATGCAGGCGTCGATGACCTCCGCCGGGACGGGCTCGCCGGAGTATTCGCGGACCGTCCGGCGGCACCGCATCTCGTCGCGGAAGGCCCGCGCGCGACGCACCATCTCCTCCTCCCCGCGCCGCGTGAACGTCGCCAGCGGAACCGGACGGTAGGCACCCCCACCCGTCATCGGATCGACGTGGGAGTCACGGGAATCGGAACGTGGGGGTCACGGGAATCGGAACGTGGGGGTCACCGGATCGACGCGAGGGTCGCGGGATCGACGCGACGAATCACGGGAGCGGCGCGCGAATCACGGGAGCGACCTGCGAGTCACGGGATCGACGCCGGATTCAGCGGATCCCGACGAGCCCCCGCGTCGCCTGAATCAGCGCGCGGGAATCGTAGCCGACGCCGTCCTTGAACACCCAGCGCACCGCACGAATCGCACTCGGATCGCTCGCCGGATCGCCGTTCAGGACGATGATGTCGGCGAGTTTGCCGGCCTCCACGGTGCCGAGTTCGTCGTCCACGCCGAGGATCTTCGCGCCGTTGGCGCTCACCACCTGCACGGCCTGCACCGGCGTGAGTCCGGCTTCCAGCAGAAGCTCGAAGTTCCGCTGGTTCCCGAAGCCGGGGAGCGCCCCGCCGTTGCCCGTGGGATCGACGCCCGAGGCGAGCAACCCGCCGGCGTCGACGAACGCCTTCTCGAAGCGCAGTTCATTCTGGAAGTTATCGGGATCGGGTCCCATCTCCTGGATGCGGCCGCGCTCGTCGAGGTAGGCTTCCCGGAGGTCCGGAGTCATCAGCTCGAGCGTCCGCTCGTCCACCACGTCGCGGCCGGGGAAGAAGGCCTCGTACACCGAGAGCGTCGCCGTGAGCCCCACTCCTGCCTCCACCATCGCCTCGATCGTTCGCTGCGCGACGGGCCCCGCGGGGTCCGAGCCGCCGGCGCGCTGCATGATGTTGCCGGGGCACCGGTCCGGCTCCTTCTCGGGCACGAAGTCGGACGCCGTGAGCATCCCGTGTTCGAGGTTGTCGATGCCGAGCGCGACCGCCTCCTGGAAGCTCACCGAGCACAGGTGACCGGTGACGCGGAGGCCCAGACGGTGCGCCTCCTCGATCGCCGCCTCGAGTTCGGCGCTCCCGATCGACGTGTACGCCTTCACCCACGTGGCCCCCTCCTCCGCCCAGTACTCGACGAAGCGCCGCGCCTGTTCGGGGGAGGTCACGCGGGCCTGGTGGGGCGCTCCCATCGAGCCGGTGATGTACGGTGCCGTGATATGGATGCGCGGGCCCGGCGCATCACCGCGGTCGATCGCGTCCTTCAGATGCACATCCGCGTAGGGAGTGATGCTCCCGGTCGTGCGGACCGTTGTCACGCCGGAGCCGAGGTAGAGCCGCGGCGCGCTGTAGCCGAGCTGCACGCGCCGTCCGCCGACGGCGGTGTAGAACAGGTGGTCGTGCATGCCGACCATGCCGGGGATCACGGTGTGGCCGCCCAGGTCGTGGCGCTCCGCGCCCTCCGGGATGGCGGTGGACGAGGAGGGGCCCACGGCGGCGATCCGCCCGTCGCGCAGCAGCACCGTCTGGTCCTCCAAGACCGGACCGCCGGTGCCGTCGATCACGCGGACGTGTTCGAGCGCCACGGCCGGCCCCTGCACGGCGACGTAGGCGCGGGTTTCCTCGGACAACCGACCATAGCTCTGCGCGGCCAAGGGATCGGCGGTCACCGCCGTCATGGCCGCGAAGGCGGCGAGAAGCGCGCGAACCCGGCTCGGTGCCGACGCGGGGTTTCGCCACGGGCTGCTGGACATCTTCATACCTCCCTGGACGGGTCCTCTATCGACCTCATCGGGTCCCTCGGTCAGCGGATCCCCACCATCCCCTTCACGGAGTCGATGAGCTTCGCCGAGTCGTAACCCACGCCGTCCTTGAACACGACGGTCACGTTCCCGATGATCGCGGGGTCCGACTCGAGATCGCCCTCGAGCACGACGAGATCCGCCAGCTTTCCGGCCTCGATCGTCCCCACTTCGTCGTCCACCCCCATGATGCGGGCGCCGTTCGCGCTCACGATCCGGACGACGGTGGAGGCGTCGAACCCCGCTTCGATGAGAAGCTCGTAGTTGCGCTGATCTCCGAAGCCCGCGATCGCCCCCCCGATCCCCGTCGGGTCCACGCCCGCCGCGAGCACGCCCCCGGCCTCGACGAAGCCCCGCTCGAACGCCATGTGCTTCTGGAGGTGCTCCTCCGTCATGGACCAGTCGGGGTCCGCCTCGATCCTGCCCACCATCTCGAGGTAGTCCTCGCGCACCTCGGGGGCCATCGCCTCGAGCGTCCGCTCGTCGAGGACCGCCCGTCCCTTCGTCATGGGCTCGATCACGGCCATGGTCGAGGTCATCCCCACATCGTTCTCGACCATGGAGAGGATCAGGGCCCGGGCGATCTCCCCCGTCGGATCCCCCTGCTCTCCGACCCTGACCATGGAATTGGGCGGACACTCGTCGGGCTGCTTGCGCGGATCGAAGTCCGTCGCGGTCCCGAAGCCGTGCTCGATGTTGTCCATCCCCAGATCGACGGCCTCCTGGAAGGTGATCGAACAGATGTGCCCCGTGACCCGAAGGCCCTGCGCGCGCGCCTCTTCGATGACGGCGGCGAGTTCGGCGCGGCGGATCGTCGTGTACGCCTTGATCCAAGAGACGCCCTCCCCGGCCCAGTAGCGGACGAAGCGGCGCGCTTCCTCGGGCGAGGTCACCTGCGCCATGTCCCCCAGGGCCGGGTTGGGTCCCGTGACGTACGGCGCGGTGACGTGCATGCGGGGTCCCGGCGCCAGCCCGCGGTCGATGCTCGACTTGACGTTGAGGTCCGCGTAGGGCGAGACGCTGCCGGTCGTGCGGATCGTCGTGACTCCCGCCGCGAGGTAGAGGCGCGGGGAAGAGATGTTGCCCTGAGCCATCCGGCCCCCGGCACCCATGAAGAACAGGTGGTTGTGGAGCCCGATCATCCCCGGGATCACCGTGTGTCCCGGCAGTTCGTGGACCTCCGCGCCCGGCGGGATCTCCACCGCGCCCGCCGGACCCACCTGGGCGATCCGGTTGCCCTCGATCACGACGGTCTGGTTCGTCCGGGCGCCGGACCCGGTCCCGTCGATGACCTTGACGCCGGCGAGGGCGACGGTCGGGCCGGCGATGGATACGAACTCGGAGGTCGCGTCGCCGAGTTCGGCCGCGGACTGCGCGGGCAGATGAGCCGGGGCGAGAAGGGCCGCGAGGGCGACGGGGGCCACGATGAACTTTCTCATGGGAGACTCCTCCGAGCGGGGTCGTTCAGAACCCGAAAACGTACCGCGTCAGGGCTCCACCGTGAACCCCATGGCCGATGTGGAGGAGCTCGCGGCTCCCGATGCGGCGATACCGAACCCGGCGGACTTCGGCTCCGACGACCCGGGCTGCGCGGGACCCGTGCCCGAAGGGTCAGTAGATCGTGAACGAGTTCGTTCCGCAGATCTCCTTCAGCGTCTTCGACGTGCCGGGAAGCTCCGCCTCGACGCGGCGCAGGCCCCAAGCATCCATCGCATCCGGATCGCCCTCCCGGACCGCATCGGGTGCTCGGAGATCCCCCCACCCGTGTTTCCAATAGGACCACACCAACAAAACGAGTCCGCACCACGGCGTGGACCCCCGCAGCACGGGCTCCTCAGGAGTATCGCCGGGCTTCCACGGCCGCGCGTCGCTCCACGTCGGCACCTTGGCCGCCGCGATCTCGGCATAAAGCAGGTCCCGGCCCCGGCCCCGCGGCTCGATGCTGTAGAGGGCGCCCAGGGCACCGTAGTAGTCCCACCGCTCCCCCGGGGGCGCCGTTCGCGCCTCCGCCTCCCAGATCCGGTACAGCGCGTCCCACGCTCCCTCGTAGGGTATTTCGCCCTTCTCCCCCTGGTTCGCGCTCGCCCTGAGGGCGTTCCGCGCGTGGCGACCCGCCATCGACAGCTGGCGCCCCTCGACCCTCCCCTCGAACACGATCCGCACCAGCTCGTCCGCGAACGCGTCCAGCTCCGCGCGGGACCGGGCCTCGTACCGCTGCCTCAGCAGCCGGACGGCCCTCACGTTCGGCCTCCGCTCGTAGTCCAGGCCGCTCGCGTACGGCGCCCGCATGGCCGCCAGCACCGACGCGGCCGTCGCCGGGTTCGCGGGCAGCCGCTCCGCCTCCTGGCCGCTCGCGGCACCCGGACACGCGATCAGAACCAACACCGGATACAGCCGTTTCCCGATCATGCCTCTCACCCTCCTGGCACGGCGCGCCCGAGTCCGCGTGTCCCTTCGAGGTCCACCCCCCGAGCCACCAATACCCGATGTGATACCACAACGTGAACGTCGCGTCCGGCCTCGTCGGGCCCTTGATCGCCACGCCCGTCTCCAAGATGAGTTCCTCCATCGCCCGGACGGCATCATTCGCGTCCGCCTCGGCACCCGAAAAACCGTCCAGCTCCTTGAGCTGATCGTTCATCGCGGGCACGCAGCCCACGTAGCCGGCCTTGTGCTCGTTTTCGTGCGCCACCACTTCGTCGCGCAACGCCCGCCACCGGCTCCATGTCCCGCACGCGTCGTTGACGCCGGGGACGGTCTCGACGCTGCCCAAGGCGGCGTGCGCCTCGCACCCGGCCGCCAGCGCGGCCGCCGACACGGGGTCCGTGGTCCCGTACCCCACCGTCGTGTTCGCGTTCAGGTCGTGGTGGATGCGAAGTCGCACGGCGTAGTCCCGTATCCTTCGCACGTACCACCGGCCGCCCCAGGGCCCGCCGCCCCGCCGAACGGAGAATTCGGGCCAGGCGACGTGGAAGTTCCCCAGAACGCTGCCCAGCGCGGCGGGTTCCTCGACAATCGATGCGCCCGAAGGCGCGCGCCAGCCGCGCGCACGCACCGTGATCGTCTCCGCCGACGGGGAGAAGACGAGGCTTTCCCCCGCCGTGACGACCACCGCGATCTCCGTGGACTCCGTCGCCTCGCCCCTCCACTCACTGATCCCGATCCCGGAAACGCTCGCGTTATCCGACGTCCAGGCGAAATGCAGGGTGCCCGAGCCCGGGCCCGTCACTCGACATCCCGCCCTTTCGCCGCGGGCGACCGACCCGTCGCGGGACAGCTCGAAATCGTCCTCGTCGCCATCGCCGGACTGCTCGCAGAACGGGAGTTCGACGCGGAAGATCACGCCCGTGTCCAGCCAGTAGTACACGAGATATCAGCAGATGACGGATCCGGCCGCTCTCGCGTCGCCCCCCGAGGGGTCGCCGGAGGGGCCGATGATCCCCAGCACCCTGCCGTTCGCGACGACCGCGCCGCCCCTTACGGCGGCTCCCATCAGCCGCGGGGCGTCCTCCGGCGGTACCGCCACGGTGTCCACCGCGGCCCCCGGCGGCGGAGAGTCCGCCGAGGGAGGGGCGGAGGGCTCGGTCGCCGAGACCCGCGCCGGCGAGAGTTGCTCCTCCGGCGGGAACGCCCCATCCCCCTGGCAGCCCACCGCGAACAGCAGCAGAACCGCCGCCCGTCGCTCCGGCCGGCCTCCCCTTCTTGAATGGAGCACGCAGTTTTTTTGTCCCGTCTCACGGAACCGAGGCCCAACCCTAGTGCCCACGGCGCTAGTGCGGACACATGATTATGAACGCGCCGAGCGGGGCCGTTCGGGGCCCGGAAACGTGCCGCGTCACGGCTCCACCGTGAACACCATCTTCATGCCCGACTCCAAGTGCTCGGCGATGTGGCAGTGCAGCATCCAGCGGCCGGGGTTCGAGAGTTCGAGCAGGAGGTCGAGCGAACCGCCCGCGGGGACGAGCGCCGTGTCCTTCCAGGCGAGGTTGTCGTGCGCCACGCCGTTCGTGGCGAGAACGAGGAAGCGCTGGCCGTGGATGTGGATCGGATGCTGCATCTGGTGCAGCGTCTCGCGGCGGCTCCGGATCCGCAGTTTGGCGACGTCGCCCACGCGGAAGGTCCACCGGATCGCCTCGTTCTC
Source organism: Candidatus Palauibacter poriticola (assembly GCA_012270965.1). Taxonomy (GTDB): domain Bacteria; phylum Gemmatimonadota; class Gemmatimonadetes; order Palauibacterales; family Palauibacteraceae; genus Palauibacter; species Palauibacter poriticola. Next base: position 162,700 of record JAAXHJ010000066.1, read on the forward strand.
GAGCCCCGTCGAGGGTTCGCGCAGCGTCCACGACACATTCTCCGGCGTCGACATCAGGTTCATCATCGGCATTGTTCCCGACCACTCGATCGGGTGGAAGTACGCCGAGTCCACCTGCATGAGGCGCTCGACGACGAGTGGAAGACCGCGCGTCGTCATGTCGAGTTCCAACGTGAGGTCCGCCGGCCGGTCGAAGAGGGGCCGGTATGGCGCGATCTCGTCGCGGGCGCGCCCGTTTGCCCGCAGCGCCTCGAAGGCCGCGCTCAGGTCCGGCGTGGCGTCCTCCGCGCCGACGCGAACCTCGCCCAGCGTGTCCTGTTCCGGGAAGAAGCTGCCGCCGATGTGGTCGATCCCCTGGACCCGGTTCAGGAGGGCGTAGCTCCCGCTCTCGGGGAAGGCGACGTGCACGATGTAACGCTCGGCCGGCGCGATGATCACGCTCTCGACCCACGCCTCGCGCTCGAAGTTGCCCACGTCGGCGCCCACGAGCTTCATCGGCGCTCCGTCGAAGGAGAGGTTGAAGGTCCGCGTGTTCGACGCGTTCGTGAAGTAGAATCGGACGATGGATCCGCGCTCCACGTCCAGCGCGTAGTCGGGCTCCCCGTTCACGAGCATGGTGTTGCCGAAACGGCCCATGAGCGCGTGCGTCGCGCGCTCGAGACCGAAGGGGACGAGCCCGTGCTCGCCCAGCAGCAGGTCGTCGAGCATCACAACCTCCTCGCGGTGCACGGGGCCGAAGTAGTCGGGATCCTCCGCCCGGACCATGAGGTTTCCCGCCAGGCCCAGATCCTGCTGCACGTCCTCGCGATGGTGCGGGTGGTACCAGTAGAGGCCGGGGTCGGGAAAGTGCACCGTGTAGCGGAAGCTCCCGCCGGGGGGTACGACATCCTGCGTCAGGCCCGGGACGCCGTCGAAGCGGTTGTCGAGCCGAAGTCCGTGCCAGTGGATCGCGGTCGGCCAGTCGATCCGGTTCGTGAAGTCGATCGTGACGGTCGCATCCTCGGGGACCCGGAGGAGGGGCCCGGGGATCTGTCCATTGTAGCCGTAGCCGACGAGTTCGCGGTTTCCGATGCGGCGGCGCACGTAGACGGCGTCGAGGGAGAGCGAGTCGCCGTCGCCGAGTTCGATCAGCTCGCGGGGGCGCGCGTCGACGATCTCGCCTTCCCATCCGTCGCCCGGCAACCACGGCTGCACGTCCGGCCGAAGCTCCATGAGAGACGGGAGCATCATGACCCCGTCGGGCATCGGCACACCGCTCCACGCGTCGTCCATCGCCATCTCGCCCGGGCGGATCCGCGAGGCGCCGAGCGCGAACTCGAGGAAGTCGGCGGGCTGCATGCGGCTGGAGGGCGACTGGGCGCGCAGCACGTACGGACCCGCCGGTTCCGCACCCTCCCGCGCGTCAAGTTCCGCGCCGGCCCGCGCGCTCGGTTCCGCGCCAGCCCGTGCGCCCGCTTCCGCGCCCTCCGGCGCTCCCGGTTCCGCGCCCGGTCCCTCGACCGGTCCGGATTCCGCCGTGACCAGGATGAGGAACTTGTTGAACCCGACCTGCCCCAACTCGGTGCGCCCGCGCGCCGGAACCTCTCCAAGCGGCTCGATGGGCCAAAGCACCTGGGTCGACGCCCAGGCGACGTAGCGGTCGTACGGACCGAGCGTGGAGGGGGGCGGGAGGTCGGTTGAGATCACCGCGTCGTACAGGAGCCGCCCGTCCGGCGTCACCCCCATCGAGAACGGCCCCGGAGGCCGTCGCAACTCGACCGTGCCGGCGGCGCCGGGCACGCGCGGCGTCGGGAAGAGGGACATGCAGTACAGATCCGGATTCGCTGCCTCCCCCTGCCCCGCACCGGGCATGCAGGGAGGAACTTCCTGCCGCGGCACCACTCCCGGAGGCGCCACGCCAGGAGGCGCCGCGCCCACCCACAGCCAGAGCGCCCCCAACAGCGCGACGGCGGCCCCTAGCGCCGCCGCGGCGGCCGGGAGCGCGCCCCGCTCGGCTAGGCGCCGGGTGCCGGGGGTCGGCCGGATCCCGGGCCGGATGCCGGGGGTCAATGGAGGGCTCGCGTGCGCCCTCCGTCGACGGCGATGGAAACGCCCGTCACGTAGCTGGCGCGTTCGGAGGCGAGGAAGGCCACCACGGCGGCGAACTCGCGCGGGTCGCCAAGACGATTGGCGGGGATCCGGGCGTTCCACAGCATTTCCACGTCCTCCGTCGAGATCCCCGCGGCTTCGGCGCGCACGGCGGCCAACTCCTCCAGCCTCGCGGTGCGCGTGAAGCCCGGGAGCACATTGTTCACCGTCACGCCATACATCGCGACCTCGTTCGACAGAGACTTCGCGAACCCGGTCACGGCGGCCCGTACACTGTTGGAGAGGATCAGATCGGCCTCCGGTTCCTTCGCGGCGACCGACGTGATGTTCAGGATTCGCCCCCAGCCCCGCTCCTTCATGCCGGGCAGCACGGCGCGCGTGAGATCGATGGCGCTCTCCAGGTTGAGGCGTACGGCCGCCTTCCACGCGGCCCGGTCGTGGTCCTCGAACTTCCCCGGCGGTGGCCCGCCCGCGTTGTTCACGAGGATGTCCACGCGTCCGAAGCGGGCCATCGCCGCATCGACGAGGCCGGCCACATCCGCGGGATCCGACAAATCGGCCGGGATGCCGACGACGTCGCCGGATCCCCGGGCGTCCGCGGAGGCCGCGGCGTCAGCGAGCGCGGCCTCCCCGCGCGCACACATCAACAGATGCGCCCCCTCCGCCGCCAATTCTTCCGCAACGGCCCGGCCGAGACCCTTGGAGGAGGCGGCCACGAGGGCAACGCGGCCCGCGATCCCCAAGTTCATCAGTCGTCCTTGTCGTGAAAGTAGGAGTCCGTCCCATCGAGCCAGTCCGTGCGGGGAGGACAGAAGATGTCGAGATCCAGCGTCCTTTCGAGCGCTATGGCCTTGTGGGGGACGTGCGATGGGATGTGGAGGATCTCGCCCGCTCGTACGACGACTTCATCGCGTCCGTCCTCGCCCAGCCAGAAGTGCAGCGCACCCTCGAGGATATATGTGAACTGCTCATTCTCGTGCGAGTGCGTGGGAACGATCGCCCCCTCCTCGAGCAGAACCTGCGCGATCATGGCCCGGTCCCCCGTCACCATGCGTCGGCCCAACTGCCCGGTCACGCGCTCCCACGGCAACTCCTCCCAGCGAAAGTGCCGCGGCTTCGCTTCGCTCATGATGTGCCCCCCCTGCCGTGATGTCGTCCGGATGCGGTCGGCGGACGATGAGCCGCTCGCCGGCTCCCGGCAAGCGTCCAGGCCACGCCCGCGCGAAGGTTCCAGTCGCCGCTCGGCACCGTGGTTCCGTGCCCGAGCCCGGCGTCGATGGCGAGCGGTCCGCGCCGCCATTCCACGGTCGCGCGGAGTTCTCCGCGGTCGCCGGTGCCGAGCGGCGACACCCTCCTCGTGCTGGCCCGGCCGCGCGCGCCGACCGACAGTCGCCAGCCCGGGGCCGCGTCCCACAGCGCTTCGAAGGCGTAGGCGAACGCATCGTTCTGCTCGAAGGGCTCGAGCGGCGCTTCCAGGATGCCGACACCGAACCAGCCGGTCGCGCGCCAACGCGCGGAGACCCACGAGAACAGGGCCGCGATCGTGACGTCGGTCGTGTTCGTGCCGATTCCCTTCGTCTCGTCGGAGTTCGGCAGCTTGACCTCCACGTGCCCGCCGGCCGAGAACCCCGCGGGTCCTCCGAGAGGGGCGAGGGAGATGGCGAGTTCGAAATCGCCCGCGTCGCGCGTGTTTCCGTCTCGCACAGAGGGGTCAAGCTCGATGGCGGGAGCCGGATCTCGCGTCTCGATAGAGAGACTCTTCCGGGCCGCCCCCCTCAGTTCGAGCACCGTGCGCGGCCCGATCGCCCAAGCGGCATGGAGCACCGGGAAGGCGCTTAGGTCTCCTACAAGTCCGGCCAGCGGAAAGGCGGCGTTCGTCGTGCGCGTGAAGCCGATACCGATCAAGGTCTCGCCGCCCCCCACCCCCGCGGGCTGCACGAGAGCATCGCGCTTCAGTTGCGCCGCCGCCGGCCCGGCGAGCGCAACGCCGAGCACCGCGGCAACACACGACGAGAGCCCGGCGCGCGTAAGCCAAGCTCTAGCAGCCCATGGCGAAACCCCACTGCGTTCGAGCGGCACCGCATCCCGCCTGAACGCCCGGCCCCGCGTCGCTCCTCGGTCAAAGAGCGCTGCTATTCTCCCGCGTCGCTCCTTGTCAGGCGAGCGCTTCACCGCTCTCGGCGCTGAGGCGGGGTGTGCCGCGGACTGCCAAGGAGCTGCGGCGAAGTGGACCGTGGGCGGGGAGCCGACCGGCGGGGAGCCGGCCGGCCGGTGCGGCTCAGCTTCGAGCCGCCCGCATGATGTCGTCCACATAGCCGTCGAGTCGCGTGATGACCTCGATCGTCTCGGCCTGCGTCTCGGCATTGGCCAGATCTCTCGCCAGACTGAGGAGCAGCCCGCGGATGGCGGCCGCATCCCCAGCTCCGATCGCCGGAACCTTCGCCGCGGGTGCCGGGGTCGGAGACGCCGCAGCCGGAGCGGGCGGAGGCGCCGCAGCCGGAGCGGGCGGAGGCGCCACAGCCGGCGCGGGCGGAGGCGCCACAGCCGGAGCGGGCTCGGCCACAGCCGGCGCGACGGGTCTTGGAGCCTCCGCGGCGGGGGCCAGGCGCCGCTTCACCTGGAGCGGGTACTTCGCATGGAACTGGCGCGGCGACAACTGGGCGACCGAGGCGTCGATCTCGCAGGCACCCTTGAACAACTCCGCGTTCTTGACCCCCGGGTTCCTCTTGAGCACGCGCGTCACGTACGCCAGCACCGCCGCACCCGCATCTCCCCTCGGGGCACCTCCCCTTGGGGCACGCGGCCGCCGCGCCGCCCTCGCCCTTGCCGGCACCGGAACCGCGCTCCCCGCGCCGGCCTCCGCCAGACGGCGCTTGATCTGCAGCGGATACTTCGCGTGGAACTGCCTCGGGTTCAACTCTCCGATGGTCTTGTCTATGAGTTTCGCCCCTTCGAAGAGCGTCGCGTTCGAGACCCTTGGATCCTTTGTCAGCTCCGATATTATGAATTCCATCACGTGCTCGTTCATCGTGTCTCCTCGTGTGGGCCCGGGCGCCGGACGATAGAGGGTTGCTGCCGACGCGTGCTTGCGGTGCGGAAAGGCCCATTATCTGCCGCGGTGCATCGCAAGTCAACTGTAGGGCAGGCCATATGTAGGGCAGGCCATAGATGCACGACTGGCGCCGCGCCGTGTGGCGAGCACCCCGTCCCCTAGCGCGGAAGAGCGGTGCCCGCGCGCGACCGGGCCGCGCCGAGCGGGCGCGCAGGAAGTGAAGGGAGAATGGGCGGTGCCCGCGCGCGACGGGGCCGCGCACACTACGGGACATCGACACGTCGGACCCGACGGGGCGTCCGTGCGCGACGGGGCCGCGCGTCGCGGGCGTCGCTTTCTGCGGCCACCGCGCGGGCATAGCTTCCCGCCCATGCAACCTCGATGGACGTCCACCGTGATCGCCGTGCTCGGGTGGTGCCTGCTCCCGGCGTTCGCACACGCGCAGGGGTCGCGCCTCCCCGGCGCGATCGAAGCGGGGCTCATCCTGCGGCAGCTCGATGGGGTGAAGCGGGTCCTCGTCGTGGCGGCGCACCCGGACGACGAGGATACCGCCCTGCTGACGACACTCCAGCGCGGATGGGGTGTGGAGGCCGCCTACTTCTCGTTTACCAGGGGCGAGGGAGGCCAGAACCTCATCGGCACGGAACTCGGCGAGGGACTCGGCATTATCCGGTCGGGCGAACTGCTCGCAGCCCGTACGATCGATGGGGCGCAGCAGTTCTTCGGCCGCGCGTTCGACTTCGGCTACTCGAAGGCGGCGGAGGAGACCTTCGCGAAGTGGCCGCGCGAGCGCGTCCTTTCCGATCTGGTGTGGACCATCCGGCGCTTCCGTCCCCATGTGCTCATTACGATGTGGAGCGGAGCGGAGAGGGACGGCCACGGACAGCACCAGGTCTCCGGCCTTCTCGCGCGCGAAGCTTTTGACGCGGCGGGAGATGCAACCCGTTTCCCGGAACAGGTGGCGGCGGGCGCGGCACCCTGGTCGCCGCTGAAACTGTACCGCCGCCCCCTCTTCGAGCTGGGTGCCACCTCGATCGAAATCGACACGGGCACACTCGATCCCCTGCTCGGCCTCACGCACCACCAGGTGGCGATGGACAGCCGCAGCCAGCACCGCTCGCAGGACTTCGGCACGGCGCTGCCGCTCGGTCCGCGCGTGACTCGACTCTCGCTCGTCTCCTCCCGGGTCGGCGGCTCCCCGACCGATCCGCTGCTGGCGGGGATCGACACGACCTTGGCAAGTCTGGCCGCCGACCTGGGCGAGACCGCACGGGTGGACGTTCGTGCGTACCGCGAGGCGATCGCCCGCGCCGGCGGCTCGCTCCACGCGACGAGACCGGAGAGCGCGCTGCCCTCCCTCGCCGAGGCGCTGCGGCGCTTGGAGCGGCTTCGCGCGGCCGCGCGCACCGGGGGGGAGAGCGAGCTGCGACGCGAACTCGACCGCCGCGCGGGCCTGCTGACGCGGGCGTTGCTCGCGGTGGCCGGAGTGCGGGTCGAACTGCGGGCGCGCGACGATGTCTTGGTTCCAGGACAGACCGTACTCGTCGAGGCGCGCGTCTGGAGCGGGGCCGGCGCCACCTTGGAACTCGACCCGCCGGCCATCGAGGCCCCCTCCGGGTGGTCGGTCGAGGGCATCGCCCCGGACGTCGAGACGGAACCCGACGACGAGGGACCCTTCGCCCGCTTCTTCCGTCGGGAGGACACCGTCTTCGATCCGTCCGTCCGGGCGCGGCTCGGGCCGGGGGAACTCGGGCTGTGGCGTTACGCCGTCACGGTGCCCGCCGATGAGCCGCCGGCTTCCCCGTGGTTCCTCGAACACCCGCGCGACGGCGACCTGTACCAATGGCCCGCCGCGCCGGATCTTCGCGCGCTCCCCTTCCGTCCTCCACCCCTTCTGGGCCGCGTGGCCGCGGCCGTTTCGGCGGCGGGCGAACGATTCGACGTCGAGGTCGAGGATCCGCTGAGGTACCGGGCCGTGGATGGCGCAACGGGAGAGAGCTGGCGACCGCTGCAGGTGGCGCCGCGCATCTCGGTCGCGGCGGCGGCGCCTACGCTGATCTGGCCCGTCGGCCGCCCGGGTTCACGCGTCCTCGCCTTCCGGATCTCGAGTTTCGCCCGGGACGTGACGGCCGGAGAGATCGGTCTCGACCTGCCGCCCGGATGGCGCGCGGTGCCCGAGACGACGCCGTTCGAACTCGCCGGCGAGGGAGCGGCTCGGACGGTGGGCTTCACGGTCGAACCCCCGGCGGGAGAGACGGAAGGGGAGTTCTTTGCACGGCCGCGGATCCGGATCGCCGGCAACGCGGTTCCCGCCAGGCGCGCGACGATCATCGACTATCCGCACATCGAACCGCGGCTCCTGGCCGGCGACGCGGCGGTGCGGATCGTGCGCTTCCCCGTCCGAGTCGCGGATCGGCGCATCGGCTACGTGATGGGCTCCGGCGACGACGGACCCGAAGCCATCCGGCACCTCGGGCTCGAGGTCGAACTCATCGAAGCGGGAGACTGGGAGGCCGAGAGGCTCGACCGGTTCGACACGATCGTGCTCGGCGTCCGGGCCTACGAGGTGCGCGAGGACCTCATCGCGGCCAACGCGGAACTGCTCGCGTGGGCGGAGCGCGGAGGCACGGTCGTCGTCCAGTACAACCGCTACGAGTTCAACCGGGGCGCCTACGCACCGTACCCGATCTCTATCGGCCGCCCCGCGCCCCGCGTCACGGAGGAGGATGCCCCGGTCACGTTCGCCGACCCGCGGGCGCCCGTTCTCAGCGAGCCCAACCGTCTCGGCCCGGCCGACTTTGAAGGCTGGGTCCAAGAGCGCGGGCTGTACTTCCCCGACCAATGGGACGAGAGATACCAGGCGCCGCTGGAGATGGCCGACACGGGAGAGCCGCCGAGCCGCGGCGGCCTGCTCGCCGCCCCGCTGGGTCGCGGACTCTACATCCACACATCGCTCTCCTTCTTCCGCCAGTTGCGCGCGGGGGTGCCCGGCGCCTTTCGTCTGTGGGCGAACCTGCTCTCTCTCGACGGGAGCCGCTGGCGCGAGATCACCGCCCCGTGACGGAACGGCGGGACGAGGCGGAAGGCCGGGACGAGACGGAAGGCCGGGACGAGACGGAGGACCGGATCGGCCCCTTCCGTAGCTGGCGCGCGCTCTACGTGTCGGTGATCGCCTATACGGCCGGACTCATCCTCCTCCTCTATCTCGCCACGCGACTGCTCGACTTCGGGGTGCCGTGAGCGGCCTCGACTGGCTCGTCTTTGCCGTCTATTTCGGCGCCGTCGTCGCCTTCGCCTGGCACCAGAGCCGAAGAAACCGCGGCGTCGAGGGCTTCTTTCTCGCCAACCGCCGCCTTGGCTGGGGCGCCATTGGCCTCTCCGTCATGGCGACGCAGGCGAGCGCGATCACCTATATCGGCACAACCGGGCAGGCCTTCGACGACGGGATGGAGTTCGTCCAGTTCTACCTGGGCCAGCCGATCGCGATGGTCATTCTCTGCGTCGTCTTCGTCCCCTTCTTCTATCGCTCGAAGGTCTTCACCGCCTATGAGTACCTCGAACGCCGCTTCGATCCCAGAACCCGGTCGCTGACGAGTTTTCTCTTTCTCGTCTCGCGCGGACTCTCCGCGGGGATCGTCCTCTACGCCCCGGCCATCGTACTCTCCGTCATCATGGGCTGGGACGAACGCGTGACGATTCTCGTCATGGGACTCGTTACCGTGGCCTATACGATCATGGGAGGCATCACCGCCGTCATCTGGACGGATGTGGTGCAGATGATCGTCATGTTCGCCGGCATCGGGATCGCGATCGCGGCGCTGTTCTCGACGCTGCCGGAAGGCGTCGGCCCGGGCGATGTGGCGTATATTGGCGGGATCCATGAGATGTGGCGCAGCATCGACCTCTCCTGGGATCCAACGAATCGTTACACCCTCTGGTCGGGGCTCATTGGAGGACTCTTTCTGGCGCTGGGCTACTTCGGGACCGACCAGAGCCAAGTCCAGCGCTATCTCACGGCCAGTTCGCTTCGCCAAAGCCGTCTCTCCCTCATCTTCAACGCCTTCGTCAAAGTCCCGATGCAGGTCTTCATCCTCGCCATCGGCGTCCTCCTCTATGTCTTCTATCACTTCGAGCGTCCCCCGCTCGTGTTCAATTCGGCGGAGGCCGCCATGGTTCGTGAGAGCCCCCGCGCCGCCGCCTTCGCCGCCCTGGAGGCCGAGCACGAACGGGCCCACGAATTACGCCGCGAGAGTACCCTGGCGGTGCTGGAGGCACGCCGCGCCGGCGAAGATCCCGCAGCGCTGCAGCGCCGGATCGCCGCGTACGATGACGAACTGGAGCGATTGAGAGAGGCGTCGAAGTCGCTCGTGGCCGAGGTGCGGGGGTCATCCTCAAACGATGTAAACTATGTCTTCCCGTCCTATCTCATTTCCTATGTCCCCGCCGGTATCCTGGGACTGCTGATCGCCGTCATCTTCGCAGCCGCGATGTCCTCGCTGGACTCCGAGCTCACGGCCCTGTCCAGCGCCACCGTGATCGACTTCTACCGGAGACACGTGAAACCGCAGGGGACGGACGCGCACTATTTGCTCGTCTCGCGGCTCGCCACCCTGGGCTGGGGCGGGTTCGCCGTGCTTTTCGCGCTTTACGCAGGCCAGTTGGGGTCGCTCGTCGAAGCGGTCAACGAGGTCGGCTCGATCTTCTACGGCGCGCTGCTGGGCGTCTTCCTCCTTGCCTTTCTCGTGAGGCGGGCGACGGCCGCGGGCGCCTTCTACGGGCTCATCTCCTCGATGCTCGCCGTGCTCGCCGTGTCGCGCTTCACGGAGATCGCATGGCTGTGGTACAACGTCGTCGGGACGCTGGCGGTGCTCGCCGTCGGCTTCGCGCTCCGCGGGCGGGAGCCGTCCGCGCCGCGAGGGTCCGCCACGGTGGGCTGAGGCCCCGTGCGAAGACCCCGCGTCGGCGCCGAGAGCGCGGAAGCGTCGCGGCGGGCGCGATCCATGGTACGGTTTTCCGCAGGCGGCGGGGGCGGTAGAGTCTCCGCTCGGAAGAGCGCCGCGCACAACCCCCGGATCCCTTCCGGTTCGACACCCGGTTTTCCTCGGGGGACGGTTCTCATCAACCTCTCAACCTTATCGGGATGAAACGGATGTTCACGGACGTACAGATCGCCGAGGGCGCGACGCCCCGGCCCATCGCGGAGATCGGGGAGAAGATCGGGCTGGGGCTCGATGAACTCGTGCCCTATGGCCACTACAAGGCGAAGGTCGGCCCGGAGTCCATCTTCGATCGTGAGCCCGGATCGGGTCGGCTCGTTCTCGTCACGGGCATCACCCCGACGGCCGCGGGCGAGGGCAAGACGACCGTCTCCGTGGGGCTCGCCGACGGCCTGCGCCGCGTGGGGGCGAACTCGGTACTCTGCATTCGCGAGCCGAGCCTTGGCCCGGTGTTCGGCGTCAAGGGGGGAGCCGCCGGCGGGGGATACTCGCAGGTGATCCCGATGGCGGACATCAACCTCCACTTCACGGGGGATCTGCACGCCATCACCTCGGCGCACGCGCTCCTCTCGGCCGCGCTGGACAACCATCTGCAGCAGGGGAACCGGCTCGGGGTCGATCCGCGCCAGATCACCTGGCGGCGCGCCGTCGATATGAACGACCGCGCGCTGCGGAACATCGTCGTCGGGCTCGGAGGCGGAATCCACGGGGTGCCGCGCGAGGACGGCTTCATGATCACGGCCGCCTCGGAGGTGATGGCGATCTTCTGCCTCGCCGCCAGCCTCGATGACCTCGAGGAGCGGCTGAGCCGCATCATCGTGGGATACGACTACGGCGGAGAGCCGGTGCGGGCGCGCGAACTGAATGTGGCGGGCGCCATGACGCTGCTGCTGCGGGAGGCGATCGGACCGAACCTCGTTCAGACGCTGGAGGGGACGCCGGCCTTCGTCCACGGCGGTCCCTTCGCGAATATCGCCCACGGCTGCAATTCGCTCATGGCGACGCGGGCGGGGCTCGCCTTCGGCGACATCGTGATCACGGAGGCCGGGTTCGGCTCGGACCTCGGGGCCGAGAAGTTCTTCGACATCAAATGCCGGACGGGAGGCCTGAACCCGGAGGCCACCGTGCTCGTGGCCACGATCCGCGCCCTCAAGCTGCACGGCGGGGGCGACCGCAACGCGCTCTCGACGCCGGATCCCGATGCCGTCCGCGGCGGGCTCGCAAACCTCGGCGCGCACGTCGAGAACATCCGCGGCTTCGGCATCGAGCCGGTGGTGGCGATCAACGTGTTCGGCACGGACTCCGATGAGGAGATCACGGCGGTGGCCGAGGCGTGCGAGGAGCTGGGCGCGCCCTGGGCCCGCGCCGATGGCCATGCGCTGGGCGGCGCCGGCTGCGAAGACCTCGCCCGCGCGCTGCTGGCGGCGCTCGACGAGGGAGGCGCCGCCTTCGCGCCCAAGTACGATGCGAAGGCTTCGATCGGGGAGAAGATCGAGGCCATCGCCAGGAAGGTGTACGGAGCGGACGGGGTCGACTATGCGGCGCGCGCCTCGAAGGACATCCGGCAACTCGAAGCGGCGGGGCTCGGGGATACGCCGGTCTGCATCGCGAAGACGCCGAACAGCCTGAGCGACGACCCGGCGCGCCTCGGACGGCCGACCGGCTTCCGCATCACGGTTCAGGACGTGCGTCCCTCGGCGGGGGCCGGCTTTGTCGTGGCCAGAGCCGGGACCGTCATGACGATGCCGGGGCTCCCGCGCGTGCCCGCCGCGGAGGGGATCCGGATCGTCGAGGACGGGAGCGTGGCCGGGCTCTTCTGAGCCGCCTGACGCGCCTGAGAAGATGATCGAGATCGATCTCTCCGCCGCTCCCCACACGGAGGGCGTGGAGCGCCGGCTCCGGGAATGGGCCGCCGAGGATGCGGTGGCGCGGCTCTGGCGGCGGGATCCGACGCTGTGGCGCGCGGACCCGGCCACGGCGGAACTAGCCGACCGGCTCGGTTGGTTGGACCTTCCAGAAACGTCGCCCGCGGCGCTCGGCCCGCTTGAGGAGCTGCGAGCGGGCGTGCCCTTCTGGTTCACCGATCTCGTGCTCCTCGGCATGGGGGGCTCCAGCCTCGCGCCCGAGGTCATCGCGCGCACGCTGCCGTGCGAGGGGTTGCCGCTCACGCTCGTCGACAGCACGCACCCCGGGGCGCTCCGCGACCTCGAGTGGCTGCGTCCGGCGAACACGATCTTCGTCGTCTCCAGCAAGTCCGGCACGACCGTGGAGACGCTCTCGCTCTTCCGCCACTTCTGGTCGCGGACCGCGGAGGTGGTGGAGGATCCGGGGGCGCACTTCATTGCGATCACGGACTCCGGCTCTCCCCTCGCCGAACTCGGCCGTGAACGGGGATTCCGCGCCGTGTTCGAGGCACCCGGCGAGGTCGGCGGGCGCTTCTCGGCCCTGAGCCCGTTCGGTCTGGTGCCGGCGGCGCTCGCGGGGGCCGACGTCGCGGCGCTTCTCGCGGAGGCGGCGGAGGCCGCGGATATCTGCAGGGACGAGGACGACCACAATCCGGGCCTCCTCCTCGGAGCGGCCCTTGGAGAACTCGCGCTCTCCGGGCGCGACAAGGTCACCTTCATCGCGGCAGCCGACTGGCGGGCGTTTCCGGACTGGGCGGAGCAGCTCCTCGCCGAGAGTACCGGAAAGGAGGGTCGGGGGATCGTCCCGGTCGTCGCCGAACCCCCGCGACCGCCGGATGAGTACGGCGAGGATCGGGTCTTCGTCGGCCTCCTCCTCGGTGGGGACGCGGCGCGCGAGGCGGAGCAGTGGGGAGAAGCCGATGAGACGCCGAAGCTCCTCGACGCGCTCGAGGCGGCTGGCCACCCGACGCTGCGCATCCGGCTCGAACGGCCCGAGGAACTCGGTGCCCTCTTCTTCGTCTGGGAGGTGGGCGTGGCCATGGCCGGAGCCGCCCTCGGCATCCACCCCTTCAACCAACCAGACGTGGCACTCGCCAAGCGTCTCGCGCGCCGGTCGATGAGGGGCGCGGATGCGGAGGACGAGACGGAGGCGGACGACGCGCGGGCCTCCGAAGCGCGGACACTCGAAGCGCAGGCCTCCGAAGCAGAGACGTTCGAAGCGAACGAGATCGACCTCGTCTGGGAGGTGCCGCGGTTCGGCCACGCGCCGCCCCGAACCCCCGTGGCGCCCGATCTGGATGGAATCCGCGAGTGGGTGGAGGACTTTCTCGCCGCGGTGGCCCCGACGGACTACATCGCCGTGCAGGCGTTCCTCGCGGGTGGGGAAAAGGAGGAGGAGCTACTCGGGACGCTGCGCACAGCCCTCGCGTCAGCCACGGGGGCATCGACCACGCTGGGCTATGGCCCGCGCTTCCTCCATTCGACCGGACAACTGCACAAGGGGGGCGCGGACAACGGCGTCTTCCTGCAACTCTTCGACGACGCCGGCGAGCATGTCCACGTCCCCGAGACGGACTTCACCTTCCGCCAACTGATCCGTGCGCAGGCGCTCGGGGATCTCGCGGCCCTCGGTCAATGCGAACGCCGGACGCTGCGGGTCCGCGTGGGAGGACCGGAGGGTCTCGGCCTGCGTCGTTTAATCCAACTCGTCGAGGAGTAGGCTCCGGCGATGGAACGTGGCCTCGGGCGTCGTGGTCTCCGCGATCTACCCGAGACACCGCCACCAAGAGACGTCGCTTGCCCTTCCCAATGCCGTCGCGTAGACTCATCCCTCGAGTCGTTCGCCGCCATGGCTGACGCTCTCCGTCAACGACCGCGAGAGTCCGGGAGAGAAAGAGATTGGAGTGGCTGGCGGGTTCCGTGAACTTCGGATCCGTACGATTACGATAAGGGTTCACCGTATGCTCAATTTCTGGTTTAATGCGATACGTCGCGCCGTCGTCCCCGGCAATGTGAGTCGGTCGTCGGAGGCATCGACCCTGACCCGTCGTTCGTTCGCCCGTCTTCTCAGTGTGTTTTTCGTCCTTCGAACAACGACATTTGCTTCGTCGGTTGCTCCTTCGAGACGTTTCGGTGCATGTCCGGAGTGCGGCGCGCGGAACTGCCATTCCAACTGTGCCGTCGTCTCGGGCGAGTGTCCATGTGAAGGAGACCTCTGTGTTGGATCGAACTGCTGGTGCGCGGGAACTCATCCCAGGTATCGTTTGATTTGCGATTGCAAATGTGACAATACCCTTTGCGAATGTACTTTCAGGAGCGGCGTCAACAGTATCTGCAATCCAGGTGGAGGTAATGCGCCGGGTGACCTGTTCTAGAATCTACCTACGGAATTCAGCGCTGAGTCGACCTGCGCTGTCGGAGGGCGGGTGAGTCAATCGGCAGCTCCACAGATTCGTTTGGGCGTTCCGGATCTGGTGATCGGCGAGGTTGTCGGCCCGGACGCCTACTCATTCGGAGCCATCGGGGGTCTCGAGATCGAACCGTCGGGACGGATCTTCGTTTCCGACTATTTGATCAGCTCCGTACTTGTGTACTCTGCGCAGGGAGAGTTCCTGTTTCGTATAGGTCGCGCCGGTGACGGACCTCGAGAGTACAGGTTCTACCCTTGCGATATTTCCGTTCTCCGGGATGGGTTTCTCTGGGTCGTTTCGGATGGCGATGGTATTTTGCGCGTCGATCCTCGTCGTCTGGACCTTCCGGCTACGCTCGAGCGGATAGCCTTGCCACGGGGCCGACCTCCGATCCACTGCGAGCCGGTCGGCATGGATGACGATGGTGCGCTCGTTGTTGGCTCCCCGTTGTTCGACCGTGACGCTGGCCTGACGCTTCGTCGTGTCCGCCTTGATGTCGAGACGGGCCGGATACTGGGTGAAACGCTCCTCGAGCGTCCGGGCCCGGACGAGATGGGGTGGCGCCGGATCGAACCTCGTGGCAACGCACGTCGAATCGGCGAAGCGGAGTTGTGGGAGCGTTACGCACCGCCGCCGTATGGGAACGACTACTTGGAAGCATGGGCTCCGGACGGGCGCTTTGCTACCGGAGTGGCGGCTCGATACAGGATTGAAGTCCATGATGTCGCTGGAAAGTTGCACCGGGTCATTGAGCGGGATGTTTCTGGGCCGCCTCTAACGGTCGAGGAGCGACGTCGTACGTCTGCGTTGATGGACCGACGGCGCCGCGAGGCGCACCGGGATCTCCCATACCCCTACTCTGAGGTTCCGCGGCACAAGACGCCGCTGCGGAAAATGTGGTATGACCGCGACGGCAGACTCTGGCTCGAGCGGCATCTGGAAGATCCGACGTGTCAGACGGCAGACGTCTACGGGATGGAAGGCGCGTTGCTTTTCGAGGCTGAGTGGCCCTTGGGGATTTCACTGACGCTGGGAGCTATCAGGGGATCTATCGGCCTCGGCGTACAGAAGGACGATCTCGGTGTCTCAAGGGTGGTCCGGCTACGCTTCGCCCCCAAGCAGCTTCCTCCCTGACGGCGATGGGGTCCGCAGTTCTTCGAGCCTTTGGCGACCGGCATTCTCGCCCTCCGATGCGTGGTTCGTTGTTTGGCGTCGCAACGCTGTTGACATTCTGCATCGGATTCCTCATTGGCCAAGGGGCATTGCTAGTTGCAACTCTGATTCTGGCCGCCACGGCCGGCTGGCTGGCGCTGCACTCGCCTTGAGGTGCGAACTCGATCTTGACGATCTCGTACCCGTGGGGTGGCGACTCCGAGTACTCACGCCGGCATTATTGGTCAGGCCCGGTCATGTTCGCCGTCGGCACCATCTTCACAAGTTTGCTGACGGGGCGCGTTCTCACGGTTGGGGCAGCGCTGGTTCCCGATAGCGACATGGTCACAACCCTCTTCCTGACGCTACTCATTGCAACCGTCGGTGCAGGGGTGACCGGACGTCAGATCCCGCTACCCAGTTCCCGATGGCTTGTGCCTCGCGAATGGGCCCGCTTCCCGAGGGCGATCCATGCATTTTTGTTCGGTGCCGCTCTCGGCACCGGGATGGCTACGCGGATTACGTCGACTACGATACCTTCGATGATCGCCATTTGTCTATTGGCCGGGTCTTCGGTGAACCCGACTCTTACTCTCCTCACATTCGGGGCCAGTCGCGCGCTTCCCATGCTGATCGCGTCCCACAGGCTTGCGCGCTCTAAGCAAGGCATTATCGCAGACGTGGTTCGGTTGCGCCAGGCAACCCCCGGCGTAGCCAGGGTGGCGCTTTTCGTTACAGCTGGTATCGCGGGAATGTTGTTAAGCACGCTTGGATACGTGAGAGATCTTTGTTGGCCAGTTTTCGAGATTGCGGTCTACGATTGATGGACGGCTTGGTCTGGTTTTGGATCACGTACGGTCTCTTGTGGATCTTGACCGCTTTCTTGGCGTTTGCCGTCATGATGCTGTTACGTGAGCATATCGATGTCTTGCAGGCTTCGGGAGAGGGTCGCTCGTTGCTCCACGGGCCGCCGGAGGGGACAACGGCACCGTTGTTACCTGAGAAATCAGAGTTGAGACGCGGTGGGACGTTCGTGGGCCGGAGTGCCGGACCAAGACCCCGTTTGGTGGTTTTCATGGGTGTTCATTGCACGGCATGTTGGGAGCACCGGGCTTTGGTCAACGCCTTTGCCCGGAATCAGGCGCGGCGGGTTGAGGTCGCGATCACCTGCGTGGGTGACGCAGATGAGGTGCGCGAGTTCGTAGCCGACGTTTGGGCCGGCGTGCGCGTCTATCCGGATCCCGGTGGGGACATCGCCAGAAGCTGGCGCGTTTTTATGACACCATTTGCCGTGGCACTCGACACTGAGGAGCGAGTGGCCGGAAAACTTGCCACCCCGAGTTTCGACAACCTTACAATGCTGCTTTCCCGGATCGCCCCGACGGAACCGGCCGCCGAAGGCGCGGGCACTGTTTCGGATCGGCGGTAGATCTATGGTGGCTGATCTCGTGGTCGTAGCGCGTTTCTGCTTCGCATATGTGTTCCTTGCTGCCATGATCGGTAAGCTAGGGGAGGGCATGTTGCGGCCGTCATTCGTTGGATTTTGTCCCGACTTGGGCGATCCGAGCACGCAGTGCGCTTCGTCCGTTGGGGACTGTGGAGCTGTCCCGCTTTGACGGGTGGCCGCAAGTTTGACCCTGTGGTTCATCTACGTAATGGCACAATCGGTCGCCCACCTTCGGCAAGACGCACGGCCAACCGGCGACGCGGGTCAGGTTGGGCGGGCCTCTTGTAGCTTTGGCTCTACTGCCCGTCCATAGACGCCTGGTGGCGGCGTGCGCCCGGCGGGCCCCACCCGCTTTCCCCGCTCGCCGGCGGGCGTCCGTCACCAACCGGGCTCCTCTCCCGGCGAACGGGGTTTACGTTTCACGCAACGGCCGGCGCGGTGCCGCCTCCGGAGCCCACCGGCACCTCCCTGTACAGCTCCGCGTGACGCCCGATTCTCGGGCTGCGGCGCGAGCTGTCGGCGGGGTTCCCGCGCTCGACCGCCGCGTGCAGCGCCATGCCGCTTGCGGCCGCCGACAGGTTCAGCGGGTGCCCATACTGCACCCGACCACGCCTGGAGCTCCCGCTCCCCCGGCCCAGTACCGTTTCCTCCGCACAACCGCCTTCTCCTTGGGCCGACCGTCAGGCGAGCGTCGTCTCCGTCTGGCCGTGGGGGCGGATGAGATCGGTTCGACCCTCGATGTCGAGGAGGGCGCGTTTGTACCGGAGTCCGCCCGTGTATCCGCCCAGCGTTCGGTCGGTTCGGACGACCCGGTGACACGGCACGACGATCGGTACCGGGTTCCGGCCGAGGGCGCTGCCCACCGCGCGCGATGCCTTCGGACGTCCGATGCGCCGGGCGATCTCCGCGTACGTCACGGTTTCGCCGAACTCGAGGCCGGATGCCGTGTCGAGTACGGCGCGCTGGAAGCCGCCCAGTCCCGTGAGGTCAACGAAGAGATCGAAGCGAGCGCGGCGGCGGCCGAAGTACTCCGTCAGTTGCTCTTCGGCGGGGCCGAGTCGGTCGGTATCGCGCACCACGGGTATCGCCGGGTACCGGCGCTCAAGGCCGGCGACGAACGCATCGTCGCTCTCGTCCTGCCACGAGAGCGCGACCAAGCCGCCCGTGCTCGCCGCGACCCGCATGGCGCCGAAGGGCGAACCGAAGCGGCGCCAGCGGATCGCCGGACCGTTTCGGAGGCCCTCCGCGGAACGGTGCAGGATCCGGTATTCCACCGCCCATTCCCGGCAGTCCGGGCACGCCGCCAAGTGCTTCGCGAGCGTCGGCGCGGCGTCCGCATCCGAGTCGCCCAGAACCCAAGCGAGTACGTCGTCTTCGTGACAGGTCGTGCATCGTCGAGTCATATCGGCCCCTCCTCGCGCCACACCGCGGCGAGGTCGCGGCGCAGCTTCTTCATCCCTTGGTAGACATTGGCTCTCGCAGCCTCGGGAGAGGAACCCATCCGGCGGGCGATCGTCGCGTAGTCCAACTCTTCGATCCAGCGGAGCCAGACGGCGTTCCGCTGCCGGCGGGGGAGTTCCGCGACACCCTTCCGGACGCACGCCGCTGCGGCTTCGGAGAGCCGGCCCAGCACCGCGTCGGCCGGAAGAAGGGTGCCCGGCTCCATCTCGCCGGCGTGGGCGGCGAGCAACTCCGAGCGCCGGCGGCGCGTGGACAGGTGGTCGAGCGCCCGCCGAGTCGCGACCCTGTACAGCCACGCGCGGATGTTCACGTTTTCTCCCGCCTCGGGCCGCACACGGAGCGCCGTCACCCACAGCTCCTGCACCACATCTCGGGCATCGTCCGCGCTATCCAGCATCGCGGCCACGTGACGCTGCAATTCAGGACCGTAACGCTCGGACCAGTCGCTCACCCGCCGTTCCGGCTCCGCGGCCGTGGTCATCGGCCTCGGCTCCACCTCTCCATCGCCTCCTCCTTCTGCCTTGCTCTCCCTCGTTGGAACGTATCGTTTCGGAATCCGTGAAACGGGCCACGCCGGACTGGCCTCGCCGGAGACGGTCCTCGCCGGCGACAATCCTCGCCTGAGACTGGCCTCACCCGAAACTGACTTCGCCTGAAACTGGCCTTGCCCGAAACTGGCTTCGCGGACGCGTGAACCGTACCGTGTGGGCCCCCAGCCCCCCGTCGAAGGCTGAAGCGTACAGCGGCGGTAGGCGCGTCGCCGGACATCCAAACCAAGAGAACCGAGGCTCTGTTGAATTCAGCAACTCCAGGATCGGCGCAGACTCCCGTCGCGTTGGCGCTCGCGGCCACCTTCGCCGCGGCGGCCTGCACCCCCGACACCGGAGAAGAGAACGGTGCCGCGGCCGGGGAGAACGAGGCGGAGAACGCCGCCGTGATCCGCGATCCGCTTCCTGAAGAGCGGCGCTTCGCCAGATTGGCTCAACTCACCTTCGAGGGGGAGAACGCCGAGGCCTACTACTCCTCGGACGGCCAGCGGCTGATCTTCCAGCGCCGCCACGAGGGCGAATACGAGTGCGACCAGATCTTCACCATCGGCGTCGAGGGCGGCGATCCGCAGCTCGTTTCGACGGGGCTCGGCCGGACCACCTGCTCCTACTTCTTCCCGGATGATTCGCGGATCGTCTACAGTTCCACGCATCACGCGGCGCCCGAGTGCCCTCCCCCGCCCGACATGCGGCGCGGATACGTGTGGGCGCTCTACGACTTCGACATCTACACGGCGAACCCCGACGGTTCCGACGTCCAGCCGATCTTCTCGAGCCCCGGCTACGACGCCGAGGCGACCCTCGCTCCGGACGGGTCGCGGATCGTCTTCACCTCCACGCGCGACGGAGACTTGGACATCTACACGATGAACCCCGATGGCTCCGGCGTCCGGCAGCTCACGAACGAACCCGGGTACGATGGCGGGCCCTTCTTCTCCCCGGACGGATCGAAGATCGTCTACCGGGCGAGGTATCCCGAGAGTGAGGAGGAACTCGCGGACTATCAGGCGCTCTTGGCCGACGGTCTCGTGCGGCCCGGCGTACTCGACATCTACGTGATGGACGCGGACGGCTCGAACCAGGTGCGTCTCACGGACAACGGGGCCGCGAATTTCGCCCCCTTCTTCCACCCGAGCGGCGAGAAGGTGATCTTTTCCTCCAACCTGAACGACCCGAGCAGCCGCGACTTCGACCTCTTCCTCGTGAATCTGGACGGCACGGGGCTGGAGCAGGTGACGTTCAGCGACGAGTTCGAGAGCTTCCCCATGTTCAGCCCGGACGGGCGTCATCTCGTGTTCGGATCGAACCGCCACGGATCCCACGAGGGCAACACGAACATCTTCATCGCCGAGTGGATCGACGACCTGCCCTGACGACCTGCCCTGGAGGGGCGACATCGCACCAGCCGTCCGTGGCCGCTGGTGACCGACTTCACCCGCGGACCGTCTAGTCTCTGAAGACAGTCCCGGCGGCGAACCGGCCGCCCGGGGCGGGGACCGGAGAACACGGGAGCTTGGGATGCGGTTCGCAGCGGCGGGAGGAAACTCTGGAGCCCCCGGACGGTCGCGGGGACGGCGGCGGGTGTGGGTGGTCGGGGTGGCGTGGGGCGTCTCGTTCGCCGCGCCCCCGGTCTCCGCCCAGGAGACCGGAACCCCGATCGACTATGACGCCGCGGTCGCGCAGACGGGGATCGACGGCAGCTACGGCTATCTGCGCGCGCTGGACGGGTCCGCGACGCTCATTCAGGGAGACACCCGGGAACGCATCCAGCTCGCGGTGAACGAGCCCGTCCTCGTCGGCGACCGGATCTTCGCGTCCGATGAGACCCGCATCGAAATCGCGCTCGCCGACGGAAACCTCGTCCGGATCGGGGACCAGGCCGAACTTCTCTTCCGGGCGCTCGCCAACTCCGCGGATACGAGCGATCCCGCCTCGAACCTCGAACTCGTGCGCGGGTCGCTGCAACTCGTCGTGGTTGCGAACCAAGCGGGCTCCGAGTGGCCCTCCGTCATCACGCCGAACGCGACGATCCGGGCGCGGGGAGCCGGTTCATTCCTGATCGTCGTCGACGACGAGCGCCGCAGCGAGGTCGTCGTGCGCGAGGGGGTGGCGGAAGTCACGACGCGGACGGAACTCGCCGAGGTCCGCCGCGGTGAAAGCCTCCTCGTCGAGGGGGCGCAGGGTGACCGGCTCCGCTTCGCGGCGGCCCCGAGTCTCGATCGGCTGGAGGCGTGGGGCCAGGGGCTCGGCGATTACGCGCGCGGCGAGTACACGGCTCACGTGGATCCGGACCTCCACTATGCCGCGTCGTCGCTCGGGGGACACGGATCCTGGGTGCATGTGGACGCGGGGGTCGCTTGGCGCCCGCGGGCGTCCACGGGTTGGGCGCCCTACCGGCACGGGCGGTGGCGACACACGCCCAGCGGGATGCTCTGGGTCTCGTACGAACCATGGGGCTGGGTGCCCTACCACTACGGGTACTGGGACCTCAACCCCGACTGGGGCTGGATCTGGTTCCCGGGCCGGCGTTTCGCCGTCGCGCACGTGTACTGGTACTGGGGTCCGAACTACGCGGGTTGGATTCCATCGGGATACTACTGGCGTCACTACAGGAACTACTACGGGAGCCGCTGGGGCTTCCACTTCGGGGTCTACGGACACATCGGGGGTGGCTTTGAGCGCTATCGGCACTGGACGTTTCTGCCGCACGGGCGTCTGGGACACCGGCGGCAGCACTTCTACTCGGTGGGCGGAGCGGACTTCGGCCGCGGGCGGAAGGCGGTCGAGCGCGGCGTGCTGCTGACGGACTCCCGCCTGCTCGGGCGCGAGGCGCGGCGGCGACCCGCGCAGACGTTGGCGAGCCTGCGGCGCGCGGTGTCGCGCGACGGGAGAACGGCGGTCGATGCGAACGGCTTCATCGACCGTGGCGCGAGCCTGCCGAGAGAGGTCGAACGCGTCGTGCTGCGAGAGCGCGATGGCCGGTCGGCCCGCCCGCGCGACGCGGCCGCCGGGGTGCCGAGCGGCACCTCGCGGACGGCGGGCACACCGCCCGTCCGCGTGACCAGACGGTCGGCGGAGGGCAGCACGTTGCGCCTGGAGCGCCCCGGCGTCCAGCGGGCCACGCGGCCCGGTGTGCAACGGACGACGCAAGGGGCCGGCGTGCAGCGGGCGACGCGGCCCGCGTCCGGGACGGCTCGCCCGGCGATCCGGCGACCCGCGGCGCGGGAGTTGACCGACGGCGCGAGACGTCCCGCCGTGCGACCCACGACGCGGACGGGTTCCGGCGGCGTGCAGCGCGCGTCTCCCCGGGGGAGCGACGACGGCGGTCGGCGGGTCCTCCGTCCGCAGACACCCCAAGAGTGGCCGGCCGTTCGGCGGACGGGTGGCACGACGGCGCGGCCGACGGCGAGGTCGAGTCCGTGGAGACCGACGCTGCGGCCCACAACAGCGCGGCCGACAGCGCGACCCACGACAGTGCGACCCACGACGGCGCGACCCACGACGGCGCGACCCACGGCGCGACCCACGACGGGGTGGCCGTCTCGGCCGGTCGTTCGCCGCCCGCCGTCCACGACGCGGCCCGCGGCCCGGCCATCCGTCCCGCGGTCGCCGCGGCCGGCGGTGCGCCCGCCCGGCCCGTCAAGGTCGAGCGGCGTCGTCAGACGTTCCGGCGGCGGGTCCAGACCCGCGGGCGCGGTCCGCCGCGCCGGCGGCAGCACGCGGTCGACAGCCACCACCCGCGCACGGGGCCGATCCGGAGGCTAGGCGGACCACGGCCGGAGTCAGCGGGGGTTCGGCCACACCTCCGGATCCCGCACCATCTCGGGCTCCGGTTCGACGCCGAGCGCCTCGACCATGCGCACATAGTAGTTGAAGAAGCCGACAACCTCGGTCGCGGTCAGAATCTGCGCGTCGGTCCAGCCGGCTTCACGCAACTCCTCGATGTCCCGACGAGTGGTGGAGGTCGGCTCGCGTGTGATCGCTACGGCATAGTCCATCAGCCGGCACGTCCTCGCGTCGAGCCCCGCCGTCCGGTAATCGATCCGGATCGCGCGGGCCAGTTCATCGTCTCCGGTGACCTGACGGAGATCCTCTCCGTGCGCCTCCGTTCAGTAGAAGCACTCGAGCTCGCGCGAAGTCACGGTCGCGAGCATCTCCCGCACGTCCCGCCCCAGCGGCCCCGGCGCCAGCATCAACGCCTCGTAGAGCTGGATCGAGGCACGCAGGACGGGCGCGTTCAGGCTCTGGATGCCGATCACGTTGAAGACGCGCCCCGCGCGGCGGACGGCTTTCTCGTATTCGCGGGCGACGAGTCCGTCCGCTTCGTCGGGAACTACCGTCTCGATATGCGGCATCTCGCCTCCTGTGGACGATGGATCCGGGGTGGGAATCGACTCATCAGAGGACCCGGGGCCTCAGCGAACGAGGAAGCCGTCCCGCCACGGATCCTCCGGATCGACGAGAAACTCGTGACGGCCCGTGACCCAAGCCCGCCCGCCGACCTCGGGCACGACGGCCGCGTGCCCGCCGACGGTCGCCGTGTCCACAACGCGCCCGCTGAACCGGCCGCCGATGATGCTCTCGACGACGATCTCCGAATCACCGGCGTGCCCCCCCCGCGCGTGAAGGATGGCGAGGCGGCCGCTCACGGCGGTCCCGGTCGGACTTCGGTCGAGTTCCCCGTCCGCGAAGATGCAGACGTGCCGCGAGTGGTGCGCGGGGTCGGCTGCCGCACCCGTAAACACCGTGCCGTAGAGAAACCCGAGATCGGGATCGTCCGGATGCGAGATGCCGGCCCCGGCGGAGGAGCACACCGCGCGCGTGATCCGCCGCCCCGCGGCGATCAGGTCGGCGGCGCCACCGGGCGTGAGGGAGAGCCCGAGCCCGTCCGCATCGACGTAGGCGTAGAAGGCTCCCCCGAAGGCGAGGTCGTATGACACGGTGCCCAGCCCCTCGACCTCCACGGCCTGCCCCAGCGCGGGCGCGAAGGAGGGTACGTTGACGAAGCGAACCTCCCCGACCCGGTCGCCGTCCAGGATGGCGGTGGCGCGCACGAGCCCGGCGGGCGTGTCGATCGTCACGGGCCGCTCCGGTCCCGACCCGTCGACCCAGCCGGCTTCAACGGCGATCTTCGCCACGCCGATGATCCCGTGACCGCACATCGTCGAGTAGCCCTCGTTGTGCATGAACAGAACGGAGAAGTCCGATCCGGGCCGCACGGGAGGCATGACGAGGCAGCCGTACATGTCCGCGTGCCCTCGCGGTTCCCACATCAGCGCCCGGCGCAGTTCGTCGTGGTCCGAGCGAGCCGCGCGGCGCCGGGCGAGAACGGTCCGTCCGGTCAGGTCCGGGAAACCCGCGACGATGACGCGAAGCGGTTCCCCCTCGGTGTGAACGTCGACGGTCTCAATGCGAAGCCAGTGTTCGGGCGCTGTCCAGGTCATGTGAACTCCTCGATAAGACGGTGGCCCCCGCCGCCGGGCTCGTCGTATGCTGGCGTTACTGATCTTACGCCGCGCCGCCCAAGGCCGCTCCGGCGGCCCCCTCGGCGTGCCGCGCGTCGATCCCTTGCGCCGGGAGAAGGCATGACACCGAGGGCCGTTGCCGCCGAAGTCGTGGGCACGTTCGCGCTCGCGCTGTCCGTATCGATCTCGATCAACAACCCAGGCTTTCTCATTCCCACGCCGGCGATGGCGGGGCTCACGCTGGGGGTTCTGGTGTACCTGCTCGGGCCTGTGTCGGGCTGCCTGCTCAACCCCGCGGTGACGATCGCCATCTGGTCCATCGGGAAGCTCGATGCGAGGGACGCCGGCTCGTTCAGCGCGGCGCAGTTCGCGGGGGCCGGACTGGCCCTCACCCTCGGAAACGTCCTGTTCGCCGACCCCGTCCCGCTCCCGGTGGACGCGTCCGCCGGCACCGGCGCGGCCGAGATGCTGGGAGCCGCACTCCTCGGCTTCACGGTCGCGGCCGTCTTCATGGACCGGATCCCCGCCCGGCTCACCGGCACCGTCATCGGTGCGGCCCTGGTCGTGGCGATATCGTGGGCGGCGCACGGATCGAACGGAGTGCTCAACCCCGCGGTCGCCCTCGGAATCGGATCCTTCTCACCCCCCTACGTCTGGGGCCCGACCGTCGGCGCCCTGATCGGCGCGCGGCTGTCGAAGTACGTATGCGATCCCGGCGACGCCGCGTAGTCATCATCCGTCGGTAGTCTGTAGTGCCTTCCCCGCTCGCCCGGACGCAAAGTCACCACCGCCGTCATGCGCGCACCGCCGATCCGGTCCCCGTCCTCATCGAAGATCACGTCCGCCCCGCCGTGCTCCGCGGCCAGTTGCGACCGGACGCGCTCCGGCGGCAGGACCGTGCGACAGCACGGGCACGTCGCCTTGGCGCGGGACACCGTGCCCGGATGCACCTCGCTCGCCGCCTCCGGCTCGAACACCTCGAAGACGACCTCCGGGGGCGCGCCGCCGGATCGCTCGACTGAAGGCCGGAGCGCCCATTTGCGCCTTGCCTTCTTGCACAGCCACAAGGACCGCATCAGCGGGATTTCGGCACCAGGAAGGCTCTGGACAGCCGCCCGAGGGTCCGCTCTTGACCCCAATCCAATCGGCGGGAGTCAATCAGCAGGAATCCGACCGCCGAATCCCGTAAGCTTAGCGTTCACAACGATATGGGAATTCGAACGCTCATGTCGACGGCCCGTGCCCATTCGGCAGCGGGTCGGCGGTCTCTCCCTCGGCGAGATCGCGGTAGAAGGTGAGCCCGTTCATGTCGAGATCGTAGAAGGCGAATTCGCGCGTGCCCCAGGGCGTCCGCCGCAGGGCCGTGCGTTCGTGGAAGACTCCCCGCTCCCGGTATTCCTCGAACAGCTCCTCGACCGCGGGCACGGCGAAGCGAAGCATGGGCCGCTCGACGCGGGACCACTCCTCGGGGTCGTGCCACTGGAGGTGGAGCTCGATCCCGTCCCGCCTCACGCCGGCGTACCTCGGATCGCGAGTGGAATCGGCGAAGGCGAGTCCGAAGCCGAGCCGCCCGACGTAGAAGCCGATCGCGGCGGCGACGTCCCGTGACGGAAGCACGGGCTGTACCGCCTCGAGGCGGGCCGCCCGCCCCCCGGCCGGCCGCCCCCCGGTCGCTATCGGTAGTTCTCCATCAGGGCGTCCAGCGCGTCTGCTCCCGGGCACAACTCCTCGAAGGGGAGGTCCCACAGCGGCCGGTCGACCGTCCCCAGCACGTCGTGCAGGTCCCTCGACTCCGGGTCCACATAGAGAAGCCCGGTCGGAACCTCGCCCGCGTTCTGCCGCTCGCTCAGGTAGCCGTACACGGCGTCCCTGTCGGTCGCGTCGTAGTCGCCCTCCACCTGCCGGAAGCGGATCACGCTACCGTCGTGCATGCGGACGTCTCGCACCTCGGCGGACCCTATGTCGGCCGCGATCTCCTCCGCCGGGGGCACGAAGTCCTTCGGGGCCACGAACGCGGCCTCGACCGCCTCGCGGAAGTGCTCGCGCGTGTAGGCGTAGCTCTTCGTCGACCCCACGTGGTCGTTGAAGGTCACGCACGGAGAGATCACGTCGACCAGGGCCAGGCCCGGGTGCCGGATCCCCGCTTTGATGATGGGGACGAGCTGCTGTTTGTCGCCGGAGAAGCCGCGGGCCACGAAGGTCGCGCCGATCGAGAGCCCGAGCCGCGCGGGATCGATCGGAGGCTGTTCGTTCGGTACGCCCCGCTTCGACTTCGAACCCATGTCGGCCGAGGCCGAGAACTGGCCCTTCGTCAGGCCGTAGACCCCGTTGTTCTCGATGATGTAGAGGAGATTGAGGTTGCG
Source organism: Candidatus Palauibacter poriticola (assembly GCA_012270965.1). Classification (GTDB taxonomy): domain Bacteria; phylum Gemmatimonadota; class Gemmatimonadetes; order Palauibacterales; family Palauibacteraceae; genus Palauibacter; species Palauibacter poriticola. The sequence goes on from JAAXHJ010000066.1 coordinate 189,588, forward strand.
CCGCACCGCGTGGCAGAGCTGGCCGAGCCCGATCGAGAGCGAGTCGCCGTCGCCGGAGACGCCGACATAGACGAGGTCGCGGTTCGCCGCGTTCGCCCCGCTCGCCACCGACGGCATCCGCCCGTGCACGCTGTTGAAGCCGTGCGATTCGGACATGAAATAGGCGGTCGTCTTCGACGAGCAGCCGATGCCGCTCATCTTTGCGGCGCGGTGCGTGGGGATCGCGAGTTCCCACGCCGCCTCGATCAGGGCGGCGGTGACGGAATCGTGGCCGCACCCCGCGCACAGCGTGGACATCACGCCCTCGTAGTCGCGGCGCGTGAGCCCCAGCTCGTTCTTCTCCAGACTCGGATGGAAGACCCGCGGCTTCGCAATGTACGTCATGCTCCCACTCCTTCCGCCGTCTCCGCCGAGAGACCGAGGCGATCCTTCACCCCCGCAATGACGTGGCGCGCGCTCAGCGGCAGCCCTCCGTAGCGGAGGACCGAGGCCAGCCGTGCCTTCGAGGCCGGCGTCTCCAGGGTGAGCAGCGACTTCAACTGCGCGTCGCGGTTCTGTTCGATGACGATGTTCAGGTCGTGGGCCTCGATGAAGCGTCCGACTTCGGGCGCGAAGGGGAAGCCGCGGATCCGCATGTAGTCGAGCCGGAGCCCGGCTTCCGCCTCCATGCGCTCGATGGCCTCGCGCACCGCGCCGTCGCAGGCGCCCAGCGTGATGAGTCCGTATCGCGCGTCCGGCCGCGAGCGGATCTCCGGGCGGGGCACCGCCTCGGCCGCGCTGTCGATCTTCACGGCGATGCGGTCGATGACCTCCTGGTATTCGTACGGATCCTCCGTGTACTTGCCGTACTTCGTGTGGCCCGATCCGCGCGTGAAGTAGGCGCCCTTCGGGTGCTCGCCCGGGATCGTACGGTACGGGATCCCGTCCCCGTCCACGTCCAGGTAGCGATGGAAGATCTCGACCTCGGCGAGCGCCTCCGCGTCGAGCACCTTCCCGCGATCCGGCCGGTACTCGTCATCCCACCGGAAGCGGGGCACGACCCAGTCGTTCATCCCGATGTCGAGGTCCGAGAGCACGAAGACGGGCGTCTGGAAGCGCTCCGCGAGATCGAACGCCCGCACGCTGAACTCGAAGCACTCCGCCGGATCCCTCGGGTAGAGGCAGAGGTGCTTCGTATCCCCGTGCGAGGCGTAGGCGCAGAGGAGGATGTCGCCCTGCTGCGTGCGCGTCGGCATCCCGGTCGACGGGCCGACGCGCTCGATATCGAAGAACACGCACGGGACTTCGGCGTAGTACGCAAGCCCGATGAACTCCGTCATGAGCGAGATCCCCGCCCCGCTCGTAGCCGTGAACGCGCGGGCTCCGGCCCACCCCGCGCCGATCGCGATCCCGGCGGCCGCAAGTTCGTCCTCCGCCTGCAGAATCGCCGCCTTGCTCCGTCCGGTCTCTTCCTCGACGCGCAGACGCCGGCAATAGGCCGTGAAGGCGTCGACCAGCGAGGTCGAGGGCGTGATCGGATACCAAGCCGCGACCGTCGCGCCCGCGTAGACGCAGCCGAGCGCCGCCGCCGTGTTCCCGTCGATCAGGATCGATTCGCGCGTGGCATCCATTCCCTCGAGCCGGATCGGCAGGGGGCACTCGAAGTGCTCGGCCGCGTAGTCGTAGCCGAGCCGGATCGCCTCGAAGTTCGCCTCAAGCAGGTGACGCTTCCTCTCGCCGAAGGTCTCCTCGAGCAGGGCGCGGATCACCGCCATATCGATATCGAGGAGGGCGGCGAGGGCGCCCGTGTAGGCGATGTTCTTCATCAGGATGCGCGTGCGGCCGCCGTCGAAGGTCTTCACGCACATCTCGGCCAGCGGAACCCCGAGGAACGTCACCTCCTCGCGCCGCAGCGTATCCGCCATGGGCCAGCTCGAGTCGTACAGCAGCCAGCCGCCGGGGACGAGTTCCTCGATGTCCTGGGCGTAGCTCTCCGGGTTCATCGCCACGATGAGGTCGAAGTCCGGCGTGCGCGCGACGTGGCCCGACCGGTTCACGCGAATCTCGTACCAGGTGGGAAGGCCCTGGATGTTCGAGGGGAAGACGTTCTTGCCCGACACCGGAACTCCCATCCGGAAAATCGACTGCATGATGAGGCCGTTGGCGCTCGCGGAGCCCGTACCGTTCACGGTCCCGATCTTGAGCGCGAAATCGTTCACGCGGTCCATCTTCACGCCGGCCATTCCGTCAGGGAGCCGCCGAAACGAAGCCGCCCGGGGCCATCTCCTCGATTCCCATCCCGGAGTAGGGGTGGTCCTCCTCCCGTCCCGCGTACGGTTTGAGCAGATCGAAGGTCCGCATGTCCCAGGCCGCCGTCGGACAGCGCTCCGCGCACAGCCCGCAGTGGATGCAAAGATCCTCGTCCTTCACCATGACGCGGGCCGTCTGCGGCAGCGGCTCCGAGACGTAGATGTCCTGCTCCGTGTTCTCGGCGGGGGCGAGCAGTCGCGTGCGGAGTTCCGCCTCCTCCCCGTTGTGCGTGATCGTGAGACAGTTGAGGGGACAGATGTCGATGCAGGCGTCGCACTCGATGCACAGGCTCCCCGTGAAGTGCGTCTGAAGGTCGCAGTTCAGGCAGCGTTCGACCTCGGTCAGCGTTTGCTCGAGATCGAACCCCTCTTCGACTTCCGTCTCGATGCTCCCGAGGCGCTCCTCAAGGCGGACGTGCCGCATCTTCCGCCGGCCCGCGTACTCGTAGTCGTTCGAGTAACTCCACTCGTGGAGCCCCATCTTGGCGCTCACGAGGTTCATGTGCTCGGGCGGACGCTTCCGGATGTCCTCGCCGCTGCAGTAGGCGTGGATGGATATCGCCGCCTGATGCCCGTGCTCGGCCGCCCAGATGATGTTTTCGGGGCCCCACGCCGCGTCGCCGCCGAAGAAGACGCCTTCGCGCGTCGACATGAACGTCGTGCGGTCGACGACCGCTTCCCGCCATTTGTTGAACTCGATCCCCGCATCGTCCTCGATCCAGGGGAAGGCGCTCTCCTGCCCGATGGCGAGGATGACGGCGTCCGCCGGGAAGAACGCTTCGTCGAGCTTGGTCGAGACGAGCCGCCCCTGGTCGTTCTCGTGCCATTCCACGATGTCGAACTTCATCCCCCTCAGGACGCCGTCCTCGACGACGAATTCCGTGGGCGAGTGGTTTTCGACGATGTCGACGAGTTCCTCCTCCGCGTCTTCCAGTTCCCACGGGGAGGCCTTGAAGTACGGCTTCGACTTGCGGGCCATGACCTTGACGTTCGTCCCCCCGATGCGCTTCGAGGTGCGGCAGCAGTCCATCGCCGTATTCCCCACCCCGATGACGAGCACGTTCTCCTCGATCGAGTTGGTGTGCCCGAAGGCGACGGATTCGAGCCAGTCGATGCCGATGTAGATGTGATCCGTTTCGTACCGGCCCGGCAGGCGCAGCTCCTTGCCGCGGGGCGCGCCGGAGCCGACGAAGATGGCGTCGAAGCCCTGCTCCAGCAGCCACTTCATGCTCTTGACGGGCGCGTCGTAGCGAATGTCCACGCCCATGTCGAGGATGTAGTCGATCTCCTCCCACAGCACCTCGGGGGGCAGGCGGAACTGTGGAATGTTCGTCCACATGAGACCGCCCGGCCGGTCGTTCTTCTCGAAGATCGTGACCTCGTAGCCGAGGGGCATGAGGTCGCGGGCGACGGTCAGCGACGCGGGGCCCGCGCCCACGCAGGCGATCTTCCTCCCGTTCTTCTGCTTCGGGATCTCCGGGAAGCGGGGCGTGATGTCGCCCCTGAGGTCGGCGGCGACGCGCTTGAGGCGGCAGATGGCGACCGGCTTGTCCTCGACCCGTCCGCGCCGGCAGGCGGGTTCGCAGGGGCGGTCGCACGTCCGGCCGAGGATGCCCGGGAAGACGTTCGACTCCCAGTTCAGCATGTAGGCGTCGTCGTACCGTTCCTGCGCGATGAGGCGGATGTAACCCGGTACGTTCGTGTGAGCCGGGCAGGCCCATTGGCAATCCACGACTTTGTGGTAGTAGTCGGGATTCCCGACGTTCGTTGGCTCCACCGTCTCTCCTCGGGCCGACCCCGCCCGACAGGCCCCACGGCTCTCCGGGCCGTGAGTCGCTTGGTGAGAACACCGCCCGCAATCCTAGGGGACGAGAGGGATTGTCGCCAGTTTTTTGGAGGATAGCGGCCGAATCGTTGCTGCCGCGCCCGGGGCCGCGGAAGTTGGGCCCATGAAAAAACAGCCCGTGCACACGGTTGCCGGCGGGGCGCACCTCTTCCGGCGGGATACGGCGGCCAAGCTCGGTCGGATCGCCGGGGGCTATCTCGACCGGTACGCGGCGGACCCTGCCGCGCTCCGCGAGGCCCTCGGAACTCGCCTTCCCTCCGAGACCGCGGAGACGGTGCACGGGCGCGTGCGCGCCAAGCTCGAACGTGAGCCCGTCGAGTGCTTTCTGATCGACTTCGAAGACGGTTTCGGCACCCGGTCCGAGGCGGAGGAGGATGAGGCCGCGGCGGCGGCGGCGGCGGAGGTCGCGGCGGGGGTCGCGGCCGGCAGCCTCCCGCCCGCGCTCGGAATCCGCATCAAGTCGCTGAACCCCATCACCGGCGGGCGGGCGCTGCGCACGCTCGAACGCTTCCTTGCCGCGTTCGCGCGGACCCGGCGCGACCTGCCGGACGGGTTCGCGGTGCTCCTTCCCAAGATCGTCGCGGCCGGGCAGGTGGAACGGCTCTCGGAGGCCCTGGACCGGCTCGAGACGACGCTCGGCCTGCCGGAGAAGCGGGTGGCGATCGACCTCATGATCGAGACCCCGCAGTCGCTCGTGGCGCCGGACGGACGGATCGCCGTGCCCGAGCTTGTCGCGGCGGCGGACGGGCGGTGCCGCACCGTGCACCTCGGAGCGTACGACCTCACGGGCGCCGTGGCGGTCGCGGCGGAAGCCCAGACGCTGGGGCACCCGTTGTGCGACGTGGCGAGGCAGATCCTCCAACTCTCACTCGCCGGGACCGGCGTCCAGCTCTCGGATGGGGCGACGAATGTGCTCCCGGTCGAGCCGCATCGCGGCGGGACGGCGGTCTCGTCGGCCGAGCGGGTCGAGAACGTGGCCGTCGTGCGCGAGGCATGGCGGCTGCACTACTCCGACGTTCGGCGGTCGCTGGGCCAAGGGTTCTACCAGAGCTGGGACCTTCACCCGGCGCAGCTTGTCTCCCGCTTCGCGGCCGTCTTCTCGTTCTTCCTGGAGGGTCTGGACGCGGCGGCGAGCCGGCTCGACCGATTCGTGACCGCCGCGGGACGGGCCGTTCTCACGGGATCCGTGTTCGACGATGAAGCTTCGGGCCAAGGCCTGCTGAACTTCTTCCTGCGAGGGCTGGCGAGCGGCGCCCTGACGGCGGAAGAGGCGGCGCGCTCCGGTCTCACGACCGCGGAACTCGAAACGCGCTCCTTCCGCGCGATCCTCGAGCGGCGCCGCGGCTGATCGCGCCCCAGCCGGCCTGGCGGATTCAGTCGGAGAGTCGTACGGCGCGGACGCGTATGCCGCCGCCCTCGCCGGGGATCGTCCACGCGAACAGGAACTCGTCCCCCGTCCGCACCATGCGCGGGAAGCCGCTCGAGCGCTCGCCGGCGGTCTCCGAGATGAGGAGGGGCGCCTCCCGCGCGCCGTTCGGATGGACGCGGCGGAGGAGGACGCGGGGCGTCTCGTTCGAGGCCTCGATCCACACGACCGCAGCCGAGCCGTCGTCGAGCCGCTCGATGTCCACGCGGCCCAACGGCAACCCCTCATCGACCCGGATGCGCGGGCCGAAGCTCGCCCCACCGTCGCCGGAGAAGGCGACGTACACCTGCGGCGTCCCGCCGACCCCGGTGTACCAAGCGGCGGCCAACCCCCCTTCGTCCCCGCTCAACTGTGGCCCGTTCACCGGGCAGCCGGGGATGACCCAGCCGTCGGTCGACAGCGGAGCGGGCTCCGTCCAGCGCTCCCCCGCCCCGCGCACCACGGCGATGTCACGGATCTCGGATTCGCTTCGGTCGCGGTAGGCGGCGACCAACCCGCCCCCCACGCGGGCCAGCGCGGTCTGGCAGCACTCGCACGTCCGGTCATCCAAGAGCGCTTCGGGACCCAGTCGGCCGTCCGGCGCGAGCGTGCGGAAGCGGACCGACATCGCACCCCGCGCCGCGCCGCCCCCCTCCGCCATGTGTTCGCCCCCGCCGCCGGCACCCATCATCGCCCGGCCGTCGAGCCAGGCCAGCCCCGCGCCGTCCCGCCACGGGACCATCGACACGAAGCCGTGCTCCGTCGGCGACTCGTCGTCGTGCGCGCGGAACGGCTCCGTCCACGTCATCCCGTCATCCGCAGAGAGCGCCAGCATGACATGGTAGGCGTAGGGCGCGTCGCCGACCATCTCCAGCCAGTGGACAGCGAGGGTGCCGTCGGACATCTCGACCGCAGAGGGGAAGTCCGCCCAGTTCACAAACATGGCTTCCGACGCCCACACGGTGCGCGGGGCGGACCAGCCACCCTCGCCGCGAATCGCCACGCGCAGCGCGGGCACGCCTTCCTCCGGCTCGATCCAGGTGAGGATCGCGCGGCCCTCCGCGCCCACCGCGAGGTGCGGTTCGCCGCTGGGAAACGGGCGCTCGAACTCGACATCGCCCGACTGCAGCGACATTCCTCGTTCGGCCTCGCCCGTGCAGCCGCAGAGGAGTGCGGCGACCGCGAGTGAACGGGCCGCCCGGCCGGGACCGGGGCGACCGCTCGCGATTCGGGCCACGCCCCGGCGGGCTCGCCGGGAGCGGGAATCCGCCATCAGCCGCCGCCTCCCCCGGCGAGGGCTTCGGCGGGCGCGGCGGAGCGCCAACGCTCGGGGTGGGCCTCGAGCCGTTCCACGGCCTCCGCGAGGACCTCGAGCGCCAGATCGATGGTGTCCAAGTGCGTGCGGAACGCGAGCGCCGCCATTCTCAGCAGGAAGGTTCCGTTGATCGTCGTGGAGGAGAGGAAGACCCGGCCGTCGCGGTGCGTCTCTTCGATCAGGGCCCGGTTGAAGGCGTCCGCGTCGCCCGAGCCCGGGACCCAGCGGTAGGTCACCACCGAGAGCGGCGGCTCCGGCCCCACCTCGAACCCGAGCGCCTCGATCTCCGCGTGGAAGTACCGTGCGAGTTCGAGCTTCTCGCGAAGACAGGCCTTGAAGGGCTCCTCCCCGTGCAGAAGGAGCGGCAGCCAGACCCGCAGTCCGCGAAAATGCTTGGTTAGCTCGGGCGATACGGCGGCCGGCGAGGGTCCCCAGCGCTCCGCCTCCACCGTGTCCTGCAGATAGCTGGCGCCCGACGCGTGCGCCTTCGCCAGGGCGTTTCCGTCGCGGACGAGGACAGCACCGGTCCCGTAGGGAAGGAACATGCCCTTGTGCGGGTCGAGCACGAGGGAATCCGCGCGGTCCAGGCCGGCCAGCCTGGGGCGGATCTCCTCGAGCAAGGCAAAGAAGCCGCCGTAGGCGCCGTCCACGTGGAACCAGAGATTCTCGCGTTCGGCAACGTCCGCGATCTCGGCGAGCGGGTCGATGGCGCCGATGTCCACGGTGCCCGCCGATGCGAATACGAGCCAGGGCCGGAGTCCGCGCGCGCGATCCTCCGCCACGAGTTCGGCGAGCGTGTCGACCCGCATCCGAAAGTCTCCGTCCAGCGGGACATCGCGCCGCACCGCCTCTCCCACGCCGGCCATTCTGAGCGCCTTGTGCAGGCAGTGGTGCAGGTGGGACGAGGAGTAGACGACCGCCCGCTCGTAGTCGCGTGCGCGGAGGCCGGCCGCCTCGCGCGCCGTGACGACGGCGATGAGGCTCGCGATCGAGCCTCCCGAGGTGAGGTTTCCGGCACTCGTGGCCGGGTATCCCGTGAAGCGCGCCATCCAGCCGAGGATGACGTTCTCGATCTCGACGGCGCCGGGTCCGGTGAAGCGTACGCCGGCGTATTCGTTCGTGACGGCCGCGAGATAGTCCGCCAGCGAGGAGGCGTAGATGCCGCCGCCGGGAATGTAACCGAGGTGCCCGCCGTGCGAGGGCACGAGCCCCGTCCCCACGACGGATTCATCGATCCGCTCGATGAGCCGATCGATGGGCCGCGTAACGGCCCCGGCTCCGAGTTCCCGGAGCTCCGCGACGGATGACTTGTCGTGCCGGTAGGCGGGCCGCTCCGGCAGTCCATCCAGGAACCGCTGCGCGTAGGCGTGCACCTCGGCCATGAGGCGGTCGCGCTCGCCCGCGTCGGGGTCGAGCGGCCGCGCAGCCTCCTCCAGTTCCAAGATCCGGGACCGCTGCCGACTTGAGATCGAGCGCATGATGCGATCCTATCCCTTTCGTTCGGGGGACGCGAGCGTTTCGGTTCGGGGGACGCGAGCGTTTCGGCCGCTTTCGTCCGAGAGAGGATCCCGCTTGTATCCGCGTCGAAAATCATCTTGGAGGACCGGTCTTGGCGCGGCGCTCGTCGTTGGGCTCGCTTCCGCCGCCGAGGCGCAGCCGCGCGCGGAACGGGCGGAGGGCTACCTGCGGTCTTTCCATGATCTGAGGCTCTTCAATGGCGCGGCTCTCATCATCGACGGGGGCGAGGTTCTGTTCGAGGGAGCGTTCGGCCGCTCGGATCTCGCGGACGGCGCCGCCAACGCCCCGCGCACGCGGTTCCGCATCGCTTCGCTGACGAAGCAGTTCACGGCCGCGCTCATCCTGCGACTCGAGGAGGAGGGACTGCTGCGGGTCGAGGATCCGGTGGGCCGCCATATCGAGGAGTATCCGCCCGAGAACGCGGAGCGGATCACGCTCCATCACCTGCTCACGCACACCTCGGGGCTGCCGAGCTACACGAACGTGCCGGGGTTCATGGAATGGGAGGCGGCGACCCCCTACTCGCCGGACGAGATCATCGCCCTCACATGGGACGTCCCCCTTTCGTTCGAGCCGGGCACGGACTTCGAGTACTCCAACTCGGGCTACGTACTCCTCGGCTGGATCGCGGAACGCGTCACGGGGCTGAGCTACGACGAGGCGCTCCGAACGTACGTGCTCGACCCGCTGGACCTGCCCGATACCGGATACGACCACTCGCTCTCGCCGCCGGAGGGCCACGCCGGCGGCCACACGCGCAACCTCGTCGCCTACCGCCCGGCGCGCCTCATCGACCCGTCCGTGCCCTATTCGGCCGGCATGCTCTACTCCACCGTGGGCGATCTGGCCCGCTGGGCCACGAGCCTCTTCGTCGAGGGAGGCCTGTTCCGGGATCCGAAGACGCTGGCGCGCATGACGACCCCCGGCCTCGAATCCGGATCCTACGGGTACGGCGTGGGTGTGCGAAGGCGCGATATCGAGCGCGACCGCGGCGTGCGCGTGATCGAACACTCGGGGGGGATTTTCGGTTTCTCCTCCTACCTGCGCGTCTTCCCGGACCACGGACGCCTCATCGTGTTGCTGGACAACACATCCTCCGACCTGGGACCGCTCGTGGAGGGGTTGACGAATATGCTGTGGGGCGCCGAAGCCGTTCGCCCAAGACCGTCGATCGCGGAGCGGCTGCTGCCGATCATCGAGGCGGGCGGGGTCGAGGCGGCGATGTCGAGGTACGAAACCTGGCGGCGTACGCGACCGGAGGAATACGACTACTCCCCCGGTCAGATCCTGAGGCTCGCGGGCCACTTCCGGGAGGACGGGCCGGCCACGGCCATCGCGATCCTCGAGGCCTACGCAGCCGGAATGCCCGAACTCCCCACCATCCGCTTCGCGCTGTCCGAGCTTCACGAAGAGGCCGGAGCGCTGGATGCCGCAGCCGACCATATCCGAGCGGCGCTCACGTACAACCCCGGCGTGCCCCGGCTCCTGGAACGTCTGTCCGAGCTGGGCGCCGAACCCGATCCGGCACTCCGGCTCCCCATCGTGCGCTTGGAGCCCGGGGATTTGTCCGTCTATGTGGGCGAGTACCGGATCGACCCCGCCACGACCCTGACGATCGCGCTCGAGGACGGCGTTCTCACGGCCACCCGCACCGGCGAGGCCACCTTCCGGCTCCTGCCCCAGTCCCCGACCGCCTTCCTCCTGCACGGTTCCGCCGTGCGGTTCGTGTTCGAAGTCGCCGACGGCGTACCTGGGGCGGTTTCGGTGGTGGAGGCCGACCAGCGCCTTGTCTTCCCAAGAATCGGAAACTGAGTCGCGGCCGGCATCCACGTGCACGACTTCGCCGTCATCGGGCTGGGAGCCATCGGAAGCGCAACGGCGGCCGAGCTCGTCCAGCGAGGACATTCGGTGGTGGGATTCGACCGCTACACGCCCCCGCACACGATGGGATCGGCGCATAGCGACACGCGCATGATCCGCGAAGCATGGTACCGGGGCTCTCCGTACGTGCCGCTCGTCCGCGAAGCCTACCGGCACTGGGCGAGTCTCGAGCGCAGCTCCGGAAGGACGCTGCTGCGGACAGCGGGCGCCCTCACGATGGGACCGGAAGACGGCCGCGCCTTCGCGGGGAACCCGCTGCGCAGCGTCATCGGCGGCGACGCGGAATACCTTCTTCTCTCCGCCGAGGAGGTCGTCGAGCGCTTCCCGTGGCTCCGGCCGGACCCCGGGACCGTCGCGATCTACGAGCCGGGTGCCGCGATCCTCTCGCTCGAGGCCTGCCTGGAAGCAACGCTGGAGGCGGCGGAGGGCGCGGAGCTGCGCTTCGACGAACCCGCGCTCGAGTGGTCCGCCTCGGCCTCGGGCATCCGGGTCCGGACCGAACGGGGAGAGTACCGGGCGCGGCGCCTCGCGATCGCCGCGGGAGCCTGGACTCCGCAACTCCTTCCCGGGCTTCCCCTCCCGCTCGAGGTGGAGCGCACGGTGCAGTACTGGTTCGAACCCGCCGGGGCGCATGCGGACGCCCTCGCGGAGGGTCCCGCCTGGGTGTGGGAACTCGAACGGGAGGGGACGTGGTACGGCTTCCCCCCGACGGCGCGAGGCCTCAAGGCGGGCATGCACTTCCAAGCCGGACGCCGAACCGATGTGGAACGGGTCGACCGCGAGGTCGGCACCTCCGAGACGGGCGAGCTGCGAAGGCTGTTCGGACGGTACGCGCCGGGCGTGGCGGGCGCGCTGACGCACGCGTCCGTCTGTCTCTACACAAACACGCCCGATGAGGACTTCATCCTGGACCGCCACCCCGGGGACCGCCGCATCGCCATCTTCGCCGGGGGCTCAGGCCACGCGTTCAAGTTCCTCCCGGTCCTCGGAGCGCTCATGGCGGACCTCCTCACCGACGAGCCCCCCCGTCACGCACTGCAGACCTTCTCGATCGGGCGCTACGGGTGAGCGGGCCGCTAGCGCACCGTCGCCGGGGTCCGGCGAAGCGCAGGAAGAGGGCCGGGACGACGACCATGTTGAGCGCGGTGGAGGTCAACAGGCCCCCGAGTACGACGACGGCGAGCGGGGCTTGGATCTCCTTGCCGGGTTCGCCGATGCCCAGCGCGAGCGGAACGAGCGCGAGGCCCGCCGTGAGCGCCGTCATGAGGATGGGGCTGAGACGTTCCATGGAGCCACGCCGGATGCTGGGGCCGAGCCCGGCGCCCGCCGCGCGAAGATCCTGGTAGCGGCTCACGAGAAGGATCCCGTTTCGCACCGCGATGCCGAACAAGGTGATGAACCCGACCAGCGTCGCAACGTTCACCGCGCCGCCGATGAGCAGGACCGCGAGCACGCCTCCCGCCAGCGCCAGAGGCAGATTCACCAGGAGCAGGGCCGCGATGCGGACGCTCCCGAAGGCGCGGAACATGATGAGGAAGATGGCGGCGATCGAGAACAGCGAGAGCAGCGTGATCCGCCGCGTCGCCTCCCGCCCGCTCTCGAACTGGCCCCCGTACTGGACGTAGTAGCCCGGCGGCAGTTCGACGTCCGCCGCCACCCGCGCCTGAAACTCCTCGGCGGCTCCGCCCACGTCGCGCCCCGCGACGTTCGCGCTCACGACGATCTTGCGCTGCACGTTCTCCCGGCTGATCGCGTTCGGCCCCAGCGACGGCACGATCGATGCGAGTTGCGAAAGCGGCACGGTGGCTCCGCCCGGGGTCGTCATCAGCGTCCCACCGATCGCCTCGGGGTCCGCGCGGTGTTCATCCGCGTAGCGAACCACCAGATCGAAGGCGCGGTCGCCTTCCCGGATGAGCGACACCTCCTCCCCCTGAAATGCGACATCGACGGCCGCGGCCATCTCGGCCGGAGTGACGCCGTGACGGGCCATGGCGCGGCGGTCGGCGCGAACCTGGAGCTGGGGAATGTCCGCCTGTCGCTCGACGGAGATGTCTACGAGGCCCTCCACCGTCCCCGCGACGGTCTCGATCTCGCCGGCGATGTCGCGCAGTTGCCGGAGGTCGGGCCCGAACAGGTTCGCCGCGATGGCCGCCCGCGTGCCGGAAAGCATGTGGTCGATCCGGTGTCCGATCGGCTGTCCGATCGTGACGCTGGTCCCCGGGAGTCCCGCCAAGTCGTCCCGGAGCGAGGCCATGACCTCCTCCAAGTCGTGCTCCGAGAGGTCCAGCCGCGCGTCGACCTCGGAGGCGTTCGCCCCCTGCGCGTGCTCGTCGAGTTCGGCCCGGCCGGTCCGCCGCGAGGTGGAGACGACGGCCGGGTGGGCCAGGAGCTGCCGCTCCGCGCGGGCCCCGATCGCGTCGGACTCCACCAACGACGTCCCAGGCAGGCTCACGACGGAGATGGTCAGCGTTCCCTCTTGGAACTCGGGCAGGAAGCCGCGTCCCAGCGAAGGCACGAGAGCCAGAGTGCCGACCAGCAGGAGCGCCGCCCCGCCAAGCACGGCCCCGGGACGGCGAAGCGCCCCGTCGAGGATCCGACCGTACACCCGTTCGAGCCGGCGCATCAGCCACGGCTCGTGCGGACGGCCGATCGCCCGATCCCCCGGCAGGAGCATGTGGCAGAGAGCCGGCGTCACCGTCACCGCGACGAGCAGCGACGAAAGAATGCTCACGATGTACGCCAGCCCCAGCGGCCGGAGCATGCGCCCTTCCACGCCGGAGAGGAAGAAGAGCGGGACGAAGACGATGGAGATGATGAGCGTGGCGCTCAGGATCGGATTGCGGATCTCCCGCGCCGCGTCCCGGACGAGGGCCATCGGCCGACGCCGGCGCTCCGGCGGGCGGCGGCGGTCTTCGCGCAGGCGGCGGTACACGTTCTCGACCACGATGATCGCGTCGTCGACCAGCGCGCCGATGGCGATGGCCATGCCGCCCAGCGTCATCGTGTTGATCGTACCCCCGAGGAGGCGCAGCACGATGACGGCCAAGGCCAGCGAGAGCGGGATCGCGAGCACGGAGATCGCCGTCGTCCTCAGGTTCCACAGGAAGAGGAGGAGCACCGCGACGACGAGCAACGCACCGTCGCGCAGCGCTTCGACCACGTTCTCCACGGCGAGCGATATGAAGTCGGCCTGCCGGAACACGGACCTCTCGAAGGCCACGCCCGCCGGGAGTTCCGCTTCGATCTCGTTCAGTTCGGCGTCGATGCGCTCCGTCAGCGCCAGCGTGTTGGCGCCGGGCTGCTTCTGGATCGAGAGCACGACGGCGGGTTCCGCGTTCACGGAAGCGGTGCCGAGCCGGACGCGCGGACCGATCCGCACCTCCGCCAGGTCCTCGATGAGGACGGGTACCCCCTCCCGCACGGCGACGACGGTGAGGCCGATCTCCCTCAGATCCCGCGCGCGACCGATGCCGCGGATCAGAATCTCGCGCCCGCCCGAGCGATAGACGCCGCCGGACGCGTTCCGGTTCGATCCCGCCGCCGCTTCGAGTACCTGGGCGAGCCCCACGCCGTATGCGAGCAGGCGCTCCGGATGGATCAGGATATGGTACTGGCGAACCCGTCCGCCGATCGACACGACCTGCGATACTCCGGGCACGGCGAGCAGCCGGCGGCGCACGGTCCAGTCGGCGACAGTCCGTGCCTCCATGAGCTGGGGGGCGGACGCGCTCATGCCGACGAGCAGGATCTCGCCCATGATCGAACTCACGGGCGCGAGGACGGGCGCGCTCACGTCCTCGGGCAGTTGGGCCGTGGCGAGCTGGAGCCGCTCGTTCACGATCTGCCGGGCGCGGAGGATGTCCATCCCCCAGTCGAAGTCCACCCACACGATGCTGATCCCCTGCGCCGAACTCGACCGGACGCGGCGCACCCCGGCCGCCCCGTTCACCGCCGTTTCGATCGGGAAGGTGACGAGACTCTCGACCTCTTCCGGGGCGAGTCCGTGGGCGTCGCTGAGCACCGTCACCGTAGGGGCGGTGAGGTCGGGAAAGACGTCGACGGGCAGCGTGGCCGCCACCCATCCCCCGCCCGCTAGGAGGAGGACCCCGGCGGCCACGGCGAGGAAGCGGTTCTTCAAGGAGGCGTGGACGAGCCGGTCCAGCAGTCCATGCAGGAGGCCCGGCCGATCTCCCGCCGGTCCGGGAGCGCTCATCCCGGCGTCCTCAGTGTGGATGTCCGTGGTCCGAGACCTCCACGGCGCCGAGCGAGGCCAGTCTCACCTGGTAGGCGCCGACGGCGACCACCTGTTCCCCGCTCGCAACCCCGGAGTGAACGATGGTCCACGACCCGTCCGAGGGGCCGGTCTCCACCACCCGCCGTTGAAACGCCTCGCCGCCGAGCTTGACGTAGACGACGGCGAGGCCGTCCTCGTCCAAGATCGCCGGCGTCGGGACGGCCACTCCCTCCACGGGCTCGCCGAGGAGCAGATGTCCCGCGGCCAGCATGCCCACCTTGAGCGCCCCGTCCGGGTTCGCGACCGCGAACCGGACCGGCAACGTCCGGCTTCCGGCTTCGATGATGGTGCCCACCGACACCACGCGGTCGGCCGCGTGCGCCTGGGTCGTGCCTTCGACGGTGAACCACGCGCCGCGGACCTCGCCGGCCGCTTCGGCGTGGCGGGCCGGAACCCGCGCGACGAACCACAGCGTGTCGGGGCGCACCACCGTGAACGCGTGCGTCCCGACCGCGACGTGCTCGCCGGGGGCCACGTGGCGGTCGGCGATCACTCCCCCGATCGGACTCCGCAGCGGGTAGACGTGCGGGTCGGAACCGCCGTCGCCTTCGGCGGAGCTAAGACCTCCCACGGCCTCGAACGCCGCCCGGGCCACTTCGAGGTTGTGGCGCGCCTCCTCCAAGCGGCGCTCGGAAATGGCTCCGGCGGCCAAGAGGCGCTCCGTCCGGTCCGCCTCGCGCTCGGCCTCCACGACGTCCGCGCGCATGCGGGCGTACGAGTCGTCGAGGCTCGTGGGGGCGATGAGCGCCAGCGTCTCTCCCTCCCGCACCACCTCTCCGGGCGCGGGCGATGGTCCTTGTAAGAGCAGGAGACCCTCCACCGGCGTCGAGACGTGCGCGAGACCGCGCACGGGGGCCGTGACCTCCCCCGTCACGGGGATCGAACTCGGAATCCCGCGCGTCTCCGCCACCTCGACTTGGAACGGCATCGCCCACTGTTCTTCCTTCGGGAGCGCAATGAGTCCCGGGGGCGGCTGCTCCACCTCGTGCGGCAGCGCCTCTTCGCTCGCGAACACCCGCAGCTGTCCCACCGGGATCGCGTGCTCCGCGCCGCGGGCCGTGAGGGTCAGGTCCGCCCGCCATGTCCCGGTCTCCGTGAGGGTCGGGCTCGCAGCGTAGACTCCCGGGCTCGCCGGGGCCGCGAGCACGATCTCCTCGCGGGCACCCCCCGGTCCCCGGAGCAGGAGCACGAGGCGCCCCTCCCGCACCGGCTTCCAGTCCGCCAGCCACGTGAGGTGGATGGCCCACGGATCGCTCGCGATGCCCCGGACGTGCGGCGGGTACTCGACGAAGAGTTCGAGCGACTCGGTCCAGTGCGTCACGACGCCGCCGCCGGCATGGGAATGATCGGCGGGCGCCGCCTCGCCGGTGGACGGCGAATCACACCCCGCACAGGGGAGCGCCGCCGCAAGGGCGACCGCCCGGGTCACGCGCATGACACCTCCTGGATCGCGAACCTGTTCCACCCGCTCAACGTTGCCCAACCCCCGGGCGGGGGCCAGAGCAGACGAAACCTCGACCCGGCAGCGTTCCGTACAGTGCGGCGGAGCTTGGCGGGCTGTGGCGGAATCCCGCTGCGTTCGAGCGGCGTTGACGCGGCGTTTTGTCACGGCCTCCCCGACGCACCACCTTGAAGCGGACGCCATCCGAGCAAGAGGAAGACCCGATGAGAAAGATCGCCATCGCCGTCGCCGTGATCGTCATTCGGAAGCTGCTCAAGAAGCTCTGACGGCGGAACGGCAACCGCCCGGTTTCCCGCCAGCAGCCCGTGGCGAAATCCCGCGTCAGCGCCGAGGGGGATGGGCGCTCGCCCGACAGCTCGCCCGACAAGCTGCTAGTCCGGGGAGGGTCCGATCCTTCCCGGCCTCATCGCCGTGAGAAACTTCACGGGCTTCAGCGCCTCACGGTCGTACGAGAAGTAGATGAAGAAGGGTCTGCCCCGCATCTTCCCGCGCTCGACGAAGCCCCAGAACCGTGAGTCGTAGCTCTCGTCCCGGTTGTCCCCCAGCATGAAGTAGCGCTCCGGCGGCACCACGAGGGGACCCCAATTGTCCCGCGTGGGTTCGTACCCGCCGCCCTCGGGATCCGGAATGAGGTGCTCCAGTTGCCACCTCATTCGAGGATCCCCCTCATCCGGCTGTCGCGGATTCCGGCGGACGTAGGGTTCGTCGACGGCTACGCCGTTCCGGTAGAGAAGACCTTCCTCCATGCGGAGCGTGTCGCCGGGCACACCCACCGTACGCTTGACGATATCCAGCCCCGGAGAATGGTCCGCCCTGAACACGATGATGTCCCCGTACTCCGGCTCGGCGTATCCCGGCATGCGGGCGCTCGTAAACGGGATCGGCGCACCGAGCGACGTCTTGTTCACGAGTAGAAAATCGCCGACCAGGAGCGTCCCCTCCATCGACCCCGACGTGATCACGAAGGTGGCCAGCAGGAACGTCCGGAAGAAGAGGAAGATGAGGAACGCGACGAACAGGGTGCGCGCCCAGTCGCGGGACCACTCGGCGCTGAACGCCGCCGGAGATGGGGGACGTTTCCGCTTCGCTCCCGCGGCCTCGTCCGCCGCTCCCGTACTGTCCTTCGCTCTGCGGCCTCGTGCCATGTTCGGGGACGCTCTCTTGCGGGGATCGCCGGCGCGCCACGCGCCGGACGTCATCGTTGGTTGCGGCGGACGCTACTCTGCGGCCATGTCAGCCGCCACGCAAACCCCCAACCCCGCGGAAAGATCCAGTCGGCATCGTTACATGAGGCCGTCGGCGTATGCGTGGAACCGCCAGAGGCTGCCGCCGCGGACGGCGCGGGCGATGTCGATGCGAAACAGCCCGTCCATGAGCGACAGGCCGACCCCCACGCTCGACCGCCAGCCCTCCGTACCGAAGGCATCCACGGGCCCCGCCCAGCCCGCGTCCCAGAACGCCGTGACGCGGAAGGGGCTTCCTCCGACATCGTACGCCGGATCGCCGATCTGGAAACCGCGCCCCACTTCGAGGCGGCCGAACCAGAAACTATCGCCCCCGGTCGACACCGGATCGAACGCCCGCAACGTGTACGGTCCGCCGAGGTGGAAGCGACGCTGTGGAGGTGCCTCCCCGAACACTCTTCCGGCCCCGCCCTCCAGCGCCAGGGACCACCGGCTCAGGGGAAGTTGAAGCGCCGCGGAAACCGCGGCACGCCCGTAAAGATCGAAGTCGCCCGCTGCGGCCTCCCCCCACGCGGCGCCGCTGAGGATCGGCGTGCCCGGGTCCACCGATGAAAACGCCCGCAGGCGGCCCGAGACGCCCGCGATGTCGCCGCGCGCGGCCTCGATGTTGTCGCGAAAGACCGCATCGCCGAAGAGGTTCGGGAGCGAGGCATCCGTCTGCTTCGGTGCGTTCTGGTGGCGCTCGGCGAAGAGCGCGCCTTCCACGCGGGTCCGCTTCCCCTGGCGGCTCGCCGAGACTTCGAGGCCCGTTTCCCGGAAGTAGAGCCCTTCGTCATACCCGGTGACCAGGCTCCTGACGGAGTTGCCGAAGGAGAGCGGACGGCCCCAATCGCCGAGGTCGGTGAGGCGCCGGTACGCCGTGATCCCGAAACCGCCCGTCGCCGTCTGGCGCCGCCACCCGACCTCCACGCCGGGCTCCCATTCCGGGATGCCGATTCGCGGCGTGACCGAGAACTCCGACGCGACCCCCGTCGGTACCGCAAACCCGACGCTCAACGACAGCCCCTCGACCCGGTTGTAGCGCAGCCGGCGCAAACCCGGCCCGATGTCCAGGCGCGGACCCAAGCCCGCGGCGGCGGGGATGCTTAGCGAGGACAGCCGGTCCTTCAGGTCGTCGAGTTCTTCCGCCGCGAAGGCGTCGACGGTGGCGGAAAAGAGCGGTTCCGGCAGCTCGCGGGACAGGGGAAGCTCCGCGACGGGAGGGACGATGATCACGACCGGCCGCGTATCGTCGGGCAACGAGTCCGGTTCCGCGGTGAGGGGGTCGTCACGCGTCCGCCTGGCCTCACGCTCCGCCCGGCGCCGCGTTCGACCTTCGCTCACGGACACGTCGAGCGCCTCACCTTCGGGCGCGACGAACTCTTCGTCGTCATCGACCCAGCGCGTCCAACCCGCCGGCAGTTCCTCTCCCGGATCGAGCGCCGGCTCCCGGTCCACGGCATAGTCCTCGAAGGTCCACTCATAGCGCACCGGCATGCTCGCGAGATCCGCCATGGTGGCCACCGCGTCGAAGGCCATGCGATTCGGGAGCCACCAGCGCAGCTCCTGCAGTCCGTAATCGATCGTGATGAATTCGACCCTGGCGCGGATCGGCTTCACGAACCCCGGGACTTCGTCCGCATCCTCCGGTTCCTCCCGGTCGAAGTCGTATTCGATCGCGGGACGGTAGGCGGCGCGCGTGAGGACGCCGTCGTCGCCGTCGAACCAGAGCGAGCCCGCGATGCGGTCGAAGCGGGCCTCCCGCGGCTCGACGATCGCCTCGATCAGCGTCACCTCCCGGTTGTCCCCCGGGAAGCGGATGCGCAGCGTGTCGCCGGAGCGGTAGCGGTAGTGATAGGCCGCGGTATCGGCCAGGGGATGGAGAGCCCAGTCCGAACCGACCGCCACGTGCTCGCTCGCCGGATCGATCATGTCGAAATCGAGTTCGAACGCATCGTCCTCGCGCGGATCTTCCTCGAACTCGATGCCCAGGCCGGCGATCGGCACCCCGCGCCGCACCCCCAGCCAGCGGACGATGTGTTCGCCCTCCGCCGCCCAGCGCAGGCGTGCGGCGCGCTCTTGATGAAACATCGCCCGCTCGCGGCGCAAAGCCGCGCCGCCCAGCCCGGCGTAGATGCGCTCGCGGAAGGTCGCCTCGAAGCTCGTCAGCCCCTCGGCGCGGGCCCGGCGCTGCGCCATGGCGCGCCCGATCAGGCCCGCGATCCCTTCATCGGCGTAGGCGTCCGATGGAATCTGCCGCGCTGCGGAAACGGGCGGCTCCTGGAGCGCCCGCGCGTCGAAGGCAACGCCCGCGGCGACCCCCATGTACGCCGCCAGCGCAAGGGCTCGCACCCCGAGGCAACACCCGCCAGCAGGTATTCGGTTCAAGCGTGCTCTCCCAGTCCAGAGCCTAATCTTGCAGCGTCGAAGTTGCGGGGCCCGCAACGGATGGCAAGACGCGACGGCCCGGGCCGGGGACACATCGCGACGGGGGCTGTTACGCCTATGTTTGGGTAGACGTTTCAACCTTCGCCAGCGTCACCGGGGAGGGAGGCGAGTGGGTCTGTACTGCGAACACATCTTTCCGCGTCTCATGGAGAGCGGGCTCAGGGGCACCGTGCATCGCGGGTATCGGCGCCGGGTTCTCTCCCGCGCGCGGGGAGATGTGCTCGAAGTCGGCTTCGGCACGGGCCTCAATCTCGAATGCTACCCGACCTCGGTGCGCCGCGTCACCGGAATCGACCCCGCAGCCGTCCTCGAACGCCGCGTGCGCGCACGCATCGCCCGTGCCCCCTTCGCCGTCGAGCGCATGGTCCACGACGCCGCCGACCGGCTCCCCTTTCCGGACGGGTACTTCGACACGGTGACGAGCACTTGGACGTTGTGTTCGATCGCGCGGCTCCGGGAGGCCCTCCGTGAAATGCGGCGTGCGCTGAAACCCTCCGGGGAGTTCCTCTTCCTCGAGCACGGGCGGAACGAGAGGGGCTGGGTTTCGCGCCTGCAGGACACCCTGAACCCGGTCCAGAACTTCGTCGCCTGCGGCTGCAACATTAACCGGAAGATCGACGCCGAGATCGAGGACGGCGGATTCCGGATCGTCGACCTCGACCGCTTCACGATGCCCGGGGTGCCCCGGGCGCTGGGTTCCGTCTACCTTGGCGTGGCCAGCCCGCGGAGCCGGTAGACGCACCGCGAGTCCGCGCCGGCGGGGGCCGTGGGCACCGCTCAGCCCTTCAGCGTTCTCGTGGCGAGGACGGCGCCCGCCGAGCCCGCGACGGCCGGGCCGAGCAGGAAGAGGAGCGCCAGGCCCCAGTGGCCGGAGGGAGGATCGGTTACCGTCACCCAGATGCCGATCGTGCCCAGCAGGGCCAGACTCCAGCCCGGCGCCAGCCCCCAGAGGAGGGCGCGCGCGCCGCGGTGCCATCGCGTGAGGCCGAAGCCCGCGGAGAAGTACAGGAGACCCCCGAGCCCGATGAGCCCGGGACCGGGCCCCACGGGCAGATCTCTGAACACGAGCGCCAGCCCCGCGAGGCCGGCGAGGAGGCAGACGATGACCGAGACGAGGACTTTCGGGACGGTTCTCATGCCGTGCGAAGATGCGGCGAGGGCCGCGGTTTCTCAAACCTCCGTGGGGTGCGGCATCCCCCGTCCGGCGCGCGCGGCCGCAGTCGCGCTCGCAGCCATCGTCCACCTGACGGGCGCCGCGGGGGCGTTGGGCCAGGATGCGGGTCCCGGAGGCCACGCCGCACCGGCCGCGCCCTCCGAGGCCGTCGATCTCGAGGAGCTGGCATGGATCGCGGGCCACTGGGGCGGAGACGCCTTCGGGGGACAGATCGAGGAGGCGTGGTTCAGCCCCGCGGGACGCTCGATGTCCGGCTCCTTTCGACTCGTCCGCGACGGTCTCGCGGTAATGTACGAACTTCTGCTCCTGGAGCAGGATGACGATGGCGAGATCTACTATCGGTTCAAGCACATCTCGAGGGGCTGGGAGCCGTGGGAGGAGACGCGGCTCGAATATCGTCTCACGGCCCTGGAGGGCCGGAGAGCCACCTTCCGGAGCACGGCGGAGGCACCGCCGCCGAACGCTCCCCGGTGGTTCACGTACGAGAGCCCAACGAACGCCGAGTTGCTCGTCACCATTCACGGCAGCGGAGGCGGAGATCCCACCGTCCTGTCGATGGAAAGGCGATAACGCCGTATCTTTCGGGCCACGGGAAGCGTTCATCGCAGGGGAGCCGGACTCGAGCAGGGGGCCGTATGAGTGCGTTGGAGCCGGGAAGATGTCGCGCGAGCTGGATGTCGGCGGCTCGCAGGTACGCCCGTTTGGCGGCGCTGACCCTCGTCGCGGGAGGCGCGCTGGCGGCTTCGCCGAGGTCGGCTCCGGCGCAGGAGGAGACGGAACGGGATACGGCGGAGCTGATCGGGCAAGTGGTAAGCGCCTCGACGGGACTGCCGATCGAGGGGGCCCGCGTCATCCTCCTGGGCTCCGGGTACGGGGCGATCACCGATGCCGAAGGCAACTTCCGGGTCCCTCGGACCTGGGCCGGCAGAGATTCGGTCGAGGTGCGATACATCGGCTATGAGGCCGGCTATACGATCATCGACCTCGCGCCGGAACAGACGACGCGCGTCACGTTGACCCTTTCGAGTACGGTCATTCGCATCGCGGATCTCACGGTAGAGGTGCGGCAGACCCGCCGCGCACGGAACCTGGCGGGCTTTGTGGAACGCATGGAGAAGGGGTTCGGGACCTTCTTCACGCCGCGGGACATCATCAACCGTAACCCGCGCCTCCCCAGCGACCTCCTGCGCGGCCTGCCGAACGTCGCCGTGGGCCGAGTCGAATACGGGAGGGCGGAAGTCTTCCTTGGAGAGGGCGCCCGGCTTGGTTGTCCGCCGGCGCTCTACATGGACGGGATGTACCAGGCGGGGATGCAGTTCGACGATCTCGAGAAGGAGGTTCTCGGAGCGGTCGAGGTTTACAAGCGGGACGTCGAGACGCCGATGGAGTTCATGCGCACGGGGTCGACCTGCGGCGCGATCGTGGTCTGGACGCCGGACGGCCCGGGCTTCCTGGACTGGGCCGGGGAGCTTCCCGACCCATTCGAATAGCAGCCCGTGGCACCCCGCGTCAGCGCCGAGAGCGCGGCTGCATCCCGCCTGAACGCTGCGCTCCGCGTCCTTCCACGGCCTGCTAGCCCTGCCCGCCCGCGGGCTCGCCGTTGAGAGTGAGCGTCCATTCGAGTTCCATGTCCTTCCGGAGCGAATGGTAGACGGAGCAGTAACGCTCGAACGAGAGCATGACGGCCCGCCGAGCCTGGGCTTCGTCCACCTTGCCGGAGAGATGGAAGTCGAACTGGAGACCCTTCACGTAGCGCGGCGGCGCGTCCGCCCTGCGCGCCCTCGCGCGGACCGAGAGCCCCGTGAGTTCCTGTCGCCCCTTCTTCAGGATGACGACCACGTCGATCGCGGCACAGGCGGCGACGGATTCCACCAGCAGGGCGACCGGGCTGGGGGCGGTGCCCTCATCCCCGTCGATTCGCGTCTCGTGGTCGGCTCGGTCGGCGCTGAACTTCAGCCCGCCGTCCCACCGGACCTGAGTTCCGTCCGCGTTCATCTCGATCTCCGTGGCTGGGTTTCGACTTCGGCAACATAGTACAACACGGCCGGCGACCCGTGGCAAAGTGCCGCGGTATGCGCGAGGCGGCCATCTGGACCACGCACGCCGCGGTGCGCCGCTCGAGCTCGGCGGGGCTCTTGCCACGCGCTGCCAAACGGCTGAAACCGCCCCGGAATGGAGGGCGTACAGGCTCTGCGGGAGGTGCTGCATGTTGGATTTCATCGGGAATTTCCTCTGGCTCGCCATCGCCGGCGCGGCTTCGGTCGGCGGCTACGTGACGACGAAGAGGTTCGTACGCGAGCGACTGCGCTTCGTTGACGGCGTTCACCGGCGCGGTGTCCCGCTCGTGGCCGGGATCGCGGGCTGGGGCGTCGGACTGCTGGCCGCGGTCCTGCCACTCGTCAATCCCATCACGGCCGTTCTGTTCGGAATCGGCGTCGGCGCCGGAGTGGCGGCGGGCCGAAGAGACCTCAAGCGCCTCCCGAGTCCCTGAGCTGACCTTCTCCGCCGACTCTCTGCGCATGACGACCGTCCTCACGGACCTCGTCGCCACGAATTCCGTGAACCCGACCCTCGCGGAGGGGGCGCCGGGCGAAGCGGAGATCGCGCGCCTCACGACCCGGCACATGCGCGAGGCGGGTCTCGAAGTGGCGCGGTACGAGCCCGAGGCGGGCCGGCCGAGCGTCATCGGGCGCCTCGCGGGCGCGGCGGGAGGGCCGGTGCTGATGCTGAACGCCCACTACGACACGGTCGGCGTGGAGGGCATGGAGGCGCCGTTTTCGCCAAGGATACGGGACGGGCGGCTCTACGGACGGGGGGCCTACGACATGAAGGGGGCGCTGGCCGCCTGTATCGAGGCCGCCCAGCTCCTCCGCGAATCGGGAACGCGTCTTGCGGGCGATGTCCTCGTGGCCGCCGTGGCCGACGAGGAATACGCGAGCCTGGGCACGGCGGATCTGCTCAGACGGCGCGCACGGGGGGAACTGACCTTCGACGCCGCGATCGTCACCGAGCCCACCGCGCTGGATCTGTGCGTCGCCCACCGCGGATTCACGTGGATCGAGATCACGACGCGCGGGCGCGCCGCCCACGGAAGCCGCTATCGGGAGGGCATCGATGCGAATCTGCGCATGGGGCGCGTCCTGCACCGGTTGGAGGCGTTCATTGAGGAACTCCAATCCCGGCCGGGGCACCCGCTTCTCGGCCCCCCCTCGATGCACGCGGCGCTGATCGAGGGCGGGAGCGGGATCAGCACCTACTCCCCGAGCTGTACGCTTCAGGTCGAGCGGCGCACCGTGCCGCCCGAGACGCGCGAGTCCGTGGAAGGCGAGATCTCGACCATACTTGACGACCTGCGCGCGGAGGACCCGTCCCTCGAGGTCGCCTGTTCGACCTTCTTCCACCGCGAACCCTTCGAGACGACGCCGGAGGCGCCAATCGCGGCCTGTGTATCACGCGCCGCCCGCACCGTGCTCGGCCGGGCGCCGGAGGTCATCGGAGATGCCCCCTGGATGGACTCCGCCCTGACGCAGGCCGCGGGCGTTGACAGCATCGTGATCGGCCCGAGCGGCGCGGGTGCGCACGCCGATGTTGAGTGGGTGGACCTCGCGTCGTGCGCGAGACTGGCCGAGATCCTCGCCGAGGCGGCGGCCGACTACTGCGGCTGAGCGAGGCCGCCCGACTCGGCTCGGCGTGCGAACAGATCCTCGACGGCCAACCTCATGCGCAGCCTTCGTTCCACCGTCCCCTGCCAGCCCGCCGGACGAGCATCGAACAGGTTGTCGACGCCGGCCACCAGCCTAAGGCTTCGCCCGAGAGCGACGGAGGCTTGCAGGTCGATGGCCACGAGCCGCTCCTGCGTGCCGATTCTCGCCTCGCTCGCAATCGCGCCCCCGAGCCCCAGCTAATGTCCGGCATGAAGGAACCCACCAAGTTCGTGTGTACCGCGGCCCGACCGGCGACGGGATCCGGGGCAGCTCCCGCGGCGGGGGCCGGGATCCACACCACCTCGGCGTCCGCGATCCCCACCCCCGATTCCAAGTCGTAAACGCGCCCCCGTGACTGAGCCCGCGCCGCGTTCGGCCAGAGGATCCCGGCGGTGACGGCCGCGAACGCCGCTTCCCCATCTTCCGGGGTCAGCGCCGCGACCTGATCCGCCGTCAAGTCCGCCTGGTTCTCCAGACTGACCGCCGACACGGAGCCGGGGCCCGCAACGCCGCCGGTCAGACTCGCATAGGGGTTCCACGGCTGCTCGCGGACGGGCGACGGCGCGCGCCCTCCCTCGGCAGTGATACAGGGTCCGAGCGGCGAGACGAGACCGTTGGCGCAGAAACGCGCCGTCGCTCTTGCCGCGATCCAGTCGGTGATGAGGGGATGGGGCAGGAAGCCTTCCGTGGCGACGTAGTCGAGACCTTCGAGCACCTCGGCGTACGGGCCGAAGCCGGACACGCGGTACGGGATCACGAGGACGTGCCGACGGCGCTCCCCCATGCCGGCGACCAGTGCCTTGATCCGCAGCTCCGCCTCCTGCCTCGCGCCGGCCCAGTCTTCTTTCAGCGTGGCGACGTGGACTTCCGCGTAGCCGCCTGCCTCCAGGGCCGTTGCGACATCCTCCATGGAGCGAAGCACCTGTTGGTCCTCGCCCTCATCCCCCATGCCATGCGCGAGCAGCAGCACGCCGCTCTCGGCGGGGGGGATCCCGGCGCCCGCGGCCCTGTCGACCAGAATGCGAGCCGCCTGGTGGGATCCTCCCAGCCCCTCCATCTCCAGCAGGATCCGGCTGCTGCTCGCGAGTGGATCGAGTTCCGCGCCGCTCACCATTCGGTGCCCCACCATCGCGCGTTCCGGCGGGTCGGGACGGAGGCCGAGCAGGAATTCCGTCGGGTGCAGGAACGAGGCGCCGGATACGAACAGCCTCACGACGGCCACCGTGTTCACGCCCTCGTCCGCGAGCGAGTCGAGGGCGGCCTGCATCGTCGCGGGATTGGCCATCCCCAACGCCAGGGTCACGGGGATCCTGCCCCGCAGGGGGCGCACCGCGTCCTCGACCCGTCCGTTCCACTCCTCCCCTCCCCCGTGCGCCATGACGAGGATGCCGGGACGAGGCGCCGATTCGGGCGCAACTCCCGTGCGGTCCGGGCCGGAAGTCAGTTCGACGGCTGGCCGCGGTCCCCCCGCGGACGCACACCCGCTCAACATCCAGATCAATCCCAGGGCGCCGAAGGACGCCCGCAGTCTGTTCGGCATCGGTCTGACCTTGGCAATAATGATAATGAGAATCATTCTCAACTAGGAAGGTCGGATGACGATGCACGACGAGAGCGGAGATAGCAACTGTCAAACAGCTGGCGGTTAGCGGGGACCGCCTGTCCGGGGCACGCCGGTCCACTCGAGGCTCCGGTCCCAGAGTTCCCGGGCGAGATCCTCATCGTAGGCCTGTGCGGTCGCGGCGACCTCGGTTTCCACCTTGAAGTAGCGTCCGGTCACCTCGTCGCGGGCGCGATCCTCGACGAGCCGCATCACGGCCCGGCCGCCGACCTCGGGCTTCGCCATCAGGCCCTTGGCCAGGTTCAGGAGCAGCCCCGGCGCGCTCCGGTTCTTCCGCCAGATCCGCGTGCGGAGGACGCCGGGATGCACCGCGTTCGCCGTGATCCCGTGGGTGCCCCAGCGCCGCACCGACTCGAAGGTGAAGAGGGCATTGGCCAGCTTCGTATCGCCGTAGGCCTGAAAGCCGCCCTTCCAAGCATCGCCGCGGACGATGGCCTCGAGGACGGCGCGGCGCAGGTCCCCGTTGCGGTGGGCCTCGGAACTCACGTTGACGATCCGGCCCCGCCCGCCGCGACGCCCGCCAATCGCACGTCGGCCACCGCCTGCTCCCCCCGTTCGCGGCTGCGGCACACCAAAGTCACGTCGGCGCCTGCCAACGCGAGGAGTTCGGCGGCGCACTTACCGACGCCCGAGTTGGCACCGGTGACGACGGCGACCTGCCCCTTCAGATCGAGATCCGTCCCACCCGGGGCTTCCGTCATTGGGCCGCTCGGGGCCTTCGTCATCGGGCCGGCAGGGCGAACGCCTGCAGCTTCGAATCGACCTGTCCGTCGGCGGAGGTTGCGACGACGATGAACTGGCGCCCCGACCGGGTGCGATACGTCATCGGGTTGCCGCGCCCCGATCCTCCGGCCAAGTCCCCTCGCCACAGCGTGCTCCCATCGCGGGTATCCATGGCCTCCAGCCACGGAGTTCCGCCCGCCAAGAACACGATCCCGCCCGCCGTCGCCAGCGGGCCCGACGTCGTCCCGTGGCTCTGCGGCGTGCCTCCCATGGGCGGGAGGTCGAGTCCCGCCAGCGCCGGGTGCTCCCGGATCGCGGAGTCGTCCCCGAACGGACGCTGCCACAGGTGGTCGCCCGTATTGAGGTCGATCGCCGTGATCGTGCCGTAGGGCGGCTTGAGGATCGGAAGCCCTCCGGCCACCGAGAGGCCGCTCGCGAAGTTCGGGAGGTAGTCCGCGTCCCCGGCGCCCGGCTCCGCCTCGGCGACGCGCGCGAGGAAGGGATCGTCATAAGCCTTCACGAACATGTGGCCGCTCTCGGGATCGATGGCCGCGCCACCCCACCCCGCCCCGCCGATGAGGCCAGGCATCATAATCGTCCCCTCGACGGAGGGCGGCGTGAAGATCGGCCCCGTCCGGTGTCGGCGGAACAGCTCCAGCGCCTCCGCGCGCAGTTTCGGCGTGAAGTCGATGAGATCGTCCTCCGTGATCCCCTGCCGGGAGAAGGGCGCGGGCCGCGTCGGGAAGGGCTGGGTCGGCCACGGCACCTCGCCGGGGACCGTGCTCTCCGGCACGGCACGCTCCTCGACCGGCCACACGGGCTCGCCGGTCACCCTGTCCAGCACGTACGTGAACGCCGTCTTTCCCACCGCCACGACCGCGTCGATGCGCCGCCCGCCGACGTCGATCGTCACGAGCCCCGGCGGAGCGGGTAGGTCGTAGTCCCACAGCCCGTGGTGAACCGTCTGGAAGTGCCACACGCGCTCGCCCGTCCGCGCATCCAGGCACACGATCGACTCCGCAAACAGGTTCTCTCCCCGCCGGTGGCCGCCGTAGAAGTCGTTGTTCGGCGTGGAGACGGGTAGGTAGAGGAGTCCGCGCCCGGGGTCCAGCGAGAACGGCGCCCACACGTTCGCCGACCCCGTGTAGGACCAGGACTCGTCCTCCCACGTCTCGACCCCGTACTCCCCCTCCTTGGGGATGGTGTGGAAGGTCCAGCGCAGTTCGCCGGTGCGGGCGTCGAACGCCTGAACGTCGCCGGGGGGATTGTGGCGGTAGATCCGGTTGTCCGGGACGCCGCTGCCCACGATGACGATGTCCTCGTACACGACGGCGGGAGAAGTGTTGGAGATGTGAAGCCGGTTCGCGTCCCAAGCGAGCCCCTCCGTCAGGTCGACCTCGCCTCCCTCCCCGAAATCGTGAATCGGCTCGCCGGTGGCGGCGTCGAGCGCGATCAGCCGCCAGCGGGAGTTGAGGAAGATCCGGCGCTCGCTCCCGTCGCTCCACTCCGCGATCCCGCGGTGACAGAAGCGGCAGCCGCGGTGGAGGTTCCCCCACTCCCACGCGCGCGGGTCGTAGCTCCAGAACTCCTCTCCGGTCTCCGCTTCCAAGGCGACGACGCGGCTGTAGGGGGTCGAGAGCCACATCGTGTCGTTGATGACGATCGGCGTCGCCTCGAAGGCGCCCGGCGCCACGCGTTCGCCTTGGATGGGGCTCGCCGCGTCGGGGATCGGCTCCTCTCCCGTCTCCCAGACCCAAGCCGCCTCGAGTTCCGCGACGTTGGAGCGGTCGATGTCGGTGAGCGAGGAGTACTTGAGACCACCCGGGTCGCCGCCGTACACCGGCCAGTCGTCGCCCGCGACCGCCCCGGCCGGGGCGTCGGATGCACCGGCACCGTCGCCACCGCAGCCCGTGAGCGCCACGCAGCCGAGGGCCAGCAGGGCCGGGGCCACGCGGGGCAAGACGAACCGTAGTCGGGGCATGCATCCTCCGGACTGTCGTCGGCGAGGAATCACAGGGCGGGAATCTGGCGGGGACGCCGCCCGGCTGCGAGCCCGCCGCCGGCGTCGGCGTCCCGTCACGCCCCGGCGAGGAGTCCCGTCACTCCCGGGCGAGGAATCCCGGGTTGTGCCGGAGGGCGTAATCCACGCAGGCCTCCCAGTCCTCTTCGTAGAAGTCGCGGGCGCGTGCGAGTTGATCTTCGGTGAGGAGCGGGTCGGAACTCAGGATCCGCTCCGGCGCGACGCGTCCGAGCGCCACGCCGACGTGCCAGGCGAGCCGGCGGGACCGCACGCGGAGCCACCGGAGGGCGGCGGGCGCGGGCTCGTCGCGCCGCTTCGCGGGCCAGCGCCGGCGCACCTCCCGCAGGAACCGGTACTGCCGGTCGCGATAGGAACGGTTCGACGGACGGAACGAGATTCCCGCCTCCTCGTACGACGCGCCCACGTAGTCGGCGAGGGTGCGGACGAACCCACGGGGATCCGCGACGAGTTGGTCGAAGAAGAGGACGAGGGGCCGATGCTCGAAGTGGTCCTCGAGCACCCGGATGCGCTCGCGGAAGAGGGCCGAGGACCGGGGCCGGACCCCTTGGTCGTGCTCGACGTCGATGAAGGCCTCGAACGGGACGTAGCGCAGCTCCTTGATCTCCCGGAGATATACCGAACGGAGCCATTCATCGTGGCGGCGCAAGATCAGGATCGGCCGGGCCGCCGGCGCCGCGCGCGCGAACCACTCCACGGCGGGCGTCAGCTCGCGGTAGCCGAGCTGTCGGGACACGAGGACGGGTAGGTCTCCGCCTTGCCGCACCACCCTCGCGCTCCGCCGAAACCGGGTACGCGGGATGTAGCGCACGCCTCGGAAACGCGGAAACACCCGCTCCTGCAGCCATCGCGACGCCGCCCGGCCGGCTCCCACGTGAAAGAAGACCTCCGGCATCAACTCTCGCGGAGCGCGTTCAGGAACACTTCGCCGTACTGTTCGAGCTTGGCGGGGCCGATGCCGGGAACCCGCAGCATCTCTTCGGGCGATCCGGGGCGCAGGTCGATCAGATCCCACAGCACCTGGTCGCTGAACACGATGTAGGCGGGAACTCCGCGCGCGTCCGCGAGTTGCTTGCGCAACGTCCGGAGGCGCTGGAAGGTGGGGTCCGACGGCGACCGGTCGACCTCGGCCGCCGCGGTCCGCCGCCGGGGGCCCGCCGCGCGCGCCTTCCGCCTGAGGACGGGAAGCACGTCCACGAGATCCGTGACGCCGAGGCCCGTACACACGTCGCACGATTCGCCGCACCGGTCGAAGTCCTCGCCGAAGTACGCGAGCAGCCCGCGGTGGCGGCACACGTCGCGGTCGGCGAGCCGGAACAGGTCGACGGCCGCCCGGCGTTTCGCCTCGCGCACCGCCGGATCGTCGATTTCGGCGAGGAAGCGCTCGCGCACCCTCACGTCCGCCCACGAGTAGAAGAGCACGCAGTCGCTCGGTAGCCCGTCCCGCCCCGCGCGTCCGATCTCCTGGTACCACGACTCGATGTCCGACGGCATGTCCCGGTGGATGACGAAGCGGACGTTGGACTTGTCTATCCCCATCCCGAAGGCGATCGTCGCCACGACCACGTCGACTTCGTCGCGGGCGAACGCCTCCTGGTGCTCGGCCCGCGCGTCGTCTTCGAGCCCGGCGTGGTACGGGACGGCATCGACGCCCTCGCGCCGCAGGAACTCCGCCATCTGTTCGACGGACTTTCTCGACAGACAGTAGACGATGCCGCTCTCGCCTCGATGGCGGCGGATGAGGCCGAGAATCTCGGCCCGCGTATTCCCCTCCCCCTTCTTCCGGCAGACGACGCGGAGGTTCGAGCGAAAGAAGGAACCCTTGTATCCCTCGGGTTTCCGCATCCCCAACTGGCGAAGGATGTCCGCGGCCACCCTGCGCGTGGCGGTCGCGGTGAGGGCGAGGATCGGCAGCCCTCCGGTCCCCGGCGGGCGCGTTCGGTCCGGCTCGGGCGCGCCGGGACCCGCTCCTGGCCGCGAGGGTCTGGAGTGCGAGGGCCCGCTGGTGTCCCCCGTTCCGGGGCGCGCGGCGCGGGTGGAGACGATTTCGTCGCGCAGTCCCTGGAGGGCCCGGTAGGACGGACGGAAGTCGTGTCCCCATTGCGAAATGCAGTGCGCCTCATCGACGACGATCAGGGCGAGCGGCGCGTGACGCAGGCGTGCGCGCATGTGCGGCCCCAGCGCCTCCGGGGCCAGGTATACGAGTTCATAATCCCCGCGCTCGAACCCCCGCAACCGGCGCCGGCGCTCGTCCGGTGCGAGAGACGAGTTGATCGCCGTGGCCCGGAACCCGAGATCGCGGAGGGCGTCGACCTGGTCCTTCATGAGGCTGATGAGGGGCGAGAGGACCACGACCGTGCCGGGCATCAGGCGCGCCGGAATCTGAAAGGTGAGGGACTTCCCCGCCCCGGTGGGCATGACGCCGATGCAGTCCCGTCCCGCGAGCACCGAATCGATGATGTGCGCCTGGCCCGGCCGGAAGTCGTCGTAGCCGAAGACGTCGCGCAGGACGGAACCGGGGTCGGGGGATCGGGGGTCGCTCATCTCGGTGAACATACGAACTGTTTTCCGTCCGAGGCTCAACGGGCTCTCAACGAACCGGGCAAGAGCGAACCGATTTCCCCCGGCGTCATCTCCTCGTGGAGCGCTATTCGGGGACGGACGGCGCGAAGACCGGGAAACCCTTTTCGCGAGGACGACATCCTTAGAGGTTGACAGGTGAGGCACGAGGGTACGGCTCTTCAACGCCCCGGAGGTTCAGATGTTCGATCGATCCCGCCATTCCTCCCGTCGCCTCGGCTTCCCGGGGGCGCTGGCAGCGTTTTCCTGCGCGTTCCTCGCGGCGTGCGGAGATGGGAGCGCGCCGGCCGCCTACACGGCCGAGGAACTCGAAGCCGCGAAGGCCGAACTCCGGGACCACGCGCGGCTCCGCACCTTCGAGGCCGGAAAGCTGTTCGGCGAGGAGTGGGTCGCCCGCGCCCCGCACGATGCGGAACTTCGCGGACTCTACGCCTACCAGCTCGTCGGCTGGCGGCAGTCGAAGGAGGTCCACGAGCAGGCCGATGCGATCCTCGCCGACGACCCCCGGGATCCCTGGGGCCTCTACGCGAAGGCCTACGCGCACTATGTGGACAATAACATGGGGCCCGCCCTCGAGAGCGTCCGCGAGGCGTGGGAGGCCTCTCCGCAGCCCGAGTTCGCCTTCCTCTATCTTCGGGTGTTGAACCGGGACGATTTCGAGACGGCGTGGGCGTTCCTGGAGTCGCTCGACGAAGAGACGCGCGGGTGGCCGGAGGTCCTCCGGATGCGGGCCGAGTTGGAGTCGCAGGCCCGCTACCGGCGCGAGGATCCGACGTGGGCGGACTCGAGTCGCGCCACGTGGGCGGTGTTCAAGGAGGAGTTTCCGGATCACGTATTGGGCTACACGAGGCTGGCGAACGAGGCGTTTCAAGCCCGCCGCATGGACGAGTGGACGCCGCTCATGGAAGCGGCCCTCGAGCTTGCGCCGGGATCGTCGGAAGTGCGAAGCCAGCACTGGCGGGGTCTCTGGATGTCGGACCTCCTTCCCGAGGAGGAGCGGCGGGCGGCGGTCGAAGCGAGCATGGCGGCTTTCCGCGAGGCGGGTCCCGAGACGCCGCCGGGCCTCTACGCGATGGCAACCATGTACCGGGAGATGGAGGACGAGGAGCGGGCGGCCGAACTCGAAGCCCGTATCGTGGCGGGCGACCCGACGGGGAATCACGCCTCGCTCATCTACCTCGCCCAGATACGAGCGGAGAACGACAGGATCTCCGAGCTGCGGGAGGCACACGGCGAGGACTCGCCCGAACACCGCGCCCAACTCGAGATCGTACGCGATGCGGTCCACGAGTATCTGGAACGGCCGCTCTACGACGACACCTACCTGGGCACCGCCTACATCACGCTCTACTTTGCCCTCAGTTCGATGGATCCGGTTCCGGTCGAGGACTTCGCCGACGCGGTAAGGGGACTCGCCGCACACGAGCGCCTCAATCCCCACATCACCTTCGGGACGGCCCCGCGCGCCCTGATCGACCACACGCCCTACGCCATGGAGGCGGCCGACATCGTGCGCGAGGGGGTGCCGATCATGTTGGAGCGCTTGAACGAATCGCGGGACTTCTTCGATACCGAAGGCGAGTACGATCAGGCGCTCAGATCCTCTTTGAGCGGCATCTACGACGTGATCGGCTGGGCCTACTTCAAGACCGGCCGCGCGGAGGACGGGCGTCACACGCTCGAGCGGGCGCTGGCCATCGCCGAGGACAACCGAGACGTCCGCTATCACCTGGGGCAGGTGTACGAGCAGTTGGCCGCCGAGGCGGAGGAGGAGGGCGCTGCGGAGGCCGGCACCGCGTGGCTGGACCAAGCCGAGGACTCCTACATCGCCGGATTCGGAGCGAGCCGAGGTACGAACCCCAACGAAGCGGCGCTCGAAGCGCTCTACGAGAGCCGCAACGGGAGCCGCGAGGGGATCGATGAGTACCTCGCGACGCTCGACGAACGCGACCGTATCCGGCGGCGCGAGCGCATCCTCGAGTCGCGGGTGGAGGCGGGGGGAACGTACGAACCGTTCGTCCTCGCGCGGCTGGACGGCGAGATGGTCGACTCGGCCGATCTCGAGGGGAAGATCGCGGTGCTTCACTTCTGGGGAACGTGGTGCGGCCCCTGCATCGTCGAGATGCCCGAGTACCAGAAGTTCGACGAACGCTACCGCGACGACCCGGAGGTGGCCGTGATTTCGATCAGTAACGACCGATCGACCGACGTGATCGAGGAGTATCTCGGAAAGAACAACTTCGACTTCACGGTGCTCGTGGACGACGGTTACGTGGATCGCGCGGGCGTGAGCGCCTGGCCCACGACTTGGTTCGTCGACCGCGAGGGCGGTGTCCAGTTCGTGAAGATCGGGACCGCGCTCAAGCTCGACGAGGAGTTCTCCTGGCGCGTCGAGGCACTCCGCGAGGAATGAACGTCCTTGATGGGACTTCCGGATCCTTCTGGTGGGTACACGGATCGCCTGAGGCCCGAATCACGGCAGAGAATCATCTAAAGTCATACAGGACTGCATGATCCGTCATTTTCTGCCGTTGGGCTGGACCTTGCTGGACTGTGCCGAATGACTGGAATCCCGGAATCGTTTGACGGGAATTGCCGGGGCATCGCGAAACGCATCTCCCGGCACGAGTTTCGACCGCCGAGGCGTCAACAGAGGTCATATCCAGCCACTCGCCGGACATGCGGTCTTCATCCCTTGTTTCCGACCAACGCCATATCGGCTCCGCGTGCAACCGGACGCTCGGTCAGCCAATCCAACAAGTGTGCCTGTGTCCCGAAGCTCGTGGAGTTCCGAAAGATGAACGAACTCGCGAGGTGGATTGCCTCTGCTTGCGCGGTCGGCCAGCGGCGTCCTACGGTGATGTCAGGTAAACGTTCCCTTCTTTCGTGGCGTCTCACTTCTGAAAGCCACGAGAGGAGAACAGGGAACCACGAGCGCGCCATGTTCCCCGGTCCACGAGATCGTCGAGAGGGCCATAACCAACCCAGCACAGAGGGTAGCACCTGATGATTGAGCGCACGATCAGGATCGTTCGGCACGGATTGGTGGTCTGGTGCGTCCTCGGGCTTCTTCCGGGCGTCGTGAGTGGACAAGAGAGTGAGCGTGCCGACGAACGCCGACTACGGTTCTCCCCGGAGGCTCCGGTGCCGAACTCCCGCATCGAAGTGACCTATACGCCGATCGAAAGGCTGGCGGGTGACCAAGAGCTCGTGCTGCGCGGGCACTTCCGGACGGAACGCGACGGCATGTACAACGGCGGCTTGCGCAACACCGCGCTCGCCAAGCTGAAGCCGGAACCGAACGGCGCTTTCGCCGCGAGCTTCACCCTTCCCGACCAGGTCGTGTACGCCGCCTTCGTGGTCGAGGACAAGACGGGACAGCGCATCGACGCCAACGGAAGGGATCTGTTCGAGCTGTTGATCCACGCCGAGGATGGCCAACCCGCCTACCACTCGCTGATGCAGCGCGCTTACGACTTCGCTGGCCGCAATTGGATCGCCGCCTACGAGTCCAATCGACTTGCCATGGAACTCTATCCCGACTCCTTGGCTGGGTGGAGCACGCTGCGGTTCCACGAGGACGTGGCGCTCGGCTCCACCGGGAGCGACAGCTTGCTTGCTTGGCACCAAGCGAACTTCGCGGGCATCCATGAGGAGTACGCCGGTCGGACTTCACTTTCCCCGGCGACCGTCGTCGCGATCCAAGGCTACGCGGACGATGTGGAGGATTCCGTCGCGGTGGCGTTCTGGACAGAGCGTGCCCGGAATGAGGGCAGGGGCACGCGCTCGTGGGCCCAGATCGTTGGCATCGAAACCGTGGAGAAGTTCTTCGAGGACCGTGACGCCGACGCCGCGCTAGCAGCGCTTGAAGAATACTGGCCGGACGCGGAAGGCACCGGATCGCAGATGCTGAGTTGGGCGCTGAATGTCGCGACTGAGTGGAACCTAGCGCCCAACCTGCCAGCCGCCGACCGCTGGATCGAGAGAATGCTCGCGGATGGGGGAAGCAAGTTCTCTGCCGCGCGAAGGCTCGCCAGCTTCCCCGAGCGTCGAGAGCGGGCCTTGGAACTCGCACGTCAAGGACTGGAACGCTCGACGCGAGCCGGGACGGAACACGCAGATCTCGTGGCTCATCCCGGCAGACCACTTGGCCGGACGGTGAGCGAGTACGCCCGCA
>JAAXHJ010000090.1:0-640 GCA_012270965.1 Candidatus Palauibacter poriticola
CTAGTGTTCCGTCCCGTAAGTACGTGGACATAATGATGAAGACAGGGTATCCTTTCCCTCATCATCCATCCGAACGGGGGGGAGACCATGTCCAGGGGACGTCCGTTGAAGCCGCTCGAAGTCGGCCGGGGCGCGCGCGAGGAACTCGAGTCGCTGGCGCGGTCGCGCAGCCTGCCCGCCGGGCTCGTCCGCCGCGCCGAGATCGTGCTTCTGTGCGCCGACGGGTTGGACAACAAGACGGTTGCCGAGAGGGTGCGCACGAGCCGCCAGACGGTCGGCAAGTGGCGCGAGCGCTTCCGAACCCGGGGCCTCGCGGGCCTGTACGACGAACGCAGGCCGGGAAGGCCGCGCTCCATCGAGGATGACGCGCTCATGGCGCTGCTGGGCAAGACGCTCGAGACCAGGCCTCCCGATGGCGGCACGCACTGGAGTTGCCGCTCCATGGCGGACGCCACGGGAATCTCGAAGTCCACCGTTCACCGCGTCTGGACCGCGTTCAACCTCCAGCCCCACCGGCAGAAGCACTTCAGGCTCTCCACCGATCCGTTCTTCGCCGAGAAGGTCCGCGACATCGTCGGACTCTATCTCAACCCGCCCGAAAGCGCGATGGTCCTCTGCGTCGACGAGAAGAGCCAGACCC
>JAAXHJ010000090.1:753-28881 GCA_012270965.1 Candidatus Palauibacter poriticola
GAGCTTCCTCGGCCACATCGACGCCAACGTGCCCCCGGACCTCGACGTGCACCTCGTCGTCGACAACCACGGCACCCACAGGCACATCAAGGTCAAGCGCTGGCTCGCCGCCCGGCCGCGCTACCATCTCCACTTCACGCCCACCTACTCCTCCTGGCTCAACCAGGTCGAGATCTGGTTCAACATCATCACCCGGAAAGCCATCCGCCGCGGCTCCTTCTCCTCCGTCACCCAACTCAGGGAGAAGATCCTCCGCTTCACCGAACACTACAACAACTCCGGCACCAAACCCTTCATGTGGACCGCCACCGCGGAATCCATTCTTCAGAAGATCCAGAGACTATGTACAGCTATCTCCGGGACACAACACTAGCAGGCCGTGGCGAAAGCCCCGCTGCGTGCGAGCGCCTTGCCGCTCTCGGCACCGACGCGGCGCTTCGCCACGGGCTGCTCTAGTGGTGGTCGGACTCCTCGTAGTGGCGCGCCAGCGCGTCGCCCCCGAAGTCGTTCTCCAGATCCCGCCACACCGAGTGGACGTGATTCGCATCGTTCTGCGTA
This sequence comes from Candidatus Palauibacter poriticola, assembly GCA_012270965.1. Classification (GTDB taxonomy): domain Bacteria; phylum Gemmatimonadota; class Gemmatimonadetes; order Palauibacterales; family Palauibacteraceae; genus Palauibacter; species Palauibacter poriticola. The sequence continues at coordinate 1,312 of JAAXHJ010000090.1, forward strand.
TTGTCGTACTCGATCAGGAAGACCGGAGCGTGGACCCGGTAGTAGTGTCCCGCGCCGGGGTCGAGCGGCCCCGCCCACGCGAAGCGGATGTCACTCGCCGGAATCTCGTTCTCGATCCGCGCCATCCAGTCGGCGCCCGTCGCCGCGTTCCCCGCGTACTCGCGCACGATCTCGAACAGGATCGCGCACTGCTCCGCCGTCATGGCGTCGGCCGGAAGGCCCTCGAACGCGTCGAGCCGGGCCTCGCGGTCGTTCCCGGTGAGGATGTCGCTGGGGGCCTCGGTCGCGATGGTTGCGCGCTCACGCTGTTCCGTCGTGAAGGCCCGCATCAGCGCGCGGGCCAGATCCTCCTCCCGTCCCAGCGGCCGCCAGCCCGCCTTCGGACCCGATGGCACGCGGGCCGGGTTCGCGCCCATGAACGCGGGCCCCGTCACCGTGAGCAAACCCGAAGGCGATGAGAAGTTGAGGGAGAGGTGGTGTCCCTCGAACCGCCACGCCCACGGCCCTTCCGAGGACGGGTCGCCGAAGATCGCGACATAGTAGTTCTCCGGATCCCGGCGCTCGGGCCGTCCCTCCAGGAGTCCGAGGATGCGCTCCAGTTCGATGATCGCGCTGGCCTTCAGAAAACCCTGGCTGCTCATGGCGGATTGCAGGAGATCGTGGGCGGCGCCGCGTTGCGCGGTCGTCATGTCGGCGAGCGGCAGTCCGTTCCGCGCCCTCGGGACGAAGTGCCAGTTGAAGCGCTCCTCGTCCTCCAGAGAGAAGAGCGCCTTCCCCCGTCCCGCCTCGTCGAGCAGGGAGATGAAAGCCTGCGCGGCGGAGGCCGAATCCATCTTCGCGCCCGGTTCTCCTCCGGCCGCCAGCGCGAACGCGGCCACGGGGGCCAGCAGACACGTCGCCCACGTGACTCGTCCCGCCGTCCGATTCCTGATCTTCATCGTTCCTCCTGCGCTCGAGCCGGCCGCGGCCGCGCACACTCGCGGATTGGCGCCGCCGGCTTCAAGTTGGTCCACCCCGACCGGGGTTGATCACCATCCCATATTCCGAAACACAGGGCGGAATCGCCAGATGATCGCGGATTCCAAGGGCGCGGAGAGCGACCGTCGCAGCCAGGCCGCGCACGTGGAATTCGAGGGCGTGAGCAAAAGTTACGACGGGCGCACGCTGGTGGTGGACGACCTGAACCTCGGCATCGGCAAGGGCGAGTTCGTGACCCTGCTCGGTCCCTCCGGTTCGGGGAAGACGACGATCCTGATGATGCTCGCGGGCTTTCAGACCGCAACCTCCGGCGCGATCCGTATCGGCGGGCGCTCCGTCCAGGACCTTCCCCCCCGCAAGCGCGGGATCGGGATGGTGTTCCAGAACTATGCGCTCTTTCCGCACATGACGGTGGGCGCGAACCTCGCGTTCCCGCTGGAGGTGCGGGGCATCGCCGAGGAACGGCGCCGCGAGCGCGTCGAGCGCGCGCTCGATCTCGTCCGCCTCGGCGGCCTCGAGGACCGTCGGCCCGGCCAGCTTTCCGGCGGTCAGCAGCAGCGCGTGGCCATCGCGCGGGCCCTCGTGTTCGAACCCGAACTCGTGCTGATGGACGAGCCGCTCGGCGCCCTGGACCGCAGCCTGCGGGAGGAGATGCAGTACGAGATCCGCTCCATCCACCAGAGGCTGGGCGTGACCGTCGTCTACGTCACCCACGACCAGCAGGAGGCGATGGTGATGTCGGATCGGATTGCCGTCCTCAACGGCGGCCGGATCGAGCAGATCGCCGGAGCGGAGGGACTGTACGAGGAGCCCGAACGCGCCTTCGTGGCCCGCTTCATCGGCGAGAACAACCGGCTCCACGGCCGAGTGACGCTCGTCGAGGATGACCTGTGCGAGGTGGATGTGGGGGGCGAGCGGATCCGGGCCTTTCGCATCGCTCCGTGCGGGGTCGGCGACAGGGTCACGCTCTCGATTCGCCCCGAACGGATCGCGATCAAGCCCGAGGAGGGCCTGTACCACAACGTGGTCGAGGCCGTTATCGAGGACATGACCTTTCTCGGCGACCACCTGCGCGTCCGGCTGGCCGCCTGCGGGCGCCGGGCTGTCGTGGCCAAGATTCCGAACATCGTGGGGCACGGCGCGATGATGGTGGGCGACGCCGTCCGCATCGGCTGGACCGTCAACGACTGCCGCGCGCTGGATTTCGAAGGGGAAGAGGAGGCTCGCCCATGACCGAGAGACGCATGAACGTGGAGAGGTATCCGGTCCACCCGCGGCGCAACGTGGCGCTCGTCGTTCTCGCCGCGGCGGCGCTCACCCTCGGGTGCGGGCCGCAGGCGCCGGAGGGTCCGTCGATCACGGCCGTTTCGTGGGGAGGCTCCTACGGCCGGGCGTATCGCGGGGCCATCCAGGTTCCATTCATGGACGAAACCGGGATTCGGGTGGACATGGAGGACTACAACGGCGGCCTCGCCCAGATACGGGCCCAGGTCGATGTCGGCGCGGTCCACTGGGATGTCGTCGATCTCGAAATGGCGGACGCGATGCGGGGCTGCGACGAGGGCCTGCTGAAGCCGATCGACATCGACATGCTGCCGCCCGCCCCCGACGGAACGCCCGCGAGGGAGGACTTCTATCCGGAGCTGCAGGGTGAGTGCGGGGCCGGGATGCTCTTCTACTCCACGGTGTACGCGTACAACGCCGACCTCTTTCCGGACGGGAAGCCGGCGACGATGGCGGATTTCTTCGACCTCGAGAGGTTTCCGGGGCGCCGCGGGATGCGCCGCGTCCCCCAGGTCAACCTTGAATTCGCCCTCATCGCGGACGGCGTCCCCCTCGAGGACGTGTACGCCACGCTCGGCACGCCGGAAGGGCTGAACCGCGCCTTCAACAAGCTCGATACGATCAAGGACCAGGTCGTCTGGTGGGAGGCGGGGGCGCAGCCGCCGCAGATTCTGGCCGACGGCGAGGTCGTGATGAGCACCGCCTACAACGGCCGCATCTTCAATGCGCAGGTGCTCGAGGAGCAGCCGTTCGTCATCGTGTGGGACGGACAGGTGCTCGACTACGGCCAGTTGAGCATCGTGGCGGGTACGCCGCGACTTGAAAGCGCGCTCCGCTTCGTCGCGTTCGCGACGACGGGGGAGTCGCTGGCGGCGGTCGCGCGCCGGATTTCGTACGGTCCCGCCCGCCGGTCCGGAGAGCCGCTCGTCACCACCCATCTGGCGACGGGCGTCGAGATGGCGCCCCACATGCCCACGAGCCCCGAGAACGTCGCGCGGGCCCTGCGCAACGACTGGGAGTTCTGGGTGGACAACCAGGACGCGCTGAACGAGCGCTTCAGCGCTTGGCTGACCCGTGCGAACTGACCCGCTCGCGCGTGCCGCCGCGCGCACGTTCGCCCACTCCGTCGCGCGCACGTCCTCGTACGCCGCCGCCCTCGTCGCGTGTCTCGCCGGACACGCGGCCGCCCAGTCGATCACCGCCGTTTCCTACGGTGGCTCCTATCAACGGGCGAGCACGGAGGCGTGGTACGAACCGTTCGCCGCCGCCACCGGGATCCGGGTGGACGTCGAGGACTTCACCGGCGGTCTGGCTCAGATCCGGGCCCAGGTGGAGGTGGGCAACGTCTACTGGGACGTCGTGGACCTCAACGCCTCGGAAGTCACGCTCGCCTGCGACGAGGGGCTGCTGGAATACGTCGATGCGGAGATGCTGCCTTCCGGGCCGGACGGGACGCCGGCGGAGGAGGATTTCGCGCCCGGAACCCTTTCCGACTGCGGGGTCGGGGGTGTCGTCTGGTCCACGATCTACGCATACGACGCCAACCGCTTCCCCGGTGCCCGGCCGGAGACGATCGCGGACTTCTTCGATCTCGAGAAGTTCCCCGGGCGGCGCGGGATGCGCCGCGTTCCCATGGTCAACCTCGAGTTCGCCCTCTTGGCGGACGGGGTGCCGGCCGGGGACGTGTACGCCGTGCTCGACACGCGGGAGGGCCTGGATCGGGCGTTCCGCAAACTCGCCACGATCAAGGATCAGGTCGTCTGGTGGGAGGCGGGGGCCCAGCCGCCCCAGATGCTGGCCGATGGCGAAGTCGTGATGAGCACGGCCTACAACGGCCGCATCTTCAACGCCCAGGTGCTGGAGGACCAGCCGTTCGTCATCGTCTGGGACGGCCAACTCCTGGACATCAACCAACTCGCCATCGTCGCCGGCTCGCCGCGGGTCGAGGAGGCCATGCGACTCGTGAGCTTCGCGAGTACCGCCGAGGCGCTCGCGGCGCTCGGCCGCCGCATCTCCTACGGCCCCGCCCGGGCTTCGGCCGCGCCGCTCATCACCACCCACCTCGAGACGGGCGTGGAGATGGGGCCTCATCTGCCCACGCATCCCGCCAACATGGCGCGCGCGCTTCGTCGGGACTGGGCTTGGTGGGTGGACAACCAGGACGCTCTGAACGAGCGCTTCAGCGCCTGGTTGGCGCGCTGAGGGCGTCCGGGAATTGAAGGGCAAGCGCCGGCGAGCCAGAGCCGCGCGCGTCGGGTCGCCCTCACGGGTTGGGCCGCCCTCACGGGTCGGGCCGCCCCCCCGCGAGCGACTGCGGGCGGTGGGGCTCGTGCTGCCGCTTCTGGTCTTCCTCGGCGTCACCTTCCTGGCCCCGCTTGGGACGATGCTGATGCGGAGCGTCCACGAGCCGGTAGTCGCGGATGCGCTGCCCGCAACGCTCGCCGCGCTGCGCGAATGGGAGGGCGAAGGGTCACCTCCCGAGGCGGTATACGAGGCGGCGGCGCGGGAACTCGGAGCGGCGCGGGAGGCGAGGACGCTGGGTCAGGTCGCCGGCCGCGTGAACCGGCTGCGGAGCGGGCTGCGCGGCACGTTCACGCGCACCGCCGGGGACTTGGAGGAGGTGACGGAGGGGCCTTGGCGCGAGGCGATGGCGGGCATGGACTCCGCCTGGGCCGACCCCGGAACCTGGCACGCCATCCGCGCGGCGGGCGAGCGCTTCACGGCCCGCCACTACCTGAACGCCGTCGACCTGCGACGGCTCCCGGACGGCTCGGTCGCCCGCCAGCCCGAGGAACGGCGCATCTACCTGCCGCTGCTGTGGCGGACGCTGCTCGTCAGCTTGGCGATCACCGTGTTCTGCCTCCTCCTCGGCTACCCGATCGCACACCTCATCGCGCACGCGCCGCCACGCCGCGGCAACCTGCTGCTCGCCCTCGTCCTCGTGCCCTTCTGGACGTCGCTCCTCGTTCGCACCACGTCGTGGATCGTTCTCCTCCAGACACAGGGGGTGATCAACGACGTGCTGGTGGCGATCGGGCTCGTCGGCGACGACGGCCGGCTCTCCATGGTCTACAACATGACCGGCACGCTCGTGGCCATGACGCACGTCCTGCTCCCCTTCATGGTCCTGCCCCTGTACTCGGTGATGCGTTCGATCCCGCCGCTGCACATGCGGGCGGCCGCCTCGATGGGTGCCACGCCGGCGCAGGCGTTCCGACGGGTCTACTGGCCCCAGACGTTGCCCGGCGTGGGGGCCGGGTCGCTCCTCGTCTTCATCCTCGCGATCGGCTACTACATCACCCCGGCGCTCGTGGGTGGAAGCAGCGGCCAACTGATCTCGAATATGGTCGCCTACCACATGCAGACGTCGCTGAACTGGGGTCTGGCGGCGGCGCTGGGCGCCCTTCTTCTCGCGGGCGTGTTCGTTCTCTACCTGCTCTACGACCGGCTGGTGGGCGTCGAGCGCATGAGCTTGGGTTGAGGGGGCCGGAGAGATCGTGACGGGAGCCCGCATCGGCCGCTTCGCCCACCTCGCCTTCTGCGTCCTCGTCTTCATCTTCTTGGTGGCGCCGATCATCGTGATCGTGCCCCTGAGCTTCAACGCCGAGCCCTACTTCACCTTCACTGAAGGGATGCTTCGGCTCGACGCCGAGGCGTGGTCGCTGCGCTGGTATCGGGAGGTCCTCGAGAACGAGGCTTGGACGCGCAGCCTCGCGAACAGCCTCGTGATCGGCATCTCCGCCACGCTGCTCGCGACCGCGCTGGGCACCCTCGCCGCCCTCGGGCTCTCGAACCCCGCCATGCCGGCCCGCCGCTTCATCACCGGACTCCTCATCTCGCCCATGGTCACGCCCGTGATCATCTCCGCGGCCGGGATGTTCTTCTTCTACACCAACGTCGGCTTGGCCCAGACGCACCTCGGACTGATCCTCGCCCACGCCACGCTCGGCATGCCCTTCGTCGTCATCACGGTCGTCGCCACGCTGGCGGGTTTCGACCGCAACCTCACACGGGCCGCGGCCAGCCTCGGCGCGGGGCCGGTGCGCATCTTCCGGACCGTGCAGTTGCCGCTCATCGCGCCCGGCGTGATCTCGGGGGCCCTGTTCGCCTTCGCCACCTCGTTCGACGAGGTCGTCGTCGTCCTCTTCATGGGCGGATTGGAACAGAGGACGATCCCGCGGCAGATGTGGGCCGGCATCCGGGAACAGATCAGCCCCGCGATCCTCGCCGTGGCCACCTTCCTGGTCGTGTTCGCCCTCGCGCTCCTGCTGACCGTCGAATGGCTCCGCCGCCGCGCCTCCACCTGAATCTCCGGGCGGTCGAACAGGTCGTCGTCAGTTACCCTCGAGCGAGAGGTTCACGAGTTCGCGGAAACGCTCGAGGCGGGTCCCGCGGTTGTCGCCGCGCGGCGTCTGCGTGAACACGAGACCGATGATCTCGCGGTCGGGGTCGAGCCACGCGTTCGTGCCGTCCGACCCTCCGTGGCCGAAGGTGCCGTCGGCGAGCCGCCAGCCGTATCCGTAGTAGCTTGCCTCGTCCCCCTCGCCCGCGATGTGGATCTTCGGCGACGTCATGAGTTCGACGGACTCGGGTTCCAGGATGCGCGCCTCGCCGTAGACGCCGCCGTTGAGGAAGGCTTGGGCGAAGACCGCGTAGTCCCATGCCGTCGAGATCATGCCGCCCGAGGCGCGCGCGAAGGGGAAGGCCACCGGGCCCCCGGGCGTGCCGCCGGGAGTCCAGTCTCCGTCCGGCCCGCGCTGGTAGTAGACGGCGCCCATGCGGTCGAGTTTGCCGCCGACCGCGTGCTCGGCCTGGTGGTTGTAGCTGTCCGCCATCCCGAGCGGTCCGTAGACCGTCTCCATGAGCCGCTCCTCCAGCAACTGGCCGGAGGCGATCTCGACCAGCGCGCCGAGCGTGTTGTAGCCCGGATTGTTGTAGGAGTACGTCTCGCCCGGCGTCACCTCCGCCCCGATCGCGCCGAAGCGGGCCGACTCGCTCTGCAGCGTCGGGTTCTCGCCCAGCGGCTGTAGGAAGAGCGTGGGGATACGGAGCCCGCTGCCGTGGGAGAGGAGGTGTCCGACCGTGATGAAACCCGCGCGGTAGTTGTCCCACTCGGGGATGTACTCCCGGACGAGGTCGTCGTAGGAGAGCTTGCCCTCTTCGACGAGTTGCGCGACCGCCGTCGCCACGACGGGCTTCGTGTTGGAGGCCATGCGGAACATCGAGTTCCGCTCCATCGGCAACCCCCGCTCCTTGTCGCGCATGCCGACCGCCTCGTGGAGGACGATCCTACCCTTGCGGGCGACCAGCAGGACGGCTCCCACGATGTCTCCCCGCTCGACCGCCTCGTGGTACAGTCCGAGGGCGCCCTCGAGGACGGCGCGGGACATGCCGACTTCCTCCGGTTCGCCGTAGGAGAGCGTGGGCGCCTCCTGCGCCGCCAGCGCCGGCGTGAACCCCGCCGCGCCCGCGAGGGTCGTCGAGGGCAGGAGGATCGCCAGGAAGAGCCACCGGGCGGCACGGATGCCGCGAACTCGCCGCGAAACCTTCATCATTCCTCCCGGAGCAGAAGAAAACGGGCCGATAGCGGAACCCGCCCGCTGAACGCTAACGCGGCGCCCGAACGTGAACCAGATCGGAAGCGAACTTGCCCCCCGGGGCCCGGCACGGGCATCTAGTGTCCCGGTCGGGCGGGTGCGCGTGTTCGGGTGGACATTCCAGGGCCACTCGGAGTCCCCAGGTGCCGGCTTCCGCAAAGGCGCGGTGGGAGCGCCGGCGATTCCTCACAGCGGAGGGTTGCGGACCATCATCGTCTATCTGAACGGAGACTACCTCCCGGTCGGCGAGGCGCGGGTCTCGGTGAACGACCGGGGCTTCCTGTTCGCGGATGCGGTCTACGAGGCGATTCCGGCGTACATGGGCCGCTGTTTTCTGCCCGAGCGCCACCTGGCCCGGCTCGCCTGGGGCCTTCGAACGCTCCGGATCGAGGCGGATGTGGCTCCCCTCGCCGACGTGGGTGACGAACTCATCGCCCGGAACGACCTCGTCGCGGCCGAGTTCTCCGTCTTCTACATGCAGGTGACGCGCGGCGCCGCCCCCCGCACGCACGCCTTCCCGACGGCGGCGGTCCCGCCCACCGTCTACGCCTTCGCGAAGGAACTCGTCCGCACGACGCCGGAGCGGTGGGAGCGGGGCTTCGGCGCCATCACGCTGGCCGACCAGCGCTGGGCCCGCGCCGACATCAAGACAACCGGCCTCCTACCCAACGTCCTCGCGCAGCAGGCGGCGGTGGAGGCGGAGGTCGAGGACGCGATCTTCATCCGCGAAGGGATGGTTCAGGAGGGGACGCACAACAACGTGTTCGCGGTTCTCGGCGGCGAGGTGGCGACGGCCCCGGCCACGAACCACATCCTGCACGGCGTCACCCGCGCCTTCACGCTCGCGCTGTGCGCGGGACTGGGAATCCCCGCCCGGGAACGCGCCTTCACGGTGGACGAGCTGCGGGACGCGGACGAGATCTTCTTCACGGGTACGACGACGGAGGTGCGGCCGACCGTGGAGCTGGACGGCCGGCCCGTGGGGAGCGGTCGCCCGGGCGAGATCACCCGGGCGCTGTCGGACGCGTATCGGCGGGCCGTGTCCCCCGAAGAATAGGCCGCCCAGCCGAGTCGGCCGCGGCGAATCCCCGCGTCAACGCCGCTCGAACGCAGCGGGGCTCTTCAGCACGGCCCGTCAGCGCGTGGCGACCGGCTCCAGCCGCACGATCGCGGTCGGCTCGCCCCTCCGGCCGTCGATGGCCAGGTAGATGAGCCCGTCCGGACCCTGCCGAACATCGCGGATGCGGCCCAGCCCCTGCGCGAGCGTCTCCTCCCGCACCACGTCCTGTCCGTCGAGCGTGAGGCGCGCCAACTGCTCCCCGGCCAGCCCGCCCACGAACAGGTTCCCCTTCCAGTGCGGGAAGCGGTCGCCCGTGTAGAAGAGCAGTCCGGAGACGGCGATCGACGGCACCCAGAAGTGGGCCGGGGGTTCCATCCCCTCCTTGTGCGTGCCCTCGTGGATCGCGGTGCCCGAACCGTAGTTGACGCCGTAGCCCACGATGGGCCAGCCGTAGTTGAGCCCCGGCTGAACCAGGTTGAGTTCGTCGCCGCCCTGGGGACCGTGCTCCGTGGCCCACAGGTCGCCCGTCTCGGGGTTCATGACCATCCCCTGCTGGTTGCGGTGCCCGAAGCTCCAGATCTCCGGCTGAACGTTCGGGTCGTCGAGGAACGGGTTGTCCTCGGGAATCCCGCCGTCCTCGTACACGCGGCTGACGGTGCCGTGATGGTTCGAGGGATCCTGCGCGGGGTGCGTGTAGAGATCGCCGCGGGTCGAGGCCTGACGGTCGCCGACGCTGACGAAGAGGTGGCCCCGTCCGTCGAACACGAGACGGGACCCGTAGTGGCCCCGTCCTTGCGATACGGCGAGGAAGATCTCCTCGATGCCCGTCAGAGCGCCGTCCTCGTAGCGCCCCCGGATGACGGCGGTCGTCCCGCGCTCGGTCCCGTCGGGCTTCGAGTAGCTGAGGTAGAGGAGCCGGTTGTCCTCGAAGTCGGGGTGAGGCACGGCATCCATCAGTCCGCCCTGTCCCTCCGAGATCACCGCCGGCACGCCCTTGACGGGTTCGGGAAGGAGCATCCCGTCGCGCACGACGCGAAGCGTGCCCGCCTTCTCGGTGACCAGCATCTCGCCGTCGGGCAGGAACGCGATCGACCACGGACGAACCAGCCCCTCCGCCACCGGGACGAGCCTGTAGTCGTGGTACGCCGACTGCATGACCTCCTGGCCCGTCACGGGAGCCGCGGTCGACAGAAGAAGCCCGGCGGCGAAGATCGCCAATGGCGTCCGCTTGATCATCTCATCTCCAGGGAAAATCACGTCCGTTATCTCGTGGTGTATGTGTTGCCGAAGCTCGGAAAAACTGGTGCCGGCGGCGCCCGAACAGCAAGGCTGGGCAGCGACGCCAACCGCTGCCCGCACCGCCGGCATCCGCATCCGTGAACACGCACGCGCGCGCCAACGTTTGCGGCTCGCTAGCTGGACCAGAAGAGGGGGATGAGGAGGCTGGCCGTGATGAGGAGGATGAGGTTGAGCAGGCCACCCACCTTCGCGAAGTCCGAGAAGCGGTATCCGCCCGGCCCGTAGATCATGACGTTGGTCTGATAGCCGAAGGGCGTGACGAAGGAGGCCGAGGCCCCGAACATGACGGCGATGAGGAGCGCGTACGGGTTCACGCCCGCCTGCGTGGCCGCGAGGATCGCAACCGGCGTCAGCATCACGGCCGTCGCCGCGTTGGACACGATGGCGGTCATGAGGACGGTCACCAGATAGAAGGCCGCGACGAGTCCGGTCGCCCCCAGCGGTGCCGTCACGGTCACCACCCAACCCGCGAGCAACTCCGCCGCCCCCGTGCTTTCGAGCGCCACCCCGAGCGGAATCAGGCCGGCGAGGACGAAGATGACCAGCCACTCCACTTCCGCGTAGATCTCCTCGACGCGCACACAGCGCGTGAACACCATGAGGCCGACGCCGGCGAGCGCGGCCGTCATGATGTCGAGGATGCCGAGGCTGGCCCCGAGCACGACCGCGACCATGATCGCGGCGGCCACGCCGGCCCGCGGCCTGCTCCCGATCTCCGTCTTCACCTCTCCCACGGGTACGAACCCGGGGTCTTCGACGAGGCGTCCGAGCGCGTTCGTCGTCCCGTGTACCAGGAGCATGTCGCCGACGCGGAACGAGACCTCCGCCAGCCGCTCGGTTACGGTGACGCCGTGATGTTGGATGGCGAGCACCGCCGCATCGTAGCGCTGCGCGAAGTTCAGATCGCGAAGCGTCCGGCTTACGAGCCTCGACCCGGGCGCCACGAGAACCTCGACCAGCCGGCCGCCGCCCCTCGCCAGGTCGAGTCCGTGTTCCTTTCGTTCCCGCGGGGTCTCGAGTCGCTGCCGGCGCGCGAGATCGAGCAGGCGCTCGGCCGATCCCTGCACGTAGAGCACATCGCCCGGCCGTATGTGGCGGTCTCCGTGCGGCGCGGTGATCTCCCGTTCCCCCCGTTCGATGTCCAGCACGGTGACGCCGTACCGTGCGCCCCAGTTGAGTTCGGCCAGCGAGCGGCCGTTCGCCGGCGAGTCCTCCGGCACGTGCAGTTCGGTGACGAAGCGGCGGATGTTGTACTTGCTCGACAGGTCCGGCGGCCGGATGCGCCGCGGCAGGAGGACCCGGCCGATGGTGAAGAGATACAGCAGACCCACGGCGAGACAGATGAGGCCGAGCGGGGTGATCGAAAACATGTGGAGGTCGTCGAACCCTCGCCGCATCGCCTCCCCGTGCACGACCAGGTTGGTGGAGGTTCCCATCAGGGTGACGGTGCCCCCGAGAATCGAGACGAAGGAGAGGGGCATGAGGTATCTCGAACTCGGCTCCTTCGCCTGCTCGGCGAGCGCGACGAAGACGGGCAGGAACACGAGCACGACGGCGGTGGTCATGAGAAAGGGCGAGAGGAGCGCGCAGATGACGCAGAGCGCGAACATGCGCGAGTACTTGCCGCCGAGGGGAGCGGTTCGCGCCCAGGCCCCGATCGCGGACACGAGACCGGTTTTCCGGAGCCCCAGGCCGAGGACGAGCATCGAGCCGACCGTCACGGTCGCGCGGCTCGACAGACCGGATACGGCTTCGGCGGGCGTGAGTATACCGCTCAGGAGGAGGACCACCGGGACCGACATGGCGACCTGGTCCAGCCGCAGCCGGTCGAGGGCGAACAGGACGAGGGCGGCCAGGGTCAGGCCGAGCACGAATACGATGTCGAACGTCATGTGGGGATGTTCGTCCTCCGCGCGGAGCCTTCGAGGGGCTCAGCGGTAGCGTAGGATCTTCCAGACCGGCGTGACGCGATCCGTCGAGATCGACATGCGCATGGTCGAGTTCACGCCGCTCGGGTTGTCGGCCAGCGCGTAGGCGCTCCCGCCATCGTAGAACCAGCGCGAGACCGAACCTATCGCTTCGCCGCTCGTGACGTGGAACCAGGGCGGAGCCCACGTCCGTCCCTCCCGGATGAACGGCAGTTGCCAGCGCGTGGTCGTGTGGTCGTCCGCCCCGAACGAAATCATCCAGTCCAGCCGCGCCTCCACGGGATCCCAGCCCGGGACGACTTCGTTCATGCGGTTCGTCAGCCCGGGGTTCTCGAGGATGGGCTCGGAGCGGCCAAGCGCCCGGTAGTGCTTGCCGTGCCACCCCTCCGTGACACCGTCGATCACGAGGCCGGCCGCCTCCTCGTACGTCTGGCCGTGGTGGTCGACAAGCTCGTCGATGAGGTACCTGATGAAGAAATCGCTCTCGCGATAACCCCACAGGAAGTTCCCGATGGAGGGGGCGCGAATCTCCCAGCCCTCGAGCCACTCGCTCGTGAGCTGCGCAGCGCGCGGAAGGTCGAGCCACACCCGCAATTCCTCGTTCGCCATCGTGTTCGCCAGCCCCTCCGTGGCCCACTGCGATGACACGCCCCTCTCGTTCCGGTAATGCCACGCGTGCCCCAGCTCGTGCGCGGTGAGACCCTGGTACCAGTCGAACTCGTCGTACGGCGGGTAGCGGTTGATGTGGACGTGGGTCCGCGTGGGGTCGTCGCCGTTATAGAACATGACGCCGGTGCGGTTGCCATCCGCGTCGTGGTGCAGCACGATGAGCTGCCCGGACTCCGTGGTATAGGGCGGATGGGGGCCGAACCACGCCTTGTACAGGTTCTGAACCTTCTCGGACCCCAGCCGTTCGAACATCGTGCTCAGCCCGCGCCGCTTCGCCTCACTCCACACAATCGACAGATCGTCCTTGAACACCGCGAGCGCGATGTTGGGCGGATACAGCGCAACGACTTGGAAGGTGCCCTCCCGGACCGGCGAATCCGTCCACCACTCGAACTCGTCGCCAACCGCCAGCTCCGGCAGGCCGTACGGGTCGTCGAGGCGGAGCTGCGCATCACCGGGGAAGTAGGGTTCGATGTGCGGCGGCTCGTCGCGCGCCTGCTGCTGCGCCGAGCCTGCCAATGGTTCCGGAACCGGCGGCGCGTATGCGGCCACGGGACCCGATCCGAGATCCTCGACGAACATGTGGCCACCCATGTAGTCGCCGATATCCCAGTCATACGTTCCGGTGAAGGGCTCGGCCGTCTCGCGAGCACCTTCGATGTAGGACGGCTCGACGACGCCGATGGAGTAGAACGAGCTGGTGGCGCGGCCGACGACGCGCACGCACACGTCGCGCGACCGAACGGTGACGGATTCCCCCACCTCGAGGTCGGCCACGATGTCATCCTGCACCGCCGGACACGCGCTGTGGGCCACGGTGACCGTGGCCGATCCGCGCGCGCTCCCCACGGACGCCTCCACGGTCCCCACGCCGTCCGCGAGCGCCGTGACGACGCCGCCCGCATCCACGGCGAGAATGTCCGGCGTGGCCGAGGTCCACGCGACGGTCGCGTTCGGGATCGCCGCCCCCCGCGCGTCAAGCACCCGCGCCCGCAGCCTCACCGCGGCCCCTATGAAATGCACCGTCCGCGTACTCGGCGAGATCGTGATGGACGCCGGCGCGCTCGGCGTGCCGGCCGGTGGGGGTGGTGGTGACGTGGGCGAGGAGGAGTTGCCGCCACAGGCGACGGTGAGGGCGAGTGTGAGCGGCGCGAAGCGTCTCATTGTCCCTCCGTGCAATGGTCGTGCCTGCGGCCCCACGCGTGGCGCGGCCCAGCGGGTGGCGTGGCGGGGTGATCGCTCAAGGTCGCTCGGCCCGCCCCTCCGCAATCATACGGCTCACGATCACGGTGGACGAGAGAGCGCGCGCGGGCTCCTGCGGTCGTCCGCCATGCACCGGTGGGCACGGGCCGCGCGTCAGTTGCCTTCGTCCTGCGGGTTCCGCCTCGCAATCCGGTCCAGCTTCGGACCGATGTAAGACATCACGGCCGCGAACAGCACGACGGCCCAGCCCGCCGAGAGGATCAGGTGGAGGCCCACCAGCATCCGGGCGCCGGCCGAGACGGGGACGACGGCCCCGTAGTCTTGGCCCAGGGCATTGAAGAACGCGAACGACAGCCAGTCCGTAACCCCGGGGCCGGCGCCGGCGAACGCGCCGGGGCTGAAACGCTCCAGCGTCCCGTAGAAGCCGGCGAACAGGAAGATGATCGTCAGATAGCCGACCGCGAACCCGCCAATAGGGATCCACATGACCCGCAGGTAGGCGGCCAGTTGCCCGTACACCTGCAGCCGCGGACGGAGCCAAGTGGCGGCGGCGCGCCCCACCAGAAACGCGGCCACCGGAATCACGACGAGCGAAAGGGCCAGGGTGCCGACGATCCACGCGATCCCGCCGATGAGGGGCAGCCCGATGCCTTCCCGTATCACGCCGGATCCGAGCAGGACTCCCATCAGGATGGGCAGGGCCACCCCACCGAGGACCAGGAGCCGGGGAGGTCGGGCGTCGCGCCATCCCTTGCGGCGCTGGCAGAGCAGGCCGAGCAGCAGCGCCGTCCAGGGCGTGGCCAGGAGCGGGTAGGCCGCCACAAGGGGCCAACTCGGGACGCCGCCCACGACCAGCGCCGGGCCAAGACCAAGGCTCAACAGGACGGCCAAGATGAAGGTCTCTCGGCTGGCGTCCCGGTATCCTGAGAGGGACGAGCGCCCCAGTCCGTCGATCAGGCCGATCGCCAAGGGGGTGCTGGGCGGGATGATGACGCTCCAACCAAGATCCTGAGCCCCGGTCAACAGCGCGGTTGCGACCCCGAGCACTGAGCCGACCAGAATACCGGTCCACAGGCTGCCCCGCGCGCCTCCCCGGAGGCCGACGCCCACCCCGATCGCAAGCCCGCAGCCCGCTCCCAGCCAGACATCGGTGTGGTCTCCCGTGATCGCGTAACCGAAGGTCACGACGACGAGGGCGACGGGGAGCGCAATCCGAACCCCCAGCCAAACCAAACGCCTCGGCATGCGGCTCACGGAAACCGCGGCGTCAGCGTTCGGAGACGACGGTGGGGGCCTCCGCGGGCGCGAGCGTTTCGAGGACCTGCCGCCACTGGAACTTCTCGCCGATGCCGCGCACGTAGTAGTCCATCCACGCCATCTCGCTCACCGCCTTGACGAGCCGGTTGCGCGGGTCCGGGATGCCGTGGCTCCGCCCCGGATACATGAACAGCTCCGTCGGCACGTCCATCTTCTTGAGCGCCATGTGGAGTTCGACCGACTGCGGGCTCGGCACGCGGGGGTCCCCCTCCACGACGTGGATCATGGTCGGCGTGGCCGCGTTCACGATGTACTTGAGCGGGGACTGGTCGAAGTACGTGTCGAAGTCCTCGTACAGGAAGCCGTCCCCGACGTAGAACTGGCGGTTCCGCTGCACGTCGCTCTGCGCGTACATGCTGATCCAGTTCATCGTCCCGGCGCCCGAGCTGATCGCCTTGAAGCGATCCGTCTGCGTGAGGATCCAGTTGGACCAGTGGCCGCCCGCGCTCCAGCCGAGCGCGCCCATGCGGTCCCCGTCCACGATCCCCTCGGCGATCAGGTGGTCGACGCCCGTCATGATGTCCTCGTACCCCATCGTGAAGTAGTCGCCGACGATGTCCGTGCGGTGCGCGTTCCCGTAGTTGCGCGAACCGCGGTAGTTGGGCTTGAGGACGGCGTAGCCCGCGCCCGCGTAGACCTGCGCGTTGTACCCCCCGTTGAAGCGGAGGATGTCCGCCGAGGCCGGGCCCCCGTGGATCGCGACGATGAGCGGATAGCGCGTCCCTTCCTCGTAGCCGACGGGATAGACGAGGACGCCCCCGACCATCTTCCCGTCCGACGAACGCCAGTTGACCTCGGCCTCCTCGCCGAACGCCACCTCGCGCAGGTGCGGGTTCACATCGACGAGTTGCGTCCACGTCGAGCGGTGAGGCACATCGTCGACGCTGGAGACGGTGAACATGGTGGGCGGCGTCTTCGGGTCGCTGTAGCCGATGAGAAGCGTGCCCGTGTCGTCATCCCGTGACACCGAGAGCGCCGCCCGCTCCTCGGTGAGTTGCCGCACCGCCCCCGTCTCCACGTCGAGCGCGTGCAACTGCGTCGTCACCTTCACGCCGGCGTTGAAGTAGATCGTATTCGAATCCTCGGACCAGAACCCGACGCTCGCACTCTGGTCGAAGTCGGCGCCGAGCTTCCGGAACGCGCCTCCGCGGTCGTCGACCTCGCGGATGTAGACGCGGTTCTCCGTCATCGAGTAGCGTTCCATCTCGTCCGGCGCGGAGAAGGCGACCCAGCGGCCGTCCGGGGAGAAGCTGAGCCCGCCCTCGCCGACCTCGTAGTTGTCCGTGAGTCGCTCGATCTCGCCTGTCGCCACCTCCATCAGGTAGAGGTCCGCGTACAGCCGTTGCGCCGTGATGTTGCGCTCGTAGCGCTTCGGCGAGCCGCCCGTGATCCCGATCCAGCGGCCATCATCGGAGATCGCGAAGTTGTTGATGCTGTACGACGGGTCGTCGGTCTCGCGCTCCTCGGACGCCGTCTCGATCTCCACGCTCCACAGGCTGGAGAGGGGCGTGATTGCGTTGCGGATGTCGACCGTGAAACCCTCCTCGCGCCGCTTCACCTCGTCCTCGTTGAAGGAATCGGGGCGCGTGAAGTAGACCCGGCTCCCGTTTGGGGAGAAGTCCCACTGGCCGACGCCCGCCTCGCCCTCGGTAAGCGGCTCCGGATCGGCCCCGGCGAGGTCGTCGGCCGGCAGCCGGTAGAGCTGCTCTCGGTTCGATTCGCCGGAGCGGTAGACGAGCCAGCGCCCGTCGGGGCTGAACGCGTAGCCGGACACGCCCTCATCCGCGTCGGTGATCTTCCGGGCCTCGCCCCCGTCGTGGCGCATCATGTAGAGCTGGGTGTCGTCCCCGTCCCGGTTGGAAGCGAAGAGGAAGAACGACCCGTCGGGGGCCCACGTCGGGCTGCGCTCATCCTTGTCTTCCGTGTAGGTGAGCCGGCGGTCCGACGGCACGCCCTCGCTCAGCGACACGAGGTGGATGTCGGTCTGGGATTCCGCCGCCTCCCAGTCGGGGGTCGTCACGGTGTACAGCATCCATTCGCCATCCGGACTCGGGGTCCACGAGGCGGCGCGCTTCATCTCCTGCACATCCATGAACGTGAACGGCCGCTCCTGCGCGACCAGCGGCGCCTGCGGCGGCAGCGCGAGCACCGCGGCGGGAAGAACGAGGGCGAGGGAAAGGGAGCGCATCGGAAACCTCGGTACCATGGGTGAACTCACGACACTCGTCTGTCCCATGATACGACCTTCATCTTGCCGGAACGATAGCTCCGTCTTGCCGGGACGATGCGGATCCGATTAGCGTAGCATCGCGGTGTTACTAGGGAGGACGCTCCCAAGGCGGGTTGTGCCTCCGGTGATAGAGATCCACGCTGCCTTCATCTCCCGGAGGGGTCCATGCACCGATCCGAACTCCGCGGACGAGGCGCCGTCGGACTGTTCCTCGCCGTCGCCGTCTTCGCGCCGCCGCAGAAACTTGCCGGCCAGGAAGTGGTCGAGAGCGCGGCTCCCCGCGACCCCGACCTGAGGCTGGCCGACGAGCCACTGGTGCGCGTCGGGATCGTGGATGGCCCGGTGGAATACATCTTCGGCAACGTGACCGGTGCGGTTCGTCTCGAGGATGGAGGCATCGTCGTCGCGGACGAACAGAGCGCCAACCTCCGCAGGTTCGACGCACGCGGGCGCCACATCTGGACCAGCGGGCGGTCGGGCGAGGGACCGGGGGAGTATCGGGGGCTCCGGCTACTGAGGGGTTGTCCGGGGGCCCCGCTCACCGTCCGTGACTGGCGTCTGAACCGCATCACGGAACTCGATCTCGACGGGAACGTGCTTGCTACGCGGTCGCTTACCGCGCTGGGCGTGAATCCCTACGGGGATCCGGCCTGTTCGCCCGGCGGCCGCCTCGTCTTCGCTCCGCGTCCGGATGACGTATTCCACTACGACGAGACCCTCGCGGTGGGCGAGCACTACCGCTCGAGCATGACCCTCATGGCGCTACGGGGCGACGAGGTGTCCACGCTGCGCTCCGGGATCGCGGGCGCCGAACGTACTCGCCACTACGCGGAGGGCAGCGGTCCGCGCTGGTGGGGGAGGGACTTGGTGTTTGCGGCTGGAGGCGCCGGCGTGTGGTACGGGACGGCCGATGACTACGAACTGGAGCACTTGGACTGGACGGGCCGGGTTACCCGGGTGACCCGCTGGGCCGGCCCCGACCTCGCGGTGACGGACGACCGCGTCGACGCGTATCGGGAAGCTTGGCTGGCGCGGTACGACGACGCCGAAGCCCGGCGGAACTTCGAGCGGGAGTCGTGGCCGGACATCCGGGATGGCCTTCCGGAGCGTTTCCCCGCGTACGAAGCCTTGATCGCGCTGCCGGACGGCGGGGTCTGGGTCAAGTCGTTCGTCTGGCGTGAGCCGCGCGAGGAACTGCACCTCCTGGACGCGAGCGGCACATGGCTGAGGCGCCTCACGCTCCCCGGCGGCGCGGCCGTCCTCGACGCGGGTCCGGATTGGGTGCTCTTGAGCCGGCGCGACGAACTGGAGGTCCAGTCCGTTGCCCTCTACGCCCTCGTCGAAGCCGGCGGCTAACCCGCCCTACTCCGCGCCGTCCGTGATGAAGACCCTGCGGGTGCCGGCAAGGTAAACGTTCCCGCCACCACCGCCGTCTCACTTTCTGATACCACACGAGAGAGAAGGGATCGGGTGCGCCATGCTCTCCGACCGAGAGATCTTGGATCTGGCCGAGCGGGCGGGGAAGGGAGATCGAGGGGCGATGGAAGGGCTGGCGGGCGCTCTCCGTCCCTTGGTATGCCGGTGGGCGCTGGTCATGACCGGCGACCCGGATGACGCGGAGGACGTCGCTCAACTCGTCCTGATGAAGACGTTGGACTTGATCGGGAGCTTCGACGGCCGCGCAAGGGTGACGAGCTGGGTCTACCGGATCACGAGGAACGCCAGCTTGGATCACCAGCGAGCGAAGCGGCGGGAGCGGCGGCTGGCCGAGAAGGCGGAGTGGCTGGCCCCGACCCGGGTGCCGCAACCGGACGATCCGCTGGACGAGATCGAGATGAAGCGGGCGCTGCGACTGATTCGGACTCTTGTGACGGAGCTTCCCCTGGCGCAGCGGGAAGTCTTCGATCTGGTGGACCTGCAGGGGCTGAGGCCCGCCGAGGCGGCGCGGCTGCTTGAGATGAACCCGAACACGCTGCGAGTACACCTGCTTCGCGCGCGGCGCAGAATGCGAAAAGAGATGTTGGCAACCCGTGGAAGGGGAAGCCGGGGGAAACGATGACTGAACGGGACGACAGGCCGGGGGGTCCGGAGGACAGCATCGAGGCGGCCGCTAGCTCGGACGGCCGGGGACATCGGGACGCCGAGCGAATCGCGCGGGCCGAGCGGAACATGCACGCCGTTCTGTCCGCGCTGGCAAGCCAGGTGAGCGATCGCCTGCCCGCCGCGCCGCGCGAATCCGCCACGCCCGCACACCGGTGGCTCCCGTGGCGCCGGTGGGCCGTGGGTCCGCTCGCGGCGGCGGCGGTCGTCGCGGCCCTGCTCCTGTTGCCCGGCGGCGCTATCGACGAAGACGGTGCCCCCATCGAGTCCCCCTCACGGAGCATGGTGAGCGAAATGGACGTGGAGGCCGACAGGCCGTTCGTGGTCTTCCCCACGAACGATCCCGGCATCGCCGTCGTATGGCTGCTCCACCCGGAGGAGAGTGACGGATGACCGGCATGGCGAACAGGAAGGTGAGAGGTAGGGCGGGGAAGGGCATCCGCTGCGCGTGGATCATGACGCTGGCCATCGGTCCGCTTGCGGGCGTCGCGAGCGCGCAGGAGCCTGAGGAGGGTACCGAGACCGTCCAGAACGTGCAGCTCACCTTTCACTTGGTCGAGGCGGACGGTTTCACCGATGACGACCCCGAGATCAGTGACGTTGTGAGCGAACTCAGGACGCTCTTCAACTTCCGGGGATACCGGCTCCTGTCGACGTCGGTGCTGAACGTCGGCTTGGCACGGCGGTCGAGCACCGCCGCCACGGCTACCGGCAGCGGATCCCAGCGGATCATCGCGGACGGTTCCGACACGCCGCTGACGATCTACGCGGAGGTCACCACGCGCCGGTTCACGAGGAATGTCCGCGCCAAGGTGACCCTCATCGACCGGGCGAGGCGCCCGCGTGTTGATGCGCGTGAGGGGCAGGTCATCGTGTCGGGCATGCCGGGGCCCCTTCTCGAAGCTTCCGTCACGGTCCGAGACGGTCAGAGGGTGGTGTTGGGGTCGGCGCGCCGCTCCGCGGGGGAGCCCGTGCTCATCCTGATCGTCACACCAAGGTTGGACCCGGCGTGACCAGCGCTTCCGGCGACGCATCCCGGCATGGCCGGCGTCTGGCGGCTCAACGCTTACGGGAGAGAATCCTCATGAGACGGGATCTGATCCTTGTGGGGGTGTGTCTGTCGGTCCTGACGGGTTGCGGCGACGCTCGCTCCCACGCCGAACTGATGGCCGACGCGGTCGCGGACGCGGAAGCCATCGAGTTCGAGCGCGCGATGGCCCGCTACGACTCGGCGCGCGCCGCATCACCCGGTGACGCCGATGCGCACCGTCAGTACGCCACGCTGGCCAGCTACTTCAACCTGCACGCGGAGGCCGTGTTGGCTTGGGAGGGGGTGCTCGAACTGGAACCCCTCGATTCCGCCGCTTGGGAAGGCTACATCCACGATCTTCGCTGGGCCGGCATCTTCGAGACCGACCGGAGGTACGGAGAGAAGATCCTCCGGGTGCTTCCCGAGGCCCTGCGCCACGCCGGGGACCGGCCCGTCATCTACGACGATGCGGAGGCGGCGGCGTCGGATCTCGGACAACTCGAAGCCTACGCCGCGATCTTGGCCGAGGTAGAGGCCATGCGGCCGAACGACCAGATCCTGCTCCACGCCCTGGGGTCGCTCCGCATCGCACTCGCGGAACGGGACGGGGGCGACCGCGCCCAAGCCGTGAGGGACTCGATCGGGGCCACCCTCGACGCGCTCGCGGCCGAGGCCGAAGGCGATCCGGACGTCGCGGCACCGGTCCTGTACCGGCTCGCGGCGGGATACGACTTCCGCCTGCTCCGGCGGGAGGACGACTCGGACCGCTGGCTGAACCGACTCGAGGCGGCCCCCGACCGGGGCGTGTTGGCGGACGACCTGCGGTACTGGGATCTGACCTTCGACTTCGACATGGCCCGGCTCGGGTACGCGGACAGTACGGTCGACATGGCGCATCTCGCCGCCGAGGGGTTGAAGTCAAGGGATCTCGGGCGGCGCGGCGCGTGGGTAGACCGCAATCACACGGTCTCGACGCAGCGCGCGCTCGCTTCCCTACCCGGCGACGCCCCGAGCCGCAGGACCGTGTGGGGGGCGGCGACCGTCGCGGCGGAGCCGCCCCACGCGCCGCTCGAATCGGAGGTGGCCGGGCAGCTGTTGGCCGCCTCGATGGCCGTGGTCCGCTGGCGGGAGGGCGTCTTTTCGGCGCTCCGCGGCCTGCTTTACTTCGGAATCGAGCCGCGGGCCGTGCTAGAGGAAGCGGTCGCGATCGAGCGGAGCCTGCGCGCCCGCAGCCCCGGATACCTGTACCCCGGCAGCCGGGGTGACGAGCGGGAGAAGTCGCGGCGGAGCTACATCGACGTCGCCCGCATCCTCCAGGCCCGGGCGCTGACGCAACTCGGGGAGATCGAAGCGGCCGGCGAGCTGTTCGAGCAGGTGGCGAACGAGTCGAGGGATGCCACCCCGCTGGGAGCGTACGGACGTCATCTTCTCCGTACGGCCCGGCCGGTGGAGGCTCTGGACGCCTTCGTGGAGGCGATGGCGTTCGGCGGATCCGGGTTCCGCCCGCTCGCGGATGAGGCCGCCGCGGCGGCCGGCCTGTCTCCCGAGACGGTCGAGGAGCGGCTCGCCGTTCGGCGCCCGATTGTGGAGGAGGAGATGGAGCGGCGCGAACTCGGCCAGCGCCTCGAGCGCGAGGCGCCCTCCTTCGCGCTCGAGGACCAGAACGGGATCGAGTGGCGTCCGAGCGACCTCGAGGGGAGGATCGTCGTGCTGAAGTTCTGGGCGACGTGGTGCGGCCCGTGCCTCGAGGAGTTCCCGCACTTCGTCGAGCTCCTGAAGACGTACGAGGACGATGAGGATGTCGTGTTCCTCACCGTCGCCACGGCGGGATCGCCGCGCGAAGAGGTCGCCCGGCAGATCGAGGAGGGCGGCTTCACTTTCCCGGTCCTGTTCGACGAGGGGGGCCTCGCCTTGGACTACGAAATCCTCGGCTATCCGACCACGTTCTACCTGGACCGGGAGGGGCTCATCCAGTTCAAGCGCGCGGGCTTCGAGGAATCCGGCTACGAAGAGGGCGTCGCCCGCCGCATCGACGCCCTCCGAGCCGAGGGTGACGCGCCGGCTTCGTCTTGACCGCCACGGCTGCGGCAATGGCTCTCTGCGAACTGGTCGAGCACGGCGGCTGAACGAGGCGGCCCCCGTCTGTGCGACGCTCCCTACTCGGGCAGCTGGCGGGTGGGTAGAGGCGGAGTAGGCTCCATCCCCAGCGCCACGTGCCAGTACGCCCACGAGCGAGGATCGAACACCCCCGGATAAGCCTGCCTCAGGGCGGCCCGGAAGTCGTCCCCGTCGAAACACGACCGCGCGACTCGGATGTCGTCCACCGTGCCCCAGGTCATGACGTGGTTGAGGAAGAGCACGGGATCGCGCAGCGTCTCCTCCGGCGGCTTGAACCACACGACGCGCCGGGCCACTTGCAGCAGCTCGGGGGCGTTCCGCGCCGCGCCGGTCATGAAGCGGCCTCGCGCGGCATACAGACCCGGGCGCGCGGACAGGGACGGGATCCGGTTCAGGTCGATGTCCCGGACGGCTGCGGCGAGTCGCTCGCGGACCGCAGCGGGGATCGTCGCAAGATCGCCGTCGCCGAAGAAGGTCAGGGCCTTGAGCGTGAGGACCGGGTTGAAGCGATCACCGAAGACCGCCGCGGCGGCTCCCAGCGCTTGGCTCAGGCCGGTGCCCCCGGCGTGAACGAGGGCGTCCACATCCACGTAGTCCCTCGCGCTCGCTCGGGTCTGCACGACCTGTACCTTGGTCGCCGCGAGATCGAGCAGCGACGCGACGGAGACCCCCGTGTCGGCCACCCGCTCGGGATCGCGGACGCGATTCGGCGCGAGACCGCCGAGGAAGGAAACGCGGACGGGGCCGTCACGATCGACCAGGCACGTCGACGTGTGCTCCGCTCTTCGCACAACCTCGGCCCGGTCGAGATACGGCACTTCGGTGAGCAGGCGCTCGGCGTCGAGCACAACTCGGGCCACAGGAGCCGCGGCGACTGCGGAAGAGCACCTAACCGAGGCTGCAACACATGCCCTCCTCCGCCTGTTCAGCGAATGCAGACGACGCTGACGCCGTCAAGCTCCAGTTCGGCCCACGCGCGGTCGGCGGTCAGTGCGGCGAGGCCGAGATGGCGCGCCGTGGCCAAGCAGGCCCTATCGCCGAGACTCAACCCGAGATGCCGGGTCGGCTGCCGATACGACCCGCTCAGAAGCGCCGCGGGCCCGTCAAATGGCACGACTTCGAGGGCCGACTCTCCGAAAAAGCCCTCGACCTCCTCCACCGTCCAACCTTCACCGCCGAGCCGGGAGGCCACCTCGGCGGCGTTTACGGCCGATATCGCCGCCCCTCGCCGCAGGGTATCCCAAACCCGGGTTGCACCTTTCTCTTTGAAGACGAGAGCCAGGAGCGCCGACGCGTCAAGCAGCGCCACAGGGAGCCTCACTCCTCCGCGGCCTCTCTACGCCGCTCCGCGATGAACGCATCGACAACGCTTCCGGTCGTTCGCTTCCTGCGCCTGGCGAGTTCCTGATAGCGACGGATGACCCCATCCGTCGTGCTTACCCTCAGGGTGTTGCCCTCCAGTCCAACCAGTAGCTGCTGTGGTCCGCGGATTCCGAGGGCCTTCCTGAATTTTCCGGGCACGACCAACCGGCCAGCGGCGTCGATCGCCACCAGCTCGTTCGGAACCGTATCGTCCGCCGGGGCGTTCCCCGTTTCCACCATGGCATAACCTCTATAATGGCACGAAAACCAGCATGGCACGCATCATTTTACGCCACATCCCACGTCATGGCAACATCAAGATGGGCCGCGGCTCGAAGATGCTCGTGCGGGCGCGTCCCACGAAACACCTCACTGGACGGCGGTGGCCGCCGCAGGGGACGGACGGCATCTTGCGACCCTCGCCGCCAACGACCGGGACGACTGACGGGACTGCAAGCATGAGCCGCATAGCCAACGCAGCGCTGCTGATCGGCGCCACCCTCCCACCGACGCCGGGTGCGTTCGCACAAGAGGTTTCCGACCCGCTGACGGAGGCGGACTACGAGCGGGCGGAGAGGCTCCTTGCGAGCCACGCGAGCCCGCTCGTGCTCGGGGGGGCGGTGCTCCCTGCTTGGCTGGACGACGGCCGCTTCTGGTATCGGAACCGCTTCGAGGCTGGTACCGAGTACGTCGTCATCGATCCGTCCTCGGGGACGCGGGAGCGCGCCTTCGACCACGGGCGCATGGCCTCCGCGCTCGCCGCGGCGACCGGCGAGGAGCACACGGCCTTCGCGCTCCCATTCGGAGCTCTCGCCCTCGAGGCGGGGACGATCCGCTTCGAGGTCGAAGTTGAGGGAGAGACGTACGCCTGCAGCCTCGACGCCGAGCGCTGCGAGGCGGTTCCGTCGCCCGAGGCCCCGCCGGCCCGCCGCTTCGACATCGTGTCGCCGGACGGGACGAAGGCGGCGTTCATCCGCGACCACAACCTGTGGCTCCGCGACTTGACCACGGAGGAGACGACCCAACTCACCGAGGACGGGATCGAGGACTTCGGCTACGCGACGAACAACGCGGGCTGGGTGAAGAGCGACCGTCCCGTCCTCAAGTGGTCTCCCGACTCGCGCCGCATCGCCACCTTCCAACACGACGCCCGCGGGGTGGGGATGATGTACATGGTCACGACCGAGGTCGGACACCCGGAACTCGAGGCGTGGCGCTACCCGCTCCCGGAGGACTCGGTCATCTTCCGCATCCACCGCGTGGTGGTCGACACGGAGGCGGCCGCCGGGAGCCGCGTCGTCCGTCTGGACATGCCCCCGAACCAACATCGCTCCACCGTGTGCGACCACGTGGCCTGCGGCGGGACGTTCTCCGATGTCGAATGGAGCGCCGATGGTTCCCGGTTCGTCTTCGTGTCGAGTTCGCGCGACCACAAGCGGGCGCTCGTCCGCATGGCCGACGCGAGCACCGGCGAGGTCCGCGACCTGTTCGAGGAGGTCGTGGAGACGTTCTTCGAGTCCCACGCGAACTGGCGCTATCTCTCCGCGTCCGAAGAGATCCTCTGGTATTCGCAGCGCGACGACTGGGGTCACCTCCACCTCTACGACGCGTCCAGCGGGGAGCCGAATCGGCGGGTGACGTCGGGCCCCTGGAACGTGGAACGCGTCCTCCGAGTGGATGAGGAGGCCGGGGAGATCCTCTTCCTGGGCAACGGGCGGGAGCCCGGCGATCCCTACTTCATGTACCTGTACCGCGCCGGTCTCGACGGGGGCGATGTCCAACTCCTCACACCCGACAGTGCGAACCACGTGGTTTGGCTCGCGCCGGACGGCGAGACGTTCGTCGACCAATACTCCACGCCCACGATCCCGCCGGTGACGGTCGTTCGGGACATGGACGGCGAGGTGCTGCAGACCGTCGAACGGGCCGACATCTCGCGCCTGGAGCAGGTCGGCTGGCAGCCGCCCATCCCCTTCACGGTGAAGGCTCGCGACGGCGAGACCGGCCTCTACGGGCTGATGTTTCGTCCCTCGAACTTCGATCCGGCCGCGAAGTACCCGGTGATCAACTACCTCTATCCGGGGCCGCAGAGCGGGAGCGTGGGGAGCCGGAGCTTCCGGGCCGCGCACCGCGACCTGCAGTCGCTGGCCGAACTCGGCTTCGTCGTCATCGAACTCGACGCCATGGGCACGCCGAGACGCTCGAAGACGTTCCAGGACGCCTACTACGGGAACATGGGCGACAACGGGCTCCCCGATCAGATCACCGGCATCCGGCAGTTGGCGGAGCGCCACCCGTGGATCGACATCGACCGGGTCGGGATCTACGGCCACTCCGGCGGCGGCTTCGCGTCCACCTCCGGGATCCTGCGCTACCCGGACTTCTACAAGGTCGCCGTCTCGCAGGCCGGAAACCACGACAACCGCAACTACGAGGACGATTGGGGAGAGAAGTACCAGGGGTTGCTCGAGGTGTATGCCGACGGCGCGACGAACTACGACAACCAGGCGAACCAACTCGTGGCGGAGAACCTGAGGGGCAAGCTCCTCATCGCGCACGGCACGATGGACACGAACGTCCCGCACTCCAACACGATGCTCGTCGTCGATGCCCTCATTGCCGCGAACAAGGACTTCGACCTCCTCCTCTTTCCGAACCGCGGCCACGGCTTCGGCAACGAGCCCTACATGATGCGCCGCCGCTGGGACTACTTCGTCCGCCACCTCCTCGGCGCCGAGCCGCCCCCCGAGTACGAGTTCGGCCGCCTCCAACCCCTCGTGCCATGAGGATGGGTGAAGGGGAGTGGCCGGCCCGGACGTCGAGGGTCGTTGCCACGTTGGCCATCTTACTGGCCGTGGAACGATTGGCCCTGGGAACCCGCCTGCAACGCACGTTCGGGCGTGACTAACCATGACAAACGTAAGCTGCTGAGCCACATTGCCTTACATCGTGTCTGGCTCGGTCGTATATCACGTTGAATATACAAACATGAACCGGAACACACCGGACGAAAGTGGACGGCGGCGGACGTGAACCTTCCACCGAACCGTGGGCTCGACCGCTGCGGGTGCGCCCTCGACGTCGACCGGGGCAACCGCCGAAGCGTCCCCTGTTCCGCCTCCATCGTGGCGGGGACGGGAAGCGGCGAGGCGGTTCATCCTACCACGTCTCTCTCCGGCGCGCGACGCTGGCCTTTGAGCCCGGCGGCGCGAGATTACCTTACGGTTGATGGGCCTTCGGTCGGAGGTGGGGAGCCGACCGTTCAAGACCACTCTGGTGAGGAATCGACCCGTGACGCTCGAACACTGGACCGCGAACATGGGGAACTACTGCCTTTCGGATCGCGCCGAGGTGGTCGACGAGGTGACCCCCGCGTACGGACGGCTGATCGCGGG